>JAYFPY010000046.1:0-12527 GCA_034927505.1 Eubacteriaceae bacterium
CAGAGTTTCATAAGGGACGATGAAGGACTGCTGTTTGGGATGGAAAGTGCAGGCAAGACTCGTGAGACATCCGGCAGCATATTCCTGCAGGATGAACTGGGGACGACTGTCAGAAGCATGGATCCGGCAGGCGGAGTTAAAAGGAGAACCGGCAATGAATATGAGCATACTGAGAATTATAGGAATAAGCACAATAATGATTATATTTAGCAGTCTGATATTTCAAAGCACCGCATTTTGTTTGGAGAGTTCGTTGTTATTGAAAAAAACAAATTTAAAAAAAGTCAATATAAAAGATGCGCGTAAAATATATAAGGGCTATAAAGTTGAAAAAACCAGCATTTCAACCAAGAAGGAACCAATAACTGCAGTTGATGTTTCGGAAGATGAACATATTGCCATTATGTTTTCTGATGAAACTATTGGGATATATGACAAACAGATGAACTATGCCTCGGCATACAAATTTGACACAGAGGGAGAATTTAGCGGGATACTGTGGAAAGGCAATAATTTATTATTATTTAAAGCACGTTCTGATTATGGCGTAGAAATCGACGCAGAAGGGGAATTGGTAAATGTGTACAAAGAGGATCCGGTATATGATGATGTGTTGTGGGATGAATACGTTTTATCAAAGAAACGAGTCGTCAATAATAATAAATACATCATTACTAACAACAAAACAAAACCAAGTATTATAGATAAAGTGAAAGGTATAAATTGTTCGTTTTGAATGAAGGAAGTGAATGGAGAATACTCTATACTATACAATGCAAAAGAAGGCATATCGGCAAAAGCTATTGGTGTTGTTGTGATAATAGTGGTTCTGTTAGGATTTGTCGCAATTGTTTTATATCTAAGAATCAAGAGAAAACAAAACAATATGTAAAATAGATTAGTATGATATGAGTTTTGAAGGTGTCGGGAGGTAAGAGAAATGAAGAAAATAGGAATTTTGATAATATTGGTTTTTGCATTGATGATCATCGGAGTCGGATGCGGCAGTTCTAAAAATATTTCAAATCCTGCTGAAGCGAAGGCGGTATTTGATGATGAGGGCAAACTGCCTTGCCTTATGGCAGTCAGTGACGACACGTATTATGTACTGACCAGCCGGTATGGAGACGATGCATATACATTCTCTGCAAGCGATGCGATGGATAAGCTCAACATAGTTTATAAAGTTGAAAACACAAGCATTTGGTATCTTTGTGCTGATGGCGACTATGCCGCGTGGGTTGAGGAATACGATAACCATTATGATTATAAAGTGTATAACAGGAATGCCGGGAAGGTGACAACGATAAACACTATTGAGAGTGACGAAAACAACCTTCAAAATAAGCAGATGGGGATATATAATGGGAAACTGTATTATACGATTTCAGATCGTTCGGGTGGCAAGGCAAAAATAGAAGAATATGATCTTGCAGGCGGAGGAACCGGGACGTTATATCAGGCAGAATCAACAGGGAATGGTATAAGCACATTAGAAGTAAAAGAAAATACGTTGATTGCATATGTTGATTCTGATGCCGATACGATTCTGAAAATAGATTTGGAGAGCGGAGGCAGAGAAAGAATAGAAATGCCGGAGAAGATGGACGCAGTCTATACGGTATCATATGATACCCGGGCAGATAAGTATGCGTTGTACTATTCTGCGAAGGATTCCGGCACAGAAGATATCGGGACATTCTGCCCGGGCGACAAAAAAATCAAATCGTTATTCACCATGGGCGATGAAAGCTATGCGTATCACGATACCATAGAGATCGATAACGGACATCTTTACTGGGTGACGCAGTTGAACACATCGGGAGTAATAATGGAACATTATAGGCTTACTGACTATGATTGTGATAAGGATGATGTTGCTGAAAATGACAGCACCTTCGGCTTTACATTAACGGATGATAGTGTTTACATGATGGAATTTTCCGACAGCATAAATGAAGTGAAAATAGAAAAGGTGAAAAGGAGATAGCCCTGTGTGGTAGTATTAAAGCATCACAAGGAAGAAACTGATATCATGCAGTATAGTAAAGAATTAAAAGAATCATTGGCAATGAGAATGCTTCCTCCGGAGAGAAGTATGATGAAGCAGTGAGATGATGCTGGATGAGATCGACCTTGTTTGTTGCTCTAACGCACAAAAAACTGCATTATTCGGTCGAAAAACGCAGTTAAAATACATTTATTCGGTCGAAAAACGCAGTTTTCGTTGACGACTTCCCTTTTGAAATGCTATGATTTCAATAAGGAGGCGCTTATGAAACGAGATATCACAGCTGAGCTGATCCGGTGGAAGGGAAAGAAGAACAGAAAACCTCTTCTGTTATCCGGAGTAAGGCAGTGCGGAAAGACATATATAATAGATCGATTCGCGAGGGACGAGTTCGAAGACTTTGCGTATTTCAATTTTGATGGCAACGCCGGGTTGAGGTCAGTATTCGATTATGACTTTGACACGGATAGGATCGTGAATGAACTTGAGAGCGTTATCCTTGGAAGAGAGATAGTACCCGGAAAAACTCTGGTGATCTTTGATGAGATACAGGCGTGTCCGAGAGCAATCTCGTCTTTGAAGTATTTCTGCGAAAATATGGAACAGCTTCATATCATAGCGGCAGGGTCACTTTTAGGCGTTGTGCTCAGAGGAAATGTGAGCAGCGATGACGAGGTGTTCTCTTTCCCTGTGGGAAAAGTCGACCGACTCGAAATGCATCCGATGAGCTTTTCGGAATTCGTTTGTGCCGACGGTGGGGAGAAATACATCGAAGGGCTGAAGAAGCTGCCGCTTGGCCGGAAGATCCCGGAACTCTATACAGCTCCGATGGAAAAGTACCTGAAGAATTACTACATCGTCGGAGGGATGCCCGAGGCAGTGCAGACGTGGATCAATACGCATAGTTACAGTGAAGCGGAAGAAGTGCAGGAGCGGATCCTAAAAGATTACAGGGACGATTTCGGGAAATACACATCGAACACGGACGCAAACAGGATCAGCCTCATATGGGATTCTATACCGACGCAGATCGCACGCGAAAACAATAAATTTATTTTCTCACATGTTAGAAAGGGTGCGCGTTCAAAAGACTTGGAAGATTCTCTTCAGTGGCTCGTGAACTCAGGACTTGCTTACCGGCTTCACCTTGTCGAGAAACCGGAGCTACCGCTCGCGGGCATGAAAGACGCGACTTATTTCAAAGTGTACATGTCAGATATCGGGCTCCTTCGGAGAAAGTCGGGTCTGGATCACAGGACGATCCTCGACGGAGACTCGGCGGAGTATGCTCATTTCAAAGGTGCGTTGGCAGAGAACTATGTCATGACGCAGCTTGTGGCCATGGACATAAACAGTTATTTCTGGAGGACGAAGAATAACGCAGAAATTGATTTTGTCATCGAATGCGGAGGACGGATGATCCCGATAGAAGTCAAGTCCGCAGACAATACAAAGGCGAAAAGCCTATGGCTATTCGACAGCCGTTACAAGCCGAAGATCGCGTTCAAAATTTCCATGAAAAATGTTGGAGACAATATGGATGGCGGGACACGTGTGTGGAGTCTGCCGCTGTACTGCCTGTTCAGACTGGAAGACTATGTTGAAGAGGATATTTGAGTCGAAATTTTATTGATTCCAATAAAAAAACAGTCCCAGCGAAAAGCGCTGAAACCATTGCAATTACTTGGTTGCGGGGATAGGATTTGAACCTACATGTTAATAGTGAGAACGAATTAATATTGAATGCATTATTGGAAGCACAAGTTATTTTGCCTATTGAAATTGCATCGGATGGAAAACATTATAAAAAAATAAAAATAGAAGCTTTCACCCCTGATACTATTCCGGGCGCAATAACAGATTATTTTTCAACAATAGCAAAAAATCACCACATCTATTTTATCCCGGGTACGATGTATGAAGTGGATAGAGAATTGCCGGAAGGAAGGTTCTATAATACGGCTATTGTATTTAATCCTGATGGAGAAATCATAGGCAAGTACAGGAAGATGGCTCCATGGAGACCTGGTGAAGATGCGGCAGAACCGGGGCGAGAATATCTGGTATTCGATATACCGGAGAAGAACACAAAAATTGGCGTACAGATATGTTATGATTTGAATTTCCCTGAAATATCGAGGAATGAAACTTTGATGGGTGCAGAGGTTTTAGTAAAACTCACCATGGATCCGGAAGAACTTTTCAAACTTAATCAGCATATACATTATGCCCGTGCTCTCGAGAATCAGGCATATATGGTGTGTACAAACGGTACGGGGTATTTCAACAGCACACATCTGTATGGACATTCACAGGTAATAACACCTGAAGGCAATTGTGTGTGGGAAGCAGAACAAGAAGATGCAATATGTACTGTAACATTAGATCTTGATCTTGTGTATAGATGCAGGAAATATGGAACTATTTTTATGGATCACTATTTAAAGCATCTTTTCGAATATGATTTTCCAATGCCATATGCGGATGACTTTAAAAAAGCACCATTGTATAAACAGCTAGGAATCGGCCCGGCTAACTCAGAGGCATATGATGAAAATGTGAGAGATATAGGCGGAGTTTCTATTGGTAAAAGAGTACATGCAGATATTGATCTAAAATGTCTTCAAAAAAATCTGGACGATTTCTTGAGATAAATATAACTTTGCATTCATAAAACAAGGTAATTTCTGAGGCATCACGAAAGTCATGCTTTGTAGCGTAATAGTTTAGGCTGTTACGCTATTACTTTACACTTCCACCTTTGTGAACAATTAGCCATGCTATTATCTCACTTTAGGATGTGCTTACGGTTTGACGCTTACTTGCCTGTCAGGTGTAAATGTAGTAGAATCAAACTGATCCATAATTGTGACCTCCTTAGTAGGTTTTATTTAGTAACTTAATTCTACCAGAGAATCCTTTTATGGATCACTTTTTTTCAGTTGTTCAATTTCATTTTACAACTAACCATTGTACTCTATCATGGTTTGCAGAGAAATTGCAATTTAAGAATTTAAGAAAAAGAAATGGAGAATCAAAATAGAAATTAGTAGGTGATCACCTGACTTACTTGCCCATAGAAATTCGCACCATCGATATCGGAGTGGTTTTTTGCTTATTGTGGCATATTTTGACCAGTATCCACTCCGATATTTGAGCCGGAATTTCCTTTATTGTAATAAAAAACGGTTTCGGCTGAAACTGCTGAAACCGTTGCAATTACTTGGTTGCGGGGATAGGATTTGAACCTACGACCTCCGGGTTATGAGCCCGACGAGCTACCAACTGCTCTACCCCGCGATATTATGGGTTGTTATATAAATGGTGCCGGCGACCGGGGTCGAACCGGTACGGGTATTACTACCCACGGGATTTTAAGTCCCGGGCGTCTGCCAATTCCGCCACGCCGGCGGATCTGATGCTGTGCGCCGTGGTGCAGCACTGTTTTAATTGGCTCCGAGGGTGGGACTCGAACCCACAGCCTACCGGTTAACAGCCGGTTGCTCCACCATTGAGCTACCTCGGAATGATGCGTCTTTCTAATTCGCAACAAGACAGATTATACAATACTATGACAGTCTATGTCAACCGAAATAATCCTATTTATAAAAGAATTTCTGTCAGCCCGGCATATAGCTTTTTGCAGTGCGCAAATGTGAGGGGGAATCGGCCATGGTATAATGAAAGGTATCGACACAGTGAGTGAAATATTGTATGATATAAACGTAAAAGAATAACGAATATTCAGAAAATCAAACCGAGAAATCAGAGGGAAATCAGGGTGAAACAAAAATGATACCGCATAGTATCGCAGGAATGAAGGAGAACAGATCCGTTAGATGGAAGTTGCTTATTATTTAGAAACAAACATTATATGTATTGCTATTTTGCTGGTATTGAAATATCAGATGAAAGCAAAGTTTGGATATAAGTCGAGAGAAATAAAGCTGTTTGGTTATATGATACTGTCAACAGTGCTGTTTTGCATTTTTGATATTATAGCAGGTGTGACTAATGGCCGGGAGTTTGAGGGGGCAGGGACAATACTGCAAATAAGCAACATGTTATATGTAGAAATGCTGGTCCTTATCGCATGGTGCTGGACTATGTATGTATTAGAAAAACTCAGACTGACTTTCAGCAGGAGGCTCTCTTTTGTGCTGGCTCTTCCGCTGATGCTGTTCACTGTGGCAGCAGTTTCAAATCCAATCACACATTTTCTTTTTATGATCGATCATAACAACATATATCACAGGGACTATGGAATATATATGCACTGGATCGTTGGCGGATTTTATCTGCTGCTGCCTATGGCGGCTGTAATTTATAAAGTGGTCCATGAGCGCAGTGCGGCAAAGCGCCGTGAGATGACGCCGTTCATGTCTTTCGTAATCGCGCCCCTCATTGCCAGTGTGCTGCAGATGAAATTCTATGGCATGACGATCATACAGGCGGGCGTAACTATTTCTATTCTGATGGTTTTCATTGCTGTGCAGAACGGCAAAGTTGGGCAGGTGCTGACAGATGTACTGACAGGATTAAATAACAGACGTGGACTTGAGGGGTTCCTTGAGTTTCATGTACAGCGACCTGTAGAATTGACTGTTATCATGATGGACCTTGATTTTTTCAAAAAAGTAAATGACGAATACGGTCATAGTATGGGCGACCGCGCCCTAGTCTATGCAGCAGAAGCGCTTAAAAAAGCCTGCGGATCGATGAGTGGAAGACCATATCTCTGCAGGTATGGAGGAGCTGAGTTCATCATAGCCGGCGTGGATCAGAGCCGGGCAGAAATCGACGATCTAAAAAATGCGGTCAACAGGGAAGTCGATAGAATATCACATGACAGCAATGAGCCTTTCACTTTATCGTTAAGCATCGGAGTTGCTTCGAAGATCTGCATGGACATGAATGATGCCGAGGCTTTGATCAAATTGGCTGATGAAGAAATGTACAAAGACAAGAAAAGATTTGAGACGCCTGCGGATAAATAGGCAAGCAGCCACGTACACGTATGGAGATTCGAGGATCGGCGGAAAGAATGCTGCCGGATGACATTACTGCGGAGGAGAGAAAGCAGCTTATCGTACTGCTCGAAAAAGTACGTGCCGGGATCTAACGATCTGCAGGCAGGAGTCGCGACAATGAAAAACAACGAATCAGATCGCAGGTGCTTTCGTTACCGAACCAAGGGCGTTTTCCTACGGCGTGACTTTCGTAAAGATCCTGCTGTGCACCAGTTTCCTTTTCGGAGCTTACTACGTGCTGCTGAATGCGATCCAGGCAGTCGGCGCCGCCACAGAATCTCTGATCATGAACATGAGCAGGCAGGGGATCATCCTCTATTTCAGATGCATACGGCACAAATTCAGGACCGGATAGATTCGAATGTAATTAGTTTCAAATCGGTTCAAATGTTGTATAACATAAAAAAGGAGGAAATTTTGATATGAAAAAGTACAATGAATTAGATTCTATGTGTGGAGTATCAGACGAAGAACTTACGGAACGTTTTAGAGAAGCTGTACGCATTGATAATGAAATAAAAAAAATCAAGGGAGTGCCCATCGCTAAATTTGATAAAGAATTAAAAAAGGCATATTTAGAATATCCGGATGGCAGGAGAGAATATGAGTGATTCGAAGAAGCCGGAAATAATTGTTTTTGCAGGCCCAAATGGAAGCGGCAAAAAGTACAATTACTAAAATGGCAAAAATCATTGAACCATACATCAACGCAGATGAGATAAAACGCACCAATTTATGTACTGATATATTGGCAGCACCATCCATCTTGATTATCTTTACCAATGTTTTATTGATAGCAGGCAGTGGTATAATGGTTCAAACGATTGAACCGCTATAAAATAAGGAGGCATCACATGGATATCATGAAAAGTCGTCACAGCGTAAGACAGTATATGGACAAGAAAATAGAAGAAGACAAGAGAAAGATCCTTTTGGACCTGGTCGATGAGTGCAATTTAGCTTCCGGGCTGAACATCCAGATCATTTTCGACGAGCCAAAATGTTTTGGCAGTCTGATGGCACATTACGGAAAATTCAGCGGCGTGGAAAACTACATCGCGCTGGTGGGGACTAAGGCGCCGGACTTGGAAGAAAAGGCCGGGTATCAGGGCGAACGCATCGTGTTGAAGGCACAGGAACTGGGGCTGAACACATGCTGGGTGGCCCTTACTCACGGAAAGAGTGCAGCAAAAGTGGATAAAGGGGAAAAGCAGGTATGCATTATCGCTCTTGGATACGGCGAGACTCAGGGCGTAAGCCATAAAAACAAGCCGCTAGAGGAAGTCTGCAACTGTGCAGATGATATGCCGGACTGGTTCGGAAAAGGCATTGACGCAGCTTTGGCGGCGCCTACAGCTATGAACCAGCAGAAATTCTATTTCACACTTGAAGGAGATTCGGCAGAGGCAAAGATCAAAGGCAAAGGGTTTTGTACAAAGACCGATCTGGGAATAGTAAAGTACCATTTTGAAACTGCATCCGGACGCAGGGTGGTGTAGGATGCACACGAAAAAAGATATAGAAAAACCGGCTGCGAGATTTGAAAAGTGCCGGAAAATACTGGTAGCTCTTGGAGATGTAAACGGCAAGAGAGTTTACAGCAATTGGACAGGGGTCAAGAGTATAAAAGTCAGATAGAATAACATCAAAACAAAAACCGGCGGGGAGCGATATGGCTTTCCGCCGATTGCTTTGTATTTAAGTTATGCGCAAACGAATCCTGCAATGAGGAAACCTATTGCGGCAAACAGAGCTGCCAGAAGTCCGAAAGGCATCTGCGTAAATGCATGTCGGAAATTGTCGCAGCCGCAGGCTGCCGAGGTAAGAATAGTGGCGTCCGAGTAGAAACAGCAGTGGCTTCCCAGGACTCCGGCCGACAGGACGGCGCCCACAGCCAGGGCCATATTCACATCCATCTGCATGGCCAGCGGGATCACGATAGGAAGGGCGATGATGTACATGCCCCAGTTTGTACCAGTGATGAACTCTGTAACTGACAATGCCAGGAATATAACGAAAGGCATCAGTGCCGGCGTCATGATATTGGCTGCCGACTCGATCACATATTTGGTGAATCCGATCTGGCTGTTGACTTCTGCAAAGAGGAAAGCCAGGACCATCAGCATCAGCGGCAGGATCATATTCTGGATACCTTTGACGCACACATCTGCAAACTCTGCAGCGCTCATTACTTTCTGTATCAGATAGAAAACAAACATAAATGCCAAAGTGCAAAGTACGCCCATCTGCATGTCGACATCAAAGATTATTGTACTGGCGACCAGAACGATAATGGGAACAAAAAGATTTATCATCTTTGGTTTGTCCGGCATCTTTGCCTCTTCGGCACCGGCATGTATGTCGATCTTTTCCGATCCCGGAGGAGCCAGAGGCCCTCCTTCGGCGACCCTCTTCTCAGCTTTTTTCATTGGTCCGAAAATAGGTATGATCCCAAGAACGATGATAGGGACCAGCAGCGCAGCTGCCCAGCCGTAAAAGTTGAAAGGAATTGTTTTGATGAAATAGAGCAGACCGTCGCCCTTGGTGGCCCAGCCGTTGGACTCCAAAAGTCTACCGCAGAATACTGCCCAGGTGGAGATAGGGATAAGCACACACAGAGGAGCTGCCGTTGAACTTACAACGTAGCATAGGAATTCTCTGGGCACTTTGTGTTTGTCTGTGAGAGACGTCATACACGATCCCACAGTCAGTGAATTAAGATAATCGTCGATGAAAATAATGATTCCAAGGACCCAGGTCCACATGAGGGCTGTCTTTCTGGATTTCGCTTTTGTAGCAGCCCATTCACCGAAGGCAAATGCTCCGCCCGATCTTTCGATAAGGCTGATTATACTGCCCATAAGGCCACATACAATGATCAGCCATGCAATATCCTCCGACATCATGACTTTCACCAAAGTGTCACTGAAAGTAGAAAGAATGTTTCCTGTGTGCGAGATCATGATGAACCCCATAACAGATGCTAAAATCAAAGATTCCAGTATCCTCTTGGTTATGAAGATGTACACGATCAGAAAGATCGCCGGAAGCAGCGACCAGGCTTTTAGATCGCCTGCTTTGTCGGGCAGCAGGGTGAAAGCCAGAAGATAAGTGATAGCGATGACCGCAATAACTGCGATCAGAGAACGAACGGGGTTGAAGCTTGCAGCTTCTTCTTTGAGATTCTTGAACATAGAATCACCTCCTGTTGTTATAGTGCACTTTTATTATAACAACATTCTGACAATTCATTCAAGCAATTGTATAAATACTTGTATAGCTATATTGTTATAGTATCATATCGAAATTGTATAGCGTAGGAGAGAAGAAAATATGTTTGTCTGTATGGAGACGATGCATACTGTATCACACTTCTTCAAATACTGGTGCTGTAAAATTGTTGAAGGCTTCCACCATCTTCGGATGATGTATGACAAAGTGGATGACCGGAGCTTTGTTCTTTGAGATCATCACCCATTTGTTTTCGCGCATTGTGATCTGGATGTTTCGAAAAGCCTGCCCCTTGTCCGGTTTCATATTGTAATTCTGATGGCTTTCCGCGAATCGGCGGGTGAGATCCAGATGTTCCAGATATTCATCATAGGTATAAGTGATTTCTTTATCGTAAAAAATACCGGAAAGAGAAACCGACATGGGATGTTCTTTGAATTCTTCTTTTGATATTTCCGGGATCTCATCGAACAGAGAATTATCCTGTAAAAGCGTTTCAATAAAGTGCTTCTGCTGTTTGACTGCCGCGAGTACTTTTTCGCCGTCGATATCGAATAGAAAATTACGTTTCAATATATTAGACAATAATTCGTCTGAAATGGTATACAGCGGCAATGAAGATAATACATTGTGGCGATCACCGCCGGTCATCACATCATTTTTCAAAAAGGCATTGAAAGCGGTTTCGTTATTTTTGCGGTAGATCCTCATCAAAGGAGCAGCCTTAGATAAAATCTCGGAGGATTTTTCCCTGTAATAAGCCACATCGTCTTTATTGTTGGTCAAATAGTATTTCCCTTTGTTGTGATAGCCGTTGATGCATTCGCCGGTCAGGGCGACTGTACCTGATACGTAGTTGAAGTGGCAGTAGACATTGTTCTGGACCCCCTTGAGATAGTAGGGCGATACCTGCCCTGTCATATAAATAGGGATCCAGCTCTGAAGGCCCAGCATCATTTCTTTGAGAGGGCGATCAAGGTTGTGTATTATATTCAAATGGAGTCCTTTTTTAAGAGACATAGCAATGGCAAACATCCATTTTTTCCCGAATTCAATGTCTTCTGCCATATCTTCCATGGGCATATCGCTGCACATAAAAACCGGTTCTGTTGATTTTGACAATACCGTAGATTTGAAAAAATCCAATTCCCCCTGTTTCATTTCTTCGATACCGTAATACCGTTTTGAAGTCGGAAGCCGGAAGGGCATGGTCGGCACCTTCAATTCATCAAAATGGATGCTGCGGATATATTCATCCAAATCAAAAGCATCCAGTGTCTTTAGGAAATCACTCATATAGTCCTGAGGTTCTGTCCTGCCGGAAGACAGCCATTGGGATAGTTCTTTAAGACGAACTGAATCTGCTGCGATCCGGCTTACATCGGTCTCTGTCAGATCGGCGATGATGCTCAGCTCTTTTTCCCCGGTGCAGCGGCGTACAATGAACCGGCACACTCCGTTTATGAAAGCCTCTGTATCGGCAGGGCGTCTTTGACCGGAACGGATACGCGACAGAAAGGAAGCGTCGAAATTCAGAGATCGCGACAGCTCGGTATTGCTTATTCCCAAAAGAGATATGATAGTATTCAGGTTATTCACCAGAGCTGAATAATCATACTGCACAGTGTGCAGAGCCAATTCAAATGATGATAAAACAGATCTGCGGGTAATATCAGAAATGTGTTTTTCATCAGACAGCACTGTTATCCCGGCGATCAGCTTTTCCACCTGCGTACTGTTCAGTTCAGGCTGCCGCTCCCCTGACCGGTAGCGGCTGATGACTGCGCTCGAAAGGCCTGATGCTGCAGCAAGGTCTTTTGCCGAGCAGTCAAGCTGCGTAATATATCTATTCAATATTTCTGCAAAGCTCATTTTCTTACCTCATCTGATTCTTGTTCAACGATCGGGGGTGATCATTTTGATTATAGAATAGCATCTTTAGAGCCAAAGCACAATTACCGAAGAGTCAATGACAGTTTGGCAAATAACTGCAAAAAGCATATGCGAATATAGTATTATAAAACTATACTTATCGGGGAACTTATATATCTCTTCACATTATGGGGAGAAAATGAAAGAGAGGAGAAAAGAGGGATGATCAAAAGAAAAATAATGGTTAATTGTAAAATGAAATTGAACAACTGAAAAAAAGGTGATCCATAAAAGGATTCTCTGGTAGAATTAAGTTACTACATAAAACCTACTAAGGAGGTCACAATTATGGATCAGTTTAATTCTACTACATTTACACCTGA
>JAYFPY010000033.1:0-3650 GCA_034927505.1 Eubacteriaceae bacterium
CTTCCCGCTTTGCCGGTATGGATGTTTTATTGCTCCCTCAATACATTTCGCTTTCAATGACAGATCCATCTTGTCATGGGCTTCTATGCCCACCATCTCGTCCGAAAGACTTGCGTAACTACCGTCATGCTTATTTTTGTAATAAGTCCTCACATAATGAACTTCACCAAATGTGGTCGCCAGCGTATTAGGTTTTTTCTCATGTACATGCCATTCCTGCTTACGGCTATCGCTTTCTCTGACTGTCTCATCCAGGAACTCAAGCACATCTTTGACGATGTTGACACCTACGGTATCAAGTGCCTTTTTTGTCTCAATGATAAATTGAGATATGTCTTGCTTTTCTTCAATAAGTCTTTTTAAATTATTATTGGTTTCGGTAGTGATAATTTCTGTAATAAACGGTATAATGTTATTCATAAGAGCACTCCTTTTTTAATATATTTATGTTAGTAATTAAATCATATCATAAAAGTTGTTGCTCTTATTTTTTATTTTTCTTTTTCCCCACTGTAACTTTACACTAAGTCCGGTTATAACATGAAAGAAATAGGAGCTACCAGTCAAGCTGGCCCGGCTGTTCAAGGCCGTACCCCCATTTCTATTATCAGTATATAAGAGTAGCTTGGAAAAATCAACGATGGATCACTGTGACTTTGGAAGAAAAAAAAGAAGCTGAGGTCCTGGGGCAGTCTATACCATCATACAATGGGCAGAACAGTCCTCGCTCAACTTCTATTATTAGTTTATCAGATATTCAGCCGGGAATCAACGACCTTAATTCTTCCCCTTGTCAGATCGCACCTCTCCTTGTTTTTTGCATTACCGGGTGTTGTATTATCATTAAAAGAAGGAGAGTACGACACGTTATCGGACGTTGGATCGGCGGCAGTTTCTGCATCGAGCATCTGAAACCCTTCTTTTTTTATGCAGATAAAACAAAAGTAGATACACTGCTATTAATCTCTGTCTCGAAAGACTATGATTATATGGGGGGTATAAAACCCCCACAGCAATCTACTTCTAATATCAATCTATCACACAGCGATGCAAAAAGCAAGAAGAATTTTCCCTTTAATCGTTGACATTTGCCCGGGAATTGTCTATATTGTTAATAAAGAAAGCACTGTTCTTTCTGTTGAGAAATTGCCTCTCTGGATTAAGAACTATCGTGCTTATTTTAACAGAAACTGAGGAAGGATTGCTCTCCCTGCTTGTTGAGGAAAAAGACTGTCCAGCGACCTCAGTTTTTTAGTATGCAAAAAGAGCAATAATACAAATTTATAAAATATTTCTGTATCTTTAGTAATATGGGTGTATAATATTTGAAAGGGATTGTTTGAGTATATTATATTAGGGAGGGATGTACTATGAAAACTAAGACTTGCAGCAAAACGAAAATAGTTCTTGCTGTTATTTTTTCTGTTATGCTTACAGTGACCATGATGCCGATGACCGCATCAGCCGCTGCAAAGCCGGCACAAGTGAAGGGCGTTAAAGCTTATAAGGTTACGACAACGTCTATAAGCCTTAAATGGAGCAAGGCAAAACGTGCCAAATACTATTGTGTCTATAAAAAAGTAGGCAAGAAATACAAAAAGGTAAAGGCTATCAAAGGTTACTCGAAGACCAAATACACCGTGAAGAAACTCAAAGCCGGCACTAAATACAGCTTCAAGATAAGGGCATATAAGAAATCCGGGAAGAAGACTGTCTGGGGTAAATACTCAAAGACATGTTCAAAGACTACAAATAAAGCAGCAACTCCGGTTCAGCCTTCAAAGCCAGCCATGACTGTCATAGCTTCATGGAACATAGGAGCTGTAAATCAGATAGAACCGGAAAGCTATAACAAACACACTGCAACTAGCGCAGTTGTGGCAAAACTCTACTCAGATGGAGGATTGGCAATAACCGGAAGCGGAAACACGCAGGTGATGGCCATTGACACTGTACAAACACCGTGGCATAAAAACCGTACAAGTATAAAAAAGGCAACTATAGCAAGTACCGTAGCAACTACTGATATGGATAGCTGGTTCGAAGGATGTAGTAATTTGGTGTCAGCCCCTGTAATACCGAGTAGTGTCACAACTATGGTTTCCACATTTTATGGATGCAGCGACCTGACTGCAGCACCTGAAATACCAAGCAATGTGACAGATATGGGTGCCACTTTTTATGGATGCGGCGACCTGACATCAGCCCCTGTAATACCAAGCAATGTGACGAATATGAGGTACACATTTGAGGATTGCGGCAGCTTGACAACAGCGCCTAAGATACCGAGCAAGGTAGATGATATGACTTCCACATTTAAGGACTGCAGTAACCTAACAGCAGCCCCTGCAATACCGAGTAGTGTAGAAGATATGACTTCCACATTTGAGGGCTGCAACAGTTTGACAGCAGCACCTACTATACCGGACAAGGTAACGATTATGGAGTCTACATTTTCTGATTGTGAAAACTTGACAACAGCACCTACTACTATATCAAACGATGTATCAGATATGGATTATACGTTTTCTGGCTGCGTCAGCTTGACAACAGCACCCAAGATACCTGACAATGTATCAGATATGGATTGCACGTTTTCTGGCTGCGTCAGCTTGACAACAGCGCCTAAAATACCGATCAAGGTGACGACTATGAATGGTACATTTTCTGATTGCGAAAACTTGACAACAGCACCTACTACTATACCAAACGATGTAGAATATATGGATTACACTTTTTCCGGTTGCAGCAGCTTGAAAGCAGCACCTGCAATACTGGGCAGCGTTACTGATATGAGCAGCACATTTGAGGGCTGTAGCAGCTTAACATCCGCCACTACTATACCGAGCAGTGTTACGGATATGAGATTTACTTTCTATGGATGCAGTGCTTTAACAGGCGATATGACTATAAACGCAAATCCAACGGTCTCATACGATAGTTGTTTTACAGATGCTTCAACGAATGCGGACACTAACCTCGTAGTTGACTACGGCGGGAAATGCACATCGACGATAGCGCAGAGTATCATAAATACTAAATCGGCTAATTCCCACATAACGCTTGGAACACAAAAGTAAAATCTATAAGAATAAATAATAATCAAACAATCATACGGGTCCCCTTCTTTCATAGGAGGGGATCCGCTTTTTTACGTAAGCAGTTAAGGAAGCCAGTCGACCGGTAGTGCAGCGGTACATGGATGAAATGGAGCTTGTATCTGTACACAGAAAGACAAGGAGCAAGAGTCTTACAGACAGCAGAAGATCAAAAGGGGGAAGAATATCAGAACCTGACAAAAGGTCTGATAATAACCGGGAGAATGCAAGTGCTGTCAGGCGACATAACCTGCATAAGAGCCGAGAGTGGATTTGAATATCTGGCAACGGTACTTTCCCTTACATAAGAATATGAAGGAAGTTCACCTCTGTTTCGAACTTGCCTTCTGTATTTATCCATTTTCCCATTCCGAGCATCTTCCATCATCCGTTGGAACCCGGGTCGCTTTCCCTTAAAACCGGAAATCCCAAAGTCATGATATATACCGGCCAGATCATACGCCGGATTGTTCCGGATGAGATTTTCATAATGTTTGATTTGATTATCCAGCGAATTCTCCTGCTCTTCTTGGTCTGTAGACACTCTGGCAT
>JAYFPY010000040.1:0-8019 GCA_034927505.1 Eubacteriaceae bacterium
AAGAAGAAATATGACGCCGCAGTCGATGAACTGGAAAAACTCATGAAGAAGAAGGAGGAGATGCAGAACTCAGAACTGCTGGATGCCTTCTCCAGAAGTGGCAGATCATACGACGAGATACTGACATTTCTGGACGTAAAGTAAACAAAGAACCAGGCAAGGATCCATACTGGATTTTAGCCTGGTTTTCACTTTGAGTGTCAAAATCTCTGGAAGTTAAGATACAAGATTGAACCCGGACTTGGTTATGTAACCGCTCTTGCCGCCGATGACGGCCGGGTGATAAGCGTATTTGTATTTTACCATACGATGGTTATTGTAAAGAACACGCTTTTTCGCTTTGTTGGTCTTTGGGATGGTGTATTTCAGTGTGCTGAATATTTTTACGAACTGCGGATCGTCCAGGCATGCATCCATTATCTTTGCCAGATCTCTCGGCGTAGTGTAATGATTTGCATCGTAAAGCCCGTGAGGGTCGACGAAGTGAGTGCCGGTGAGTCCCAGTTCTTTGGCTTTTTTGTTCATCATGTCGGCAAAACCGTCGATGCTGCCTCCGACCTCCTCGGCGATGACTACCGCCGCATCGTTTGCAGATGCAAGAAGAAGACCATACAGTGCCTGCTCCATGGTTATTTTTTCGCCCTCTTCAAGGGCGATATGGCTGGATTCCGGGTCGATCCCGTACACGGCTTCGTGGGACACTGTTACTACCTTAGAAAGGTCGTCGCAGTTTTCAAGAGCGACCAGGGCTGTCATCAATTTTGTACAGCTGGCCGGATAGAATCTTTCATACCCGTTCTTGTCATAGAGAACATTCCCGTTTTTTGCATCCATTACGATGGCGCCTTTGCATTTTACCTTGACATCCGAGTTGGAATCAACGGCGGCAGAGGCCAGTGCCGATGTCATCAGCACTATGGCCAGAGACATGACGATAATATTGATAAGTCTGTTATTTTTGTTCACGTTTCTTCTCCCAATTTATAATTATGCAGAACATATGGGGTTACGTCAAGTAGAAATGTGATATAATGACAGAACATACATATTCTAAGGGATGATCCGGAAAGGAGTCCGATTTGGCAGGGTATATAACATTTGATGAAGTAAGCAAATATTATCATATGGGCGATCAGACTATAGCTGCGCTGGACAAGATGTCGTTCAGTGTTGAAAAAGGCGAATTCTGTGTAGTGGTTGGACCCAGCGGGTCGGGCAAGACTACGTTATTGAATATACTGGGAGGCATGGACAGCTGCGATGAAGGACAGGTTGTCCTGGACGGCATGACTGTGAACAGTTTCAACGATAAAGAACTGACGGGGTACAGAAGGTACGATGTCGGCTTTGTGTTTCAGTTCTACAATCTGGTGCAGAATCTTACAGCTCTGGAAAACGTCGAGCTGGCGTCGGAGATATGCAGGGAGCCTCTTTCTCCGGAACAGGTGCTGGAACAGGTAGGTCTGGGAGACAGAAAAGACAATTTCCCGGCGCAGCTTTCCGGCGGCGAACAGCAGAGGGTATCCATCGCAAGAGCTCTTGCAAAGAACCCGAAGATACTGCTTTGCGATGAACCGACGGGAGCTCTTGACTACAACACAGGAAAGGTCATCCTCAAACTGCTGTACGACACATGCAGATCCACTGGAAAGACTGTAATAGTAATAACGCACAATCAGGCTATAAAGCCTATGGCGGACAGGGTCATAACCATCAAAAACGGAAGGGCCCTTTCCTCGGAAACAAATGAAGAACCTGTATCGATCGAAAGGATAGAATGGTAATGAGCCGGACTTTTTCCAAGCTGACGCGCAGAGGAATAAAGCACAGCCTTTCAAGATTCCTGTCTATATTCGGCATAGTAGCCATCGGCACAGGATTTCTTGCAGGGCTCCTTGCGACTGCTCCTGACATGGAGGAAAACGCAGCGGAATATTATAATGCACAGAATGCTTATGATGTGGAAGTCCAGTGCAATCTGGGGCTGACGAAAAAAGATGCGCAGGCCATGAAGGAACTGGATTATATCAGCGATGCTGTCCCCATGCACATGGAAGATGTACAGATGGAGACGGGAGGCGAAGAGACTTATGTGACCAGAGTTTTCGGCGTGGATTTCAACAAAGAAAAAAGCGGCTCCTGCATCAATAATTTTGAACTTCTGTCAGGTCGGCTTCCCGAGAAGGATAACGAATGCGTCATCGAAGTGCCCAATGCCTACGGAAAGAAACACGCCGTCGGCGAAACAGTGAACATCAGCAAAGACAACGAAGATTACAAGGGAACGGTCAAACACTACAAATACAAGGAATATACCGTGACAGGGATAGTAAAGAGTCCTCTGTTTGTTTCCATGACCGGAGAAATGAGCAATGTGGGCGACGGCACAGTTTCACTGGCTGCTTATGTAAAAGAGGATGTATGCAGACAAGAGGCTTACTCGGTCATATACGCCACTGTGAAGGGGGCTTCGAAGCTAGATCCTTTTTCCGAGGAATACACGGACAGAATCAGTGAGGTTACCGGAGAACTGAAATCATTCGGTAAAGTCAGAGCTGATGAGCGGCGCAGCGTGATCGTAGCCAAGGCTATGAAAAAGATCGGCAAAGCTGAAAAGAAATACAAGAAGAATGCACAAAAAGCCCGCAGCGAGCTCAGTGATGCGGCAGCTCAGATACAGAGCGGGAAAAACGAAATCAGCAGTGCTGAAGCGACTCTTTCAGATAAAAAGGCCGATCTGGCAAACAGTAAAGCGACTCTGGACAGTCAGGAGAAAAAACTGGACGCAGTCAGGGACGACATAGAACAGGCCAAAAAGCTGCGGGACAGCGGCGTGCCTCTTCCTGACAAGACTCTGAAACAGATAGAGAAATATGATGAAGGACGAAGCGCGATAAAAGAAGGACGGAAAAAAATAAAGAACGGGCGGAAGCAAATAAATGAGGCCCGTGCAAAGATAGATGCATCGAAGGAAAAACTGGCTGCAGGCGAGACTGCCTATGAGAAGGCAAAAACCAAAACGGAGAAAGAACTGAAGGCGGCAAAGAAAAAGATCGATGATGCAAAGAAAGAAGTTTTGGATATAGAGCAGGGCAAGTGGTATCTGACTGACAGGAGCGACAACGCCGGGATCAGCGGATACAAGAGCGATATAGAAAAGGTGACCGCTGTTGCCACGGTATTCCCTATATTCTTTTTCCTGGTAGCCGCTCTGGTGGCGCTGACTACTATGACGAGGATGATCGAAGAGGAAAGACTGCAGACCGGCATATTGAAATCTTTAGGATACAGCAGCAGAAACGTGCTGGGATACTACGTGAAATACAGCCTGCTGGCCTCTGTCAGCGGATGTATAGTCGGCGAAGGGATCGGATTTGCAATATTCCCGAAGGTGATCAGCAACGCTTACTCCATGGAATACAATATGGACTCAGTTACGCCCCGGATAATCTGGCCTTTGGCATTGGCAGTCAGTGGAGTCACCATCCTGTGCATATTGCTGACCACATATTTTGCATGCAGACATGAGTTGAAGGAAAAACCTGCAGAACTGATGCTGCCCAGAGCGCCGCAGAAGGGCAAGAGAATATGGCTGGAATATATAACGCCTCTGTGGAAGCACATCAAGTTTTCAGGCAAGGTCACTATGAGGAACCTGTTCAGATACAAGAAAAGATTTCTCATGACGATCATTGGCGTGGCAGGGTGTTTTGCGCTGCTGCTGACAGGATTCGGGGTGCGGGATTCCATCGGAGACATAGTGAATCTCCAGTACAATGAGTTGAACAGCTACAGCATAACGGTCCAGGTGGACAGTGAGAATGCTGTCGATGAAAACAAGGACCTGAAAGCCACGCTGAACAACAAAGACGATATCAGCGGATGGTGCCGTACCGGTGAGAAGAGCATTAAGATAGCAAAGGGAAATGAAAAACAGAATACTGATATAGTAGTGCCCGAAGATGCGGACGGGTTCACAGACTACATCACTCTCCGCGACAGAAAGACCAAAGAAAAAGTAAAATTCGATACGGACAGTGTTGTGCTGACAGAAAAAATGGCAGAAAGCCTGGGAGCAAAAACAGGAGATACAGTCAAACTGGATCTGAAAAACGGCAATGTCAAAAAGGTAAAAGTGACCGGCATATGCGAGTATTATGTCCAGAGCAAAGTGTTCATGGGCAGGGATATTTACGAGACTGCCTTCGGAAGGGCTCCGGAATACAGTACTCTGCTGATACAGAATGCAAAAGGCGTATCTTCGGACAAGGTGGCATCGGAACTTTTGAAATATGATGATGTTAATTATGCGCTTTCATCCGAAACTGTCAAAAAGAATTTCAATGATTCTGTGGGCAGCATAGACTACATCGTAATGGTCCTGATCATTGCGGCAGGTGCGCTGGCCATGGTGGTACTGTACAATCTGACCAATGTCAATGTGTGCGAAAGAAAGAAGGAACTGGCGACAATAAAAGTGCTGGGATTTTATGAGCGGGAGGTCTCGGCTTACATATTCCGGGAGACTAACATCCTCAGCGTGCTGGGCATGATAGCCGGCGTGCCGCTGGGTATCTGGCTCCACAGCTTTGTGATAAAAACTGCGGAGGTGGATGCGGTCATGTTCGGGCGTCAGATATACTGGCAGAGTTATATCTATGCTTTCGCCATAACTTTGTTTTTTACATTCCTGGTAAATCTGATAATGCGAAAGACTATAAAAAACATAGATATGGTTGAATCTATGAAGGCAAACGATTAGAATATAAGTGGAGGATCGAACTATGGATAACATAATACTAATAGGCATGCCCGGCTGCGGCAAGAGTACTGCAGGCGTGGTACTGGCCAAGGTATTGGGGTACGGATTCATCGACTCGGATCTGGTCATTCAGGAGCATGAAGGAAAGCGGCTGAATGAGATCCTTGATAGTGTAGGCCCGTGGGGATTCAATAAGATCGAAGACGATATCAATGCAGGTATAATGGCTGAAAAAACCGTCATTGCCACAGGCGGCAGCGCAGTGTACGGAAAGAAGGCCATGAAACATTTCAGCGATTCAGGAAAGATCGTATATCTTGAACTGTCTGCTGCAGAGATAGAAAAACGTGTAGGAAGCATAGAGGACAGAGGCATATCCATCGAAGAAGGAATGGACATACGCGCTCTGTATGAAGAAAGAAAGCCGCTGTATGAAAAATACGCGGATGTTACTGTAAATACCGAGGGGCTGGATATTCCCCGGACGGTGGAGGCTATAATCGATGCGTTGGAGAAATAAATGGGATTGAAACAAGCAATAATGTCAAGGTGTTCCAGAAGAAGCTACACCGGAAACCCTCTCGAAGAGGAGGATATGGTCACCCTGTTCGGGGCCATCGAAGAATGCAACAGAGCAGGCGGACTGAATATACAGATGATCACAGAAGAAAAGGGGGCTTTTTCGGGAATGAAGGGCAGCCTCTTTGTAGGCGTACGCAATTATTTCGTTCTGGCCGGAAGGGAAGACGATCCGGACCTGGATGAAAAACTGGGGTATTACGGCGAAAGCCTGGTCCTGCTGGCGACTCAGCTGGGTCTGGGGACATGCTGGGTGGGATCCACCTATGATGAGGAGCAGGTAAAGTGTTCTCTCGAAGAAGGAGAAACGGTCAGGTGCCTCATAGCCCTGGGAAATGTAAAGGAAAAAGAAACGGCGAGGGAAAAAGCCATTGCAAAAGCAATAAAGAGAAAGACGAAAGAAATAAAAGATATGCTGGTCGCAGAAGAACAGCCGGAAAACTGGGTGGTCAACGGAATGAGATGCGTAGTCAGAGCACCGTCTGCCAGGAACAGACAGCCTGTGACTTTTTTCTATTCCGATCAGGCGGTGGCAGCCAGAGTGAAGGAGGAAGGATCCTTTGAACTGTTCGACCTGGGCATTGCAAAACTGCATTTTGAGATCGGCGCCGGAAGGGGCCGATGGGAATTCGGAAACGGAGGAATATTCGAATATGAAGGAACTGATCATTAACGGAAGCCCGAGAAAGGGCAACACTCTTACTGCTGTAAACATCCTGGCGTCAGGCGGCGGCGAGATAATAGACGCAGGATCGCTGGATATAAAACCGTGCGTTGCCTGCGACGGATGCAAAAAAAACGGAGGCGTATGTGTATTCAAGGATGACAGCGTAGAGGTGACCGAAAAGATCCTGGAAGCGGATAAGATAATATTCGCGACGCCGGTATACTGGTGGAGCACAACAGCGCAGCTAAAGCTGGTCATCGACAAGCTGTATCAGAAATCCGAGATACTCAAAGATGCGCCTTCAAAGAAGATCGGACTGGTAGTCATCGGAGAAGCAGGACTGGATGATCCTGAATACCGGATCATAAAGGAACAGATGGGATGCATATGCGGACACCTGGGCTGGGAGCTGGCTTTTGCCGAAAATATTTCGGCAGGGAACGTCGGAGATCTGGCTGCTGATAAAAAGGAATGTGCAAAACTGGAAAAGATAAGAAAAGAATTTTAGAAGGCGTGAGCGAGAAACCCCAAGTGCTTTAGCCTTGGGATGAAAGCGAACATATGTTTGCTTTTTGATAGATTTGTGGTATAATATATATTACGAGTAATAAATATCGAACAACAGAAACAACAGTATATTGTTGCAGATACCATGTAATATTTTGTCCTAAATACAGACGCAAAGTATTGACCGCGCCTATTGCTGAACGATTCAAAGAGATCGCACAAAATGTTGCAGAGGAAAATAACAGCCACATCATCGAAAGGGAAGTCATGCCGGATCATGTGCATTTATTGATAGATGTCGATCCAACTGTGGGGATAAACATTATTGTTTCTCGCATAAAAGGCAAGACATCCAATATTTTGAACCGTGAGTTTCCGGAGCTGAAGCGCAAGCTTCCAACATTATGGACAAGAAGTAAATTCATAGCCACCGTAGGAAGCGTATCTCTCGATGTAGTGAAAAAGTATATCAAGGAGCAAAAAAACAAATGATATCGAAGAACGATAATATTAAAAACAGCATAAAAGCAACAATAGAGCGTCATAGCTCTATGGATTGTCGTGTTTTCGAAGTCAAAGTCCTCGGACGCAAACTTAATATCAAACAAAAGCGTCACCTGCAGAGGTTGTTTCTTGAAGGCAAATGGCTTTACAACGCCAGCCTTGCCAACAAAGACGGTGTTCGTTCCCCGAAGTCTGTGTGCATCAAAGTCGGTGATGCACTTGAGGCTCGTGAACTTACAGTCCTTGGTTCCCAAATGAAGCAGGATATCGTCGACAGTATAAAACATTCCATAAAAGGACTTCACACAAAGAAGACTCACGGCGAAAAAGTCGGACATCTCAAATTCAAGTCGTTCTGCAATATGATACCTTTACGTCAGTACGGCACAACATATCGCATCAATTTTGATAAAAACACTATAAGTATCCAGAATCTCAAGAAGCCTTTGAAGGTGCGTGGTCTTTCTCAGATACCTGAAGGCGATATAGCAAATGCACGACTTGTAAGAAAACCGAGCGGCATATATTTTCACATCACAGTCTTTACTGATAAAGAAGAAAGACCTGCTACGCATAAAAAGGTCGGCATCGACTTCGGCATAAAAGATACTCTCGTGATGAGCGATGGTTCTATCGTCGATATAAAAGTTCCTGAAACTAAAAACGTCAAACTTGCTTCACGACGTTTTTCACGTTCTTTTATAAAAAACGGACGCAGAAGATCGAACAACCATCACAAACGTAAGCATAGGCTCCAAAAAGCCTATGAAAAACAGAACAATATAAAAAAGGATATCGTGAACAAAACGGTCCATGATATCCTGGAAAATGATTTTATCGCCATACAGGATGAAATGATCCATAACTGGCATAAAGGATTATTCGGAAAACAGGTGCAGCATTCGGCAATGGGCTCTATCAAAGAGAAGTTGAAAACCAACTCCAAAGTCCACGTCGTAGCACGCAGTTTCCCGTCTACCCAGATATGTCCGGTATGCGG
>JAYFPY010000028.1:0-131315 GCA_034927505.1 Eubacteriaceae bacterium
CCGTGAGCTGTATCACAGCATCAGAGACTACATAACACAGTATAACACCAGACGTCCTCATGCAGCGTTAGACAATAGAAAACCGGCGGAAGTATACAGAGACTCATTCAGAAATGAGAGCATCAAAGCTGCATAGGCAACTCAAGAAATGGTAAAAATTGGTTCACGATAAAATATTTAAAACTTGTCTTGACAAGGGGGACCATTATATTCATCAACTGTCTCATCCAACTGTACACAAAGTTCTGAAACTGTTGATTTTGAAAAGCTTTTGCCACACAGTTCCTCAACAACATTGGATACTTTTCTGGTTGAAACTCCGGAAACCACCATCTCTACCATCGCCGAGATCAAAGCAGCTTCACTTCTTTGATAGTTATCAAAGATCATGGTCGTAAATGGCACATCACGGTGTCTTGGTACTCTTAATGTTATGGTGCCTATCCTAGTCGTTAATTGCCGCTCACGCACGCCGTTTCGATAGTCCTGCCGTTCGTTCGTGCGCTCATGCCTATCAGCACCCAGCTGTTCTTTAGATTCAGCCTGCATGAATTCATTCAGGATCTTTTCTAAGAGATATCCAAATGCTGTATCTCGATCTTTTGATAAAAGTCCTATAAATTCTTGGTATTCTAGTGTAATATTAACTTGAGCCATGTTTCTTTACCTCCGGTTTCTTTGTTTTGGTTATAATTACATTTTAACCGAATGAAGAGACATGTGCTCTTTTTATTTATTTAATTTACACCATTATACAGGCATAACCGCTTCTCCTTTATTTTTCATACGTCTTGCTTAGTTTACTCAGCCGATGTTCGCTTTTTTCATGTCACATGTTTTTGCGTCGTTCATGATGTCTTTCAGGAATCTGTTACGGAACTCCTCTGCCGGCATCGGCTTGCCGAATATGAATCCCTGCAGATGATCCGGTCCCAGTTCCTTTGCAGTCTCCAGTTCTTCAGGTGTCTCGATCCCTTCGTAACATATATCCATGCCCATGCTGTGGGCCAGTTTAGTTATGTGCTGCAGCAGCAGGTATTCATAAGTATCTTTCTTTAGATCCCGGAGGAACAATCTGTCCATTTTAATAAGATCGACATCCATATCTTTTAAATATCTCAAATTCGAATAGCCGCTCCCGAAATCGTCTATGGCCAGTTCGATACCGCTCTCGCTAAGTTCTTGGAGTTTGTCTCTTATCGCTGTATTTGATTCCAGTTCTCCACTTTCGGTTATTTCCATGCAGATGTTCGAAGAATCGACCTTGAGCCCTGAGAAACAATCCCTTATATCTGCAACTATCTCGCTGTTTTTCAGCTGTACATATGATACATTTATATTCATGACCACCCCGGGGACATATTCTTTCCATTCATTGCATTGCGCTGCGGCAGTCTCTATGATCCATTTGCCCAGCGGTATCATCAGTCCGCTTTCTTCCAACAGCGGAATGAAATCTCCCGGCATCATAAAACCAAATTCCGGACTGTCCCATCGCAGAAGAGCCTCGGCGCCCCGAATGCGTTCTGTCTCTGCATCCATTATAGGCTGATAATACAGTTTGAACCCCCTGCAGTCATCATTCACTGCTTTTCGCAGGCTGTCCATTATACGTTCTCGTTCCAAACTTTTTTTAAATTCGATTTCTTTGAAATCATAACGAGAAGCTTTTCCGCTGTTTCTGGCCACCTGGAGAGAGAATTCCAGTCTCTCCATAACATGTTCCCACACACTCATTTCGGGGTTTATTTTCATCACCCCGGAAGATATAGTAAAGTACATGTTATACTGTTCTTCTTCTATATTCTTTTCTATGTTTTTTCTGATTGTCTGCTCCAGCTGATCTTCCGTATACGGAAATCGGCTGCCGTGAACATATACGGCCACTTCATCACCGTCCATACGATATACTTCGGTGCCGGGCAGGACTGAGCTCTTCGCACTTTCCGCCATACATTTCAATGCAGCGTTTCCTTTTTGATATCCGAATCTTTCATTGATTTTTTTCAGATCGTCAATGCCCAATATCAGAATGAAACCTCCCTGTTCTTTCTTTCCTGCCAGTTCTTCAAATTTTTCATGGAAAACATTCTTCCTGTACAGATCTGTAACGTTGTCTATTTTGTTCGGGATACCTATCTCTTTCATCTGACCAACAAGATATTCTTCGCCTTTATCTCCGGCTACGACTTTTCCTTTGCAGCAGATCCAGTGGTATTGACCGTTCTTGTCTCTGCATCTGTATTCGCAGTCGTGCACATCCTGCTGATGCATCAGCGTTCTTTGTATGTCTTCAAATACATAAGCGAAATCATCCGGGTGTATCAGTTCCCGGAAGACGGACATCGCATCTTCAAATTTTTCTTCTTCGTATCCGAACGTCTCAAGCAGATTGCCTGAAACAACAGCCGTATTATTTACTGCATCAAAGATATAAATATAATCATCTGTACATTCGCCCAACATCGACAGCACATAATTGTAGTGCTCGAAATTGACATTCTGTTTCCTTGCCATGGCTCCCCCATATATTAACGCCAATCCCTAGATCCCCTTTAGAGGGATTATATCATATAATTCGGCAAAAGTGAACCAGACAGTCCATTTTTTACGACATCTTTGTCATATCATTGGACTGCCTGGGTGTATATCACTTTATATTATCTGGCTTCATCAAGATGATATGCAAACACCTTGCGCGCCGGCGTCTTGTACAGCGCCGTTGCCAGTATCGTTGCAATTGCAGCTCCCACTGCAAACTGCAGAATGTTCATCGGTATGGACATCAGCGGAGTGACCCAGTTGCCGTACATAATGCTTTCCGCCAGATAATATCCGGCGCACATCAGGCCGCCGCCTATGCACATGCCTGTGACTTCCATCACTCTCAGCTTCAAAGCAGATGCACCCTTTTTCAGCGCCGCCTGTATGAACAGGCCGACCGCTATAGCCATGACTGCTTTTACGACCAGTGTTATCGGCGCGTAGTAAGCATAGCCTCCCAGCAGATCTGCCAGAGCAGATCCAACTCCGGCTGCAACAGCACCCCACTTCCATCCCAGCAGCAGGACTCCAAGGAAGATCATGCAGTCTCCCAGATGGATATATCCTTCCGTCGCCGGTACCGGCACTCTTATTATAAATGTCATGACCATGATGAGACACATCATCATAGCTGTCATTACCATCTTCTGTACTGTATTCTTTTCTTGAGTCATTTTTCCTCTCCTTAAAAGGTATTCTTAATTATTGCCGCCGCAGAACGACCGGGCAGCAGCTCTTGTTAGTATATACATAATACTCCAAAAGTGTTATTATATAAATATGCAATTATAATTGATTTTAAGTATACAGTTGGAGGTGTACCATGAAAGCCATCATGCCTGTTTTTGATGAGGATTCCTCGAGAGCAACCTATCTACAGCTTTATGATCATATAAAGGATGAAATCGTCGACCGTTCGATTGTACCCGGAGAAAAGCTTCCTTCTCTGCGAAATCTGTCGGCTTCTCTCGGACTGAGCCTTACGACAGTGGAAGGCGCGTACAACCAGCTTGCTGTTGAAGGGTACATCAGCAGCCGTCCTCAGTCCGGTTTCTATGTCAGTGACATGTTCTATCCGGGGAAGGAAAGCGACAGCGAAAACGAGGAGCTTACGAACAACGATGCAGAGTTTTCCATGAATGTTCCCTGTATGAAATATGATCTGTCCTGCTTTGATTTTACTAAATGGAAGAAATGCATCAGCTGCGTTCTCAACGATCATCCTCAGACCCTGCTCTTTGAAAGCGACCCCAACGGCGAAGAAGCCCTGCGCATGGAGATATCAAAATATGTGTATGCAGCAAGAGGTGTAAGATGCAGTCCGGATCAGATCGTAGTCGGCGCCGGTACTCAGCAGATCACGTCCCTTCTGGCTTCCCTCCTGGATAAAATAGGCTTTTCCAACGTTGCTACAGAAGATCCCGGATACCTTCCGGTCACAGGCATGTTCAGAGACTGCGGATTTTCGATCACTCCGGTCCCGGTAGAAAAGGATGGCATAGATATCGACAAACTGCCTTCCAACATACGCTGCGCCGCATATGTGAACCCTTCGAACCAGTTCCCCACAGGAGCTGTAATGGCTGCCGGAAAACGATATCGCCTGCTGGACTGGGCATCAAAGAACAACAGCTACATTATCGAAGACGACTACGACAGCGAACTCCGGTATTTCGGCAAGCCGATACCATCACTGCACAGTCTGGATACTGACGGCCGTGTCATCTACCTGGGCTCTTTTTCTTCCACTCTTTTTGAAGCGGTCAAAATCAGTTACATGGTGCTGCCCGACGCCCTTTCCTCCGTATTTGATAAGATCAGCGACGGCCATTCCCAGACCTGTTCCAAGACAGAGCAGCTGGCTCTGGCCATATTTATGGAGAAAGGCCACTACCGCACCGGCATCAAGAAACTCCGCCGCCTCTACTCTCAAAAACTGCAGAAGGTGCTCAAAACGATCCCTGATGATGATTTCATCACTGTCCTCAACGCTAATTCCGGCATCAACATGCGCATCAGTGTAAAAAGCCCAAAACCTGCATCAAAACTGTGCCGGGAAGCCGAAGAACTGGGCATATATGCAGTCCCTCTTGTAGCTTTTACCGATGAACCTCTCAGCAAAGCGCTGATCTTCTACTACAACCGCATACCCCTGGATACACTGGGGCCCTCTCTTGTCTCTCTGTTCCACAAATGGAAATCTTAACCATTGGATCAAAACATGACAAATTAGTTCTGATTTAACAGCAATCAGATAGTTGTAAATATTTTGACAACTTGTTATGGTATATATATCGCAAGTACTATTTGCAACAAGAGTAGTATGATACTAAGAGAAGAGATGTTTCTGCTAGCATCTCTTCTCTTATTTTTTGCGATCATCTATTGACAACGCCACGTAAAAGCGCTATATTTTAGATAACGATTAAATGCTTGCTTAATCGTTTAATCAACAGATGATCAAAAATTAGAAGGAGCAACAGACCATGAACAATAAAATAGTACTGCCCCATGACCATGGGACCGATCTGAAAGAACTTTTGGAAAAAAGGCCTGACGACGGAAACTTTGCCGAAGTATCGGGAACATTCAGCCTGATCAGCGACGCTACCAGACTGAAAATACTGTGGCTTCTCTGTCACTGCGAAGACTGCGTCGCCAATATAGCTGCCGCAGTGGAAATGAGTTCACCGGCAGTATCTCACCATCTGAGGCTGCTCAAACAGTCCGGCCTCATAACCAGCCGCAAGGACGGCAAGGAAGTATACTACACTCTGGCTGATAACGAAGCCTCAACATTAGTACACAAAGTCGTCGATGACGCATTCAATATGGACTGTTTCAAGAAATGAGGTAAGGAAAATGAAGAGATCATATAAACTGGAGAACCTGTGCTGTGCCAACTGTGCAGCCAAGATAGAAAGAGAACTGAACAGACTGCCCGGCATCGACAGCGCTACCATCGCTTTCATGGCCCAGCGTCTAAACCTGGAAGCCGAGGACATGGATACAGCCGTAGCTTCCGCGCAAAAAGTTGTTTCAAAAATCGAGAAAGACTGCGTCATCAAGGTCTGATACATCAGACTGCTGACAGAGGTATACATCATGAACAAAAGACAGAAAACAATGCTGATAAAAATACTGTGTGCTGCCGCGCTCTTTGCCGCCGGATGGATCTTTTCCGGTATCGGGATGTGGTTCTTTATTGCCGCATATGCACTGGTAGGATATCCTACTGTTTTTACCGCAGTGCGAAACATCATCCACGGACATGTCTTTGATGAGAATTTTCTCATGACGATCGCCACCGTTGGTGCGCTCTGCCTGACACAATGGGACGAAGCTGCGGCGGTAATGCTGTTTTACAGCATAGGCGAACTGTTTGAAGAATGCGCAGTAGACAGATCTCGGAGATCCATCACAGAACTGATGGACCTGCGGCCGGACTACGCCAACGTCCTTCGCGGAGGAAAAGAAGAGCAGGTCGATCCCTACGATGTCAACAAGGGAGACATAATCGTCGTCAAGCCGGGTGAAAAAGTTCCTTTGGACGGCATTGTCACTGAAGGTGAAGCCGCACTGGACACATCTGCGCTGACCGGTGAGTCCCTGCCCAAAGAAATAACCGCCGGCGAAGAGATCATCAGCGGATGCATCGACATGTCCGGCCTTCTGAAAATATCGGTGACGAAACAGTTCGAAGAATCTACCGTATCGAAGATCCTGGATCTGGTTGAAAATGCGGGAAGCAAGAAAGCGAAAATAGAGAAATTCATAACAAGATTCGCCAGATGGTATACACCCATCGTCGTTTTTGCTGCCATCGCTCTGGCTATGATACCGCCTCTGTTCATCCACGGCCAGCTTTTCAGCGACTGGGTATACAGAGCCCTGACTTTTCTGGTCATTTCCTGCCCCTGCGCCCTGGTCATATCAGTGCCTCTCAGTTTTTTCGGAGGCGTAGGCGCCGCAAGCAAAGCGGGCGTGCTGGTAAAGGGCAGCAATTATCTGGAAGCATTAGTAGCTGTCGACACAGTTATTTTTGACAAAACAGGCACTCTTACCACAGGCACATTCAATGTCACAGGGACTGACGGCCCCGATGACATCCTGGATATCGCAGCCCATGCCGAAATGTATTCATCACACCCTATTTCTCTCTCCATCAAAAAAGCCGCCGCCGAAAAAAACGGCATCGGACCTGATCCGACTCGTGTGTCAGATGTCGAAGAAATAGCGGGCAAGGGTCTGCGGGCCGTGGTAGACGGCCATACTGTACATGCCGGAAACAGAAAGCTGATGGAATCACTGTCCCTTTCCTGCCCGGATACCGATAATATCTCTACAATAGTGTACGTCGCCGTTGACGAAAAATATTACGGCTGTATATATATTGCAGACACACTCAAACCGGACACAGTTTCTGCAGTCAGCAGGCTGAAGCAAGCCGGAGTGAAACAGACAATCATGCTCACCGGCGATAGAAAAGCCATAGCAGAAAACATTGCCGCAAAAATAGGTTTAGACGTGTGTTTATCCCAGCTTCTCCCCGGCGACAAGGTCAGCGCAGCCGAAAAAATCATCTCCGGATCCTCCGGCAAGGTAGCTTTCGTCGGCGATGGCATCAACGATGCTCCCGTACTGACGCGAGCCGATATAGGCATCGCTATGGGCGGTCTGGGATCTCAGGCTGCCATCGAAGCTGCCGATATCGTCATCATGAACGACTCTCTTTCCAAACTGGCCAAGGTGATCGACATCGCAAAAAAGACCCTTGTCATAGCCAGGCAGAATGTAGTATTCGCACTGGCAGTGAAGGCCGCCGTCCTGGTATTGGCAGGCTTTGGGATCGCCGATATGTGGATGGCCATATTCGCTGATGTGGGAGTTTGCATACTGGCAATACTCAATGCCATGCGCACGCTGTTAATAAAATAGAGATCCTATGCAGTGCACCGCAAAGGCAATCAGCCACGCTATGACACACTGACCGACTACGACTCCTGCCGCCCATCTGCTGCCCAGTTCACGGCGGACAGATGCGATTGCCGCAACGCACGGCGTATACAGCAGGCAGAACACCAGAAAACTGATAGCAGCCAAAGGCGTCATAATGTCTGCCAGTCCCGCACCGGCTCCCGCGCCGAAGAGCACCGACAGAGTGGACACAACGCTTTCCTTAGCCATGAATCCGGTTATCAGCGCCGTGGACATCCTCCAGTCACCGAAACCCAAAGGTGCAAACACCGGCGCAATAGCTCCGGCTGCAAGAGCAAGTATACTGTCCTGCGAGTCAGCCACTACATTCAGTTTAAGATCGAAAGTCTGCAGGAACCATATGATGATGGTTGCCACAAATATAACAGTGAATGCTCTCTGCAAAAAATCCTTTGCTTTGTCCCAGAGCAGCTGTCCAACATTTTTCAGCCCTGGCATCCTGTAGTTGGGAAGCTCGATAACAAACGGGACCGCCTCTCCTTTGAAGGCGGTCTTTCTCATGAGAAGAGCCACCAATATCCCCGTCGCTATCCCCAGAAAATACAGGCATATCATTACAATGGCGCCGTGCCCCGGAAAAAAAGCAGCCGAGAAAAAACCGTATATAGGCAGTTTTGCCGAACAGCTCATGAACGGCGTCAGAAGGATGGTCATTTTTCTGTCCCTCTCGGAAGGAAGGGTCCTGCTGGCCATCACGCCGGGCACCGTACACCCGAAACCGATCAGCATGGGTACTATGCTTCTTCCCGAAAGTCCGATCTTTCGCAGCAGCTTGTCCATTACGAAGGCTACTCTGGCCATGTACCCGCTGTCCTCCAAAAGGGAGAGGAAGAAAAAGAGAGTGACTATGATCGGCAGAAAGCTGAGTACAGTGCCGACTCCCTTGAACACTCCGTCGATCACCAGCGAATGAAGCACGCTGTTCACATCCAGACTTGTCAACCCCCTGTCCACCACAGTGGTCAGACCTTCGATCCCAAAATTCAGCAGGTTCGACAGCCACGCTCCTATAACGTTGAAGGTAAGCCAGAACACCGCAGCCATTATCCCGATGAAGGCCGGGATCGCTGTATATTTTCCTGTCAGCACCCTGTCTATGACACGGCTTCGCTGACGCTCTTTGCTTTCATGCGGCCTGGTCACCGCTTCGCTGCATATTTTTTCGATAAAGCTGAACCGCATATCGGCAATAGCCGCCGCCCTGTCCAATCCACGCTCCGCCTCCATCTGTTTTACTATATGCTCGATGGCCTCTCGTTCATTTTCATCCAGATGCAGTTTGTCCATTATCAGCTGATCGCCTTCTGCGATCTTGCCTGCGGCAAACCTTACAGGGATGCCTGCAGCATTTGCGTGATCTTCTATGAAATGCATTATCCCATGGAGACATCTATGAACAGCTCCGTTATGGTCGTTGGCATCGCAGAAATCATGTCTGGTCGGTGCCTCCTGATATTTTGCAACATGGAGCGCATGATCCACCAGTTCGTCTATGCCTTCGTTTTTGACCGCAGAAATAGGGATCACAGGGATCCCCAGCATTTTTTCCATTTCATTCACAAGAATAGTCCCGCCGTTTTCGCGGACCTCGTCCATCATGTTGAGAGCCAGTACCATCGGCACATCCAGCTCCATCAGCTGCAGCGTCAGGTACAGATTCCTCTCTATATTCGTAGCATCAACTATATTGATTATTCCCTTTGGGTGCTCATTGAGGACAAAGTCTCTGGTCACCAGTTCTTCACTGGAATAAGGAGACATGGAATATATCCCCGGGAGATCTGTTACCAGCGTATCCTTGTTGCCCTTTATGATACCGTCTTTTCTATCCACCGTGACTCCGGGAAAGTTACCAACATGCTGGCTGGAACCTGTAAGCTGATTGAACAGGGTCGTCTTGCCGCAGTTCTGATTTCCCGCCAGAGCAAATGTCAGAGTCTCTCCCTCCGGCAGCGGATTTTCTGTTTTCTTCGCGTGGAATTTTCCGCCCTCGCCCAGCCCCGGATGGGGCATCTGTTTTTTCGTCTTTTCACCGGCGGGACCTGCATTTTCTGTTCTGATATTTTCTATTTCTATATTTTCAGCATCGGCAAGTCTCAGTGTCAGCTCATAGCTGTGCACCCTTATCTCTATGGGATCGCCCATAGGCGCATATTTGACCATAGAAATATCTGCCTGGGGGATTATACCCATATCAAGCAGATGCTGTCTCAGAGCGCCTTTGCCGCCTACAGACCTGACCGTTGCTGTTTTGCCTATCGGCAGATCTTTCAATGTCATCTTTTTTTCTGTCCCGGTCTTCTCTCGTCTCGCGTCTCTACTATTATTCTGTCCAGTTTTTCCTGTTTGTATTCCTTGTCCTTTGCAGTGTGCATCCTGTCCATGACCTGAGATTCCTTCTTTCCTTTTTTATTCTTATCGTCCATCTGTGTCCTCCTCAAAACATAATATACATATATTGTATATCAACCTTTCGGTTCAATCAACAGAATTTAACTATCTTTACGGTTCCCCTTGCAGACCGGTACCAAAGACTATAAAATATACTAAGCAATACAATCAGAATCGAAAAGGAGATCAGAATTGAAAAAGATAGATACTAAAGATGCAGTCGGCCACGTCCTCTGTCACGACATGACCAGGATAGTTCCCGGCGAATCTAAAGACGCGGCGTTCCGCAAGGGACACATAGTCACCGAAGAAGATATACCGCTGCTGCTGTCCATGGGCAAAGAACACCTGTATGTCTGGGAAAACGACGAAAACATGTTTCATGAAAATGAAGCTGCGGAGATCCTCTGCGACATGTGCATAGGGCCCCACATGAAACGGGGAGAAGTCAAAGAAGGAAAGATCGAATTGACTGCAGACAAAGACGGACTGTTTGAGATCGATGTAGAAAGGCTGAACAAAGTCAACGCTCTGGGGGAAATGATGATCGCCGCACGAGGCAGCAGCATCCCTGTAAAAAAAGGAGATAAACTGGCAGGCACCAGGATCATTCCTCTTGTAATAGAAAAATGGAAAATGAAAAGAGCAAAGGAAACTGCAGGCAACGGCCCGCTCCTTTCCATAAAGCCTTTCGAACATAAAAGAGTCGGTATAATAGTCACCGGCAGCGAAGTTTTTCACGGAAGGATAAAGGATCAGTTCGGTCCCGCTCTTGAAAGCAAAATGGGCGAATACGACACGGAGATACTGGGCAAAGAGATAGTCGGCGACGACCCTGATGCCATCGCCGGACACATAAAAGATTTCCTCAGTCAAGGCGCAGATATGATCCTCTGCACCGGCGGCATGAGTGTGGATCCGGATGATACCACTCCCAGTGCAATAAAGGCGACAGGTGCGCAGATAGTTACCTACGGTGCGCCGGTCCTTCCGGGAGCAATGTTTCTTTTGGCTTACACAGATTCCGGCATTCCCATCATGGGGCTTCCCGGTTGCGTCATGTATTCCAGGCGGACTATTTTCGATCTGGTCCTGCCGAAGATCATGGCAGGTGAAACTCTCGCAGTAGAAGATCTGACTACTCTGGGCGTCGGAGGACTTTGTCTGGACTGCGATGTCTGTATCTATCCAAACTGCGGATTCGGAAAACGGGGAGGCTGAAAATGAAAACAGGTGCTATCGTACTGGCTGCCGGAGAAAGCCAGATATCCAACATACCTCTTTTGAAAAGGGAACTTGATACTCTGAGGACAGCCGGTATCTCGCCGGTAGTCGTTGTGACCGGCCATGATGCAGACAACGTCATGAAGGAACTGGTACACAGAAAAGTAATATTTGTCCATAACCCGGACTACAAAACTTCGGGGATGATGGACTCCATACAGCTGGGGATAAGCCGCCTTGATGGCAAGTGCAGCCGGGCTGTCATAACGCCTGCCGATGTGCCGTCTTTCAGCGAGGATACCATTTCCATCGTGACCGGAGCGGAAGGCGATCTTGTCATCCCTTCCCACAATGGGAAACCCGGTCATCCCCTCTGCATCGACATGCGGTGTGCGGATGCAGTGCTGGATTACAGCGGCAGCGGCGGCATGCGCGGCCTCATAGACAGCGGCACACTGATTTCAGTTACAGTAGATGTGGATGACCCGGGCATCCTTATAGAAGCCGACAGCAAACAAAGCTTTGCAAAGAGCATAAAATACCAGGAGGATTCTCTGCTTGCAAATCCCGTCGCCGTTTCGGTCGATGTGGGCCTGGGCAGGACCGATACTTTCTTCGATTCTGATACACTGATGCTTTTAAATGAAATCAAAAAATGCAGTTCCATGAACAAGGCCTGCAAAAATCTGGGCATGGCATACAGCCGCGGCTGGACTATGATAAAATATGCAGAAGGTCAGCTGGGTTTTTCACTGATGGAAAAAAAAGCCGGCGGGAAAAACGGAGGCGGCTCCGGATTGACCGAAGCCGGCGACAAATTCCTCCAAGATTTCAGATCTATGCAGAAACAGATAGAAAAATATGCGGACAAATGTTTTGACAGAGTCTTCGCCGACTACAAAGATACTGTAAAATAATGATTTTTTATTTCTGTATCAGTTTGTACAGGAATCTTTTTTTGTATTTCATTCTGGCCACCTTTGCAATCTTGTTGACCAGTTTGTAGTTTATTACGCCTCCGACCACGCCGACGAATGTCATACCCTGTATGAACTTTCCCACCAGCATGTCTGTAGCCAGTACCTTGGATACTTCTTTTAGATCTTCTTCATCCACATCTGTGTCCACCAGTTCATCATCGTCGATCATTTCTCCCAGTTTGTCGCATTCTTTGCTGAAAGCGATCCGCTCTTCCCCTTCTGAAAAAGCTACCTTTAAAAGAGCCAGCGTATATGGCCGTTCTTCTTCTTCCCGATAGTCAAACCCATAACTGGCAGCTATCTCATATGATGTCTTGAGCAGCATTGCCAAAAATACAGGTATGTCCGGCAGCCCTATGCCGAATATGCCCAGACCCGCGCCTTCCAGGGCAGTAGTGCCCTTGCTGGAATTGATCTTGCTGGCTGCTGCCTTGTCCACCGCTTTTAGAGTGTCCCTATGTATCATCAATTCCAGGGACTTGTGATATTTCTCCGCATTCTTTCTTGATTTTTCGATACTTCCGGTCTTTTCTATGATCGCTCCACCCTTATCGAAAAGAAAAAAGAAACCTTTTTCAAAAGCTTTTTCAAGAGACTTCATTGCCTTGGCGGGGACTTTTTTGCGCACCTTATCCATGACGCCCGGCTTGTGCTCTTTGACCGTCATTGTTTTATCTTCCCGGCGCTCCAGCTTCAAATATTCCCTGACCAGCATGTCCTGTTCTCTCTTGGTTTTGACGCTCATCAGTCCGCCCAGATGATCCTTCCCTCAGTGCGGGGTTTTGCATCCGGGTATTCGCCTTCATGGTACCCCAGGATCACATTTCCGATACCTTCGTATTCATCAGAAAGGCCCCAGTCTTTCATCAGTTCTTTCCCTTCCGGAGTTTCGAAAGTCTCCTTTGCACGGTGTATCCAGCATGTGTCTACGCCGATGGAATGTGCCGCATCGAGCATGGTGAGAATCACAGCGCTTCCGTCCTGAATTTTTGTAGGTCTGTCTTTTTTAGTAAAGACAACCATCAGTTCCGGTGCTCCGTAAAACGGATCTCCATCGCTGTTCATTATCGCTGCGTTCAGTTTTGATATCAGATCCCTTGTCTTTCTGTCTCGTATGCAGACGATCACCGGGCTCTGCATGCTCCGTCCCGACGGCGCAAAAGTCCCGGCTTCCATGATCAGCTCCAGATCTTCCTTCGGTACCCTTTTGTCTGTATATACTCTGATGCTTCTTCTTGTTTTGATATTTTTTATTACTTCATTCATTTGTGCTGCCTCCTTTTATGATTCTTCGATTGCTGTTCATTATAACACTTGTCTGATGAATATTAAAGGTCTCTGCATACTACCTTGTTTCCGCTATACTACAAAACGCGTACCCGAGGCAACAGGCACACGTCTTGCGTTTGAACGTATCATTTATTAAAATTCACTTTTGGTCTTCGTTAATCTTTATTTTTTAATAAGAATAACGTTGAATCAATTATAATCCCCCCGTCCTCCTGTGTCAAGGTGAAAATCGTCTTAGCAAAATGAAAAACCGCCGCCGCCCGCCGGAATATCCGGAGAGCTGCAGCGGCAGTTTTTGGTTTTGATCTATCTGACCAGTGTTACCGTGCACGGTGCATGGTGCATGATCCTGTTGGAAACCGATCCCACAAGGAATCTTTCCAGGTTTGATTTACCTTTGGAGCCCATGATGATCTGATCATAGCCGCCCTTTTCCACAGTATTTACGATCACGTTCGCAGCACTGCTGCCGGTCTCAACGATTTTGCCCGGTTTGATCGAGCTGTGTTTCGCAAACTCTTTTTCAGCATCTGACAATGCTTCGTCTGCTGCTTTTTCACCCAGCGTTTCTATCACCATGGCGGAATCCATAAAGTTTGCTTCATAGACTATGACATAGATGATATCCACCTCTGCATTGAATTTGTCGGCGAGTATCGCCGCATTTTCTACAGCTCTCAGGGAATACCCAGAGCCATCGATAGGAACTAAAATTTTCATAATGTATACCTCCTCCGGTTATTTCTCTCTTTTTATTATAACACTTATTTGATATAAAACATCCTGATTTCGCAATTTTTAATTTCTTTCCAGTCATCGTCCACAGACTTCCCGTAGAGATTGTTTTCGATAGCCCGCAGGACGCCCTTGTGAGCAACGATGATGATCTCTTTTCGTCCGTCTGCTTCCAGTATCCTCTTCATTGCTTTAACTGCCCGGTACTGGACATCATAAAAATTTTCACTGCCGTTCCCCGTTTTGAAAGAAAAAATATTCCTTCCTCGCATCTCATACTGCTCCGGATATTTTTCTTTTATTTCGCTTATGAATCTGCCGTCCCAGCTGCCCAGAGACATTTCTGCAAGGCCGTCTTCGGGTATTGCCCGGCCGGCTTTCAACAGCTCTGCAGTTTCCATCGCTCTTCTAAGGCTGCTGCTGTAGACCCGATCCGTGTCTTTACCGTATTCCGATCTCATCTCTGCCAGTTTCCGGCACGCATCCTCTGCCTGCCGCCGTCCCTCTTCACTGAGGGGCTCATCGGTCCTTCCCAGAAATATCTTTTCCCGGTGCTGCCGTATCTGTCCGTGGCGTATAAGGAATATCCGCCTCCCCGCTGCCATTTCCCGAAGAGAAGGTCCGCTCCCATGGTCTGCAAATCTCTTTACTTCCTCATAGCCTGCCGGGTCATCCATATCCAGCACCACACCTTCGGTGTCCACCGGTATCCTCTTCATCTTCTCGAAACATTTGTCCGTAACGCCCTTAAGGCCTCCCGGCCCATCATAGGAGATTATCTCTTCCCAATAAGCCGAAGGGACAAAAAGAGGATGACCTTTCTTGCCCATATATACCGGAACAGCAAAATCTTCCTCAGCTTGTCTTATTATTTTTTTCAGTACATCGCTGCCGAACACCGGGCAGTCCACCGGCATGATAAAACATCCGTCCATAGCCCTGTCCATAGCTCGGAGCCCCGCCTTTATGGACGTGAACATCCCCTCGTCATGATCCGGATTGAAAGCGGTCCGAACTTTCGGCGCTTTTTTTTTCAGAAACTTTTCCAGTTTTTCATGGTCATATCCGGTCACCACAACAATATCTTCAATACCGGCATCAGTCGCCGAATCTATGACAGTTTCAATCACCGTTTTGCCGCCCAGGGGCAGCAGCGGTTTGAATGCTCCCATCCTTGATGAATATCCGGCTGCAAGGATCACACCTGCCGACGTGCTATTTCGTCCCATGTCCCGTACGCACTCTTATCATTTCCGCAGCAATGCTGATACCGATCTCTTCGGGAGTCTCTGCAAAAATGTTTTCTCCTATAGGCGAATATATCTTTGTCAGCTGCTCTTCTGTCACGCCCTCTTCTGTCAGCTTTTCATAGAGCAGTTTATTTTTGTTCCGGCTCCCGATCATTCCGATATATGCATTGGGCTGTTTCAATGCCTCCCTCAGCACATCCAGATCGCCCATGTGTCCCCGCGTCACTATGACGATGTAACCGTCTTCATCGCAGCGTATATCTTTGAAAGAATCTTTGAAAGACGGCACTACGATCACATCGGAGTCGGGGAACCTTTCTTTGTTTGCGTAATCGGCTCTGTCATCAATGACCACAGTATTGAAATCTATGTGGCGCAGCACCGGTTCCAGGGCCAGCGCAACATGACCGCCGCCGAAAATATACGCCGTGCTGGTCAGATTGAACTCCCGCATGAAATCGCCCGGATCGTCGGCGCTGATGTACTCCACCTGTACGTCTGCTTCTCCGCCGCACCCCATGTCCAGCGCATCTCTATCCTTCGTGTTCAGCTTGAAGTGATGCACCTCGCTCTTTGTTTTCTTTTCAAAAGCCTCTCTGCATTTGTCCTGAGTAACAGCTTCGATCTTGCCGCCTCCAACAGTCCCGAAGAAAACGCCGTCGTCGCCCATTATCATGACCGCTCCTTTTTTCCTCGGAGTGGAACCGGCCGTATCCACCACCTTGGCAACTACAAAGTCCCTCTTGTTTTCTATCATATCTCTCGCATGATACGCCAGCTTGTCCGCCATCGCTACAACCATCCTTTCTGCAGATTCCTGTTCTTTACCCTGTCCAGCCGCCGCAGCACACTGCCGCACCGGCAAGGTTCTTTTATTATCCTGCTTATGTCTCCCGTCCTGTATCTTATCAGCGGCATGCCTTTTCGGGTCAAGGTTGTGAAGACTATCTCCCCCCACTTCCCGTCGGTCTGCAGCTCGCCGTTTTCCGGATCGATTATTTCTATGTACAGATCGGCTTCCCGGATGTGATATCCCTGCAGCATTTCGCAGCTGACAGCACATCCCAGGCCCATCTCGGTCATTCCGTAATGTTCGAAGACCCGGCATCCCCAGATCTCAGTCAGATCCTTCACGACAGCCGGAGACACATACTCTCCGCTGAGGAGCACCGTCGAAAGATCCAGCTTTGCAGTGTGTTTCATCAGGCCGTGCATCTGAGTAGGCAGTCCGACTATAGATGTGATGCCACGGCTGTATATGACGTCCAGGATCGTGTTGTATGAAAGCCCCTTACCGATAAGCCCCAGGCAGTACACCTTGGCGCCGAACCTTTCGACTCCCCTCTTTATCAGGTCGCCCACCGAGCCCGGCCTTTCATATGGCATCAGCACCAGCAGTCTGTCATTTTCATCGATCAGATTTCGCATCCCGTTGGCAAAGTAATCCACCGTCAGCTCCTGGTCTTCCTCAGTGAAATACACTCTTTTGGGAAAGCCGCTGCTGCCGCCGGTCTCAAGTGTCACGATCCGGCTGATCTCGCTCTGCGGTACGCATACCATTTCTTCGCCTCTTGCCGAAAGCTCTTCCGGCAGAGTAAACGGCAGCCAGGCAAAACCATCCGGGCTGTCAAAAGACATATCCTTCATACTGTCTCTGAAATGTTCGCGGTAAAACGGTGAATGCTCTATTGCATACAAGACTGTTTCCCGCAGCATTTCCATCTGATTTTCCAGCAATGCCTCATGAGTCAGCGACCCTTCGGCCATCCCCAGCTTTCTTTCTGTCCACCTGTCAAGATACAGCATGGCTCAGTCTTCCCATCCCAGCATATCAGACAGTTCTTCCATTGCAGCCTTTATCATCTTCGGACATTTCTCTACCTTGTTCAGAGGATTTCCCTCCAGCAGTTCGCTGCATTCGATAGTTCCAAAAGCATCCTCGAACCACTCGAAAAAATCTCTGCAGAGTTTCATGTCGGCTTCTTTTGGATCTGCCAGATGCAGGATGCACATGGCCGCTGTCACTATGCCGCAGTTTTTTCCCTGATTCATTCCAAAACAGAGACCACCCATAGCGTCTACCAACTCCTGATTTTCTTTACCCATTCTCTTCAGGCCCATGTCCATCATTACCTGACTGCAGCAGTATCCTTTTAATTTGTATTCCAGTATTTCCTGATCCATGATCGATTCTCCTTACAGCGGCTTTTCAGCCACCAGCATAAAATACCCTGTCTTTTTGGTATTCTTTATACATGTATCCGGTTCTTCGCCGTTCATCATCTTTTCAGCCGCATAGCTGTCCAGGTCCATCGAACGGTCTTCTTCCATTACTATTTTGTACCCGATGCTCTTCAGCATCTTTTTCAGGGGCTCCACAAAGAATTTTCCGTCATACCTGAAATCCACCAGTCGCTGCTTGTGGTCTTCGGCACAATCATCGCTGCATTCACCTTCCTCATGAGGTTTTATCGATTCTTCGGCAGCCTTTCTTGCAACTGCCGCCATGATATCCGGATCCGGATCCTTGTGGCACATATCGCTGATGAACAACTTTCCGCCCTTTTTAAGAACACACCATGATTCATGGAGGGCTTCATCGGGCATATTTATCAGCGACAGAACACATTCCATCACTACTCCGTCGAATGAAAATGAAGAAAACCCTTCAAGGAATTCGCCGTCCCCGTATTTGACCTCTGCGTCAAGTCCTCTCGCCTTGGTCCTGCTGACCATGTCCAAAGACGTATCGATAGCCGACACTTCATATCCGAGATCCTTTTCCAGATGCTCTGTGGTATCGCCTTCTCCGCATCCGACCTCCAGTATCTTCGCACCCTTTTCGAATCCGCAGATCTTCATTGCTTTGTCTGTTATTCTAAATTCTCCCGGTCTCAACATTCTATTTTTCTCCTCGCCATAATCCGTTGTATGCGCAAAATGGGATCAGCCTGTCATCGTCTGTCAGCTGCACCACTCTGCATCTCTTCAATCTTTCCGCGTCTAAATTGCTCTCATCCATGAAAGCCATCCCCGTCAGCGTAAAGGTATTAGTCTTATAATACTGCAGGAACCGGTCCATGTCCATGATTTCATCTGCCGCAGGCTCGCAGCAGCAGCATGATTCCTCTTCATCTTCATCCTGTTCGGGAAGATCCCATTTGTTCAGGACGTAATCCCTGTCTTTCTTTATGATATCTATCGGATCCTGTTCGCCGCAGCAGTCACAGCATGAAACTCCGCTGCTCTTTGTCTCCTCGCTGACCTGACATGTCACTTTGTCTCCCTCCTTCAAGAAGGTGCTGTAAAAGCAGCATAGAGTATGCCCTGTTGTTATCGGGCAGAAATCCTCATATTTGAATCCGTCGGCCTGCTCTTCTATTGCATGGAGAACATCGAACATAGTCACTCTGTTTTTGCTTTCCGGATATCGTCCGAAATAACTGACAGGCTGGAAATGGATGCCTTTGACCACATCCACGTTGTCCAGAAGATAGCTTATCATATCTCCGATCTGATCCAGATTCACGCCTCTTACCACTGTAGGGACCAGTGTCACCGGCAGTCCCGCCTTCCGGCAGTTTTCCACCGCCTTCTTTTTGGTCGCCAGCAGGGGTTCGTTCCTGAGAGTCATGTACACATCGTCAGTCAAGCCGTCGAACTGCATGAAAGCCACCGAGACTCCCGCATCCTTCAGTTTCTTTGCATAGCCGTCTTCTTCTGCAATGCGTTTGCCATTGGTGTTCAGCTGTATATAATTGAACCCCTTGTCAACCGCCATGGCGACTATCTCCGGCAGATCGTCCCGCACTGTGGGCTCTCCCCCGGAAAGCTGGATGTTGTACGGGTATTCTTTCTCTCCCAGTTCCAGCAGTCTGTCGTATTTCCTCGACATTTCTTCAAGAGACGGCTCGCCCGAGTCTCCCTCTCCGGCTTGCGCAAAGCAGTAAGGGCAGTGCTGATTGCATCTCTGAGTCACATCTATCAGAACACAGCATGTGGTCTGCATGTGATTCTGACAGGGCCCGCAGTGAAGAGGGCATTCGCTGCCGTTTTCACCGGATGCATCTGCACCTTCCGTCAGTACCACCGGCGGCGGTATGTTCACCACATGACGTCCGGTCCACTTCAAATAATCTTCCACCCGATCCGCCACCGGCACCTTCCAGCTGCCGTGTTCTTGGCAGGTCTTTGTGATGAATACTTCCCCATTTTCTTCTATATACTGCGCCGGCAGCGGCTTTGCGCACACCGGGCAGATGCTCTGGACTTTTTCCAGGATCTTCATTTTTGTTTCTCCTTTTTAAAGAATAACGTACACTATTATTATGAAGTATGATTTTACGGTTTTCAAGAGTAAAATGCACCACCGGCTTGTTTGTGAATAGTTTGCCGCAACTTAATATTATATGAATTATCTGACTTTTCGGCAAATTTGTTTAAACAACACGGCAAACTAGTACATTGACCATTTTTTATTTAACTGTTAGAATATTGTAAATGACAATTGAGTACGCTATCCGATTCTCCATTCCTGGGGTAGAAAACTATTCTATGACGGATATGAGAACCTTGGGTATGGGCGGAAACGTCCATATCCCCCGTGTTTGGAAAGGATGAATTAATAGTAACGTATCATCAGCCTTTTCGCACACGGCGGAAAGGTCTTTTAGTTTGTCAAATTTCAAAGTTTTAGCAGTATAACTGCATAGGAGGCAATTATGAAACTAAGAAAAATGACATTGAACATCAACGGTGCCGACCGAATGTTCATATGTGATCCGGAGAAGGACACTCTTGCCGACGTGGTAAGACGCCTTGGGCTGACAGGTACTAAAGTAGGATGCGGTACCGGAGTGTGCGGATCATGTTCCGTTATTCTTGATGGACAGGTAGTACGTTCATGTACCAAAAAGATATCCAAGATCGAAGAATACAGCGAAGTCCTGACTATCGAAGGAATCGGATCTCCGAGAAACCTTCACCCTCTTCAGGTAGCTTTCATGAATCACGGCGGAGTCCAGTGCGGATTCTGTACGCCGGGATTCATCGTTTCGGCTTATGCCCTTCTTGAGGAAAACAACGATCCGACAAGAGAAGAAGTCAGAGACTGGTTCCAGAAACACAGAAATATCTGCAGATGCACCGGCTACAAGCAGATCGTTGACTCGGTCATGCTGGCGGCAAAGGTCCTCCGCGGAGAATGCTCCATCGACGACATCAAAGTGGATCAGGGCAAACCCGGCGAATACTACGGCAAACCGATCGTAAGACCTGCAGCTCTTGCAAAAGTCTGCGGCGTATGCGACTACGGCGACGACATCGAACTGAAGATGCCGGAAAACGTGCTGCACGCAGTGATGGTACAGCCTAGAGTCGGCTTCCACGCAAAGATAAACAGTATAGACACTTCCGAGGCAGAAAAGATGCCGGGAGTTTACAAAGTAGTGACTGCAAAGGATGTAAAAGGATCCAACAGGATATGCTTTTTCCAGTTCTCACCGAGAGCACTGGCTACAGAAAGAACTCACACTCTCATCGCCGAGGACAAGATCTTCAACTACGGCGACTGTATCGCTGTTGTTGTTGCAGATACCAAATCCCATGCACGAGCAGCTGCAGACAAAGTCACTATGGATTACGAAAAACTTCCTGAATACAGAACATATCTGGAAGCAGTCATGCCTGATGCAATACGTGTCCATGACGACCATCCTAATATGTGGGCATTCCAGCCTGTCATCAAAGGCGCCGGATATGACACCCCGGATCTGATCGAAGACGCGGCTCACGTTGTCGAGGGCAGCTTCTATTCATCGAGAGAACCTCATATGCCGATCGAGGGCGATACTATACAGGCTTACATGGGCGACAACGACATGCTTACTGTCCAGTGCAAAGCCATGGCTATTGGAGGCAATCTGGGAGACATCGCCGAGGCGACAGGACTCCCTCCTGAAAAGGTAAGAGTAATAGAGAACCCGACAGGCGGGACCTTCGGATGGGGTACTGCAGGCGGATCATTCTCTCTGGCAGCAGTAGTATGTCAGGCATGCGACTACATGCCTATAGCTCTGTCCATGACATATGAAGAATTCATGCACTTTTCCGGAAAGCGCGCACCGGCTTTCTCCAATTCAAAGCTGGGATGCGACGAAAACGGAAAGATCGTCGGAGCTCTATGGGACTTCGGCATCGACCACGGCGCTTACAACGAACTGGGCGACGACCTTGCCTGGAGACCTGCAAGATTCACATACTTCCCATACAGCGTTCCCAATGTAATGGGCCTGTCGAGAACGGCGTGTACAAATCACGCATACGGCGCAGCTTACAGAGGATACGGTTCGCCTCAGGCTTATACCTGCTCGGAAGCCATGATGGATATGATGGCAGACGAGATGGGCATGGATCCTTTCGAATTCAGGTGGATCAACATCGCACGAGAAGGCGATACCAATGTGAACAGTCATACATATCTGGACTTCCCTATGGAGCAGATCATGACTACTATGAAACCGTATTATGAGGCTGCTGTAAAGAGAGCGAAAGAAGAAGATACTCCTGAAAAGAGACGTGGCGTCGGCATTGCATGGGGCGGATACAACGTTACCGAAGGTGCTGAAGACCAGTGTACTCTCGGTATCGAACTGCTGCCTAACGGCAAATTTGCAAAGTACGACACATGGCAGGATCAGGGCCAGGGCGGAGACTCCGGTTCCCTCCAATGCACTCTTGAGGCTCTCAAACCGCTGGGCGTTTCCATCGACGATATCGAGCTGAGACAGAACGACAGTATATACGGCGTCGACTCCGGTGCATCGGCTTCATCAAGACAGCACTACATGAACACCATCGTATCGGAAATGTCAGCTCAGAAACTGATCAACGCAATGAAAAAGCCGGACGGCACATACAGGACTTACGATGAAATGGTTGCCGAAGGCATCCCTACCAGATATGATTCACAGTATGAGAACCCTTCAGATCCTACCATCAGCGGTCTGGATCCGAATACAGGACACGGGAACCCGACTCCTGCATACACATACGGCATGTTCCTTTCGGAAGTCGAAGTCGATGTGAAGACAGGCAAGACAAAAGTGATCAGCATGCTTTCAGTAGATGATGTCGGCGTCATAGGAAATCCGGTATCAGTAGACGGCCAGGCTTACGGCGGACTGTCCCACTGCATAGGATTCGCACTTACGGAAAACTATGACGACGTGAAAAAACACGGCAATATCGCCGGTGCCGGCATACCGACTATAAAGGACATCCCGGATGATGAAAACTTCAAACTGATCCATCTGGAAAACCCAAGGTCCACCAGTCCTTACGGATCTTCCGGAGCATCGGAAGCATTCCAGTCGGCAGGACATATGGCTGTTATAAATGCAATCCACAATGCCTGCGGCGTGAGGATATACGATATCCCGGCAACGCCCGCAAAAGTCAAGGCCGGACTGGATATCATAGCCAACGGAGGGAAAACCGATCCGCCTAAGAAATACTTCCTGGGCTCGGATTTCTACGAAGAAATGGAATACATCAAAAATAATCCGGTATAAACTGTACAAAAATAGTTTTGAAGGATAGAATATATGTACGGTCTGCATCGAGGCGGGCCGTACATATTTTTAAACGGAGAATATATGGATAAATATCTGCCAAATTTCAAGAACTGTCTGGAAAAGGAAATCCCTTTCTGCCAGGCACGATGTCCCTTTCATCCGGACATCCACAGCTTTATCGAAAAAATGCAGCGGCAGGGATTCAACGCAGCTTACAAAAATTACCGCAATGCGGTGGGCTTTCCGGGGATCGTTACCGGCCTGTGCCCTCAGTACTGCAAAGATGTTTGCCCTATGGACGAGCCTGTGGAAATGCATCTGCTGGAACAGGCCGCTTTGGAATACGCAAAGAGGACCGATCCACCGGATTATAATCTGCCGAAAAAGAACGGGCACATCGCCATCATCGGCGGCGGGCTTTCCGGACTGGGGTGTGCTCTCAGGCTGACCACAAAAAAATATGACGTGACAATATATGAAAAAGCCGGTCATGTAGGCGGGCGGGCTCTGGATCTTATTGATGTTGAAAAGCTGAACGCCGAACTGGAAAAGCAGTTTCAATTCGAAGAATACAGGCTGATGACCGATATGGAGATCACCGATCCCGATGATCTTGCCGGATATGATGCGGTATATGTGGCCACCGGCGAGAGTGGATATGATTTTGATATCCTGAAAAAATCCGGTGAAGAAGGCAACGGCGATCCCTGCCTGCTCATAGGCAACACAGGCTTTTTTGCAGGCGGCGGGCTGCTGGGCAAAGATCTTATGAACGCCCTTGCCGACGGTCTTGCAATGGGAACTACTATAGATAATTTTCTCAAAACCGGCAACCTGATATACACGCCTGAACATTCAGACACCATGTGCCATCTGGACGAAAACAAAGTACTGGATGCACCTGCGGTAAAACCTTCCGGCACAGAAACCAGCACCGGATATACAAAAGAAGAAGCCGCTGCCGAAGCATCAAGGTGCCTCAGGTGTCAGTGCGACAGCTGCAGGACGTTCTGCGATCTTACCGATTATTACAACCGATGGCCGGTGCGTATACGGGATGAGATCCAGGCTACTACTCTCCCCGGTTATTCCGAACTGAAAGCGACGCCTGCAAAAAGGCTGATCAACACATGCACCCAATGCGGTCTGTGCAAAGAAGTATGCCCGGAAGACATAGATCTGGGCGGGCTGATCCTGGAAGCACGAAAAAGCATGCATCGTCAGGAAAAAATGGCTCCGGCCTACAACGAATTTTTCCTTCGGGATATGGACTTTACTAACGGGCCCCTTGCCGCTATGGCGAAACCTGCTCCGGGAAAGACAGACTGCCGATATGCTTTCTTCCCCGGATGTCAGCTGGGTGCTTCCGATCCGGAACTGGTGATCAGGTCCTATGGATACATTCTTTCACAAGATCCGGAAGCCGGCATGTTCCTCTCCTGCTGCGGCATCCCTGCCGAGTGGGCCGGAGACGACGACCTTCTCAACAGAGAGCTGAGCCGTATGAACACCACTTGGGAAGAGCTGGGACGCCCTGTACTGATACTGGCCTGTCCCACCTGTGGAAAATTCATCAGCAAGCACCTGCCTGGCATTGAGACTGTATTTCTTTATGACTATATGGCGGGACACGGCATCGAATGTGACACGTCGAAGAGCGGACTGCGATGCGTTTTTGACCCCTGCTCTACCCGCGGCGATGACACCGTCAGAACTTCCGTCAGAAAACTGGCAGAAAACGCAGGCTATGATCTTGAAAGTCTTCCGATCCAGGAAGGCCATTCCGCATGCTGCAGTTACGGCGGTCACAACAGTATAGCCGCTCCTGAATTTGCAGATCAAGTGGCAGACAAGCGGATCGGAGAAAAGGATCTGCCTTATATCGCCTACTGCATAAACTGCCGTGACGCGTTTTTAGCCCGGGGGAAAGATACACTGCACATCCTGGATGTGCTCTTCGACCGAACCCCTGTACAGACCACTGCCACAGCGCGGCGGGAAAACCGGGTGATCCTGAAGGAAACTCTTCTGAAAAAATTCTGGGGTGAAGAAATGAAAGAGAAAAAGGAAAAATATGCTTTTACCATGTCCATATCCGACGAGCTCCGCGAAAAACTGGACGCCGAACACATCATCGAAGACGACATGTACAACGTGATCGGATTTTGTCTGCGCACCGGCCGATTCGTCCGTGACGGCAACAACGTCTGCAGCGGATATCGTCAGATAGGTCACGGTACCTTTTGGGCAGAGTTTACTGTAGACAAAAAAACTGCAGATGAAAAAAGCGACGATCATGTCGTCGCCGTTACTCTCGTGAACGGATATTCTCACCGCATGGAAATCGAACTGGAGGAGGTTTGGAATGGACACAAAATCAAAATTGATCTGTAACAAGTGCAATGTGCCGCTGGTAGAAATGGACGCCACTTTCAAATACCTGAAACGTTCATTCAAGCACAAAGTTTTAAGATGTCCGCAGTGCGGACAGATCTATCTCCCCGAAGAACTGATCAAAACGAAAATGGCCGATGTGGAACGGGCACTGGAAGAAAAATAGCAAACCTATAGATTTCTTCCCTTATATTGAACAGTAACCACATTCACTATATGCTTTTTCTCATCTATTTTGTATATCGCTATATAGTTGTCTATCAGAAACTGCTTGTATCCCTTGCCCGCATACGCTCCTTCTACTCTGTCCTGATGAGAATCCGGAAAAACCTCCAGTGTTTTCAGCGCTTTACGGATCCTGTTTGTTTGTTTTTGCGCATTTCCCATTGACTGTTTATTCTCTGCGATATAAGCAAAAATACCATCAATGTCCTTAAATGCTTTTGGATATAATCGTACTCTATATTTATCCATAGTATTTTTTATTCAACTGTTCAAAGGCTTTATCCAGTTCTATGGACTCGCCTCCCTCTTTCATTTCCGTTTCTGATTCATAGATAGCCCTGTCGATATGATTGATTTTTACAATTCTATCATAGAGTTCGCTGCTCATGACGACGAGATCGCTGTACCCGTTTTTTGTAACAAAAATAGGCTCCTGCTCCTTATGTGCAAGTTCTGATATTTCACTTGTTTTTCTAAGCTCTTTGATCGGTATGATGTGCGGCATAGTATACTTTTCCTTCCTTTGGCATAATTATAGCATAATTATGCCTTGTAATCAATGGTTGCTTCACCATGTTTACGGCAGCCTGTACCACTGCCTGCTCGGGGGAGCGTACCCCCAGCGACCGCCGTCTATAAATACATAGTAATTTCCTCCGGACAGCACCATATCTCCCCGCGCAAGATCGCTCTTCTGAGACCCGTCGCTCCAGTCTTTTATGATTCTTCCGGTTATTTTCATAGTGCTGTACCATCCGTACACTTCGCCTCCCGGTCCTGTCGACGCCTGTTTCTTGTTTATCGATATGTCCTCCACCACCACGTAATACTCGCCGTCTGTATATTTGAATATGCCGCCTGAAGCCACATCTATAGTCATGTATTTGTCGGCGTAATCCGACTGCTCCGGCCAGTAGTTCGATGTCAGTTTTATGTCCGTACCCGGATATGTGCCTTCCCCTTCCGATACAGTCTTTTCTCCGGTCTGAGTTATCGGTTCCAGATCTCCGTCGGCTTCTGCCAGGGTTTTGCCCTTGCTGCTGTAGACCGACAGCACAACATTGATCTTGTTCTCGGAGATCTGACCGGTCTTCATTCCTACAGTCTTGTCGTTGTAATAGCTTTTGTCATAAGCCATATTTCCGTCTACGAGCAGATATCCCTCATCGCTGATCTTGATTTTTTTGCCGTCGTATTCGATCACATTATTTTCAGTTGTCAGCTTGCTGCAGGTATTCGTTTTCCCTCTCATGGTCTCCATGAGATTCTTCGATATCATCTGAGCCTCAGACTTGTTTTCCGTGGCCCTGTATGTGCTGAGTACCGGGGAAAGCGCTGCGATTGCTGCCGTCACAAAGATCCCGCATATCAGCAGGCCTACGATCACCTCTATAAGGGTCATCCCCTTTTTGTCGACAGCGAAACCTTTCATCCTTTCCCTTCCTTTGCTTTTCTCAGTTGCTTGTTTTCGTAAAATACACCATATCCCCGGCATCTTTAACGGTTATTCCCTCCGATATGGTCTTTCCGTCTACCGTTATCATCATAATGCCGTCGCCAGCTTTCGTTCCCGTATCATTGCTGACTATCTTGGCGTTGGCTTCGGCTTTTTGGTTTATGTCATCAGCCTTTTTGTTCATATTGATCCCGGCGAAAACCAGACCGGCTGCCGTCGCCAGTATGATGACCAGTATCACAAAACTGGCCAGTCCTTCCACCAGCAGCTCGCCTCTTTTATTACAAAGCGTTTTCTTCAGTTTTCCGATTTTTCCAAGTTCCATATCTCATTGCTCCAGTTCTTCGTCAAACCGGACCCTGTGTACCATCCGGTATAACTGTAGTGTATCTTCAGATCATAATGATCATCGTTTTTATCTTCGACTGTATATTTTACCGTTATATTTGTAAGACTCAAACTGTTGCCGGTTATGGCACCCGAGCTCACTGCCGTTACTGTTCCGTTGAAATCATACTGTATTTCCACATCTGCAACAGTATAGTCATCCAGTCTGCTTTCATCTAGCTCCACAGATGCAGAAACGACGCATCCCGCCTTAGAGTACTCTTGTCCCGCCGAAGCGCTGCAGCCGGCCAGGAAATCAGACTCTGCTCTGTCGCGAAGGAACTGCCCCAGTTTTCCGCCCTTCATCGAATCCGTTATCACACTGCCTGCAGACTTGCTCACATAATATACACCTCGGCTCTGTGCATCTTTGCTGGTGGAATGAAGACCGTTTGCAGCAAAACCAAGGACCGCAGTCCCTGCTATCAGCAGAATAACAGCGATTATCACTACCACTATGAGGGTCTCTCCCTTTTTATTGCACAGCCCTCTGCACAGCCGCCCTTTCATCATGGTTTTCTTTCCCTTTCTTTCTCTTTCTTCCCGTTACTTCCACGGCGTCCTGTGGAAATCCGTCCCCAGTTTACAGTCGTCATTGCTGATATCAAAGTGTGGATAAGTGTACTTGAACGGCCCCGCTTCGCTCCCGTCGCTGACCATACCTGCAAAGTCATGGGTCTTCAGCTTCGACGGGCTCAAAAATGATGCATTGCCGCCGTTTGACTCTGTATTCATCGGTTCTGTATCGATCCCGACACAGTTTGTCCCTGCTGCGACGCCGTTGGTCCTTGCATATCCAAAAGCCGATCCTGTAGTCTCCGAATGACTCCCGGTAATATGTCCGATACTGTAGCAATCCGAAATCGTACCGAACCCCAGATGGCCTGCCAGCCCTCCTGCTCTTGCAGCATTATCAACAGACGCAGTGCTTTTGCATGATACAGCTCCTGTATTGTAGCATTTGCTTACCATATTTCCGGTAGTTACCGTCATGCCTCCTATCAGTCCTCCTGTAAACAAATACCCCTTTCCCTCGTTGCTGATACTTCCGGCATTACAGCAGTATTCTACATCACTGTCCCATGCAAACATCTGCCCGCATATACCGCCGCCGTATGTCGGCTCAGATCCCGCTGCATAACAGCTGCTTTTGCAGGTCCCTGCATTGACGCAGTACCGCACAGTCGGCCCATTAGAGAAAAAACTCGGTTTATACAAATAAGCACAGATGCCGCCGGTGTTTGCCGCCGATACCACGTTTCTGTCATTTTTTATACCGTCATTGGAATAACTGTAGTCTGCCGAACCGCGAGCCCCGAAATACGGCGTCCCGGCCATCCCGGTCTCATTTCTGTCTGTCCCGTTCTCACAATAAGATATGTCACCATAATTGAATGCACAAATGCCTCCCGCATACGCATTTTTCACATTGGCAGATGCATATACATCCGCACCGTTATAGCATCCTTTGACTACCGCTTTTCCGTTTCGGATCCCGTAATTGATCCCGCATATGCCCCCCGCCATGCCATATTCTCCGCCCTGAGTGCTTCGCACCTTGCCGCCGGTCACTGTGCAGTTTCGTATGATCCCATAGTTTCTCCCACAGATCGCCCCTGAATATCTATTGGTGGAATTTATGAAATATCGTTCCTTCTGTATCTCGGATGCGCTCTCATAGCTCTTCAGATAATTCTCCGAATAGTCGATGGTAACTCCGTTTATATCCGCCGTCGAAGATGTCCGCCCAAATAGTCCCGCCTGAGAAGCAGTCACAGTAAGATCGATGATCCGATAAGCTTTTCCGCTGCTGATGCCGGTATACTTGCCGGCGAATCCGAGCGCTCCGTTCTTCTCATCGCCTTCATCTATCCCTATGGGCGTGAACTCCAGAATGTCATTTTTATAATCGCGGCATTTGATGTCCTTTGTCTGCACATAGTTCGCCGAGGAAGTGATATCATATCTGACATTGTTAAGATGTCGTATGCTGCTGACCTGATTTTTTGTCACATTTCCGTCTTTGGACTGAGCCTTGTAATATGTATGCGCGGCATTGCTGCCGACTGTATTGCTGTCTCCTCCCAGATATGCCCGCACCGACGCCGTCACATTTCCCGGCTTCAGTGTCGGAAATTTTGTTTTTATGCTATAAGCGCTGTAAGGCGTATCCATGATCACAGCAAGAATCGATTTGCCCTCTTCGCTTTTTTCAAAATACAGACCATTGCCGTTTACTGCATCGGCAACTGAAGTATTCACATCTTCCCATTTGATATCTTCATCCGGTCCTATGACGATCTTCTTTGCTGTGCCGCTCTCCGGATTTAGTGTTATCTCATATGTATAGGTCTCAGGCCCTATGTCGGGAACTGTTATCTCGCATGTTAACAGTCCGTAATTGCTGCCGCCGTTGATATTATTTCCAACGCCTTCGCTGCCGTCATAATCGGCTATCACCGCAGACATATCGTCCAGTGTCGTTCCCCCCGGCACTCCGGTGCTGTCCACCGCCCAGTATCCGGTCTCATTGGTCTTCAAAGTTTTTTTATCTCTGGTGTATACGTTATATTCCTCACCGCTGCCGTATCCGATCGATTTTCTTTCTTCACTGTAAAAAGTCGACAGGACCTTCCCTGTTTTATAATTATATTCAACAAGGATCGTATCGTCTAACAGCGATGCATCGCTGAGGTGCCCGTCCAGCAGTTTATAGACAGGATTTCCCTCTTTGTCGCTGTCGCTGCTGTCGAGACATATATATTTTATGTTTGTTTTGTTGTTGTCCAGTTCATTGGAATCGATCTTCGGGTCTATTTTAGAAATATCGACACTTCCTTCTGCTTTGATCTCACCTTCATCGCCCTTTGAGTAGAGTTTGGTCATAGAATTCTGTGCAACGTTAAATATGGCACGAGCCGTTTCGATCCGTGCATTTTGTTTTGAATTCCTGATATAGCTGATTGCTGATGGAAGTGCAATAGCTGCAATAACAGCAAGTATTACTATTACAACTATAACCTCTATCAAAGTAAATCCCTTTTTTTTCATGACCCCTACCTCTAACGGGTTATATTATAACATTTTTTGATCATCACTACAATAAAAGGGACTATAGATAATACCTCAGATCGGCTTTATCTGTACTGGCCTGCAGTGCAGTTTCACCGCTTATGCGACCTTCTTTTACCAAACGTGCCAGGTCGCCGTTCAGCGTATGCATCCCCAGTGCAGCCGATGACTGCATGACGGACGGCAGCTGATGACATTTGTCCTCACGTATCAGATTGCCCACCGCATCAGTGCCGATGAGTATTTCTGTTGCGGCGATCCTGCCGTTTTTGTCCGCCGTCGGCAGCAGCTGCTGTGTTATTATCCCACGGATCACCATGGATAGCTGCGACCTCATTTGATTCTGTATCTGAGGCGGACATGTATCGATGATCCTGTCGATCGTATGACTTGCTCCTGTTGTATGCAGTGTAGACAGCACAAGATGTCCTGTCTCTGCGGCTGTTACGGCCGTAGATATGGTTTCATAATCCCGCATCTCTCCTACCAGAATGACATCCGGATCTTCACGCATCGCAGATCTCAGCGCTGCAGCGAACGATTGCACCGAAGCTCCGACTTCTCGCTGATGGATTATGGAAAGATTCTGGTCGAAGGTATACTCTATCGGGTCCTCCACTGTAAGGATATGTTCGGCCCGGCTCTTTGAAATATGATCTATCATTGCCGCCAATGTCGTTGATTTCCCGCTGCCCGTAGGTCCGGTCAGCAGTACCAGTCCGCTTGGCTCATCCGCCAGCTTTTTGAGCACAGGCGGCAATGACAGTTCTTCCAGGGTCGGTATGCTGTCGCTGATAACACGGACAGCAGCAGATAATCCCTTCATCTGCCTGTACACGTTCACTCTGTACCTTTTCCCGTCCGCATCCGAATATGCAAAATCCTGATCCCTGCCCTCGTCCAGACTTTTTTTCTGTCTTTCGCTGCACATCGACAATATCAGTTCTTTGCTTTCTTTTTCGGACAAGCTCCCCTCCAGACGGTGCAGAGCTCCGTTTTTTCTTACCGTTATCGGCAGTCCCTGTGTTATATGAACATCTGAGCATTTTTCCGCCCTGGCTGTTTTCAGTAAATTCCCTATTTCCATATCCGTACCCCTAATCTACATTATATGCAACTTTATTGTACTCCTCTATAGTCGTGATCCCGGCAAGCACCATCTTTCCGGCTTCTTCCTGCAGACTTATGAAACCGCCTTCGTCTTTTAAATATTTTTCGAGTTCCTCCACGCCGGCTCCTTTTGCTATCATACGCCTCATTTCTCTGTCGATCACTACCACCTCATGGACAGCCGTTCTGCCGTGATACCCTGTACCGTTGCATGAAGGACAGCCCCGGCCTTTTTTCAGCTTTGCCGAATCCACTCCCAGCAAAGCGCACTCCTCCGGAGAAGCCTCATACTCTTCTCCGCATTCGGAACAGACCTTCCTTACCAATCGCTGCGCCACCAGCCCTACCAGTGAATTAGCCACCAGATAATCCGGTACTCCCATATCCTCCAGTCTTACTATTGCCGATATGGCATCGTTGGTATGCAGCGTCGAAAACACAAGATGTCCTGTTATAGCTGCACGCACGGCAATATCTGCAGTCTCCGAGTCTCTTGTTTCGCCTACCATTATCACATCCGGATCCTGCCTTAGCAAAGCTCTCAGTCCTGTTTCAAATGTGAGTCCCGACTGGTTGTTTACCTGCATCTGATTTATAGCTTTCAGATCTCTCTCCACCGGATCTTCTATGGTAGAAATGTTGACCGGCTGCTGTGCCATTCTGTCCAGCAGCATATATAGAGTGGTAGTCTTTCCCGATCCTGTAGGCCCCGTTATATATATCATTCCGTGAGGCGATCTGACCATCTTCGCAAACTTTTCATAATTGCGGTCATTCATCCCCATGTTGGCTGCCTGATCCACCGCCACATCTTCAAAGAGGAATCTGATAACTGCTTTTTCGCCATGCACAGTCGGTATTACTGATACCCTGGCATTTATGGATCTGCCTTCTATTTCAGTTTTGAAGTGCCCGTCCTGCGGTATTCTCCGCTCCGCAATATCCATGTCCGCCATGATTTTTATCCTTGCAATGAGAGGCATACGTATCTTCGTCGACAGCCTTGCTGTTTCTGTCATCACACCGTCTACTCTCACTCTTACCAGCACATGCTCCTCGAAAGGCTCGATGTGCACATCACTGGCATTCATATTGTAGCTGAGCAGCAGCAGCTGATTGAGAGCTGCAACTATCGGCGCATCATCACCTACATCTTCGATCTCAGGGATTTCATCTGCCAGTGTTTGCGCTATATCACTGGCTTTTTCCAGAGCCTCTCTGGCGCCAATATCACTGTAATACTTTGATATCGCATTGCGTACACTTTCATTAGTATCTATGGCCACTATGGGCTTCATTCCCGAAACCTGTTTGATATCTTCAAGAGCATACATGTTCAGCGGATCGTTGGTAACTATTTTCAGATCATTTCCATCCGTTCCGTATGCCAGCATATTATACTGTTTGGCAAGCGCCTTCGGGATCTTTTCGACCGAACCTCTGTCCACATCGGCCGAACTGATATCTATAACAGGGATCTTCAGCCTGTCCGCCAAAGCCCGCAGCATTTCGCTTTCTTTTATGTATCCCAGTTTTATCAGCGTTTCGCCCAGGCGCAGTCCCTCTTGTTTATGATCATTCTGATATTCAAGTGCTTCTGATACCTGTTCTTCTGTTACATATCCGTAATCTATCAGCACATCTCCCAGTCTGATTATTTTCATGATGCCGCCCCCTTCTATATGTCTTTCAATTCGTATATTTCAAATGATATCTCTATGGTGTAGCCCGTTGAAGATTTCGTCTTCACTGTATCTGCCGCGGCTGCTTTTGTTCCTGTCTCGCCGGCAGTATATCCGGATATCTCGCTTTGATCCGACGCTGTTTCGGCGGAAATCTGGAAAGCTGCAACTCTGACGCCTACGGTTTTTCTGGCGTTCTCAATCAGGCCTATGCATTCAGAGATCGTTCCTGTGGCAGATGCCGAAGCAGTATCTACCTTTACATATTCATATTGCCCTGCTGTGTCCTTATCTGTATTCTGTTCTGTGTTTTGATCTGCAGCTGTCGATCCGTTTGTGTTCCCTGCATCGATAGTGGAGTCCGTTGTGGCATCACCGGTGTTTGTATTAGTGTTTGCCGTACCTCCGGCTCCGGTACCGTCTGCTGATGATGATGCCCCTTCTCCGTCGATGGTCATTTTCTCCGGAGTAAGCCCGCTGGTCTTTATCATTCCGGTCAACAGTTCATCGACTTTTTCCGTCTTCATGTTTTTGCGGTAATGCCTTTTTGCATTTTTTATTTTCTTTTCATATTCTTTTATCTCCAGCTGCGTATCGTCTTTCCCGGCAATAGAAGTCTTCATCTTCATTGCCGTTATCTTTGCTTCCTGATACTCGTTTTCGATTTTGTCAGCTTTCGAAACAGCCGGTTTTATGAGAAACATGACCCCGACTGCCACTATGATCACTATCAGCAGGATATATATCAGAACTATTTCTCTTTTTGAAAGGCTCTTCAGTTTTTCCATTGTTCCCACCTCATCATTCTCCGGTCATATCATAGGAGCAGGTTATTGTTGTGATATATTTTTTATCTGAGCTTTGATATCCCTTGTATTCCACGTTCTTGAATTCACCGGTCTGCCTCAGCCGGGTCACTATTGCCGGCAGTTCCGAAACATTTGACGTCTGCAGAGTGATCACAAAAGCGCCGTCTCCTGAACTGAAGGTGTACCCGGTTCCCTCAGCGCTGCCAAGGCAGCTTCTCACTTCTTCTATCAGAGCTCTGCTCGCCGTCGGCATTGCCGCCATGTCCACTGTCAGATCGTTCAACTCCTTGTATTCATTTTCAAGCCCGTTCCTCTCTGTTTCTACAGCCTTCGCTTCCTTGTACTGCTGCACTGTCGTCGGATCTGAAATGTAATCATTATAATCCCCGGTCTTTGCCTGTTTTACCCACGCCGGTATCATCAATGCTGCAAATACCACTACAAATGCTGCTGCTACGCATGCTATCGGAATGATCAGGTTCCTGATATTCCGTTTACGTATTTCCGCAGCAGGATCGTAATTGTATTTGAGATAAAAGTTGATCTCTTTTGATTTTCTTCTATTACCTATACTCAAATCTTCGACCTCACTCCTTGAATAGATTCCCGGTTACATACAGATATTCTCCGAGAGAAAAACTGTCATAATTGGTCTCTACCATTCCAATACCGTCTTCGGCTATATTTCGTATCTCTACACTTGATGACCTGAAGTTTCTATCCGTCAGCAGTTTCTGTTCTTCACGAAAACCCGAAACATATATAAACTCAATAGGATCGTTCTTTTCTCCCTGATTGAACTGGATCAGCTTGGATACGATCTCTTCCATTTCCCGCCCCAGTGCCTCAGACCCTCTCGCACCGATCAGCCTTGTACGATTCAGCAATGTAAACATCCCTTTCACGTATAATGTTGCATCCAGGTTTTGCCCATCCATATGCATCAGCAGGAAAGTCCTGTCTCTTGCCGATTCCATATGCTGTACAAATTTCACCTGACTTACTATGCCTGTATTTATGCATGAAATACTGATATCCATTTCATCAAAGAGAATGATCAGTTCTTCTATCACAGATCTCTCTATAGCACAGAGAATGGCCGTATCTCCCTCTTCTTTGTTCTCATCCAGGACAGCATAATCAAAAACCAGCGGATTTTCCGGATCATTCAGCTCTTCAAATTCACCTTCCATCCATTCCATCATCTGCAGCTCCTTCAGACGCGGGACTTTTCTTGCTTTTACAAAAGCCGGACTGGATGCAATAGTGATCCTCACATTCTCCATGACAGCATTTGGATAGTCCGTCATTATTTTTGCCATGCCTTCTTTGAAAGCTCTGTGGTTGGTTATTATTCCGTTTATCACAGTCTGATCCGGCAGCTCTACTGTACTGAAAGCCTTGAGTATTACCCTGTCGTCTTTAACAGTCCCACAAGCCATCTCTATTTTATTGCTGCCGATATACAATGATGTATCCATTGCTCCACCTCTCCGTTTACATTCCGCCGCTGGCGCCTACCGCATTATACATGGTAGGTATAGGCAGCAGGACAGAGACGATAATGGTCCCTATTATAACTGCCATCAGCACTATCATCAGCGGTTCTACTGTCGCCGTCAGCTTTTGCAGAGCTATCTCCGACTCAAAGTCAAAAGTATCAGCGGTATGCTCTAACATGGCATCCAGTCGTCCTGTCTCTTCGCCTATCAATATGCTTGCAGCCAGCTTCGGGTCGAACCCGTCTATCTTTCCTATTGCCAACGACAGCTGTTCGCCGTTTTTGACATTCATTATCAATTCATCGAACTGGCTCTCTATATACTTGTTCCCTACTGTGTTCTTTGTATTTTCAAGTGAATTTATCATCGAAATGCCGCCGGTATAACACGAACAAAGTGTCCTTGCGAATCTGGCAGTGCATATTATCTTCATCAGCTTTCCCACCTTTGGCAGCTTTAGCTTGAAGCGGTCGAATTTCAGTCTGACCGACGGTGTTTTCAACAGGCCGCGCACGACCAGTATCACCAGCAGGATCCCGATTATGATGTACAGCCAGTAGTTCTGCATACCTTTGCTGACCCCCAGCATAAAACTTGTAATGGCAGGAAGGTCCGTGTTCATCTCTTCAAACATGCTGAAAAACTTTGGCAGTATCAGCAGAAAGACCGCTATAACAACTATTACTGTTATTACCAGCAGAATGATCGGATAGATCATCGCACTTCGTACTTTTTGTTTCAGCTTGTAGCTTTTTTCGTAATGAGTCGCCAGCCGGCTGCATGTCTGTTCCATGCCTCCGCTGGATTCGCTGGCCCTTATCATGCTGACCATCAGATCCGGATAAGTCCCCTTCTGGTCATCCATTGCTTCCGACAGCATATGCCCTCTCTGAAGGCTCTGATGAAGCCGGGTATAACTGTCCTTCGCCTTTGGATTCATATCGCGCTGCACCATAACATTGAGCGCACGTATCAGCGGTACCCCCGCGCCGATCATCATTCCCAGTTCACGGCAAAAATCCGCCAGCATTTTAGCCTTCATCGGCTTGTTGTTTTTTTGTGCAGCCTCATTGCATTTTATCAGGAAGAGTTCTTCTTCACCAAGAGCATTTCTCAATGCTCTTGCATTATCCGCCTGTTTTGTGCCCCGTACAGTTTTGCCGCTCAAACGTGCTGCGCTGTATTCGTATAAAGGCATGCGTTGCTCCTTTCCCCTAAAGACCGAATATCTTAAGATACAGATCTACAATATCGTTTCCCGCAAACATGGCCGCCCCTATCCCCACGGACAGGAATGGACCGAATGCAAAATGATCTTTTCTTCCCTTCTTCTTTCCGGCCAGCAGATATATACCGTATATACCTCCGCCGATTATTCCGATAAATGCTGCTGCCAGCATATTCTGCCAGCCGAGGAACAACCCCGCTGCTGCTACCAGAAATATGTCTCCGCCGCCAAAACTGTCTGCGACAATAAAGTTCACTATTATCATAGGCACTGAAATACAGAACATCCCTATGATATGCGCTCCCCATCCGGCTTCTGGAAACAGGAACACCGCCAAGACCCCAAGACAGGTCATTAGTATATTCAGCGTATACGGTATTTCCTGCGTGTCGATATCGATAAACGTGACCGCCGTCAGTATGCATGATGCGGCAAACACCGCCAATGCCTGAGGTGTAAGCCAGTAAACAGCCACGCTGAGTACTGCCAGTGCTCCTCCAATAGACTCCACCACCGGATATCTGGCCGATATCCGTTCCCCGCAAAAACGACAACGTCCCCGCAGCAAGCCAAAACTTGCGAGGGGGACCAGATCTCTCGCGGTAAGTATATTGTTGCATTTCGGGCAGAAGGATCTGCCTTTCGCAATGTTTATGCCACGTGGTACTCTGTATATGACCACGTTGAGGAAGCTGCCTATGCAGATCCCTGTCATGAATACCAGCAGATAAATCACACCGTATGCTAATATCAGCATGTGCATCTACCCCACTTTCAGTATATTGACATCTAAATATTATCATTTTTTTCCATAAATATCAATACTTTTCTCTATTTTTTGGAATATTTTGTATCTAGTTCCCAGATTGTCATCTATATGATGTGGTGGTTTGTATTTGTGTGAAAACGGAAAAGTCGGGATCCGATGACCCCGACTCTCCAATCTCCAATTCCCAAAACGAGCTATAGTGCTCATCTTTTGCTTTTTAATGGCCCTTACTCAACTGAATAGCCGCCGGCCTTAGTGTACTTTACTGTATATTTTCCATCCTCTGTAGTGTAAGTAAACGAATCTACTTTTCCATTCTTTATTGCGGATGCTGTAATATCAGCCTTTCCTGCGACTTCTGCCAGTTCCAGAGCGCTTGCTTCATCAGCAGCTGACAGCTCAGCTGTGGCCTTATCCTGATATGTCTTGTAGTTCTCCGTTACTGTTTCCTGAGTGGCCAGCAGTATGGATCTTGCCTCGACCACTGCGGTCTTCTTGTTGGCCTTATTGATCCATCCGATCATGCTCGGTACCAGTATAGCCGCCAGTATGGCCAGGATGACCAGTACTACGATAACTTCTACCAGCGTAAAGCCCTTTTTGTTCTTCTTGTTTCTCATCATATTGTTTATTTTCTGTAACATAATTGTTTCTCCTCTATCCCTTTGTTTGTTTCGGCTTTATTTGACTGAATAGCCGTCCGCCTTGGTGTAAGTCACCGTCTTGTTGTCCGTAGAAATGTACGTGAAGGCTGTGACCTTGTGATTGCTGATCGTAATAGCTGTGATCTCTGCCGGTGCATCCAGTTCTGCAAGTGTGTAAACATCCTTTGCATATGCACTTGTTCCCGGAGCTTTTTCTTTCATTCCGGTCTGAAGATCAGCATCGCTTACTTTATAATTCTCAGTGGCAACTTCCTGTGTAGCCAAAAGTACCGACCTTGCCTCAACGACAGCCGTCTTTTTCTGAGCTTTATTTATCCAGCCTATCATGCTTGGAACCAGTATTGCTGCAAGAATCGCCAGGATAACCAGCACAACAATAACTTCAACAAGAGTGAACCCCTTTTTACCGCGTTTTCTCAACGCTGATTTTTTTTCAATCATCTGCATCATAAAATTTCCTCCTACCCCGAAAAAACTTCCCTTGTTTTAACGTAACTCAATTATAGCACCATTTACTAAAAAATCAAGTATCTTTTAATGTAGGATTGAATTTTTTTAAAATGTTAGAGTGTTTATTTTATTTCTATGGTGATGTCCACACCTTCTTCGTATCCTTTCAGTGCCTTTACCATTCCAAGGACAGATCCTTTTATGACCTCCTCGACAAAGGGAACCATAGGTACGTCTTTCCCGTTGAACTTCAGTGTGATTTCTTTTTCTCCTGCTTTTTTCATTTTTGTTCTCCTTTTATTATGCCTGCCCGTATCATTTTTCTCTGCCTGTTCCGGACGGCAGTTCTACTATCTCATGCTCCTGTGTCAGCAGATCTACAGTCAGCAGCCTGCCTCTCAATATCTCGCCTTTACCCAGCAGTACTTTTATGCCTTCTGCTGCTTCTATGGCTGCAACGGCTGCCGGCGTGAATGACGGATTGCCCAGTTCCACTTCAGCACCTTTGTTGATGTCTTCTGGGAAAAGCTGCCTGAATGTATCGTCTCCCGGATATACGACAGTTACCTGTCCATACCATCCCGCAACGGCTCCATGTATCAGCGGGATGCCCTGTCCGGATGCAAGCTCTGCCAGAAGACGCCTTGACTCTATATTGTCAAGAGCATCGAACACTATGTCGCATCCCTTCAGTATTTCTCTGCCATTATCCGCATCGAAAAAAGTCTTCAGCGCCGTGACCTCTGTCTCAGAATTGACTGCCGCTATTCTCTCTGCCGCCGCTGCCGCCTTTGACATTCCGATATTTTCTTCTGTTGAAAGAAGCTGCCTGTTTAGATTTGATGCCTCAAAAACATCTCCGTCGACACATATGATATGTCCAACGCCGACCCGGGCTATCAGTTCTATTATATGACCGCCCAGTCCGCCGCACCCAACGACGCAGGCTGTCATTGCCTTCAGCTTATTATTGTCCTCTTCAGTTATTACTGTCCTGTTCCTGTCATATCTTTCCCTTAGATCATTTTTCTTTTTGTCCGTCATTTTCCCGTTCGCACCTCCCCCTTGTCGTTCACGCCGACGACTTTAAAGCCCCTGCTCCGCAGTTCTGTGACGTAATCTTTTATCTCCTCAGTTATCTCTTCTCCCGGGCATACAAGAGGTATTCCCGGCGGATATGGAATGATGCTGCCGGCGCAGATCTTTCCTGCGGCATTTTCCAGGTCTACCGATTCCCACTCTTCCGGCACCGCATGGAGCTTTCCTGCTGCCGGCGCTTTCATCTTTTCCGGCTTTTCATTTCCCGGTTTGAATTTCTTCAATGCCTTCAGCAGCTTCTTCATATCTGACTTAGTATTTCCTATGCCGGTCATACACATCAGTATGTTCCCGCTGACCAGTTCAGGGATCATATCTTTCATCATGAGATGATACAGCAGTTCGCTGCCCGGCACTCCCGCGTCTATATTGATCTTTGTCCGATCCATGCCGGGCGTATCCAATATGTTTATGCCGTCAAGTTCAGCAGCTTCGCTGTAGAACCGGTCGATCCATTTCTTCCACTCTGTGAAAATATGATGCCCGTGATTTTCTATGATATCTGCATTTATATCCAGGCTGGCCATCAGCAGATAGGAAGGACTTGTTGACTGTATCGCCTGCAGCCTGTCCTCCAGCACATATCTGTCCACCAGCTGTGAATTCAGATTAAGGACCGCACTCTGGGTAAAGCTGGCCAGTGTTTTATGTATGCTGTTTACCGCTATGTCTGCCCCGCTTCGTTCAGCTGACAGGGGGACTCCTTCTCCGCATCTGTACCTGTGAAAAAATTCAAGATGGGCTCCGTGGGCCTGATCTACTATGAGGATCTTTCCCCGGCTGTGACATACATCAGCTATGGCTTTGATATCGCTGCATATACCGTAGTAATTCGGGCTGGCCAATACGACTGCAGCGGCTTCCGGCTCCTCTTCTATGCATCGTTCTATTTCACCCGGTGAGACTGCGCCGGATATACCGTATTCTTCTATGATATCCGGGTAAGCATATACAGGACTGACCCCTGCCAGAGTCAACGCGTTGAACACCGCCTTATGAGAGTTCCTGGCCATTATCAGCTTTCCGCCCCTTGGCACGGAAGCCATTACTGATGCTATCAGTCCGCCGCTGGTGCTGTTTATCAAAAGATAAGATGCATCGACATCATATAAATGAGCATACCTGTCCTGTATGTCTTTTATTATCCCTTCGGCCTGGAACAGATTGTCCGCACCCGGTATTTCCGTTATATCACAGTCCATGATCCGGTCCAAAAATTCACCGTGCCCGTAATCTCTGTAAAACTCGCTGCCCTTGTGCCCCGGCATGTGAAATGACGTTGGGCGCTGCACTGCCTGCTGTAATAAAAAACCTTCCATTTATGTTACCTCCATTCAGATATTATAACTTGTTTGCCTCTCCAAATCAAAGACAAAGCGAGAGCGTCATCTCCCCGAAGTTCGATGACGCTCTCATATTATTATATAGGGTATAAACTAGTATTGATTATTTGCTTTCCTTTTTTTCTTTTCTTCTGACAACTGCCGGTACTATAGCTCCTGCAAGTCCCATCATTGCGATCAGCATCCACAGGCTCATGTCGCTTTCATCGCCGGTCTTCGTTGTGCTCTTTGCAGATGCAGCCTTCGCTGTTACTGTCTTGGCAGTATTATTGTCTCCGCTGTCTTTCTTGTCGTTATCATTCTGGTCATTGTCTTTTTGATCATTGTCTTTCGGCGTTACAGCTTCATCTTTTTCATATACTACATTGACCGTTGTATCTGACTTGATCTTTCCACTGATGGTCTTCTGTGCCGGGTCTATTATAGTATACCCATCCGGATCCGGAGAAGCCACGCTGTATTCTCTGCCGTCCTTCAGCTGTTCTGTATACGCATCTGCTACTGCATTTCCGTCTTCATCGACGTAATTGACAGTCAGGGTATAAACGCTCAACGGTGAAGCTGCATATACTGCTGTGTATACCAGGTCTGTGCTTCCGACTTTGCCGTTAGCTCCTTCCGTTCCTGTTGTCAGATCCCATTTTCCAAATACATAAGTATTGTTGCCATCGCTGGCCTTTGTCGGATCATCCGGCTTCTCTATGTCGTCTCCGATGTGTTTTTCAGAATATTTTTTCAACTGCGTCCCGTTGTCGTCCAGATATGTAACAGTATAGCTGTTTGCTGTGTAGTACACATCTACAGTGATGTCTTTTGCCTCGGTCAGTTTGCCGCTGACTGTTTCCTGAGCGCTGTTCTTCAGCGTATATCCTTCCGGATTCGGTGAAGCGATGCTGTATGTGCCGTTGTAAGCCACCTGCGCGGAGCTGGTCTCAGCTAATTTCTCTGTCGTTCCGTCCTTGTAATAGTTGACTGTCACAGTATATTCGTTCGGTATCTCTTTATATGATGCCGAATATGTCATATCCTTTGTGGCTTTTTTCTCCACTGCTGCTGTCTTGCTGTCATCCTTTGTCCTTGCAGCGGATCTTGCCTCGATCACTTGCTTTGGCACCCACTTTTCGAATTCATATGAGTACTCGGCAGTTCCGGCTCTTGTCGGATCGTCCGGTATAACTACGTCTGCACCGTAATCGTAATCTGTGCTGCTCAGCACGTTATCATTATAGTCGAGGAAAGCTACTGAGATCTGCTCTTTATAATACACCTTCAGTGTTGTTGATTCGTCTCCCTTGATATCCGCAGTGAAAACATTGGCTGCTGCCGGATCCAGAATATATTTTCCATATATTGCCGACGGTGTTTTCTGATCATCGGTAAGAGTTACTGTCGTATCGGTAGTACCTTCTTCCTGTTTTGAGGTTGTCGCAGTCGTCGGGTATTTTCCATCTTTCTGATAGTAATACTCTATCGTATATTTAGTATCGGTATTGGCCGTGTAGTAAACTGTTTCCGTCACATCTTCTTTTCCCATAGTCCCCGATACCGAAGTCCTGTCGGCTGTATAGCCTTCTTTGCTCGGTGATCCGATACTGTAATCATCGTTATATGCAACAGTCTCTTCTTTTGGCTCCGCCACCTTATCTTTAGTTCCTTCAAAGTAATAGTTTACAGTCACCTTATGTTCGGTTGCTGTTTTATCAAAGGTTGCTGTGTACACGGCATCCTCTGTCACTTTTTTCGATAGTTCTTTGTCCCAGCCGGTGAAAGTATATGTGTAATCACCGTTTACTATCGTTTCCGGATCTGCCGGTGCTGTCAGATCGTCATTGTAATGATAGTCGTTCCTTGCACTGATGTTCTCTCCGTTTTTGATATCCTCCGGATATTTGAATGTAACTGTGTATTCGTTTGCAGTATAGTAAACGATCTCATTTACATTTTCCGTTCCCATCGTACCTGATACTGCAGTCCTGTCGGCTGTATATCCCGTTACTTCCGGCGAGGCCACACTGTACGCAGCATCATACTCAACTGACGCTGAATACGGCGTTGTCCCTGCTACAGGTGTCGTCGTTCCTGCATAGAAGTATTTTACATTCAAGTTATATGCATTTTTCGAATAATACACATTGACCACTTTGTCTTCAGCACCCATGGTCCCGCTGACGGTTTTCGTGTCTGCTGTATATCCTTTTACCGCCGGGGAATCCACGGTGTAAGCCTGTCCATATGCAATGCTTTTTTCTACTGAAGGCGCTGCGGTCACATTCGTGCCCTGGTAGTAATAATTCACAGTCACCTTATGTTTAGTTGCTGTTTTATCAAATGTCGCTGTGTACACGGTATTCCCTGTTACTTTTTTCGACGGTTCTTTGTCCCAGCCGGTGAAAGTATATGTGTAATCGCCGTTTACTATCGTCTCCGGATCTGCCGGCGCTGTCAGATCGTCATTGTAATGATATTTATCATTTGTACTGATCGTCTTGCCATTCAATATATCATTCGGATACTTGAATGTTACCGTGTAGTTTCTGAAAGTCTTTGCATATACTGCGGTATATTCCAGATCTGTAGTCCCTACTTTACCTGATGCCGTCTCGCCCTTTGTAAGCTCCCAGTGATCGAATCCATATGTATATGTATTATCCTGAGCCTTTGTCGGAACATCGGATGCATCCGGCACATCTACATCATCGCCCGCACGTTTGCCGGTGTAATCAGCGATCACAGTGCTGCCGTCTTCATCATAATAGGTGATCTTGTATGTGTTCGCCTTGTAGTAAAGCTTGAGCACTGTAGTGCCGTCTCCCTTTACCTTTGCCGATGTTACATTGTTTGTGTTTTCGCTGTCAAATGTAAATCCGCCGATAGTTATTGGGGCAGCCGAAACAGTCTCGCCTGTTCTTCCGGTCTTGTCCGAAGTTTTGTACAGTTCATACGTGCCGTCTCTTTTTTCTGTATAGTATTTCACCTGATACTTGATCCCGTTTTTCGGCGACCACTGTGCATACAGCGTTGTGTTCTCCTTCAGAGTTATCTTGCTTCCCGCTGCATATGCAGTTCCGTTGCCGCTCTTTTCAGTATTCCAACCGGTGAATGTATATCCTTCTCTCGTCAAAGTCCCTTCATCGGATACAGTTACTTCTGTATCCTTTTTATATTCTTTCCCGCTCGGACATGATCCTTTCAGTTCTGAAAGATCTGCATTAGGATTGTATTTCAACGATATCATTGACGCATTTTTTATGATTCCGTCAACATGCTTTGACCCGTCTCCTTCTTCCTTTATTACATACCATTTCACATACTGCGTCTGCGGATCATATTTTATTCCTTTTGCTTTTGCCTTTGCTGCTATATCTGCATCTGTCGGCGCAGTCTTGATGTTAGCTGCAACTGCCGCATCATCATTTGCAATATTTTTATTTACTTTGAGCGCATCAGCTACAGTGATCCCCGCTGTATAGAGCCTCGAATCATAATGGCTTGGCTCTGCCGGTTCATCACCGTCCAGTTTTATGAAAAACTGTGCCGGGGCACTATCGCTGCCCCAGATGGCGTAATATGTTTTGTCCTTAGTAAGCTCCGTAAAATAGCACTTGTCTCCGGCCTTATATATCTTCGATGACGAATAGCCATCTTTTGTATCATTAGCGCTCTTGTCAGAAGACCATCCTATGAATGAAGCCCCGGACTTTGACAAGCCGTCTGCTGTCGGCATAGTGATCTCGTCTCCGCTCTTCGCCTTCAGCGATGCAGGCGTTTTGCCTGTGCCTCCGTTAAGATCGAAAGAGATCTTGTGTTCCTTGTTTTCCTCGTACTTCATATATACAGTCCTGGCACTTGTAGCTCCCCACCTACTGCCGGACGAGCTGCGATATCTCAGCCAGCCGTCATCCACTTTCAGCTGCACAACAGGAGCCTGTAAATATCTACCCAACACTGCACCATTATAGGAATAACCTTCAATGGTCTTTGCTTTTTCGCTGAGCGTTACGGCATCTTCGCCGATGGTGATAGTATCGCTGTCAACGCCTTTGATCGTGTTTCCATCGCTGTCACAATAAACCAAAGTAACTGTGATTTCCTCGTCACGATCATCATCGCGGTCACCAAAGCCCTTTGCAGATGCAGCCTTTGTCTTCGATGTGCTATTTACAGCTGCATCGGAGTCACCGGTCTGATCTCCTTTATTGTTCTGATTTTCTGTCTGTTCACTTGCCTGTTCCTGTGACTGATCGCCACTCTGATCCTGCGGCGTCGCTGTCTGCTCTGCCACAGTCTGATATGCAGTCTGTCCCGGATCATCATTTGATGCTCCTGCAAAAACTGCGGATGGGAATGACATTATCATTGTGAAAGCCACAACAAATGCCACCATAGACTTAAAAGCCTTTTTCTTCATACCCTTCATTTTTTCCCTCCATTGACTTTGCGTTTCGCTTAAAAACGGTTAACTAACAAAGCAAATGGCAGCTCGGCTATCTTGGACCGCCGCCGTATCATATTACGGAAGCAGGACAAGACCCTTGGCTTTGCGCCACAGCCTCACGGCTGTTTCGCCCTTTTCATTACCCGTACCGCACAGACGGCACTGGTGTTATAAGGAATAAAAAAACCATTCTTTCTTTTAATAGAAATAATGGTACCTGGCTGTCTTTTTCGATATACACGCATAATCCCTTAACGTGAAAAAGACCCTTTAGTTTTGCGCCGCAGCCTCACGACTGTTTTGCCTTTCTCAATTACCCTATAACCCTTTGATATTTTTATATTAACCCACGATAACTGCCAAGTCAATTGAAAATAGGCAAAAAAAAGCGAGAAACTCTCCGGTATTCTATAGTTTTCAGCCTGGTAGTTTATTGATTCTATTTTTATCTCGAATTTACACTATTAATATTTTTTATCTGTTTCTTGGCCAACAGCTCTTCTATTATGCTCGTAGAAAACGGCAAAAGGAAAGAGATCCGATCACTGTTGATCAGATCTCTCTCAGATAAATAGATTTACACGTATTGGGGTAGTGGTTATCTAATGACTGAAGTCTACACCACAAACAGATATTTGTCACGGCTTTCGCACAAAATGTCATTTCTTTCACACAAAAAGCAGCTGACGATGCCTTTCAAAAATGGCAGACCCGAGCCTGTTCATACAAGCTCGGGTCTGCCTCATCCCTATACTATTCCGGTTTAACTCAAAAGAGCCGCTCTAATGCTACCGGATAAGGTAACACGTTTATTTGTAACATGTTAATCCTCCGGTCCGATTTTGTCAACCTCGGTACCCGGGCTCGTTCCAAGGGCTCGTTAGGTTTTTCATTCTGCAATATTACGCGATTATTCCATCTTGATCTAAACTGAATATAGAATATGCATCTTTATCCTTTGTTTGATTTTATCTTTTAAATTATTGTTCCAAAAAAGTTCAAAAAAGGGAAAGGTCTGACCACGTGTGAAGCCAGACCTTTTTTTCAATCTGTGTATAGGGATGATTGAAAACTAATTATGTTATAGCATGATACCGCTGTTTTGTGGGCGATAATGCATAAACTGCAGTTTAGAATGCATGAATGACGGTTATTTTAGAATTTTGCCGTTTTCACACTGTCAAATTCATCTGTTATTTCCTTCGAAACACTGGTGCAGAGGCTTACCACGATTATTACAACTGCGGCCGAAATGCACCCCGGTATTATCTCATACAGCTCAAAAATGCCTCCGTGAAGATTGTACCACACAAGATCGACCACGCCTCCGGTGATCATTCCTGCAATAGCTCCCGGCAGTGTCATTCGTCTCCAGAAGAGGGAGAACAATATGAGCGGACCAAATGCCGCACCAAAGCCTCCCCATGCGCATGAAACCAGATCGAATACCGAACTGTCCGGATTCAGCGCCAGCAAAATAGCTATGATGGATACGATCGCTACTGTGAATCTGGAAGCCCATACTATCTCCGGACCTTCCACATTTTTTTTGAACAGCGTAGCATATATATCTCTTGACACCGATGCCGCCGATACCAGCAGCTGCGAACTGGCAGTACTCATTATTGCAGCCAGTATGGCTGTCATCAAAAGTCCTGCAACGACCGGATTGAACATACTGTTTATCATTGTCATGTACACGGTTTCCGGGTCATTCAGCGAAGGCAAAAGCGCCTTTCCTATAACGCCTACCGCGATGGCAGCCGCAAGAGTTACTGTTACCCATACCATTGCAATTACTCTGGATTTCCTGATCTCATCGGGAGATTCTATCCCCATGAACCTTGCCAGTATATGAGGCTGCCCGAAATACCCGAGCCCCCACCCCAGACTGGATGCCAGCAGCAGCGTATTGATATGCCCGCCGGCTTTCGGTACGAATCCCAGTTCTTCGGGAGTCAGCTCTGCCAGCCTTGTCTCCAGGCCCGACATACCGTCCATTCTTATCACGGCGACTATAGGAACAACTATGAGCGCTATGAACATGGTGATGCCCATTATGGTGTCTGTCAAACAGACCGCGTTGAATCCGCCCAGCGCTGTGTAAGCCAGAATGATCACTGCTCCTATTATAAGTCCTGTAGTATAATTTATGCCGAAAATAGTATTGAACAGCTTGCCTCCCGCCGCATACTGAGAAGATGTGTATACCAGGAAGAACACAACAATAAACACTCCCGAGACAACACGCAGAACGTGCTTCTTATCTCTGAATCGATTTTCAAAGAAATCCGGGAGTGTGATGGAGTTTCCTGATATGAAAGTGTATTTCCTCAGTCTTTTTGCAACAAACAGCCAGTTGAGATATGTACCCAGCCACAGACCTATAGCTGTCCATATGGCTTCCTGTGTGCCGGTGTATATCACGTAAGCTGTTCCCGGCAGGCCTATCAGCAGCCATCCGCTCATATCGCTTGCCTGTGCGCTCATGGCCGTCACCCAGCTGTTGAGTTTACGGCCGCCCAAAATGTAGTCGGTAAGACTGTCTGTCTTACTGTAGTTTTTTACTCCGATCCATACCATGAGCGCAAGGTACAGAGCGAAGATTATAGCTATGATTATCAAATTTGTTTTCTCGCTTTCCTAAGTCTTCTTCCTCTATTTATATCCTGAAGTATCGTTTTAATATCCTTTTCTTTCGCCTATCTCTTCACATCCCATATATTTTTGCAGTGCCTTTGGTATCTTTACAGTTCCGTCAGCCTGCTGGCAGTTTTCCAGGATGGCCGCAACAGTCCTTCCCACTGCAAGGCCGCTGCCGTTGAGTGTATGTACGAACTTCGGCTTGTCTTTTCCTTCCCTGAAACGGATCCCGCCTCTTCTTGCCTGATAGTCTTCAAAGTTGCTGCAGGATGATATCTCCACATATCTGCCGTAGCTTGGCATCCACACTTCTATATCGCATGTCTTTGCAGATGAAAAACCCAGATCTCCTGTAGAAAGAGTAACAACTCTGTACGGGATCTCCAGTATCTTCAGCACATCCTCCGCCGCTGCAATGAGGCTTTCCAATTCATCGTATGATGTCTCCGGATCGACGAATTTTACCATTTCCACCTTCTGGAACTGATGCTGTCTTATGAGTCCTCTCGTGTCTCTGCCCGCACTGCCGGCTTCCTTTCTGAAGCATGGAGTGTACGCCGTGTAGTATATCGGCAGATCCGCTGCAGGTATTATTTCCTTGTCCAGCATATTGGTCACAGGTACCTCTGCCGTCGGTATGAGGAAAAAATCCTTTGCCGGCACATGGAACATATCGTCTTCGAATTTAGGAAGCTGCCCTGTCCCCGTCATAGCATCTCTGTTTACCATGAACGGCGGCAGTATCTCCGTGAATCCGTGTTTTTCCGTATGAAGATCCAGCATAAAACTGATCACCGATCTTTCAAGTCTGGCGCCAAGGCCCTTGTATATAGTGAATCTGGTACCGGCGATCTTGGAAGCTCTTTCAAAATCCAGTATGTCCAGGTCCTCGCCTATGTCCCAGTGAGCCTTCGGCTCAAAATCAAACGCTGTCGGTTCTCCGACTTTTCTCAGTTCCTCATTGTCGCTGTCATCCATACCAATGGGCACATCGCCGTGAGGAGTATTTGGCACATTCAATATCGCATCGTGGAGTTTGGCTTCCACTTCGGATACCTCTGCATCCAGTTCCTTGATCTCACCGGATAGTTTTTTCATTTCCGCCATTATTCCGCTTGCGTCTTTGCCTTCTTTTTTCAGCTGAGGGATCTGTTTTGAGTCCTTACCCTGCTGATTCTTTTTTGCTTCGACAACGCCCAGCAGCTCTCTTCTTTTTATGTCCAGCTCCCTCACATCATCGATCCCAAAGTCTCCCTTGCCTCTGGATTCGACCGCTTTTTTTACTCCGTCAAAATCCTCCCTGATTCTTTTAATGTCTAACATGGGTCTTCATCTCCTAAAATAAATTCTTTTTGTATATAGTATATAGTTTTATAAGTTCGTCAACCTTTTCCTGCATCTCCACCTGCTTCTGAGATGCGGCCTCATAGTCGCCCCTGTCCAGAGACTGCACGACCTCCGTCAGCAGACACTGTTCAGAAAGAGTATCTCTTCCCAGATCGTTTCTCAGTTTATCGATCTTGCCCCAGTAAGCCACATCGTAGTCGACGCAGTCCGACTCGTCGTGTATCTTTGCCGTTTTCCTGATCAGATCCATAACATTTGGAACTATCCTGTTGTGCAGCTCCATCTTCCACTGGTCCAGGGTGGCCTCTCTGTATGATTCCAGGATCAGCGGATCCATTACGCTGTCCACTTCAAAGATTTTCAGTTTTTCTTTACTGTCTTCAAATGCACAGATGTTTTCCCACACCGTGCGCGGAGCACGTCCGAACAGACTGTCTCTTTCCTCCGGAGTGTACTCTTCAAACACATCCAGCTCACTGCGGTACATCCGATTCTTTTCAAGATAGAAATCCTCTTCACCGCATTTTTTCGAAATAGATTTTTCAAGATCTTTTGATGTTTTTTCTTCGGCAAAAACCGCTTTGATGCCATCCAGCATAGCCATGTATGCAGACGCCAGCACCAGATATGTATTGCTCTTTGGATTAGGTGCACGCAGTTCGAATCTTGTTGCCAGAGGGCTGGAAAAATCCCTTACCAATCCGGCCAGCACCGTTCTGTTTCTCGAAGGGCTGATCACATCATGTCCCAGCGAAGTAACGACGCATACCGGAGCCTCGTAGCCCGGTTTCAACCTGTTGAAAGCATCGTTTGAAGAAGAAACGAATGGGTTGATCACATCGTAATTCTTCAAAAGGCCCATCAACGCACCGAACCCTATGGGGCTGAGAAAATCTTCGCTCATGTCCCACGGGCTGAACAGATTGACTGTTTTCCCATTCTTCAGTTTTGCTGCAACTCCGAGATGAGTATGCTCGCCGCTTCCCGCGATCCCGGTCATCGGCTTTGCCATGAAGGTAACGTCCAGTCCATAAAGCCTGAATACGTCTCTCACAACATATTTTACCTGATTTTCATTGTCTGCCGCCTGCATGGCAGTAGAGTATTTCCAGTCTATTTCCAGCTGCTCCATTATGTGATCATAATGGCCTGAATTTCCCAGCCTTGCCTTTACTCCTCCTACTTCTTTGTGCCCCATCTCCATTTCGAATCCATAGTTCTCCAGGATCATCATAGTCTGTTCAAGAGCTGTACGCACCGGACCTATGGTCCGTTTCCAATACTGCTCTTTCAGTTCCTGAGCCGTCGACAGCTGATCTCTTTCCGACTGATCGTCCGGCGTCTTTACCCAAAATTCCAGTTCCGTCGCACTTGTAAGGACCAGCTCGTCTATTTCATCAAAGTTATCTGCCGCCAGGTTAGCAAAAACATATGGATGATTTTTCAGCAGAAACATCAGCTCTTTCTTGAATGCTTCTATGCTGTCTCGAAGTATGACCCTTGCCCCTACTTCTGATGTATCATTATGCAGGAGGAACGAAGGTATCCTGAGAGTACCAACAGGCAGTCCTGTCTCTCTGTCTGTATGTTTCAGGTTGTGATCCACATACCAGTTTACAGACATATCGGGTATTATGTCTACCTTTGCATTGTTGAGATTTGCTATCTTTGGCAGCACCACCGAAGAGCCGTCGGTCTGGACTCCATGCTTCAGCATTTTATCCATGTCATCAATAAATACACTCACAGGGATCTTTTCATCGGTATCATGCCCCCCGATGTCTATCCCTACAAATGATACAAATCTTACTTCCGGGTGCCGCTTCAAAATATCTTTTATATCTCCGGTCTTATGTTTGTCCGGTTCTATTCTGTACAGCATTTTGTCGATATCATAATCCAGCAAATTTCTCCACTTCCTTCCTACTTTAACTTCTTGATATATTTCTCCATCTCATCCATATACTTTCCGTATTTGGACCAGTCGCCGTCTTTTTGTGCCTTTATAGCATTGTCATATGCGTCCTGTACCTTCTGGATGATCTGAGACTGAGTCAGTGCTTTGGAATTAGTTTTAGATGTCGTATTCTTATCGGCACCGCTCTCATATTTGTTTCCGCTTCCTTCGCCAAAGAGAGAATTCAGTGCTTCGGCCAATGTCGGTTCATAAGCGATCTGATCGCCGTAAGCTACGATGACTCTCTTGACTTCCGGTATTGCCGAATCGTTCGCTTCCAGATATACAGGTTCGACATACAGTATGGAATCTTCAATAGGTATTACGAACATGTTCCCTCGGCTGTATGTGGACCCTGCCTGTGACCACAGTGAGAATTCCTTGGATATTTCCGTACTCTGGTCGATCTGCGCTTCTATCTGCATCGGCCCGTAGGTAACCTTGTTCTTCGGCAGTTTGTACAGCACCAGTTTGCCGTAATTGTCGCCGTCGTTCCTCGCTATGAGAAGCCCGGTCATATTACGTTTATCCTTCGGCGTGTACGGTATGGAACTGACGAATTCTTCTTCTTCTTTGACTCCCGGCAGATTCAGTATGTAATAATTAGGTTCCATCTCCTGAGTTGTTGTACCGTAAGTTTCCTTGGAGATATCCCAAAGGTCCTCGTTCTGATAGAACACTTTTACATCGTTCATATGATATCTCTTGTATACTTTTGCCTGTATATCAAACATAGTATTCGGGTATCGTATATGATCTTTTATGTCTTCCGGCATTTCGCTGATATCTTTGAACAGCTTTGGATAGATCTTCTGCATAGTCTTTGCTATAGCATCGGTATCGTCCACTACGTAGTAATTGACGTCTCCATTATAAGCATCCACAACTACCTTTACTGAATTCCTTACATAGTTCGTGTCGCTTGTTTCTGAATCATAAGGCTCGGAATAAGGGAATTTGTTGCTGCTGGTATAAGCATCGATTATCCAGTACATTTTCCCGTTCACTGTGCACATATATGGATCGGAATCGTAATCCAGATACGGCATTATCTTTTCTACTCTCTTCTTTATGTTCCTGTTTATTACGATCTTGGAATCGCTGTCTATATTCGAAGATACAAGCAGCTTCAAACTTTTCTCTCTTACCGCAAACATGAATCGAGTCAAAGGCGTCATTCTGATGCCGGCCGATCCTTCATACTGAGCATATTTGTTGCTGTCGCCGTCAGGATAATCGAACTCGTCTTCATCCGTTCCGACCATTATGTAATCATTTGTGGATTCGCCGAAATATATCTCCGGCCTGGATATCTGCGTTTCCTTTATTGAAGAAACCGGCGGTATGTCGCTGATCAGCATATCAGGCTGCCCGCTGGCAGTTATCTGATTTACCTGAGACATTGTGATGCCATATCCATGAGTATATTTCAAATGTGTGTTCAGCCATGTTTCGGATATTTTCGTTTCATCCAGTTCTCTGGCCGAAAGGAATGTCTGTGTATATTTGCCGTTGACCATATACCGATCCACATCCACATCGCTGAAATTATAGTACTGTCTTATGGCCTGCGCCTGATTGTAGAATGTCTTCGCAGGTTTGTAGTCGTTTATTCTAATATTGGATATCGTAGCTTCATTTTTGCTGATATCGCTGCTGGTCAGATCATTGTCCGCCTTGAACGATTTGACTGTTACATCTCCCAGGTTATATGCGTACTGAGTAAACTCTATGTTTCTCTCCAGGTATTTGCTTTCCTTGTTGATCTCGTCTGGAGATACCACAAAATTCTGCACCAGCACAGCTCCTACGCTGCCTACCAGTCCCACTGCTATCATTATTACCGGGATCGCAATCACAGGTTTCAGCTTTTTCTTTGTGATGCCGAACACAACTGCGACAGCACCTACAACAGCCAGCACAGCCAGTGCTCTGTATACCCACAATCTGATCGTCACGTCGGTATATCCGGCGCCGTATACTGCTCCCGTATGATTATATAAAAGATCATACTGTTTCAGGAAGAAATGCACAGCGACCGCCGCAAAGAAAATGATTCCAACAATGACAAGTTGTGTTTTTGCTATTCCAAACAATCTCTTGATATTGTCGGTATCCACGCCTGCACCCACAGGTTTGCGCGGGCCGCCGCCTCCGTTGAAAGCTTCTCCGAATTTCCCGAACATATCCCCAAACGGGTTGTTCCCACCGCCGCCGCTTTTCTGTTTGAACTGTTCTCTCTGCTTGCTGAATTCATCATCATCGCCGAAATCAGCGCCGCTTTGATCCTCATTTACTTTTTCAAACACCTGAGGTCTGTGTAAACTCATCAGCACCGCATAATATATCAATGTCAGCACTATCAGGAATACCATAAACCCTATCACCAGATTTGTGATCTGTGAAATGAAATCCAGTTTGAATATATAAAATGATACATCATTATTGAACAATGCATCCTTCAGGTTGAATTCAGTGCTGTTTGCAGCCTTCAAAGCATTGAACCAGAGTTTAGTCACGACAAAATACGTGACTATCAGTCCAAAAACAACCGACAGACCCCAGCTTGAGTAATTGATCATCTTGCCGCGGTCGATATCGTTTGAAACCACCTTTTCAAAATAACTCTTCTTAAGGAATTTGAAATACACATATGTGACAAACGTCACCACAACAAATGTCGGTATACCTATTTCAAGCTGCGTTACCAGCTTTTTCAGGAACACACTTATGTATCCCAGCTCCTTGAACCACAGAAAGTCTGTGATGAAATTGATCAATGCAAAGAAAATCACTATTATCGCGATTATTGTAATGATCACTCCTTTTTTGCCGAACTTCCTCTTCTTCTTTTCCAAAACGACTCTTCCTCCTTGTGTATCTAAAGGTCATAGACCTTGGTTACACTCATTTTCTGCTCATTCTCAGTAACTTTGAATATCTCTTTTTTATCGTCTGAAGATACCCATACGTAGTAGCCGTCACTTCCCTTTCGGATCTCTCCGATCTCGAAAGAATCCAGCTTGCTTCCGCTCTTTACGCCTGTCGATGCATAGTATATCGCCGCACCGACGACCGCATCATCTATGTAGTACTCTGTTCCGTCTTCCCCTTTATAAAATATATTGGTTGTCAGGGCTTTGCCTGCCTTGATGTCCTTGTCCGGATATACTGCAGCTTCATCATATCCAAGTGCCGCATTGTACCGTATCATATCGATTGCTCCATCAATGTTCTGATCTGTCTGTCCCTGTATCACGCCGGTCAAATCGACTGCCGGCACTGTTCTGTCAGTTTCTTCAGCAACCGGTTCCTGCTGCTCGCCTGTGAAAAATGCCGGTATCCTGTCGATCTGTTTTGAGATCGGACTGTCCGGTGCCGCCAGTCTGATGGCGACCAGTACGAGTATTACGATCACCACTGCCGCCAGGACAGTGAGACCTATTTTTTTACCTCTGCCTTTTTTCTCCGATTCTCCCGGTTCTTCGGGTTTCTTGGACTCATCATGTTCTTCAAGCTTATCCGGTTCCTTCGGTTTTTCTTCCGGCGGCGGTATGATTTTCTCTTCAAAAAGTGATGATCTGGCCTCGGCCATCTCCTTTATCTGATCCGGCTGTTCCGTATCCTTCTGCGGTAATTCCTTGTCGATGATCCCTCTGGTCTCATCCAGTTCTGCTCGTTCTTCAGGTTCATCCGGCGGCAGCCCTTCTCTGTATTTTTCATATTCTCTGTCCAAAAGCCTTTGAAATTCTTCATTCTTCTTATTGAATGTGTAGAATTTATCTATCTTTGCTGTCTGTCGTTTGAGATTCTCATTATCTTCCGGCTCAGTTTCTTTGATCTCGTCGAATATCTCCTTTTCCAGGTCTTCTCCTGTTATGTCATCCGGCAGTGGGCCTGTCGGCTCATTGCTGTCTTCCGGTTTCCACATTTCCGGGCCGACCGGTTCTTCTTCAATCATAGGTTCTTCGATCACCGGCGGCTGCACATCAGTCTCTTCTTCATAAGACTCTTGTTCCGGAGTCCACATTTCCGGCCCTGCAGGGCTTTCCTCTATGATTCCGGGATTTTCTGCCGTGATTTCATGTCTTTCCGGCTCCGGTGCGAAAGCTATTTCATCACCGTCCGAATGATGTTCTTTATGGAATTCATCAAATGTATTCCAGTCAAAATTGACCTCTTCGGTCCTTCTATGTTCCGTCGGGAACTCATTTATGTCCCAGTCGAATTTTTCTTCTGGAGGCGTATATCCCTTGAATGCTCTTTCTTCTTCTTCGCAATCCTTCGAATGGGCAGCTCTGTATGCCGCTGCCGCTGCAAGCGGCCGTTTGATCACCCGCGCTCCGCATTTTCTGCAGAATTTATCGTCTTCATTTAATGGATATCCGCATTTTCTGCACTTCATCTGTCCCCTCCGTGTCATTCCTTGATCTGTACTTCCAGTTCTTCTTTGGTATACGTCCTGCCGCTCCTGCCTACATTGTAAAACATGTCTGCAGTATTTTCGCATTTCACATCCGCAGACTTTTCTTCCGGCTGCTCAGATCCCGTCATTTCAGCTTTTTCTATACTTTCGGCCGTTTCTGCCTTTTCCGCAGATCTGTCCGTCAGTTTTTCATCGATACTTTTCAGCGTTTTTACCTGCAGTCCCGCTGCATGGTTGTACACAAACAGGCCGACAACAATAAGTATTGCCGCCAGGGTCGCTGCGACAGCCGTGATTTGAATTGCATCCAGTCCGTAAAAAAACATTTCATTCTCCCCTTGTCTATTATATATATCCATATTTTTATGATAGACTTCATATTATTATACAATAATCATGGCGGCAGTGCAATGAAAAGCCATGATTTCTCAATGGGTTTGTGCTGTTCCCATTTATGCGTTATAATATAAAAATGTCAAAAAAAGAAAACAACAAATCACAGAAAAAAGTACTGTGCATATTGATAGCAGCTGCTCTGGTATTTACTGCGTTTCCAATTACAGGAAATGCCGCAGATCCTGATGTACAGACGATCACTGCGGCTTCCGGTATTGCGATGAGTCCCTGTGCGTCCGCAAAGACCACATTGAAGGACAATATAAAGATCATGCCGGCTGCAGGCAGAGATATCGAACTGCAAATGTACAACAGTTCGGCAAAGGAGTTCACTACACAGGCTACATTCAAGGCAGACAGCAATAACAACGTAACCCTTGTGTATCCTTCTGTCCGCAGCAAAAAAACATATTCAAAATGGCGCATCCATGTAGCCGCAACAGAAGAAGCCGCAGAATACACCGGCCCGATCATAACTGTTACTACCCGTAACATAAAATCGGTGTCTTTGTCATCTAGAACAGCATGTATATACTGCGTGAATACCAAAGAGACCATATACGGCAAATATATGAACACCAGAAAGCCGCAGGCCAGCACTACAAAGATCATGACGGCTCTCATTGTAATGGATCAAAACAAGCTTTCTCAGAAGGCCCGGGTCTCAAACGCCGCTGCGCATACTGCATGGCGCAATCTGTATATGAAACCTGGCGACAGGTATTACGTACGCGATATGATTCACGCCCTGCTGCTCCCGTCTTCAAACGATGCAGCCAATGTTCTTGCAGAAAAAAATGCAGGAAGCAAAAAAGCATTCATCAAAAAAATGAATGCCAGGGCAAAGGCTATGGGGCTAACACGGACACACTATAAAAACGCTCACGGTCTGGATGCGAGCGGTCATTACACAACTGCTTACGATCTGGCGCGGCTCACTGCCGCGGCCTATAAATACAAAACATTCCGTACTGTCATCAAAAAGAAAAAGTACTCGTTCAAAAGCCTGCGGTACAAGAAGAAAAAAACAGTCAGGACCACTGACAAACTTTTGGGGTACACTTCAGCTTTCAAGGGCGGCAAGACAGGCTACGACAACAGGGCCGGATACTGCTTTTCCGCTGTATACGTATATAAAGGACGCACTTACATCGTTTCAACTCTGGGCAGCAACAGCTCCAAGGGGCGCTGGAACGATTCTAAAAAGCTCTATAAATATCTGAAAACCTACGGAAGATCTTCATGGTAGGCCCTTATAGTGATCCCTTCCTTCGAACACAGTAAGCTATGACATCAGTGTGCTCACCGCTTACATCCTGCGGATAGTCCGGGCTGTTGTCAGAGGTGGATCCAATGCTCTTTTTTTCCATATATCCGAACCCGGCCTGCTCCCATGAATATTTCAATCGACTGAGAGACATATTCTTCGGCTTGAAATCCGGCTGTATTTTCTTGAAATTCTCAAGGCTCTTCGGAGCCGAAACATAACTGTTGAATACTCCCGTGGCAATTGCTGTCGGCTTTAGCAGAGACGCCAGTTTTTCAATGTTGAATGTGTTGTATGTAAACATCGAATTTGCTGTGCAGTAATCATCGATATATGCATCCACCGACTTTTCCTTGACAGGTATTTCTTCTGCGTTCGCCGCAATATATACCATATTATATCCGTCCTCCAGCAGATAATCCCGTAGTTTTTCCAGCCTTTTCTTTGATGGGTCGAACACAATGTACAGATTCTTTTTATCCAGTTTGTTGATATATGCAAGAATGAAATTGAGGGTAAAAGGCCCGGTCATGATGATCTTCGGATCTTCAGACCTTCCTGACAGCCGATTGTACATATACAGATTGGCCCTGTCTATGAGCCTCCTGTAAGCCGGGCTGTAGTTGCTCGCCATGGAAGCCACCGATTCCACGTTTTCAAAAGCTTTGAAAGGCGTATCTTCAGAATACCCGCTGCACAGTATCATCCCTTCTTTTATTTCCGCTTTGAACCCGCAGTCGCACCACAATTCGCCCGACTGCAGCAGTCCGCTGTCCATGCTGGCCGAATCCAGTTTCAGCGGCACTTTGCACTTCGGACAGTACAGATACGGGATGAATGAAAAAGGTATGCCGCCTCTCATTTTTCCCTCAGGGATACTATTTGGGAGTTCTGCGATCTCTTTTTCCAGAGAATCTATGTACACATCCAGACTGTTCCTCTCTTCCAAAAGTTCTTTTTTCTTTTTCTCCATCAGGTTGGAACAAAGATCAAGGACGACGCTGTCCTTGAACCTGGAAGCCTTTTTCAAAAAGAAAAACAACTGTATTTCTTCCAGCGAAAAATGATATTCCTTGTATTTGAGAATATTTTTCATGTCTTCTTCACACGCCCCATCGAATACATACTGTTCATTTTCCTTGCCCGGGACCAGCAGACTGTTGTTTATATAATATCTCACAGTACTGACATTGACGCCGAACTTTGCAGCGAATTCTCCTATTTTCATTTTCACTCCTCTTCATCTCAAAGGATATACATTCCGAAAATTCTATACTTTAGTACAGTTTACCCTTTTTAACATGTTAAGGTCAACCCGGCTTGACATTTTAAGAAAATACATTATTGCAGGAAAGGCCCCTTTAAAAGTTATTATCAAAACAGATAAAGGAGGATGATCGTCATGAGAAAATGTATAATAACAAACAACGCAAAAACCAGAGATGAATTTGCAGACACTGTAGATGTCACATATGTATCAGGTACGCCTTTAGAGGTACTGGAACATGCCAGACAGATGGCGCATGACGGAGGAAAAATGCTGATAGATCCTACTCGAACTCCGGCGAAAAAATACTACAGAAGCATCCCTTTCATGGTAGACGGCAGCGAACCGTGCGAAAGAAGCATCGAACTGATAGACTCATGTCTGGACCGGCTGGAATCCCGCAGAGATTCATTTGCTAAAAAGCCGCTGCTGGCCGGCATGGATCAAAGACAGGATACAGACACCGTCAGAAAAGTTATCGGCTGACAGAACGGTAAAATATTGCAAAGGCATTTATATGCCGATAAAACGCCCCGGGTTCCTGCCGGGGCGTTTTACTGTCATCGTGCGTCTTTCATCATATGCCTTTCATCATTTTTCGTCTGCTGACGATCTGCTGCAGTATGAGAAATCCCGCCGCAAAAGCCAGCATCACCGCCATATTTATCAGCACCGGCTGCAGCTTTTCCATAGTGATCTCCGCCATCGCACCTATTGCCCTGTTGTTGCTGATGTACCAGTATGATGGGAATATCTTTCCTATATTCAATGTGACCGTTCCCAGATACTCCTGAGGGATGAATGCGCCGCACAGGAAACTGCTGCCCAGTCCAAAGCAGTTCATTATCCCCGACACTGCTTCTTTTTTCTTTACCAGGGAAGCCAGAAGGAATGCCAGCGACAATACCGATACAGTAAACACAAGGCAGTTGACTGCCATCAACGCTCCTCCTGCACTGCTCATATCCCCTCCGTACATTACCGCTGCAACAGCTATGAACACCAGCCACACTGCCGCCGCCAGCAAAACATCCGCACCGTATATCTGCCTGTTTATCCTTCCTATTCCGTATCCTCCGGCCATATTCCTCATCCATACTTCCCGCCTGTTGAATGCGATAGACAGCATTCCTATGGCATATATCAATATGGACATGATACCGAAATTAGAGTAGTTGAAAAAGTACTCCAGTTTGTTGAACTGCGCCTTGCTGTTGTCTGCCAAAGACACTTCGGTGTCAGACTTCAGATCATTGTATATGCTGCCCTCGATCTCATCTGCACTCATTCCGGCTTCGAAATATGTCTGTTCAACTTTTATGAATCTGTTGTACATCATTTCTATGTAAGCCGTGTTGGTCGAATCAGGCACGGACATTATCTCCAGCTTTGCTGTTTTCCCCGACTTCAGCTTTTCTCCAAAGCCCTTGGGCACTGTGATGATCCCATCGACCTGCCTGGAAAAGATCGCATCCTGTTTTGTCTTGATATCATTATTCTTCAGTTCTTTCTCTATCGAAGTTTTCTCTACATACCCATCGAAGATACGAGAAGCATCCGAATCATCATTATCGATCAGTACGATCTCTGCTTTGCTGACCCTAAAAGCTTCAGTCCCATCAGAATTCACTCCGGATACCATCACGCTCACTGCGATGCAAATAACCAGATACATTATCAGCATAGGCAGCATCATCTTTACTATTTTTAAATATGTTTTAAATACTGTCATACTTTTTCCTCCTTACGAAGAAATATGATATGGCCACCATGACTGCCGAGAATACCAGCAGTCTGATCACGCTGCCAGTATAGATCTCGTAGTCGGAATAACAGTACAATGAATACAGACCGTCCGTTATCATGGATATGGGATTGACTATGTCCAGCAGGGGCACACTGTTTTTTATGATATATCTCAGATCCACCGACATCATTCCTCCCAGCACGCAGCACAGCATGGTGACTGAAATCAGTATTCCCACCTTTGCATTTTCGCTGCGTCTGTTGCAGGACCCCAGCATGGTGCCGAAGCTGACGCCGGCCAGTGTTCCCACCATGGCCAGCAGAACGATATGGCCCAGCTGATGCCCAAAAGCTATGCCCAGAGCAAACACCAGAAAAGCTATGAGGATGAGTATCTCCACGCACTGTATCAGATATCCGGCTGCCAGGCTGCCCATGAGATTTTTCAGTTTGTGAGTAGGCGCAACGGAATTTCTGGCAGCGATAGTCGACAGATTCGCCTCGCTGTCCTTGACCGCCTCGATGCCGAACATGCCTCCGTACATGCATGCCATGGCTATAAGTGTATAGAAGTATATGGCTGTAACGTCCATATCTTTGGAAGCTGTGTTAACAAAATAGTCGCCCTGTTCATTTACATCTTTCATGATCCCCCGTGCCATGGCTTCGGGCGCTGCCTTGGTTAATGTTCCTGCAATGGCGTACGTCTGATAATAGCTGTCGGCGATCTGTTTCATAATGGTGGCCTCCAGACCGTTTTCTGCCGCCACCGCTTTGACTTTACCTTCATCGTTTATTTTATAATATCCGGTTATCTTTCCGTCTTTCAGACTTTTGTCCGCATCTTTGCTGTTGCTGTAATACCGGGTCTTGAATACCCGGTCATCATTATCTTTTGAAAGTTCCTTTACGACTTTCCCAAACTGCCCTTCCTCCTTATAAGCAGCATCGTTGACTACGCCGATGGATACGGGATCGAACTTCTCGTTTTCGGTCAGGTTTGAAAAAGCTAAATTGAACAGACTGCCCAAAACAATGGGAAATATCAATGTCCAGAATATCATCGTTTTGGAACGAAGGAGTATCTTCAGTTTATTATTGAACACATGCAGCATTTCAGTCACGCAGTTCCTTTCCCGTCAGCTCCAGAAACACATCGTTAAGTGTCGGCAGCTCAGAATATATCCTGCTGTACGGCATCTGTTCCTTTTCCAAAAAGAGCACCAGTCCACGCAGGCTCTGTCCGCCCTTTCTGCAGCGTACGTGGAGCACTTTTCCTTCATAGGATACGGCTGCCGCATCCATGGCTTCTCCTATCCTTTTTATCTGCTCCTCGTCAGCCTTTATCCCTTCAACGCTGATCTTCTCTCCTATGTCCACCAGATCCTTCAGCTCTTCCTTGGTCCCGGAGGCTATTATCCGTCCTTTATCCAGTATTATTATCCTGTCGCATATCTGCTCCACTTCTTCCATGTAGTGGGAAGTGTAAATGATCGTCGCACCCTCGTCATTGAGTTTTACGATGCCGTCCAGTATGCTGTTCCTGCTCTGAGGATCCACTGCAACAGTAGGCTCGTCCAAAAAAATGATCTCCGGCCTGTGGGCGATACCGCAGGCGATGTTCAGCCGTCTCAGCAAGCCGCCGGACAGTTTCTTCGGGCGGAATTTTCTGTGGTCCGCAAGCCCTGTCAGCCGGATGACGTCCTCCACCATCTGCTTTCTTTGTTGTTTGTCATTTATATAAAGACCGCAGAAATATTCGATGTTCTCCTCCACATTCAGCTCATTGAATACGGCTACATCCTGGAACACTACGCCTATCTCTCTTTTTATATCATATGCATCCGGCGTCATTTCTTTCCCCAGTATTTTTATATCGCCTCCGCTGAAACTGATCAGCGAAAGGAGGCAGTTTATCGTCGTGCTCTTTCCGCTGCCGTTGGGCCCCAGAAGGCCCAGTATCTCACCCTTCTTTACATCAAAACTGATCCCGTCCAACGCCGTCAGTTCTTTGTATTCTTTTCTCAGATCCCTGACTTGGATAACATTTTCTCTTTCCATCAGGCCCCTCCTTTATTTATTTCTCTTCGTTGAATATCTTTGCCGCTATAGCCTCTACCTTATCCTTGTTGACGATCGCCAGACCTTTTTTCATATCGCCCAGCATCAGGAGATTGTCTCCCGGTCCTATATCGAACACATCCCTGGCCTCCTTGGGAATGACGATCTGCCCCTTGTCTCCCACCTTTACCATCCATGCGTATTTTCCTTTAGACTTCTTTGATTTCATAACTGATCCCTCCTTACGGCGCACTGCGTTGATTCCTATTAGTGCGTTTTTACGCACTAATCATACCACTCCCGCGGGGTTTGTCAAGCAAAACAAATGAAAAAGGCAGATCCGACCTGCAAACAGCAAGTCGGATCTGTCTCGTAATTATTCTTATGTCTCTTCTAAGAGGATCATTCTGAAACTATTTTATTATCTTTTGGGTCCAGTTTAGCTGCGGCTATGGCGCATACAACTGTCAGTATTCCGCATACCGCCGTCAAAACTTTCAATACTAAATAGGTTATACCGAAGATGAACTTGCCGCCGGCAAGAACCGCTGCATCGCTGCTTCCAAAGTAGCCGGCGAACATTCCATTATAGTACTCGTTCACGGTCCACCCATTTTCATAAAACGGCAGGAACAACAGTCCTGCAACAGCAATGAGTGTCAGAATCAGTAGAAGAACTGTAAGCTTTCTCATATCTCCCTTTTGCAGTCCGGTCCTTGAATTTAGCTGATACCGCTCCGGGTCTTTTCTTGAAAGACCTCCGTAACGGCGTCTCCATATGAAATACAGCACCGGGCCTGACAGCAATCCTATCAGCCCTCCTACTAGATAATCCGATCCATTGACAAAGTATGAGAAAACGGCAATACATATTGGTACTATGCATATTACCATCAGAAATCCATATCCTCCCGGTATTTTGAATTGGTACTCGTCCTCCGGGATACGCTTTCTCAGGATCAACTCTGAAATATATACCATGATATATGAACTTACCAGCAGGAATACATCGAGAACTATTATCAGCCCGAGTCGAGAAAAATCTTTTCAAGGTTTTCTGTATTGATGTATTTCACTGATGACCCGAAAGTTGTCTTGCAGAAGATCGCACTCCCTGTTTCCTCTTTTGCTTCCGCTTCCTGAAATCTATCATGGCCGTGATCTTGTCTGTACTGTCTCCTGCCGTGCCGCAGTCTCGGAAAAACCAGTGTCAACCCGATGCTCAGACACAAAGCAATTCCCAGTATAGGCCACGGCGTCCATGCTTCTATGCCCAGCTGCTGCGAATATATGATCCCCAGGAATGCCGGCGAAAACAGTATTCCCCAGATTTCTTTTTTACTATGCTGTGTACCAGCCATGCCGCCATGAACACAGTAAATACTATGCTCCAAAATCCTGTATTTCCGAAATGCCCCAGCTGACTGACTGCTATAAATACTGCTCCTAAAATGAGGAACAGACCCCAAAATATTCTTTCACCTTTCATCAGCTTATCCTCTTTTCTTCCAATCTATCTTTTAACGATTTGTACTAATGTCTTGAGGCATAAACTTGTTTGTACGAGTTTTGAAATTGAACGACGCTGGCTGAAGACAGTTTCCTTTCAATCGAAAAAATACGATCCACATTCAATATAGCGGACTTGGATACTCTCATGAATACCCCGGGCAACATTTCTTCAAGTTCATGATGATCATTCAGCAGGTTGATATCCATGGTTCTTCCGGCAACCGTGATCCGGTATCAAAAATACCCCGGCCGTCAAAAACCGGGGCCTTGAATTATCGATATCATCGCGCCTGCCGTCAGTCCGAATCTTTTTCCAGGAGCTGCAATACAGCCTCCCGGATAACGCTGTTTATAGATGTATGATGTCCTGCGGCATATAAAGCCAACTCTTCATGCTGACCGGTCTTCAGTCTGATATTGAGACTGCCTTTGTACTCTTTTTTCTTTTGATCAGCTATTTCACCATCGACCATTTCCTGAAAAGCCTTTTTCAATTCATCAAGGGAATCTCCGGAATACATCACCAGGTCATCTACATTTACTATTTTACCGGTCAGGCAATCGTCTTCAGCAGAATACTCTACTGTTCCATAATACTTTTTATATTCCAATAAATTATTTTTCATCTATGATGCCCTCCTTTTCCATTCGATCTCTGATCTGCCTCAGATATACCCTCTTCACAGTATTTGTCGGATGAGGTCTGTGTATTTTTATCGCCGAATGCCCCATTTGCTCAAAGGCAACTCTTGATCCTCTGCAAGCTATTTCTTCATACCCCAATTGAAGAAGAAGTTTTTTTAATTCGCCATATGTGAAATCGTTAGGGATTTCTAAGAATCTTTTCAGCAGTTTATCTTTTTTTGCCATGCCCTCATCCCCTTCTATAAACAGTTTACTATTATTGCAACTATATGTCAATCATATTCAGTTGCTAACTGTTTTTCCTGTTCAGCCTTCCCAGACCAAGGGCCAGCATAAAAGCTCCGCCGACTATAGCTGCAAACCATATCACAGACATATATATCGGCTGGTCGTTCACTTTGAGAAACATGTACGGTCCGTCGGCGATCCCCTTTGCATTGAGGGTTATGAATATCGCCGCATACAAACATACCGGCATCACTGCGATCAGAGCAGTTCTCTTTTTGAAATGATGTTCATTTTCAAAGAATACAAACGACACAAATGCCAGGATCGGACACAGAAGATGATGGAACAGCATCGAATCAGAAAGCAGCATGGTCTTATATCCGTTGATGCCTCCCATCACCGGAGCAAGTACCGCTATGACAACGATAAATGTCAGCGCCAGACACACCGTTGCCATGTACTTTAAGATGTATACCCATCCGGGTATCTTTCTGACGCCTATACTCGTACGATAACCGGTAAACAGAATCCCTCGCGGGCTTTTCAAAGCCCAGATCGTTGCCGCAGCACATACGGCGCATGCCGCCAAAGCCAGCAGATTGCTGTCCTCTGTAAAGAAGCGGAACATCCCGGTTCCGTTTCTACTAAAACTCTGATAAGCCGCCATCAGCTCCATTACGACTATTGCCAGATTCAACACCAAAGATATTTTTTGTTTTATTACAGTCCTTGAGTTCATTGTTTACCTGCTCCGTTTCAACCATATCCATGCGGCCGTACTGATCATACAAGCCGCAGTTGTTACATATATCTATACAGTTACCCTACTCGTTTTTGCTGAAATCATCCTGATGATCCCATTACTATATCTCGATATTACCACATAAAACCAAGAAACCCGAGTCACATAAAATTCTGCATAAGTCACACCAAGGTTACTATAGTCAAATAAAACGTTACTTTAAGCCAAATAAAATAGAAAAATCTGTTGACAGTGGTGCCTGTAGATGATAAAGTAACTATTGCGTTCGGTTACGCAATATGCACCAATAGCTCAGCTGGCAGAGCACCTGACTCTTAATCAGGGTGTCCGGGGTTCGAACCCCCGTTGGTGTACCAGATAAACAATGAGATTCCGCAAGGTGTCTCATTGTTTTTGCATGATCTGAGCGTGCGTGTTTTTGCTCGGTATCCCCTTTTTGAAGAGACCGGGAAACTTTTTTCAACGTTTCCAAGGGGTCTTCCCGCGATATCTCTATAGAACCGATTCAAAATCGCTGCAGCCCGGATCTTCCTGCGGCTGATCTGGCATCTGGTCCTACATTAATCGCACGATAAATTTATATTCACCGGATCAATTTCGCCAGTGTTTCATACATTTCTTCCGGCTCGATGGGCTTGGAAAGGTGTTCATTCATACCGGAACGAATAGATTTCTCAACATCAGTTTCAAATGCATTTGCGGTCATTGCAATGATCGGGACTGTCTTTGCGTCCAAGCGGTCAAGCAGGCGGATCGCCTGCGTTGCATCATGCCCATTCATGACCGGCATACGAATATCCATCAAAACAGCATCAAAGAAATTTTCAGCAACAGATTTAAAACGATCTACAGCTTCCCGGCCGTTTTCTACTGCTGTTACTATCATGCCGGCCTTCTCAAGTGTTTTCTGAGCGATCATCCTGTTCAACGGATGATCCTCTGCCATCAGCACACGTTTCCCCTTTAATTTATCTATTGAAACAGAGGAACTCTTTTCTGCAGTATTTACAGCCTCTTTTGAAACAGGAAATGCAAAATGTATCCGATATTCGGTTCCCTCATTCTTTTTGCTTTTTACAGTGATTTCAGCATTCATAAGATCGACAAGCTGCTTTACGATGGCCAGCCCAAGGCCTGTGCCCTGCTGCTCCGGTTCCTCGTCGTTTTCTTCTTGAGCAAACGCTTCAAACATATGCTGCTGGAATTCCTCATTCATACCGATACCGTTATCTCGCACGATGGAATCATACGAGACAATACCGTCCTCAAAAACTATATTACGCGTCAGCATTTCAACGACTCCTCCGTTTGGCGTGAATTTGACAGCATTGGACAAAAGGTTATAGAAGATCTGCTCTATGCGCATCTTGTCTGCAACTATCACCGGCGTTACCGTTTCTTTTGCATCGAGAATAAACGTGATATTCTTTTGCCAGCACAGCGGCTCTATCACAGCCTTGATATCGTTATAAAAATCGTCATATGGGTAAGCCGCAGGATGGAGCTCGATTTTTCCGCTGTTGATTTTTTCAATATCCAGGCAGTCGTTGATCAGTCCCAGAAGATACTTTGATGAATTTGTGATATTCAACAGAGCTTTTTCGGTCTCCTCCGAATCATTTATGCTGTCCATAGCAAGAGATGCAGAGCCGATGATCACATTCATTGGAGTTCGCAGATCATGGCTCATACGTGACAGGAAATCGCTTTTGGACCGGTTAGCGCCGGTCGCCGCGACTAATGCTGCTTCCAATCTGCGTTTTTGCATCTGCTCTTCCTCATAAATATCTGTAATGTCCCGGCGCGCGATCACAATATCTTCGTGTGTTTCGTCCAGATAAAATGCTCGCGTCTTTTTTCTTCTTACCGTCCCGTCAACATGGACGTGTCTGTAAGTGATGGTGACTATCGGTTCTTTCTCCAATCCTTCAATGAGATTTTTTTCTTTGAAAAAGTCCCTTACAGCCACTTTGTCTTCTTCCTTAATGATATCAAATTCGCCCATTCCAAGTGCACTGTCAAACGGGAACTCCTGATACAAGCTGTCGCTGAATCCTTGATAATCGTTTTTCAACCTCAACAGCACAGCAGAATCTGACACCGTGTTGAGCAGCAAAACAAAATCAGTTTCTTCATCAATAGCACTGTCAGCAGTCAACTCTTTTTTGCGCTCTATGTCGATATCATGTGCATATGTATATGATATTATATCGCCGCTCTCCTCGTCCTGCACCAGACAGCAGGTGCAGTGAAGCCAGCAGAGACGACCGTTCTTCAAACGGCTGCGGAATTCAGCATAAAACTCCCGCGTCCCGTTTTGATATCGTTCCAGAGCTTTGTCTCTGTCAAAGAAATCCACAGAAGCACGATGTTCCTTTTCCGTAGGAATATTTTCAGTCAAACCGGGACGTATATCGTCCCCGGTCATTCCCTCATCATAGATATGGACAGGTCCCTCATTGAACCTGTAGGATATAAGCCGGTCCTTGGTAACGTTGAACTTTACAGCGACCATGCTGCCCCTTTCCAGCATTTTTCGCTGGGCCATTTCCTGATTATACTGCTTTTGCAGATCGAGATTTGCGTTTTCCAATGCTTTCTGTGTTTTTAACGCGTCATCAATATCAGCATAACTGCAGTATAAGGTTGTTTTGTCGCCTTCTCTTTTTACCACAAATGCAGAAAGACGGAACCACTTGTAGTTTCCATCCCCGCACATGATGCGATGATCGATCACCTCTTTACTGCTGCCTGCAGCACACTTCTCAGCCAGATTATATATCTGAGTGAGGTCATCCGGGTATACCAAATGTAAAAATTCCCCCTGCTTTTTTTCACGCAGCTCACGCTTTTCGCCGACCATGGAATAATAGTTGTCATTGATGTAGAGCTGTCGGATATCGCCACGCTCTATCTCATATATGCCGATCCCTACAGGCACCTGATCCAGCAGCTGCGCCTGCTCTAAACGTTTCTCATGTTCCTGCGTTTCGTCGGACAAATAAAGGATGTAAGATTCTGTTCTATTCCACAGCAGTGCTTTCGCTCGAACGCTGTAGTACCGATCCGCATACTGCCAGTAATATTTCGCATAATCATTCGTTGGAAGCGCACTTATTTCATCATCGCTCAAAAATGCAGACTCCTGCGGAATAATGTCGAACAGCTGCTGCCCGAGCAGATCCGTTTCCGCTGCAATCTCATAGATCTGCCTCATGGTTTTATTGCAGTATACGATTCGATGCGTCTTTTGCTCCGCAACGAATACTCCTGTGGAAGAATCCTCAACAAGGCTCTGATACAGCGTTGTTTCCTCCGTGGGTCGTGTGAACACACAGTAGTATACCGGATATCCGTCCTCCTCCCGAAGTTTGCTGGCGTTCATGTGCATCCAGCCAAGTTTGCTCTCCTTGGTCAGAAAACGGTATGTGATATTTATTTGCATTCCAACAGCGGTATCCGCTCGGATCGTCTCAACAAAATGGTCCAGATCGGGCGGCGCAACAACAGTCTCTAGCAGTCGTCCGCTCTGCAGCACATAATCCAGCTCTCCCCGCGTCCGATTGGAGAGTTTAGCGAAACTGTCGTTGAAATACTGACACTCAAGCTCTTCCCCGACCTTGAACACAGCCACGCCTCCGGGAAGCTCATTGAGCAAGCTATCCAGCATAAAACTTTTTTCCCGTTCTTCATCGATATCAATGATCATGCCAATCGTACGAGTCGCTTGCCCGCTTTCATCCTTATAGAACAATCCTATCATCCTGCACCAGCGATAGCCTCCGGCGGTCAGCTTGATCCGCATTACCGCTTCCGCTCTGTCCGCCCCGCCGGCCTTGTCTGCGAAAAATTTCAGCATCGCCTGTTTGTCATCAGGGTGGACCGTATCCCCGTGGCCTTGATTTGCAAGGATCACTTCGGGTGGTATATTGCTCATTGCATATTCTTTATAACTGTCTGAGCAGTAAAACTCTCCGGACTGAGTGTCCCATTCGAAAACAGCGGCCTTCATTTCATCTACGATAAGCTGATACCGATGCTGTTCAAACTCGAGCAGCAACTCCGATTTTTTCTTATCTGTAACGTCTTCTAAAAAGCAAAGTGCACAGGCAACATCACCAACTGTGATCGGAACAATGCCCAAACCTGCCCAGCGTATCTCACCGCTCTTCCGCACGATACGGAACCGCACATTGGATACATGCCCTGATTTGGAAAACTGCTCTATTCCATTACATGCAATAGGCAGATCTTCCGGAAAAATCAGCTTCTGCTCTTCATTGGAGATCATCTCCGCATATTCATCTTCTGTATACCCGAACAACTGATAATACGCATCGTTAAGAAAAAGTGTCCGGTGCGTTTTTGCTGCAAAAATACCCACACCGCACGGTGCAGCAGAAAAAGCATTTTTTATTACTTCAACATTATAATAAACATGATTATTCATTTCTCATCCCTCTTTTCTGTGCGGCACTTGTATTTATCCAAGCACCGATGGCTGGTATATTTTAAAGACGTAGGAAAACATTTAAACGAAAACAGCGGCAAATCGAACAGCACAGGCATAGATATCCGCTACCTGCGTCATCGTAAAGTCCATGTGAAACAACAAACTCCGCTATTTGATATGCCTTACCAGCGTCTCATACAGATCATGGACTTCGATGGGCTTTGAAAGATGTGCGTTCATACCGGCATGCAGAGATGCCTGCACATCAGTATCGAAAACATTGGCAGTCATAGCGATTATCGGAACAGTTTTTGCATCAGGGCGGTCCAGTTTACGTATCGCCTCTGCCGCATCGATGCCGTTCATTACCGGCATGCGGATATCCATCAATATCACATCAAAATATCCTTCAGTAACTGAACTGAATTTGTCCAAAGCCACCTTTCCGTTCTCGGCTGTGATCACAGTCATTCCTTCTTTTTCAAGAAATTTCACAGCGATCATCGCATTAAGAGGATGATCCTCCGCCAAAAGGACTTTCTTTCCCCGAAGTCCATTCAATGATATATGGTCGCTCTCTTCTTTTTTCTCGATCATTTTTTCAACAATAGGGAAAGTAAAATGAATACGGAATTCTGTACCCTTTCCCAGTTCGCTCTTTACCGTTATCGCTGCATCCATCAGGTCTGCTATCTCCTTTACAATGGACAGACCCAGCCCGGAGCCCTGATGTTCCGACGTAATGCTGTGGTTTTCCTGAGTAAATGCCTCAAACATATGGCTCTGAAACTCCTCACTCATACCGATCCCATTGTCCGCCACAATGCCGTCAAAGCTAACGCGACCGTCTTTTATGACCGTGTTTTCAATGTGCACTTCGACTTTTCCACCCGGCGGGGTGAACTTTGCCGCATTGGACAGCAGATTGTAGAAAAGCTGCTCCATCCTGATTTTGTCGGCAAAAATAGTATAATAGATCGCATCCTTGGCATCTATCACCAATTCAATATCCTTTTGCCGACACAGCGGCCCTATCACTGCACGCACACTATTGTAAAAGTCCACGTATGGATAAGCCTCCGGATGGAGTTCGATTTTCCCGCTGGTGATCTTTTCCATATCAAGGCAGTCATTAATGAGACTGAGCAGGTATTTTGCAGAATCCGTAATATCCGAAAGCATTTTATCCATTGCTTCCGATTTGTCTTCGCTGTCCATTGCCAGAGATGTAAGACCTATGATCACATTCATCGGAGTACGCAGATCGTGACTCATCCTTGAAAGGAAATCACTCTTTGCATTATTTGCTTCATGGGCCTCATCCAGAGCCTTTCTGAGTATTTGTTTCTGTTCCTGTTCCTCCTGATACAGATCGGTAATGTCCCTGCAGGTAATAACGATATCTTCCTTTGTATCATCCAGATAATAAGCTCTCGTTTTTTTTCGACGCACCTCGTTGTCAGGCCCGCAGCAGCGGTAGTCTACAGACGTTTCGCGTGTTTTGCATAATGCGTTTACAAGGGCTTCCTTACTAAAGAAGTCCGAAGCTATATTTTTATCATCCGGTACGACGATTTTCATTATCTCTGATGTCTTGGCAAGATCAAATGAGAATTCCTTATTTAAATATCCGTGGGACTCGATATAATCATTCCCCAGCTGCAGCAGGATCGCTTTGTCAGTAATAATATTCAGAACTACGATAAAATCCGTCTCATCGCCGATCACACTTTCCGTTGCCAGCTCTTTTTTCCGTTCCAGATCCACATTGCGGAAATAGGTGTAAGAAATAATATCACCGTTCTCTTCGTCCCTTTCCAGCCGACATGTCGTGCGCATCCAGTAAAGGCGTCCGTCATTGAGCCGGCGACGATACACCGTGCCGAATTCCTTTGTTCCGTTTTGAAAACGGATAAAAGCCTTCTTCCTGTCAAAGAAATCCAAAGCAGCGCGACGCTCTTCATCCGTCGGAATACTATCCGGGATCACGGAACGTATAATGCTGCCTGCCGTTTCCTTTTCAAATTCGCTTACAAGATTCTGATTCACCTGATATGATATGAGTTTATCCTGCGTCACATTGAACCGAAGAGCTATCATACTGTCTTTTTCCAGCATTTTTCTCTGGAGCCGCTCCTGCCTGTACTGCTTGTTTATCTCCAGATTGGCTTTTTTCAGATCTTCCTGGGCTTTGATCGTTGCATCTATATTTGCATAGCTGCAGTAGATCGTTACCCGTTCGTTTTCCCTGCCGGCAACAGAAGCATCCAGCCTAAACCAATGGTATTTTCCATCTCCGCAGATGATTCGATGATCAAAAGACTCTTCTTCGCTTCCTTCCAAGCAGCTTTCCATGGCAGAGTATATCGTCTCTATATCATCCTGGTGTGTAAAATCAAGAAAGTCGCCATGGGATTCCTTATGGCATTCCTCCCGGGACATACCTATCATACGGTAGTAACTGTCATTCATATACAACTGTTTGAGACGACCGTGATCGATCTCGTAGATCCCGATCCCCATAGGCACCTGATTCAGCAGATTCTGATGCTGCATAGCCTTTTTATGCTCATTTGTTTCATCAGATACATAAATTATATACGACTCCACGCCGTTCCATACCAGAGCCTTTGTTCTGACCGCAAGATAAACATCGTCATATGAACGGTGATATTCAACATAATGATCCGATGGCAGCGCATCTATCTCTTCCCGTTCCAGAAGTACCTGATTCTTAGGTATCACTTCGAATATCAGTTTACCGACTATCTGCACGTCTTTGTCTATCTTGCAAAATTCGCGCAGCTTTCTGTTGCAGTATACGATCCTGCGGGAAACACGCTCAGCGATAATAACGCCTCCGGCTGAATCTTCCACAATACTGCGATACAGTGCTGTCTCTTCCGACGGTTTGGTAAATACACAGTAGTAAACAGGACAGCCGTCTTCCTCCCGCAGTTTGCTGCCGTTCACATGCAGCCACCGCAGTTCGCCATCCTTTGTCAAAAAACGATATGTAAGATTTATCTGTTCGCCGGTAGGCGCGACCTCTCTGATTTTTGTCAGGATATACGGCAGATCGGACTGTGCAACAGCACCCTCCATGGATCGGCTGTTAGTTATAGCTTTCTCCAGCTCATTTCGCGTCCAGCCGGAAAGCTGTGCAAGTCCGTCATTGAAATACTGACATTCCACCCTCTCCCCGATCTTGAATACAGCAACACCTCCGGGAAGCTCGTTGAGAAGGCTGTCCATCACCAGCCTTTTTTCCCATTCTTCTCTCTTTTTTTCTGTGATATCCGTCGTTACAGATACCATGAGATATGTATCTGCTTCGTCCTGCTGCATCGTAATTAGACGATGTTTCATCCACATTGGATCTGCTCCGTCCCTGCGCAGTTGATACATCCGTTCCTGAGGTTCCCCGGTCGAGAGCGCCATGGCCAGAGTGTCCTGTATTTGCTTTATGTCTTCCTCCGATGCAAAGGCCATATCGTACTCTCGCATTTTTTCTATATAAGCATCCTTGTCTGTGCCTATCATCTTAAAAAAAGATTCGTTGGCATATATGAACTGTTCCTGCCCATTTTTGATCCGTTTTACGCATATGCTGCTGCCGATGCTGTCTGCCACCAGTTTCATCTGTGCGAAGTTTTCTTTTTCAGCAGTGATGTCTTCGAAAAAGCAAAGCACGCATTGATTTTCATCTATCAAAACATATGTCATGCTCAGCGCTATCCAGCACACGCTTTCGTCTTTTCGAAGGATCCTGTACTGGGTCCGCGACATATCCACATCATCAGAAAAATTTTTTTTCTATCAGTACGCCTACATGTTTATCGAGAGAAAACATAAGCTTTTGCTCTTCATTGGAAATGATCTCTGCATATTCCTCCGGCGTGTATCCTGTCAATCGATAATATGCATCGTTGAGGAACAGCGGCTGCCGTGTTTCCGCAACAAAAATGCCAATGCCGCAAGGTGCAGCGGCAAAGACTTTTTTCAATTTATCTATATTATAATGCTTCTGTCCATCCATAATAGATCCCCCGATATGTTTCCCTGCTTTTTATACCCTTATTATGCCACCGGCATAAGGATATTGCAACATAGTCGCTTTTGCACGGGTCCTCTGCCATCATGCTTCGGTTCCGTCTTATATTTTCCCCTGCTCCGCCAGTTTTCGAAATGAAAAATCAAGAATTCGTTCTTTCCTTTGTGCCACCATGGTTTTATAAAACTTTTTTTGAAGCGCTTCAATATGTGGGGTATCATCGATTATTCCATTGATTCTCTCAATGTTGATCTTAGGCGTCATCCTCTTTAGCGCCGCATTGCAATCGCTGTTTTTCAAAGAAGACCGGAAGATTTGTAAAATCGATCATATTCAACACCTTTCCATTCTCAAATATTTTTTGCGCAGATACCATGCCTGTTCACTTGAAATGATTCCGTCTACTTCCGCCGAATTGATGTCAGCATTTAATTCGCACCACCAAATATCCCAGTGCAGATCCTTCCCACCGCAATCTTCAATTTCCCAGGAGTTCTTCATGTTTTCCAATGATATCCTCAGATACTCCGGAAGGCCCCGCTCAAAATAGTTCTTATCCTTTGGAAGCCCTGTTTTATCATCATAATCACCGGTTTCATCCAGCATCATAAGTTCCTCCATTGAACATCCCAGTGCTTTAGATAATTGCAAAATCGTTTTTGCATTGCACTTTTCAATGGCACTCTTTCCTGAACAAATATCCAAAACTGTTGTTTTAGGCACTCCACTGACCTGTGATAAGCGATACTTTGTCATCTTCTTTTGTTCTATTAGTGAATTTAGATCCATTTGGATACCTTCTCTCATATCTAACTTATATCTATCTCAATCTAATTATATCGGTACTCCGACCGTATGTCAAATCAATGATACTGTATGATATTATCCCCGCTCTGCAGAAATGCAGTATCCGTTTTTTTCGAACAGTGTTTTTGCTTTCTCAGCGGTGAACCGTTTCCAGTAAGATTCTATCAGCTTGCTGTCTCGTGGGATCGCGCCGGTCTCCACAACCGTCAGCGAAGCGCCGCTGCCATTCTCAAAGCCTGTTCTTCGCTTATCCCTACTTTATGAGAACAGTGGGCTGCCACAGCCATAGAGCAGTCGATCCCTGATTGGAATGCCTGCTTTGCTGATTCCTCAGTCATATTTTTATAATCCATTTGTCCCTCCATTCTTCTGCTTTTTGAATAACGTTTATGGATGTATCCTACTTCACATATTGGAATTATTCAATATGTTATACCTTGTCTTTATAAAGTGGTATAATTTTATGTATGAACATCAAAGACGACAGCTGGCTGATCACACGGCCCATTGCCCACAGAGGGCTTCACGATGATGAATATCCGGAAAATACGCTGCCTGCGTTTGAGCTGGCTGCGGCAAAAGACTATCCCATCGAGCTTGACGTCAGGCTATCGAAGGACGGAAAGCTGTTCGTTCTCCATGACCGAAACATTTTGAGAGTGACCGGAACAGACCGGGATCTTAGCGATATGACCGCAGACGAGCTGTCCGGAACGAAGGTCCTGGGAAGCGAGTTTCCCATTCCGTCTTTCAAAAACGTGCTGGCTGCAATAGACGGCAGAGTGCCGATACTGATCGAAATCAAAAGCGATTCCCTCCCCGGGCGGCTTGAGAAAAAACTGGGAGAAATCCTCGTGAAGTACATCGGGGAATATGCTATAGAGTCATTCAATCCGGCTTCTCTTCTGTCCATGCGTTCCAGAAAAAAAGAACTGGGTTTCTATACGGGTCAGCTTTCATATTTGTTCGAAGATTATGATATGCCCGGAGCAGGCAAATGGCTATTCAAAGACTGTCACCTGAATTTTATTGTAAAGCCGGATTTCATAGCTTACGATATCACTGCTCTGCCCAGAGTATCCATCGAACGGGAGCGCAGCAGGGGCATCGGGCTACTGGGCTGGACAGTTCAAAACGATGATGACAAACGACTTGCGGAAGACCTCTGCGACAATTATATTTTCGAAGGGATAAGGCCCTAAGATGACTAATAAATCAGCGAAAACTATTCTCGCCGCAGCTTCTCGATCTTCTGAAAGCCAACTACAAATTTATATAAATGTATGAATGATCTTTAATGATAGAAAGATCCGACGACTGAACTCTTTTCATCAGTCGCCTTTTTTATTGATTTTAAAAAACGTAAGAATTACATGTCCTATGATGAGGAGTTCATTCCTCACCAGTTATATCAAGGCGTTTTTCGCCGTAAAAGTTATTGACTGCACCGTCGGTGCAGTCATAACTTGGTTGTAAGGAGTGTATAGATGAAAAGATTACGAGAGGTGATTCCAATTGTAGGTATGACCAGACGTGTTATTCAAGGGTATGAGAAAGCGGGGGTCGCTGCACCGTCAACAAGGGATAAATACGGTCGCCTTTTATACGACGACTCAGCTGTAGAGCGGCTGCTTCAAATACGACTGTACAAGGATATCGGGCTGGACAAAAACGAAATGCTGGATATCTTTGATGCCCCATCTTCAGACAGATCTAAAGAAATAATTGAAAAACACATTAATAATCTGACAAAAGAAAAAGAAAAAATCGAAAACATGATAAACGTTATCAAGAAAATGCAGAGTACCGGGATAATTATCAGCGATTTGCGTATCAAGATCAACGGACTGGAAACGGCAAATTACGATGAGCTCCTTTCTTATCTGGTTTCTCTGAATGATTCTGAAGAGGAGGACAATCAACAGGCAAACGGCAAACCAAATGTAAAATTAAATCAAGATGATTGAAAAGGGAAAAGGTGAATTTATGTTCTGCAAAAAATGTGGAAAACAAATTGATGACGACGCGGTATTTTGTGAATACTGTGGAGCTACTGTCACAAGTACTCCGCCGGAAGTTGAAGAAAAAAATGGAAAGGCAGAAGTATTTACAAACGATGACAGTCCATCAAAAAACAAAGGGAAAGTTCTGCTTTCCAAGTCAATGATCGTGGCAATAATATTATCGCTGATCATTGGAGCAGGAATTTCAGGTGTGCTGACTTATAACCTGGGTGCTAAACCGGTTTTGCAAAAAATGGCAACTGTCGAAAAAAAAGAAAGCGAAGCAAAGAAAAAACTAAATGCTGCTAACGAATACTATGCTGAAACAAACAATATAGAAGTACAGACGGATAAACCGAAAGAAGTAAAACTGCAGGGGACAGCAACCGTTGGGGTCGATATTGCTCCCGGACTGTACACCTTTAAAAGCAAAGCAGAGACCGATCCAGCTTTTTACCATATATATACTGATGGAGAAGAAGATTTTATCTGGAGCAAGAACGGTACTGAAATTATTCTTAAAGCGGGCGAAAAATTAAAAGATATGGAATATGTGTTAACATTCACCCCTGTTAAAGAATAATCAGTAATGAAAGGATGGAAAAATAATGCGATGTTCAAACTGTGGAAATGAAATAAATGATAATTCTTCATTTTGCAAGAAGTGTGGTGCTAAAATAGAGCACACAAATGATGAAGCTAAAGCAAACGGAGTATCAGTGCAGGAGAAAAGCAAAAAACCTGTTAATAAGAAATTCCTCATTATCCTTGTCGTTGTAATAATCGTTATTGTGGTAGCCGGAATTGCAGCTTATCTGATTCTTCACAATACGACTGAAAAAAAAGCGGATTTGGAAGGGATCTTTTACTCGGAAGAATATGAATCCACTTTGGAAATATCCGGTACAGAAGCAACATTAGAAATGTCCGGAACACCCACCACCGGGAAAGTCGATATCGCTAATGACGTAATCAACTGGGATGACGATGATGAGTCGTCGACTTACAGATTTGAGAACGACAGAATAGTATTAACGACAGATGGCGATACCGTCTCATACAAAAAAGCAAGTAAAGAGAAACTTAAAGAACTCAAGGAAGATTCGAAGTACAAATACATTGGTAATTACGATACTATAGAGTCCGGTGAATATGTTGTAGGCGAAGACATCAAACCGGGCAGGTACCTTGTTAGCTTTTCGTTTTATGACGATGATGATTCTGCTAAGGAAAAAGGAACTGTCGTATTTACTAAAGACGGTAAGAAACTCAAAACAATCACTATTGCAGATCTGGACTCCACAAGTGTTGTGTTTGAGGATGGACAGACAGTAACTTTCGAAGCCCCCGGTGAATATTCAGACTTCACTCTTGATACAGAATAGAACCTGACTGACGCAGCGCTGTAAAAACAATTCAAAACTGCCCGGCATTTGACATGTCGGGCAGTTCTTATTTTTTGCTTTTTGTTTTTGCTATTTCGTTTTTACAGATCTTTGAGCACTCCACGGCCCGTTTATCATCACGCCGCTTACATTCTGGCGGGCACGGACCCTGACATAATATTTCTTCTTGCTTTTCAGCTTCCTGATCGACAAAGAGGCTTTTTTGCCGCTGACAGTTTTGATGCTTGAAGATTTCATGCTTTTGTTTCGAGAATACTGTACCTGATAATCGCTCGCTCCGGACAGTTTATGCCACTTTGCTTTGAACGATTTTCTAGCTTTTGACGGTTTCTTGATCGATACCCTGCCGACTGTTATTGAATTGTTGACTGTCACATCATATGAATTGCTGACGCAGTATGTCGATCCGTAACCCACATTTCCAAACCATATCCCCATTGGCGAAGAGGACCAGCTGCTGCCTGTCCCGAGCAAACTGCTTCCGTCCCCGGTATAATATCCCATCGATAAAATGCCTATGGCGCTGTCGGCGCCGTATCGATTTGTCATAGGGTTGTATTTCGAATAGAAATGACCCTTTATGATCTTGCAGCTGCAGTTGAATGAGGTCATAAGGCCAAAGCCTTCCCATGCATAAAAAGTACCGTTTGCGATCCTGAGTACTCCTCCGGTCTGTCCGATGCCGGCTGAATTCCCTGCAAATACCCCATTCATTATTGTGGTCACTCCTCCACTTACTTCAAGGCAATCATTATCTCCGTTCCAGTTGTTGACATAAAACCCGTTCTGATACACAGCTCGGCCGGATTTTATCTGCACACATGCAAGTGCAGTCGAATTTATCGAAGGCTTTTTTGACGACATTCTAGAATCCTTAAATGTTACATGCGCCCCGGTGATTGAAAAGGTCGGCACCTTAGCAGCACTGGACATTACAGTATGTCCGTTAAAATCAATGGTGTAATTCCCTTTTATCAGCGGTACACACGCATCTGTACCATTGCTTCCCAGATCGATATCCTTCCCTATTTTGTATGAACCCGGGCCAAAGCCTTTGCTCTTATAATGCAGATCCCTTAACTGCGATGCAGACTTGATCACTTTAGTCTTTGCTGCAGCAGTATCGGTCATGATCGGTATGCAGAACGATATCGCCACTGCGATGCATAAAATAAAACTCAATGATTTTTTCATTATTCCCATAATGATCCCCTCCCCCTGAGCTGTTTTTTCAATTCACCATTATATAGTAATTATAGATAGCTGCACTTTCCGTTGTCTATGGGCATAAGCCCATTTTTCCCCTGCACAATAAAAAAACTATAATACAATATGCGCGCTTGCAAATTTCTCACAAATCGCATCAAATGCATTGTATAATGTTCAAAGGTAATTATTTCAAAGGGGTATATTAGGGGAGTACAACTATGAATACTATGGGAAAAACAAAAATAATATCAGGCGCGGTTCTGTCAATAGTCATGGCACTGAGCATATTCAGCTGTATACAGGGGGAAACTACTGTCGCAGCTTCCGATGTCGTGAACAAATCAGATGCCAAATACAGTTACAGTGATATGCAAAAAGACATCCTGGCTCTGTGCAAAAAATACCCTGACAGGATCAGAGTATCAACGCTGGCAAAAACAGCCGATAAACGAAATATCTACTGTCTGTGCATGGGGGATCCCGGCGCAAAGAAACAGATAGTCGTCACAGCCGGTGTACACGCAAGGGAATATATAAACTGCCAGATCGCCATGGCTTTGGCAGAGCGATACTGTAGGAAATATTACACAGGCAGCTATAAAGGGAAAAAATATAGTGATCTGTTTTCAAATACTGCCGTTTATATCCTGCCTATGGTAAATCCTGACGGCGTTACCATCAGTCAGTACGGTCCGAAGAAAATAAAGGACAAGAAACTCCGTGCAAAGATCAGAAAAACAAAACGCATAGGCAGTTACAAGAACTGGAAAGCTAACGCGAGAGCAGTGGATATCAACAGGAATTTTTCTTCCGGATTCGGCAAGGGCTCGACGAGGCATCATCGATGTAGCGAAAACTACTGCGGTAAAAAAGCAAACTCTGAATGCGAGACCAGAGCCGTTATCAGCCGTATAAAAAAGTGCAGCAACTGCTCAGCGGTGATAAACCTTCATTCTATGGGCAAACTGGTATACTGGGGGTACACCGGCAAAAGAAAATCTCCTGAACTGAAATTGAAGTCTATGGTTCTTTCCACTACAAAATATTCTTCCGAAGAGGAAACAGGCAAGGGCTGCGGAGATATGGAGCACTATCTTAGAAACAAAGCTAAGAAGGTTTACGTCTGTATCGAGAACGGCATCGGAAAAGTACCCGTTTCTCACAAGCAGTTCTCAGGTATATATAAAAAGAATTATAAGCTTATAGAAAAAGCCTCTTATATATTCCGCTGATGCATAAATGTGAGCAGGCTGATCCGGCGCAAAGCGGTCAGACCGGCCTGCATCTATCGCTGCTTTCTTACACGGTCAGAACATGCTCTCCTGATTTGATCAGCCCGCTCAGCTTTTCGCCCCATTTTATAACTTCGATCCCGGCGTTTTCCATGTATTCTCTGGTCCCCAGGTTGATCGCACAGGAAAGACATGCCGAGAAATTTACTCCGGCTTCCTCTGCCACTTCCATTTTCAGCTTTATTGCGTCATTGTCTCTGGCCAGCTTTTGCGGAGCTCCCCACAATATCACTGTCACTTCGTCCCACCAGCCGTTTAACAGCGCATTGGTCGCATACATCAAAACCATGTGTTCAGATGTGACAGGATCCCCTGTCGTCCACAAAATATATAATCGTTCTTTGTCCATAGCTGCTCCTCCTTTAAAAACTCAGCTCAAACTGGTATACGCTTTATCAAAAGTTATCACTACATAATAACTGGGATCTACCGCCTTTGCTGCCGCCTCGGCGATCTGCTGTATCTCTTCATCAGTTTTTTCGCAGTCATGCTCCACTACCAGATCGAATATAATGTTGGTATGGGTCGGCCCCGGAACTATCCTGAGGTCGTGCAGTTCTCTGACTCCTTTGATCCTGCTCAGAGTCTGCGTCAGTTTTATTCGCATTTCTTTGACCAGCGGGTCGTTTACCTTTACCGGATCCATATGCACTACAAATTCGATGTGAAGAGCGTCTCTGATCTCCCGTTCTATGTTGTCTATCATGTCATGGCTGTCCATCAGATCTCCTTCTGCATCAACCTCCACATGCATGCTGGCAAATATCTTGCCTGCACCGTAATTATGCACCACCAGATCGTGGATCCCAAGAACTCCTTCATGGTTTCCTGCCATCTTCACTATACGGCGTACCAGCTGTTCATCGGGAGCTTCTCCCAGCAGCGGACTGGATGTTTCCTTTATCAGCTGTATCCCTGAGAAAATAATAAACACAGCTACCAGACATCCCAGCCAGCCATCCAGGTTCACGCCTGTAAATTTTGTTATTCCCACTCCCACAAGAACTACAGATGTTGCTATCACATCATTTCTGCTGTCCGTAGCCGTAGCCTTCAATGTCAGAGAATCTATTTTTTTTGCTATGTTCATGTAGAAAATATTCTGCCATATTTTCAGCAGTATAGCTACTGCCAGTACAGTTATTGTTGCCCACGTCACTGCCATGGCCTCAGGCTCTATTATCTTTTCGACTGATGTTTTCAGCAGCAGTGCCCCCACCAGTATTATTATGATGGATATTATCAGGCCTGTAAGATATTCGATCCTTGCATGACCGTATGGATGTTCATCATCTTCCGGCTTTCCGGCCAGGCGAAAGCCGACCAGTGTTATTACAGAAGAAGATGCATCAGACAGGTTGTTGATGCCGTCTGCCACTATGGCGATACTCGAAGAAAGCAGGCCGATAACGATCTTCAGCCCGCAAAGGAGAACATTTGTCAGTATCCCGACTACCCCGGCGAATTTTCCGTATTCTTCTCTCACCTTTGGGTCTTCGGTATTGTCTTTGTCTTTTATGAACAATTTTATCAATAGTTTTGTCATAGTGCTTCCTTCAGAGCCTTTGCAAGCTGATCTGCACACGAAGTGCCCTTCCTTCCGCAGGTGTTCCCTTCCAGCAGTTCGATCACCTTTTCAGCCGGCATTCCTTCCACCAGTTTGCCTATGGCCTTCAAATTTCCTTCGCAGCCGTTGGCGAATTCAAGGTCCCTGATCATGCCATCTTCCAGATCGAATTGAATGTTTGTGGAACATACTCCTTTTGGTTTATATGAATGTTTCATTTTACTCTTTGCTTTCCTTTCTATTCCCTGTATAATATAAGGATAATTATATCACAAACACAGAAGGTTTATACATGAAACTTATTTGCATAGGAAACAGCATAGTCAATGGGTTTCCCTTCGAGCGCAGGTATTCCTTTCCTTCGATCCTGGACGGATATTCAGGCCTGACTGCCGTAAACAAAGGCATAAACGGTCAGAGCACTGATCAGATACTCGCCCGATTCGAAGAGGATGTTGTCTGCAGCGGAGACAAATGCGACGTCGTACTGATACTGACGGGAGCAAATGATTTTATGTTCGAGATAAACTCCCCTGCAGCAGCGGCAGAGAATATTGTGGCAATGACCGAACTGGCACAAACTGCAGGCATCACGCCTGTTGCTGCAACGCCTCTTATGATCGAAGAGAACATGGCAAAACAGCTTTGGATGCCTGAGATGCATCTGGATTATCCTGCGGCAAACAATGATCTTCGTGAACTGGCCCGGATCCTGAAAAGCCGGTGTCAAGAACGTGATATAAAGCTAATCGATACACAAATGGAGTATGCGGGCTGCGGAAAATACATAGACGGCGTGCATCCCGACGAAGACGGCCAGCGATTTCTGGCAGAAATAATAAGAAATGAACTGAAATAACAGGAGGGTCATATGCGAGCAACAAGAAAAAACAATTCTCGAAAGACACTGATAGCAGTGATAATTATTCTGGCTGTGGTGATAGCCGCCGGTCTGGTATGGTGGTTTGTCATAAAAGATGACGGAACGTCCACAAAGACCGCCACAGATACTGCAAATGTCAATCCGCTGACAGGACTGTCGGTAGAGGAAGGGGAACTGCCGTCAAGACCGGTAGTCGTATCCACCGATAATGACAATTCCGATGCCAGACCGCAGTCCGGTCTCAGTGAAGCGGACATAGTATACGAAGTTCCCATTGAAGGCGGAGGCAGCAGATATGAACCTATATATTACAGCAATATGCCTACCCAATGCGGTCCTACAAGAAGCGCAAGACCGTACATAGTCGATATTGCCAGAGAGTACAAGGCAGTTCTTGTGCACAACGGCTGGAGCCCGCAGGCAAAAGAGTACCTGAAGACCGATGTAGTTCCATATTATCCAGCTGCTTATAACGATGATCTTTTCTACAGGACCAGCGACCGTCAGATCCCACACAATCAGTATACAGATCTGACCAAGGTATGGAAGAAAATCAAGAAAGACGGTTATGATAAACAGCAGGATGTGAGAACATTCAAATGGCTGGGAGACAAAGACTCTTCAGACGGCAGCAGTGCGAATACCATAAAAGTCAACTATGCAGACAGCATTGACAACACATATAAATACAATGCTGACAAAAAGATCTATGAAAGATATGTAAATAATGAAGAATGCAAGGATCTCAACAATGACAAACAGATAACCTGCTCAAACATACTGATCCAGGAAATATCTTCAAAGATATACGAGGGCGAATCCGAAAGACTGGATATCGACATGACCGAAGGCGGAAAAGCTTATCTCTTCACACAGGGCAAAATGGTAAAAGGCACCTGGTCGAGAAAAGACAAAGACTCTGCAACGGTCTTCAAGGATTCCGACGGCAATCAGATGAAACTGACTCCGGGCAAGACCTGGATACAGCTGATCGATCAGACTGTGGAATTCGATCACGAATAGCTAAAGATTATACCTAATAATTATACCTAATATAATAAAGAAAGCGGAAGGATGAAGATCCTTTACCGCTTTCTTTATTATGATCCTATTTTTTCTTAGACCTTGACCTTATCTGAACCGTTATCACTCGTGCAGCTATATACACAGCGACTACGATTATTATCGCCCATACCATATTCATATTGCAGGCCTCCTTTGATTCTATGAATTATATCATCAACCAAAAGGATCCGCAATGCGGATCCTTTTGGTTGATGTGTTATTGAGAGGATGAGATATATTATCTCTTGGTATGGATGAATTATATGGCAAACCTCTTAAAAAAACCTTAAAACTTTTCTTTTTATTGTTCCGTCATATATTTCCCTACAAAATCCGCTGCCCATCTATTGTTTACCGCCGTCATTTCCTCTTTGACCGATTCTTCGATCTGTTCATGATATCGATCTTTTATGCCTTCGTACATTTCTTCCGGGAAATCCACAGTTCCCACTTCGCCGCTGTTCAGCTGTACCACGAAACATTCTTTCTCATTTTTTTCGTAGAATATCGCAACGATATCCTTTCCTTCCAGCTGTTCCATCAAAGCAGAATATATTCCCGGCTTCATCAGTTCCACTACACGGTCGTCTCTTCCCTCTTCTGCTAGGAGGATCTTTTCACGCAGCTCGTTTTTATCACGGACTTTTCTCAATGCACAGTTCTCCATTAGAGAGCTGGCAGCTATCATGTCGTCATCTGCCGCCGGACCTTCGCCTGTGTCTCCATCTTTGCCGGGTGGCATCAGCCATACCATTATCTTTTTGCTGCCGTCATGGTATGCAAACTGATATGAAAGATCCATATCATTCCCGCATTCGCTGCACTTGCATATACCGAAACGCCCTTCCAATATAGCTGCTCTTATCTGTGGATCGACCGCTCCATCAGCGCTTTCGAACATTTCGACTTCTACTTCTTTTCCACATGACGGACATGTGATCATTTCTCGTGTACTCTTTGCCATTTTACTTCCTTTGTTTTATTAAGACTGTGCCTTTTGTTTCCTTTGGTTTACTCGGGCATTATAACATATTTTACCCCCAACCAAAAGACCCGCTAAATGCGGGCCTTTTGGTTGATGTGTTATTGAGAGGATGAGATATATTATCTCTTGGTATGGACACATTATATGGCTGACCTCTTAAAAAAACCTTAAATTATTTAAGGTTTTTGTTTTTTTACCTAAAAATACCCTTTTATGTGGTCTTCTATGATCTTCTCTATTTCTTCTTTCCCTTCAGTACACTCCCAGTCATCGGCAATATGTACCTTTACAACTTCATATATCCATTTTTTGAAATAGGCCATCACCTCTTCAAAATCTTTACCTTCTTCTTTCAGCAGACCTATGTCGTATTCCGCATAGTCCACATTGATCCTGCAGCGCTTTTTTTCAGTATCGCCGGTCACATCATATACCGTAATATCGCAGTTGTTATGGAACGGTTTGTCCGGCACCAGTTTTATTTTATGCATGATATGTTGCTCCTTCCAACTCTATTTTGGCTGTAACGCCCATCTTTGTCAATGATCACAACAAAAAAATGCCTTTCGGCACGGATCTTCCTCAAAAAATATGATAATGCCAATCGTTTTACCTTTGATCCTTATCTCCGCAAGCTTCCGTCTTTAACTTTGACTCCCCATTGGAACTTTTCAATTGCCCCGCATCTTCCGCGATTAGGCATCCATTACTCCTTGTTCCAACTGATTCTCAGCTCTGAAAGTTTCTGCTTTGCTCTTTTCCTCGCTGCCCGTCTTACCGGACCCTCAGGCGATCTTAGGTTACATGATCGGCATCATCTTTTTTTCTGTTCAATTGACATTTCTGGTGGACTCATCTCCTTTCTTGACCGAAACTCCATCCTCCGGCTTTTCTCTGCGCCAACCTCTCATCTATCTATATATCTTCCGGGAAATCCCCCCCCGGCCGATTTCCGGTGTCGGTCGCATCTTTTTATCTCTTTCTGTTAGGATTATAATAGCACAGCTCTATATATAAAGCAAGCATTTTCTGAAAATTCTCACATTGTTTTTTTGTGTATCCTCTTCCCTTGTGCTATAATGTCAGTCACGCAAATGTTTTTACACCGGGAGGATGGAAAATGACCGATCTGAACAACAACAATATCAGGGATATTATTGGAAAGAAACTGCTCTTTGCTGATGGCGCTATGGGTACTATGATGCAGGCTGCCGGACTGGGTGCCGGAGAGATCCCCGAATACTGGGTCATTGAACACCCTGATAAAATAAAAGACATACATAAAGCCTATCTGGATGCGGGCTGTAACATTCTGTCTACCTGCACCTTCGGCGCCAATCCGATAAAATTAGGCAACAGTAAATACTCTGCCCGCGAGCTGGTCTACGCCGCAGTATCCCTGGCAAGACAGTCGATAGAGGAAACAGGAAAAACCGCCTTTGTGGCTCTTGACGCAGGCAGCACGGGAAAACTGCTGGAACCCCTCGGCGATCTTGCATTTGAGGACGCCGTCTCGGCTTATAAAGAAATGTTTGATGCAGGCAGGGATATTGCAGATCTCATCCTGATCGAGACTATGACAGATACATATGAACTGAAAGCCGCAGTCCTTGCCGCAAAGGAAGCCACGGATCTGTCGGTTTTTGCTACGGTCATGCCGGATGAAAACGGACAGCTGCTCACTGGCGGAGATATCACTGCTCTGACAGCTCTTTTAGAGGGACTGGGCGTGGATGCACTGGGACTGAACTGCGGGTTCGGACCAGCCCTTATGCTGCCTCAGGTCAGATCTCTCATGGAAAAAACCTGCCTTCCGGTGATAGTCACTCCCAATGCAGGTCTTCCTCATGAAGAAAACGGCCGGACCGTATTCGATCTTGATCCTGCCGGCTTTGCAGACGAGATGGAAAAGATCGCTGATGCAGGACCTTTCATACTGGGAGGCTGCTGCGGCACCACTCCCGCTCACATGAAAGCAATGACCTCACGCCTCAAAGGGCGCATGCCGTCTCCGATCGTTCCAAAGCATACGACTCTCATCAGCTCATATACTCATGCCGTTGAAATCGGCCATCCATCCACGATCATCGGCGAGAAGATCAATCCAACAGGCAACAAAGCCCTGGCCAAAGCTCTGCGCGCAGACGATATCAGCGCAGTTGCTTCTCTTGCGGTGAAGGAAAAAAATGCGGGAGCACAGGTCCTGGATGTAAATGTTGGACTTCCTGACATCGACGAACCAACTGTGCTGCCCGGCGCTATTGAAAAAATACAGGAGATCACCGATCTTCCTCTTGTAATAGACTGCAGCAACGCGGAAGCCATCGAAAAAGCAGCCCGGATATATAATGGAAAGCCTATGATAAATTCCGTCAACGCCAAGCAGAGCAGTATGGACGCCATATTTCCCATAGTACAAAAATACGGAGGCACAGTAATAGCTCTCACCTTGGGTGAAGACGGGATCCCAAAGACAGCCGAAGGCCGCGTGGAGCTGGCAAAAATCATTATCGACGAAGCCGCAAAATACGGCATCGATAAAAAAGATATCATTGTAGATGCTCTGGCCATGACCATCAGCGCCGATGTCTCATCTTCTGAAACCACTCTGAAAGCCGTGGAAATGATCCGCCGCGATCTGGGGGTCAGCACAGTTTTAGGCGTATCCAATGTATCATTCGGACTGCCCGCCAGAGAAAAGATAAATACGGCTTTCTACGCTATGGCTCTCGACCGGGGACTTTCGGCCGCTATCATCGATCCTTTCTCCGATGCCATGATGGATACCGCTGTCGCCGGACGGGCCCTGACCATGCAGGATCCAAACTGCACCGAATACATCGAAAGTTTTGAAGACAGCAAGCCTGATGTAAAGGGATCGGAAGACCGGTCTCTTGAAGACGCCATAATAGACGGCCTCCGGGATGATGCTGCTCAAACAGCAAAGAAACTGCTCAAAACAATGGATCCAATGACAGTTATCAACGATCATGTGATCCCGGCTCTCGCCGCAGTCGGCAGTACCTTCGAGACCGGAGAAAGCTTCCTGCCCCAGCTGCTGATGAGTGCTGAAGCTGCAGGTGCGGCTTTTGATGAGATCAAGGAACAGTTTCCTGCGGACAGCCGCCAAAAGAAGGGGCGTATCATCCTTGCTACTGTTGAAGGCGACATCCATGATATCGGCAAAAACATCGTAAAAGTCCTTCTAGAGAACCACGACTACGATATCCTGGATCTGGGCAAAGACGTTCCTATAGATGAAGTCGTAAAAGCTGCAGCAGACAATAATATAAAACTCATCGGTCTGTCTGCCCTCATGACCACAACTGTACCTAATATGAAGAAAACCATAGAAAAATTGAAGGAGAACATTACGGGATGCCGTATATGCGTAGGGGGCGCGGTGCTTACAGAAGAATACGCAGCCGCCATCGGCGCAGACTGTTACTGCAAAGATGCTATGGCTACCGTCCGATATGCCGAGAGATTCTTTGAATAATTACAATGTGGTCACTCTATGAATTTTTTGGATTTTTTTCAATATCCTCTTTATAAATATGATATAATGTTTCCATGGGTATTTTTAGTTCATTCAGTGATGCCGGCAAACCTCTGATGGAGAACCTTTCAGCTCTCTTCCAGTCACATCCGGCACTGGCTACATACTATACGACTGTAGCGCGTTGGGTCTTTGTAGGCCTGGCTGTTTTCATACTTGTCACAGCCATACGTTCTTTACTTGCAGGCAAAAACCCTTCCGAAATATGGGCATATCTCACTTTGCCGGACGGATCCATCCGCCCTTTGTCTCACTGGGAAAATGTTGTTGGAAGAGCAAAGAGCGCAGATATTGTAATAGACATCATGACCGTCTCAAGAAACCACGGAACACTTGTAAGAAATGAAGACGGCGACTGGATGTACAACGACCTTGGTTCCAAGGGCGGTTCAATGATAAACGGAAAAGAAGTATACAAACCGACTCCTGTCAAAATGGGCGATACTATCACCCTGGGCGGCGCCGACTGTATTCTTGTACCGCCGAGTCTTCAGGAAAAAAGAGAGAACATCGAGGCAAGAAGAAGGATCACACGCATCCCCAGTCCATGGGGCCCTCTTCTGGCTCTAACCATATTCCAGATCATGCTGGGCATACAGCTGATTGCAGCAAGAGGCGCGGATCTTCCTCTGGGGGTCCTGGTCAATCTTTTCATATTCACAGTAATAATGTGGGCGTACTGCATCACTATGCGAGCTCTCAAGCAACGGGCTTTTGAAATGGAGATAATAGCTTTCTTCCTATGCACTCTGAATCTTGCCGTGGTGGCGACGTCTGCCCCTTCGGCAGAGTTCAAACAGCTGCTGTGCATCACCATCGGAATGGTGCTGTTCATCGTGCTGTGCTGGTACCTGCGAGATCTCTCACGGGCCATGCATATAAGAAAGCTCCTGATCATCTTGAGTGTAGTACTGCTGCTGGTCAATCTTATATTCGGGACCGCTAATTACGGCGCACGAAACTGGATATCCCTGGCAGGATATCAATTCCAGCCGTCCGAACTGGTAAAAATCGCATTTATCTTTATCGGATCCGCCACCCTTGATGAATTATATGAAAAGAAGAATCTGACCATGTTCATAGCTTTTTCAGTCTTCTGTCTCATATGTCTTGCTGCGATGAAAGACTTCGGCACTGCGCTGATTTTCTTCGTGACCTTCCTGATCATATCATTTCTGCGATCCGGAGAATTTTCCAAACTGATCCTGGTGCTGGCAGTATGTATAGGCGGAGGTCTTCTGGCCATACGATTCGTTCCTCACGTCAGCAGTCGGTTTGCGACCTGGGGCCATGCCTGGGACTATCCGGATGCCGGCGGGTTCCAGCAGGTACGCGGCATGAGCGGCGCCGCCAGCGGCGGTCTTTTGGGACTGGGGGCCGGCGACGGCTGGGTCCACAATGTAGTCGCTGCCGATACCGACCTTGTATTTACCATATTGAGTGAGGAATGGGGACTGATAATCGCCGTACTCGCTCTACTTTCAATAATAACACTGGGAGTCTTTGCAGTCCGCTCCATCAAGGCGGGCCGCTCGGCTTACTATACCATCGCAGCCTGTGCAGCCACTTCTCTGCTCATATTCCAGACCACTCTGAATGTACTGGGCTCACTGGACATACTTCCGTTCACCGGAGTGACTCTGCCGTTCATTTCAAACGGCGGCACCAGCATGATCGCCAGCTGGGGACTGCTGGCTTTCCTGAAAGCTGCTGATACCCGGCAGGGCGGCAGCCTTGCGGTAAAAGCCGACACTGAAGTGGTGGGCGACTATGCAGAGGACTATTTTGCAGCTATCGATGCCGAAAACGGCGACACCGAAATAACAGACTTTTCACAACTGGAGGATCGCAGAAAATGAGAAAATTAGAAAAACGAGCTTTGATATGTATCCTTCTTACGTTCATCCTTCTGGCAGGACTCTGCTATTATGTCACCCTTCTGGCACGCAACGGCGACACCTGGGCCAGTTATCCGGCCAACCAGGATGTCTATAAAAACGGATATCTTTCCAAAGGGGCCATTTACGATAGAAACGGAAAGACTCTTCTCAAACACACAAAGAGCGGAAAAACAAAATACAACAGCAGCTATGATATCAGAAAAGCCACTGTCCACGCCGTCGGAGATGTCAAAGGTAATATTTCCACAGGCGCTAATCAGGTCTTTGCCAGCAGCATGGTGGGTTACAATTTTGTTTCCGGGACTTTTTCCACTAATGATGAGGGACGAAAAGTATACCTGACACTGGATGCAGATCTCTGCTCTGTTGCCAACGATGCCCTCAACGGACAGAATGGTACTGTAGGCGTATACAACTATAAGACCGGCGAGATCATCTGCATGGTAAGCTCGCCCAATTATGATCCTCTCGATCCTCCCACCGTCAGCAAAAACGACACGTCCGGAATATATCTGAACAAACTTTTATCTTCAAAGATGGTCCCGGGATCTACATTCAAAGTCATAACTTCTACGGCCGCAATAGAGAATATCGACGATCTGGACAACTGGACATACACATGCGACGGCAGTGAACAGTACGGCTCCTATTCCAAGGACAAAGTGACCTGCCCCTATGCCCACGGAACAGTGAATTTCAAACAGGCACTTGCAAAATCATGCAACTGTGCCTTCGGTCAGCTGACCAAAAAGATCGGTGCAAAAAAAATGAAAGAATACACCGAAAAAGCCGGTCTTATGAACAGCTACAATGTGGATGGAGTCAACACAATGAAAGGGTCCTTTTCATTTCCGTCCGGCGGCGTAACTCTGGCCTGGAGCGGAATAGGTCAGTATGAAGATCTTGTCAACCCATGCTCGCTCATGGTGTATATGGGAGCCATTGCCAATGGCGGCAAAGCTGCGGATCCGAAGATCCTCGACAGCATCAAATACTCCAACGGTTTTTCGACGACCCTGGACATCAAAACCAAGACAAAGGAACTGATCAAATCCTCCACTGCGGACGAACTGGGCAGCATGCTCCACAACAATGTAGTTTCCAACTACGGAGAGAGCAACTACCCGGGACTTGACCTCTACGCCAAGTCCGGTACTGCTGAGATCAGCAGTGCAGTAGATCCTCACTCCTGGTTTACAGGATACATCAAGAACGACGGCTATCCGTACGCTTTCGTTGTCATGGTAGAAAACGGCGGATGGGGATCCGAAGTCGCAGGCGGCGTTGCAAATACCGTCATGCAGGAAGTCATAGACAACAGTAAATTTAAAACTGATTGATCAGATTCACCATTTCTATGGCAGCCATTGCACTGTCGTAGCCTTTGTTGCCGGCTTTCGTTCCGGCTCTTTCGATTGCCTGCTCGATGTTTTCTGTAGTGATCACCCCGAACATTACAGGAATATCACTGTTCAGTCCTACCTGCGCTATTCCCTTGGATACTTCGGCGCATACAAAGTCATAATGACTGGTATTGCCTCTGATCACTGCTCCCAGGCAAATGACAGCATCGTATCTTCCGCTGTCGGCCATCTTCTTTGCTATGAGCGGTATTTCAAAAGCTCCCGGCACCCACGCCACTTCGATATCATCGCTCTTCACATCGTGTCTCGACAGAGCATCTTCAGCTCCTCCCAGCAGTTTGCTGACAATGAACTCATTGAACCTGGCGCATACGATCCCCACTCTTATTCCTTTTGATACTAGTTTTCCTTCATAGATTTTCATTTCGATCTCCTTTGTTTTGATTTTGTTGCATATTGTTATGCATTCTATTTCTTGAAATGCAATTTATTTTGCGAAATTGAGTATATGACCCATCTTTTCCTGCTTGGTCTTCAGATAGAATTCATCCTGCTTTGTAGGTTCTATTTCTATCGGCACCCGTTCTACTATTTCCAGACCGTAGTCTCCTATTCCGTAGACTTTCGACGGATTGTTGGTCAAAAGGCGCAGTGTCCTTGCACCCAGATCTCTCAGTATCTGCGAACCGATGTAATACTCTCTCAGGTCCTCATCAAAGCCCAGCGCCAGGTTGGCTTCCACCGTATCCATACCTTCATCCTGCAGTTCATAGGCCTTAAGTTTGTTGATCAGCCCGATTCCGCGGCCTTCCTGTCGCATGTACAGTACGATCCCGCGGCCTTCCTTTTCCACCTTTTTCATTGCTGTTGCAAACTGATCTCCGCAGTCACACCTTATGGATCCGAAAGCATCTCCTGTCAGGCATTCTGAATGTACCCGGCAAAGCACGTTCTCGCCGTCGCCTATGTCTCCCTTGACCAGCGCCACATGATGTTCTCCGTTGATCTTGTTTACATATCCGTATGCTCTGAAATGTCCGTGTTTTGTCGGCATGTCCACCGGTCCCACTTCACATGAGATCAGCTTTTCATGAGTTTTTCTATATTCCTGCAGCTGCTTTATAGTAGTGTATTTCAGGTCGTATTTTTCCGCCAGTTCCATCAGCTCAGGCTGCTTCATCATGGTGCCGTCTTCTCTCATTATCTCGCAGCACAGTCCGCACGGCTTCAGACCGGCAATGTTCATAAGATCTACCGTTGCCTCCGTATGTCCGTTCCTCTCCAGCACTCCGTATTTCTTTGCCAGCAGCGGGAACATATGTCCCGGTCTTCTGAAATGCTGTGGCTTTGCTCCGTCTTCAACGCACTTCATGGCAGTGACCGATCTTTCGGCTGCTGAAATCCCCGTAGTCGTATCAATGTGATCGATGGACACTGTGAAAGCTGTTTCATGGTTGTCGGTGTTGTCTGCGACCATCTGAGGTATGTTCAGTTTTTCTATCATTTCCTTGTCCATGGGCATACATATGAGGCCCTTTCCGTGAGTCGCCATAAAGTTGATGTTCGCCGTCGTTGCAAACTCTGCTGCGCAGATAAAATCGCCTTCGTTTTCACGGTTCTCGTCATCCGAGACCATTACGATCTTTCCTTCTTTCAGATCTTTTACTACTTCATCAATGGTGTTGAATTTAAACATTGTATGTTTCCTCCTAAAATCCTGCTTCTCTGAGAAAGTCCATGGTGATTCCTTCTTTCTCCGGTTTCATAAGTTTTTCTACATATTTTCCAATCATATCGTTTTCCAGGTTTACCCTGTCGCCCGATCTTTTCTCACCCAGTATGGTTTCCTTTGCCGTGTGAGGAATGATCGACACACTGAATGAATACTCGTCCAGCTTTGCCACTGTCAGGCTGATCCCGTCTATTGCTATAGACCCTTTTTCCACTATATACTTCATTATCGGCGGGTCCGCAGCGACTGTGTACCATATGGCATTGTCGTCCTGCCGCACCTTTGTCACCGTACCGGTGCCGTCGATATGTCCCGACACGATGTGACCTCCAAACCTTCCGTCAGCCGCCATAGCTCTTTCCAGATTCACCCGGCTGTCCGGACCCAGATCTCCAAGTGCGCTCCGCGACAGTGTCTCGTGCATCACATCTGCCGCAAATGTGTTTCCCGAAAAGCTGCTGACAGTCAGGCACACTCCGTTTACCGCCACACTGTCTCCCATCTTCAGATCCGAAAAAATCACATTGCCTTCAATGGTCAGCACCGAGGATCTCCCGCCTCTTGATATGGCCTTTATCTTTCCCGTTTCTTCTACTATTCCCGTGAACATTTTTTCACCTCGTATTCTGTCATGATATCTCTGCCCAGCATTTTTATATCTGTCACTTCCATTTCCGCTGCCTGCTGCGGGCTTTCAAAGCCCCGGCCTTCCACCGGCGTTTTTGCCGCCTCGCCGCCGAAGATCTTAGGCGCCGTATAAGCCGTAACTCGGTCCACCAGGCCGCTCTCGACGGCCGACCAGGCCAGCCGACCGCCGCCTTCTATCAGCAGACTGTCCAGCTGTTCCTTTCCCAGAAAGCCGAACAGCTGAGCGATATCCACATGTCCGTTTTTTTCCTGCATCTTTGCGATACGGCATCCTGCTCTTTTCAGTACATCGATCTTTTTCGACGCCCCTTCATCCGTCGCTGCCTCCTCTCCTACAGCTATTATGGTCTTGATCTCTCCCGCTGTCCCAACGATCTGCGAGTCCGAAGGGATCCTCAAATGAGTGTCGCATATAACTCTCACTGGGTCCTTTCCATTTTCGATCCTGCAGTTGAGCAGAGGATCGTCGGCCAGTACCGTTCCTATCCCGACCATTATCGCCGCATTCTCATGACGCAGCCGATGTACATCTTTCCTTGCCTCTTCACCGGTTATCCATTTTGACTTCCCGCTGAATGATGCGATCTTTCCGTCCGCCGTCATGGCATATTTCAAAGTCACATAAGGCATTCCGGTTTTGATGTAGTGGAAGAACACTTTGTTCAACTCATCACATTTCTCCTTCATTACATTTTCCGTGACAGAGATCCCCGCCCGTCTCAGGATCGCTATTCCCTTTCCTGCCACCAGCGGATTGGGATCGCCGGATCCCACATATACATGTCCTATCCTGTTTTCTATAATGGCCTCTGTACAGGGAGGAGTCTTTCCGTAATGGCAGCACGGCTCCAGAGTGACATACATGTCCGCGCCTTGCGGATCCTCACTGCATGATGCCAGTGCATTTCTCTCCGCATGCAGTCCGCCGATCACTTCATGATATCCCTCTCCGATCACTCTGCCGTCTTTTACTATTACAGCTCCAACAACCGGATTGGGATTAGTATAGCCTCTTCCTTTTTCAGCCAGCTTGGCTGCTCTTTTCATATATTTCATGATCAAAAAACCGGCGTCCCATAGATCCAGGGCGCCGGTATAAAACCTCCGTTAAAAAAAGCTCTGAAATGTTTCCATTTCAGAGCAGATAAAATACATATCAAATAACGTATTCTGTATCTTCTTTCATCCAGACTGTAACTGTCGGCTTCGGAATTTCACCGAATCAACCTTGCGGCTCGTGGGCTTTACCACCGGTAGGGGATTGCACCCTGCCCTGAAGATCAAATATTCTCTTGTTTCTTGCTCTACTATACTGCATCTGTCTATACCTGTCAAGGGCGTTGTACTCTTCTCAGCATTGACACCCCTGCCGATTAGGAATAAAATAAATTGAATACACACAATTAGGAGGAACAAAATAATGAATAAATTTCCAATCACAAAAACAACAGCACCAAAGCAGAAACCGGATCCAAATACACTGAGATTCGGCACTGAATTTACAGATCATATGTTTATCATGGAATATCAGACAGGCAAAGGCTGGCATGACGGCAGGATAGTCCCTTACGGACCTATCGAGCTGGAACCGGCGGCAGTTGTCTTCCATTACGGACAGGAAATGTTCGAAGGCCTCAAAGCTTATGAAACGCCGTCAGGCAGAGTCCAGCTTTTCAGACCGGACATGAACGCAAAGAGGACCAACAACACCAACCGCCGTCTCTGCATCCCGGAGATGGATGAAGATCTTTACGTTGAATGCATCAAACAGCTGGTGGCTGTAGATAAAGATTGGATACCGAAGAAGGAAGGGACTGCTCTGTACATCAGACCTTTCATCATAGCTGATGAACCGTTCCTGGGCGTAAGGCCTTCCGATCACTATAAATTCATGGTCATCCTCAGTCCTGTTGGCCCTTACTACGAAGGCGGGCTTACACCGACCAAACTCTATGTGGAGGACAAGTATGTCCGTGCGACCAAAGGCGGCACCGGAGAGGCTAAATGCGGCGGCAACTATGCAGCCAGTCTGAAGGCCCAGATGGAAGCTCACGACCAGGGATACGAACAGATCCTCTGGCTGGACGGAGTGGAAAGAAAGTACGTTGAAGAAATCGGAACATCCAATGCCTTCTTCAAGATCGACGGTGAAGTCATAACGGCTCCGCTGGACGGAACTATCCTGCCGGGCATCACTAGGAATTCGGTAATAGCCCTTCTCAAAGACAAGGGAATAAAGATCAGTGAAAGAAAGCTGACAGTCGACGAAGTCTTCAATGCTGCAAAAGACGGCAGGCTGGAAGAGATGTTTGCCAGTGGCACGGCTGCAGTCATCTCACCTGTGGGCGAGCTGAAATACAAAGGCGAGAACATCACTATAAACAACGGTGAGATCGGACCTGTCGCCCAGGATCTTTACGATACGCTGTACGGAATACAGACAGGCAAACTGGAAGATAAAAAAGGCTGGACAGTCGAAGTAAAATAAACCGGCGAGGGATACAATGACTAAAAAGAATGCAGAATTAAGTATCAGATTGAATACGCTGACCATTTTCAGGAACCTGCTGAAAGATCCGGTAATACGGGATCTGCAGCAGCTTCTCTGGATGGCGGACGAGAGTGAGGACATACGGGAAACGGTTTCGGCTTACAGCGAGTTCGTTTCGACTCTCTATCAGACCGATCCGGACCTTTCTCATTACATTACGGAACTGGTCCTCGATGATGAGAACTTCTATATACGTGATCATTCTCTGGGCAAGGGCGCATCACCTTCAGTAGAAGCCAGTCTCAAAGAAGAACTGGAACTGCTCCAGGAGCTGAGTCAGCTGGGCAGTACAACTGTAACCAAGGCCATGAATTATCACGGGTTTTTACCTGCCTGGGAAACTTCGGAATGCGACATTCCGGCCGCATATTTCAAAAGACTGGGAGAGCTGTCTTCACGCGGGTACGGTATTTTTGCAAAGTACACTACTTTTTCTTTCAAAGACGACGCAATAGTTCCGGTGAAATTTCCGGACACGCAGAGTCTTTCTAAGTTGTTCGGCTACGAGCGGGAACGTGACCTTATAATAAAAAACACCCTTGCCCTGATCGAAGACCGCGGCTGCAACAACATGCTTCTGTACGGAGATGCAGGTACGGGAAAGAGTTCTACAATAAAAGCTGTGGCGAACGAATACGCAGGCCGTGGCCTGAGACTGGTCGAGATGAAAAAGAATCAGCTGTTCCGGATACCGGACGTAGTTGAAGAGCTGTCTTCCAGTCCCTTGAAATTCATCATCTTTATAGATGACCTCAGTTTTTCATCCAACGATGACAACTTTTCAGCGCTGAAAGCCATGCTGGAGGGGAGCGTTTCTTCCTGCGGCGACAACATCGCCATATACGCCACCAGCAACAGAAGGCATCTGGTCAGAGAAAATATGAGCGACCGCACCGGAGATGAGCTGCATATCAACGACACTCTTCAGGAGACAATGAGTCTGGCCGCAAGGTTCGGACTTACCATCACCTTCCAGCAGCCCGACAAAGAGGAATATCTCAGTCTGGTCGACAATCTTGCAAAGGAATACGGCGTCGTAATGGAATCGGAAGAACTCCATCGAAAAGCCGAGACTCATGCATTGAGAAATAACGGCCGCAGTCCGCGCGTAGCGAAACAGTTCATCGAGCTGTTGAAATCGGGACTGTAATACGGATCAAACAATACGCAAAAAAGGTGCGGGCCATTACGATCCGCACCTTTTTCTTATTCTTACTTTATCCCCTGTTATTTATTTTTTCTTTTACCTTTTTTACCTGCCAGAACAACTGCTCCTCCGGCTGCTGCCAGCATCATTATTATTATGAAAGGTGCCATGTCCGATGTATCTCCAGTCTTGACTGAATTTGCAGTCTTGACACTTGCCGTCGAGCCGGTTGCCGGTTTGGTCTTCTTTGTGACTGTCTTTTCCTTTGTCTTAGCCTTAGGCTCTTCTGTTATCAGCGGTATGGCTTCTGATTCCTCATTGTAGAACATCTCCAGTATCAGTTCGCCTCTGGAATCGGATGCAGTCCTGACCATGCCGGTCATTGTATCTTCCGATCTTCTGCTGTCAAAGGAATATCCTTCATACGTTTTTTCCGCCGCTGTCACTGTTGCCCCTACCGGTCCGTATTTCACTTCTTTGTCTGCAAGAGTAACTGTTCCGTCAAGAGCGACCTTGTAGTGCTCTATGGTATATTTTGCCGCTGCATTAGTCGTGTAGTAGAAGTTGATCACATTCGTGCTTTCATCACTTCCCAGCACCTGCTTGATGTAATACACAGCCGGTACATATCCGTCAAATGACTTTGCTCTTTCTGTAACTACTATGGACTGAGTCTTTACATTCTTCGTTTCCATCTTCGTCTCATTACCTTCCATGTCAACGGCTATATAGTTGACCGTATAGGAAGTCTCTGTAAACGGAGAATAGTAGAAGGTTATCACATTTTTACTTTCATCCACGCTCAGGTTCATGCTCTTGCTGGCGACATCCGCAATAACGCTTTGTGCCGGATAATCATCATCTCCCGGCGCCAGTGACTGTGCATCTATCACTTCGTCCATGGATCCGGTGCCTTCTTCCTGGTACAGCACCTCGCCTGTTGATTTCATAACATGTTTTATCGTATATTTGATATTGTCGGCTGCCTTCCATTTAGCTGTCAGTTTTGTATTTCTGTTCACAGGCGCATCCATATCATAACGCTTTCCGCTTTCGTAATACCATCCCAGGAAAGTATATCCCGGCCTTACAGTATTGGTCACGGTTGAATCCAATGCTTTGCCTTTTACTATCTGCTGCTCGTCTATGTCGCTGCCGCCGGCTGCATCAAATGTTACTGTGTAGTACGGAGGCATCCATTTTGCATAATAGATCTTGTTGTCTGCAGGCATCTTTGTTGCTGTTGCCTTTTTAGTATAATTATCATCTTCATACCATCCGGCAAATACATAGTCGCCTTCCGGTTTGTTGGTCGGTATGAAATAGTCGTCGCCGTCTTCAGTTGCATCCACTGCCTCTTCATATTGTTTTGTATCGGTTTTTACTTTTGTGTCTTCGCTGATGAAATCTACAGTGTAGCTGTTTCTTGTATACCGTGTCTCGGTTATTCCGTAATCATATACGACTGTAGCATCTGTTGCCGGCTTCCACTCTCCAAAAGTGGTTTCGTCCAGTGATCCAAACGGGGTATATCTGTATTCCGAAAGAGTGAACCCTGTCAGATTATTGCTCAGGTGCAAATTGTTGGTCCCAAAAGCAAAATCGGTTTTCCTTGTCGGTACAGCCGAATACGTTCCATCCAGCTCCTGGCAGTACCTTCTGTACGAGAAATCATAGAAAGCTCCCGTTGAAAATGTTGCCCGCAGCTCCGTGTATCCACCTGTTTCGTTGCTCGGATCCGGCATTGTTGCCGGCTGATTTATCCAGTACAGCCCGGCATCCGGATTGAGCCAGAGATAAAATTTCGGTGTTCCGGCAGCTGTCGGATCCGTTATCCCCTGCATCTCATAGAATTTTGCTTTCACACCGTCCACTGAAGGCACTTCTATGGCACTTCCGTAAGGAGCAGAGATCGTTTTATATTCTGTAAGAGGCTGTGTCCCATATGCTGCGATCTTGTATATCACCTTGTATGTTTTTCTGTCGTAATACAGATTTACTACTGTATTTCCGTTTCCGTTTATTATTTTTGCCGCTTCTGTCTGATTCTTTGTATTAGTTGTGCTGTATTCAAAATGTTTGATATCTGTCTTGATATTGAACTGGACCTGAGTATCTGACAATCCACTCATTTCCTCTGAGGAATAATAATCATATCCGGTCAGATCGGCTTTCTGTACCCAGTGCACTACTCTATAGTTTGCCGCTTTGCCTTCGTATTCTGCGTTTATGTGCAGATCCCTTGCCGGCATCACAGTTGCACCTGTATCGCCGGTCCAGTCTGTAAAAGTATATCCTTCCCGTTCAGGAGTTTCTCCCAGAACAGCTGCGATCTCTGCCGAAACATCTTCACCGTACTTTGCGTATACAGTCGGATAATAAGTTCCTTTTGTAGTGAAATATATTCCGTAAGTTTCGCGGTCATAGTAGATCTTGATCACGGTTTCACTGTCTGCAGTTATTTTGGCCGACAGATCTTTTGTGATGCATTCGAATCCTTCATATGATTTTTTTTCGGCTGTTACTGTGGAATTGCCGGGAGCGCTTTTTGTTTCTTCATCTACTTTAGTATATTTGCCGTCCAGACCTTCCTGATAATGCTCGACCTTGTACTGTATATCCGTGTCCGGAACATAATACACATCGATGCTCTGTCTTGTAGAAGAACTTTCATTGATAGAGCCGCTTACTGTTGACTGTGCCTGATCTTCCAGTTTATATCCTGTCACCTGAGGGCTGACTGCATCCCAGTCAGTTCCGTAAGGTATTTCTACGATATACGGGTCTGCAGCCGGTGCATTAGTATCCTTCAGGATATAATTCACTTCTACTCTGTATATATGCTTTGTAGTGTACTTTGCCCTTATGGTCATATCTCCTTTGACAGAAGCAAAATTGCCGTCCCAGCCTTTGAACTCGTACCCTTTCCTGCTTGGATCTGCAGGCGGTGTTGCCGAATCCCCCTCTGAGACAGTTTCTGTCTTGAGCACGCTTCCATCCCAGTCCTCGAACTGAACAGTATAGGAAGCCGCTTTTGTCGCTGCTGCTTTTTCCGTTTTTGATCCTGTCTGTGCCTGTGTCTGTGTCTGAACAGTCCCCTGATCTTCTTCATCGGCATATACTGAACCCATTACCGGTATAAAAGTTATTATCATAGCAGCGCAGCATATCATTGCTATTATTGTTTTTATCTTCTTTAACATCGTTCCTTCCCCCTGCATTATTATATTTGTTCCCTGTTTCTTTGTATGATCATACATTAACACATATATTCAAAATGTTTTCTTCTGATGTATAAACAGTGTTTTATACTGTACGAATGTCATACATAGCAAAAAAAAAGAGAGCCTTCCGCAAAAGCCCTCTTCGTTAGATCTGCTATTTTTTTCGTTTGTCCGCTGCCAGCGCGTGGCCTTCAAGGCCTTCTCCGTGAGCGAGTCTGCTGACCAGCGGCGCCAGCTTTCCGGCCGCTTCTGCAGTCATGCACTGATGTGTGCACACCTTCATGAATGTGCCGACCCAGACGCCTCCTGTATATCTTGCCGCTCCCAGTGTCGGCAGTGTATGATTGGTCCCGCTGGCATAGTCGCCGAACACCTCTGCAGTGTTCTGTCCTATGAACAGGGATCCGTAGTTGATCAGTTTTTCCACTGTATGTTCCGGATCTTTGATGCATACTTCCAGATGCTCCGGCGCATACTCATTGGCGAAAGCTACAGCTTCCTCAAAGTCCTCCGCCAGCAGCACCTCTCCGAAATCGTTCCATGACCGGCGGGCTATATCTGCAGTGGGCAGGACCTCAAGTTCCTTTTCCACCTGACTGACTATTTCTTTCCCGACAGTCTCATCGGTAGTCACGACCAGGCCCTTGGCTACAGGATCGTGCTCCGACTGTGCCAGAAGATCTGCTGCGATCACATCCGGCTTTGCGGTCTCATCGGCTATGACCAGCACTTCACTGGGTCCTGCGAGAAAATCTATTCCTACCTTTCCGTAGCACTGTTTCTTTGCCTCGGTTACATAGCTGTTGCCCGGTCCTACGATCAGATCCACCGGTTTTATTTCTTCGGTCCCGTATGAAACTGCAGCTATGGCCTGAGCTCCGCCAACAGCATATATCTCATCTACTCCGGCTATATCCATTGCCGCCAGAGTTTTTGGATGTATCCTGCCCGTTCCCTTCATGGTAGGCGAACATGCGATCACTCGCCCAACGCCTGCGACCTTTGCCGGTATCCCCAGCATCAGAGCCGTGGAATAAAGAGGGTATCCCCCTCCGGGAACGTAACAGCAGCAGGCCTGTACAGGAATGGTCCTGTGTCCCAGGTGGATCCCCGGTTCCGGCTGAAAGTCATCCAGCTCTCTGAAAGAATTTTTCTGAGCCAGCGCAAAAACTTTTATGTTGGCCGCCGCAGCTTTCATATCACGGATGTCTCCGTCATCGATTGCAGCGTATGCTTCTTCTATCTCGTCTCTTCCGACTCGCAGCCTTTCTCTGCGGCAGTCATCGAACTGTTCATTGAATCCCGCCAGAGCAGCATCGCCGTCTTTCCTGACCTGTTCTATTATTTTTTTCACATCCTCCGCCAGGGTTTCACCTCCGGCAAGAGATCTTGGTTTTGCACTTTTTATTTCTTTCATTTTGTTATACTTTATCCTGTCGTCTGTTACTGTACTGTATAGTTGACCGTCTGTGTGACGGGTCCTTCATATCCTGTGTATGTCACCGTTGCGGTCTGCGGTCCCGTCACATTCCACGTACCTGAAAGAGTTATGCCTGCATTGTCCGCATTCCCGGTCGCTCCGCCTGCGCCTTTGATCGTCAGGCTCTGCCTGATCGCAGTCTCCACTGTGTCTCTCGTATCCGCAGCATTTACTGTCGGGCTCGAACTCTGTGATATCTGAGGACTGCTCAGCTTTGATGTGAACGTCACAGTCTTGCTGGCCGCTCTGTAAGGCTTATATACGTTCTTCACATAATACTTGACCGTATATGTTCCTTCTTTGCTGAAGGTGTAAGCCTTTGCCTGACTGTAAGTATACGCCGTTGCCGAAGTCTCTCCAGGTGCAGTTATGTATACTTTCATCCTTGATGTCAGGCTTCTGCTCTTCTGTTTAGCTGTTACACTGCCGACTGCATTGGACGATCCCGCCGCAACAGTCCTGTTTGCCGCATTGCTGATCGAAGGTGTTGCCGTATCGATCACCCTTACCTTTATAGTTTTGTATCCGGTCCTGCAGTATCCGTATTTTACTCTGTATGTGATCTTGTAAGTCCCCAGTTTTTGGGTTGACAGCTCAGCCTTGTAATATTTCTTTTTGCTGTTGTTCCACTTTTTCACCGAGTAGACTTTCACTCTGCCCGTAAGATTTTCATTGGCGTTTGGATTACTTGCCGTTACGCCTTTCAGCAGTTTATATGAAGAACCGTACTGGACAGTCCTTGCTTTCTTGACTTTGATGACCGCTTTTCGCAGCTTGAAATTCGGATTGCCCTTCGTTGGATCCGTCGGGTCCCATCCGCTGTGTGATTTCAAAGCTTTCGGCTTGCCCAGAGGGCCCGCCTTGCTGCTCTTATATACTGTAATCTTCGTACCGCTCTTGCAATGGTCGTATATCCACTTTGCATCTATTGTTGCAAGTCTGACGCACCCGTGGCTGGCCGGTCTGCCCAGTTTATTGAACTCTGAAGATGACTGTGTCCTCTTGCTGCGAGTGTAATACCAAACTGAATGGAACAGATATCCGCCTGTTATCTGGCATACGTACTGGCCGTAGCTGTATCCGCCCATATCGGGCCCGCCGATCTTTCTCCACCGATTTTTGTATCCCATGCTGTATGTGCCCATGACCGTAGGCGTGCTTGCCTTCCCTACAGAAGCCAGCATGGCACGCACAGGTTTCCATTTTCCGCCTGAGTATTTATAAGCCGTGACCACGCCTCTCTGCGCATTGACTTTCAGCCAGTATTTTGCCGATGCGGCCTTGGCTGTTCCTGTCTGCTGTACAGCGGTTGCTGTAAATATCATCACGACCGTTACCATAACGGCCAAAACTCTCTTTCCTGTTGTTTTTATGTTGTTCATATACTTTCCTTTTCCTCCGGCTTCTGACCGATCGTCACCGTCAGACTGTTCCTGCCGGTATATTTGCTGCAGTACTTGTAGTAACAAGTATAGTCTATCCTGTACACACCTCCGGCATCTGTTGTGTCCACAGTTCCGGACGGCAGCCATGATCCGTCTTCCTGCTGTTTTTGTACAGTATACTTTATTTTGGACGTAAGATCCTGTTTAGTCCTGCTGTCCTTTGCCGTGACTCCTGACTTCGGATCGAACAGGGATCCGTATTCTGCAGTATCAGCTTTTTTGATGGTCACTGCCGGCGCTTTCAAATTATATTTTTTGTTTTTCCGCGTCGGATCCGTCGGATCATAATAATATTTCTTCGAGGTTCTCAGTTTTACTGCCTTTGGTTTGCCCAGCGGTCCTGGTTTTTTGCTGCTGTACACCTTTACTTTTGTCCCCTTTGGGCAATTATCATACAGCCACTTTTCATCTATGTACGACATGCGCACACATCCCGCCGAAACGGTTTTCCCCAGCTTATTGTAATTCTTCACGTTGATGCTCTTTGCATTTCCACGTGTCTTGTAGCCAACGGTATGGAACAGATAATCCCTGTAGAACTGTATCGCATAACGGCCGTAGGTCCCGCCGTACAGAACTTCCCACTTCCATTTTTTCTTCACTGAGAAAGTTCCCTTCGGAGTGGTAGAGTATACTCCCTTCCTTCCGCAGGAAACCAGCATAGTCCTGATCGGTTTATATTTCCCATTGATCTTCTGATAAGCAGTGACCACATTGGCCTTCCTGTTTACCTGTATCAAATACTTTGTTTTCGAAGTCTTTGCCGCAGCATTGTCCGTCTGGACCATTATGCATGAAAACAGCATCACTGCAGCTGTAATAAAACATATTATTTTTTTCATTATCCTATCCCTCCCCGGTTTGGATTACATTTTATAATATACCGCCTGCATAGTCAAACTAATACCGGTAGTCGAATATCCTTGTGGTTTTCTTTTCAGTTCGCGGAAGATCCCCCATATTGACTGCTTTTGGGATTATTCCCACGTTTATCCTCGATTTCACAGTGTCTTTAAGCTCTTTTTCCATTTCATGTCTATATCTGCCTTCCAGACTTGTCTCCACAAAAATAGTTATCTTGTCTTTGCCGTCTTCATGATCTATGAATACCTGATATTCGCTGCTGGCGCCGTCGACCGTCTTCAGTATATCATCTATCTGTCCCGGGAAAATATTCACGCCCTTTACCTTGACCATGTCGTCTGTTCTTCCCAGGATAACATCTATCCTTGGGTAGCTTCTCCCGCACGGGCACGGCACATCATCAGGTATTATCCTGGTCAGATCGTGTGTCCTGTATCTGATCAGAGGCGCGCCTTCCTTTTTCAGTGTAGTGATCACCAGCTCGCCGATCTCTCCGTCAGGCAGAACTTTACCGGTCTTCGGATCGATTATTTCAAAGTACAGATAATCGTCGAAGTAATGCATGCCTGTATCGTATTCACAGTTGATGGCGATCCCCGGTCCGTAAACTTCTGTGAGCCCGTATATATCATACAGCTGGACTCCCAGTTCTCCCGCGATCCTGACTCTCATCTTCTCGCCCCAGCGCTCTGAACCTATGATTCCTTTTTTCAATGCGATCTTGTCCTTCACGCCTCTCTTTTCGATCTCTTCAGCAAGGAGCAGCGCATAGGATGATGTAGCGCACAGCACGGTGGACTGCATGTCCTGCATGAACTGTATCTGTTTGTCCGTATTGCCCGGACCCATGGGAACAGTCATTGCCCCCAGCTTTTCAGCGCCCAGCTGGAACCCGATGCCGGCAGTCCAAAGGCCGTATCCCGGCGTTATCTGTATCCTGTCTTTTTTGGTCAGCCCTGCGATCTCGTAACATCGTTTGAACAGTTCCGCCCAGTCGTCCACGTCCTGCTTTGTATATGGGATTATGCAGGGCGTCCCTGTGGTGCCGCTGGATGAATGGATCCTTACGATGTCCTCGTCGGGCACAGCCGCCAAGCCCAGGGGATAAGCATCCCTAAGATCGGCTTTTTCCGAAAAGGGCAGCTGTTCAAAATCCTCTTTGCTGTTTATTTTATTGATATCCACGTCCTTCAGTCTGCCGGCGTAAAATCCGCCTGCGGCCTTGACTCTTTCCATCTGATTCTTTATCTGTGCAAGTGTTTCATTTGACATTTTCATGATCATCTCTCCTATATGCGATCGGCTCCCATCTGCAGAGCCTTTTTATTCATTTCCACCAACTGCGGTTTCAGTCTCTTGGCCAAAACCTTTTCTATATCATTCAAAGTCAGATCCATAGCTCCGCAGGCGGCAAGGGCCCCTGTCAGTGCAACGTTCAGCACCTTGGGCGAACCGCATTCTGAACATATGGCTTCCGCATCTATTATGTAACACTTTTTCACGTGTTCTTTAAGATACTTCACGGCTTCCTCCCCTTTATAACCGCTCTTTCCCAGACTGGCCGTTACCGGTCTTATCTCATTGCGACAGACTATGACCGTTCCGCCTTCTTTCAGATATTCCAGGTTTGCAGCCGCTTCTCCCGGTTCGGATCCCAGAATGATGTCGGCTGTTCCTTTGGGGATCATCGGCGAGGCAACATCTGTTCCGATCCTCACATGACTGACCACCGATCCGCCGCGCTGCGCCATGCCAATAGTCTCGGCAGTTCTGGCATGCAGGCCTTTATCCATTGCAGTCCCGGCTATTATCCTGGAAGCCAGCACTGTTCCCTGCCCGCCCACGCCGCAGAGCAGGCAGCTTTTTACATCGATGCTGTTGCTGTTGTTAGTCATTTTGCTTCTCCTCTTTATTCATGCATTTTTTCGGACATATCTGACTGCACAGTCCGCAGCCCGTGCAGAGGCTTCTGTCTATGAATGCTTTTTCATCACGTGTTATTATGGCCGGGCATCCCAGCTGATCGATGCATCTCATACATCCGATGCACTCTTCGGCATCCACCTTCACTTTGTCCGGCGTTTTTATTATTGCTATGCACGGCGATTTGAAAATTATTGCCCGCACGCCTTTTTCATCGGCTGTGGCCTTCACTGCCGCCACCGATGCGGTGTAGTCCCGCGGGTCCACAGTCCTTACAGACTTCACGCCGACCCCTTCCAGCACTTTTTCTATATCCACCGGTTCTGTCATCGTGCCCATCATCGTTCTGCCTATTCCCGGATGAGGCTGATGTCCCGTCATGGCTGTCGTGGAATTGTCCAGTACGACCAGTATCATTTCCGCCTGATTGTACACGGCATTGACCACTCCGGTAATGCCGCTGGCAAAGAATGTAGAATCTCCCACAAAAGCGAAATTCAAAGTCTTGTTATCGGCGTGATACAGACCCTGAGCCATAGTCACGCCCGCACCCATGCACAGACATGTGTCTACCATATCCAGCGGCGCCGCATTGCCTAAAGTGTAGCAGCCGATATCTCCGCAAAATATGGCGTTCCTGTCTTTCACAGCCTGTTTCACTGCGTAGAACGCCCCCCTGTGAGGACATCCTGCGCACAGCACCGGAGGTCTGACCGGCATGTCCGGAGCCCCGCTGTACTCGCTGTGATCTATGCCGGTTTTTATCCCGGTCTCTTTTTCTATTATCTTGGATATTATCTCAGCGGACAGCTCTCCCGCACATGGTACAGTGCCGGTTCTCTTTCCTTTGATCCTGCCTCTGTTCATGTATATCAGGGCATCTTCTATATATGGATCCAGTTCTTCGAATGCAATTATTTGGTCGACACCTTCCATGAATTTTTCCGCCAGCTGTGTCGGGAAAGGATACGGCGTCGCCACTTTCAGCACCGTAAATTTCTCTTCATGTCCTCTAATGGCCTCCATCACATATGCGTGGCTGATACCGCCGCATGCTATGCCGATCCTGCCGTTTCCTTCTATTGTATTTCCCGGGTATTTGGAAAACTCCGCAGCGATCTTCGGTTCACGGGCTTCCAGCTCCAGTTTCTTTTTGTAGGACAGTTTCGGGAAGATGACCCACTTGCTGTCCTTCACGAATCCTTCCGGCGCTTTCGGCACTCTTATCTCAGGCACCTCTATGTCGGCGCATGCGTGACATACCCGCGTAGTCGCTCTGAGTATCACAGGAGTATGATGGCTTTCCGAGAATTCGAATGCGTCCCGAACCGCCGTAAAAGCCTGTTCAGGCGAGTCGCAGTCGAACACTGGTATCTTTGCATATTTCCCGAAATGCCTGGTGTCCTGCTCTGTCTGCGACGAGATCGGACCCGGATCGTCGGCCACATATATGACCATCCCGCCCTTCACTCCTATATAGTTGACACACATGACCGGGTCGGAAGCCACGTTGAGTCCCATCTGTTTCATGGTCACCAGAGATCTTGCCCCGGCATAAGCCGCTCCTGCAGCGACTTCGGCTCCGGCTTTCTCATTTACCGACCATTCTACATGGACATTGCCCGGGTTCCTCTTTGCTATCGTCTCCAGGACTTCGGTGGACGGCGTCCCCGGATATCCTGCGACCAGCTGTACTCCGGCGGCCAGAGCCCCAACAGCGATGGCCTCGTTTCCCATTAGTAATTCTTTCATTATTTTCCGTCTCCTCATTGTGCACGCCAAAAAACAAAAATTGTCCCTGATATACTCAAGGACAGAATATCTTCTGCGGTGCCACCTTGTTTGATCATCCTTTCTCGAATGATCCTCTCGGTACGATGCAAACACATCGCTGTCATGTTACGCCTGATCCATACGTCCGTAAATACTCGATCTTATATTCCTGTCTTTTGACTGATCTTTCCTCCGGCCCTCTGCGGCCCATATCTCCTGCAGCCCTCTGCGAAGATCACACCATCCTTCGCTCTCTGTCAGCACTTGCAGACCTTTTCCCGCTTCATAGGTTTTTGTTTTATTGGTAATCAGTGTATCATTTTTGGCAGGCAAATGTCAATCTTGTTATTGACATATGCCATAAACCCGTATATACTCATATTATCGGCATATGCCATAAACTATCACGAGGAGGTGCCCATGCCAAGACCATGTAAAAAGAGAAGGATATGCTGCATGCCAAGAGCCGAGTCATTCGGTCCCAGTTCATGCAGATCTGCCGGTCAGATCAATCTGACCCTCGACGAATTCGAATCGATCCGTCTGATCGATGTGGAAGGGATGAATCAGGAACAGTGCGCCGCTCAGATGGGCATTGCGCGTACAACAGCCCAGGCCATATACAACTCGGCCCGGCACAAAACCGGACTGGCTCTGACAGAAGGACTGGATCTGATCATCAGCGGAGGCGAATATCAGCTGTGCCACGGCGGCAGCTGCGGCTGCGGGAAAGGCCTCAAAGGAGGATGCCGCAAAGATAAATCAAACAGGAAAAACACAGGAGGATCAAAATGAACGTAGCAGTAACTTATGAAAATGAACAGGTATTCCAGCATTTCGGACACACTCCGGCTTTCAAGGTGTACAGCATCGATGACGGAAAGGTGACCGGTTCGGAAGTAGTGAACACCGGAGAAGCCGGTCACGGTGCGCTGGCAGGATTCCTGCAGGACAGGAGTATCACCGTCCTCATATGCGGAGGCATCGGCGGAGGCGCCAGAACGGCCCTGACAGAAGCAGGCATAGAACTCTATCCGGGAGTATCCGGAAAGGCCGATGAAATAATAGAAAACTTCATTGCCGGCACTCTGGATTTCGATCCTGACACTATGTGCTCTCACCACGGTGCAGATCACGTATGTCATCAGTAGGGCCCTGACTAAACAGCAAATCATTGATTACATCTTGATGTGCAGATCACGTATGTCATTGGCAAGATACGTGGTCCCGGACACATCGATCATGATTTAGGCGAAAAAAAAGGATGTTTTTCTGTATTTTACAGATGGCATCCTTTTTATTTTAGTGATATATATTCTTCTTCTCCCTCACAGTACATTTCGGATATCGCTCCCTTGGAGCGGTGCTCAGTCGCCTTATTTTTGGCTTACCGAGAACGAATTTTCAACGTTTCTAAAGGGTCGATCTCCCTTGAGGGGGAAATCCAAAATGAAAAACCGCTGCAACCCATTGGATCGGTGCCGTGTAGCCTGTTTTTTGGACGACCGCACACCTTTTCCCAACGCTTCACCTTTTCCAGCCTTACTGATAAATCTCCCGAGCCTCCCGGTTTTTATAAACCGTGCGATAAACGTGCGATGCATGTTCAGAATCTTCGGGGCGTTTCTATATTTCCAACGATGGTTCTCATCATACCCAGCAGCTCCATACCGCCGTCATCGTCGATCCCGTCAAAAGCTTTGCGGCACCACGCCCTAAGGGAATTGAGTATCTTCGGTTTGACCTCATGGCCTTCAGCAGTCAGCCTGAGTATCCACGCCCTGCCGTCATCCGGGACCTGTACTCTGTCGATCCGGTCTTTCTTTTCCAGCGACTGTATGGCCCTGGTCATAACACTTTTATCATAGTGGAGTGCAGATGTCAGTTCCTCCTGCGTCAGACCGTCATTTTCGTACAGCGACAGCAATATCATGGATTCGGCAACATTGAGATCTGCCGGCGCCAGTTCCTTTTTCATGAACACTTTAAAGTATTTGTCATAGGACATTATCATTCTTCCTATTTCAGCGTATATCTTCTCCATCTTTTCTCCTGCTCCTGTACAGCATCAGCAATACGATCCCCGCCAGGGAAGCGATGCCCACTGTTACGTAAATCTGTCTGAATCCCACGTTCAATGTTTTCTGGAATGTCGTTTCTATTATATCAGATTTTTCGTCTATGCTGTCCAGATAATTTTTCTCAGCTGTTTTAAAAGCTCCGGGCACAGCGGCTTTCAGAACGCCCATCTTTCTTAAGGTATCTTCCATGGACTTTTTCCCGTCGGTCATTCCCGACAGAGCCTTTTCCATATTGGCCTTGCTGTTTTTAGCTTTCTGAAGTTTTGCCGATACCTGCGATATCCCCTGCTTCACTCCTGTTATCCCCTGATCTAATTTGTCGATCCCGCCATTCAGTTTCTTCTCCTTTGCCGTCATCTTCGATATGTTGCTGTCGAATCCGGAAATGGTCCCGGAAAGCTGATCCAGGCTGTGCATTTTATCCAAAGCATCCACTGCAGGCGCCGCCATTTTCTTTTTGAATCCGTCAGGCAGCTGATCCGCCAGCGATTTACTGCCGTCCAAATGCATCTTTGACAGTACTGCCTCGGCCCCCGTCAGCTGGCCCTTCATCATCTTCTGAAAACCAAGGCCTTTCTTTATCCCTGAAATGCCTTTTTCCATTTTCCCTTTGGCCGTCTCCATCTTGGTCAGAGAAGCCTGCTGCTTTGTCAGTGCAGTTTCCATACCGGTTATTCCTTTGCTGACTCCGGCGATACCGGACTGCATGCCGCTCATATTTTTTTCTATTTTCGCAAGAGCAGTATCCATGCCCGCAGTCCCCTTGTCAACGCCGTCTATTATCTTCTTCTCTATTGACGGCGTCATCCGGTCAAACATAGCCGAAGAAAATTCTTTTGTGTTTGCCACGATGTTAGTCACGTCCGAATCCTTCATTTTGTTCAGCAGCCTTTTGGATACCTTTGTGCTGCTGTTTCCGCTCATATCTATTTTCACATTTTCCATTTTTGTAAGATCCGGCATGCCTTCGATCCCCTGCTTTTTCATGGCCGTTGTAAGTTCCTGCGCATAGGGCAGTTTCGGCACTGACAGCGTATCAGGCAGCATGTCCATAACATCTCCCTGGACCTGCACTCCGGCGTGGGCGATGAATCCCACCATTATTGCCGGTGCTATGACGGTGCCGATAGACCTGACCAGCGACAGAGTAGCCAGTGCAGAATTGGCTTCTTTCTTCTTTGTATGTTCCAGCATCATATAGTTCAGCGGCGCACCCATGGTGAATCCGATGCCAAGACCTATGAGTATCAGGCTGATTATCACCGAGATCCATCCCGGAGACACAGTAGTGACGAAGATGAGAAAGAGAGAGCCGGCTATGGAAGAAAGGAAGCCGATGGACAGGACCACTTTCGGCCCTCTTTTATCGGTCATTTTACCGGAAAGAGGCGCGCCTATCCCTGCAAAGGCGCCCAGTATTATAACGAAATATCCACCGCTGCCCGATGGGACCTTCATGCAGTTTTCGCACATCTGCGGCACGAAGACCAGCCCCATGAGAATGACCCCGGTCATCACGGAAATCATCAGCACGATGAGTATGGATCTGTTTTTGAAATAGGAAAGATTCATCACCGGATCTTCCGCTCTCTTTTCCACCAGTATGAATAACGGCAGCAGGATGAAGAACACCAGCAGGAACGGATATACATCAGTTGATCTCAAGGTCGCAGTAAAATCGAAAAAGTCGATATTTTTCAGTCCGTACATCAGAGCCAGTATCATGATCACCAGGACCAGTATCCCGGCGCCGTCTATGCGCCCCTCCGCTTTCTCCTTATTGTTTGGCAGAGCGACCAGTCCGGCGATTATTATGAATACAGTTATCGGAACGTTGATGTAGAAAATGAACTGCCAGTTGTCCGTTCCGAACAGATCCAGCACTGCGCTCCCCACACTGGCGCCGAATATATTTGCAACTCCGTATACGCCTCCTACAAGGCCCAGCGCCATCCCTCTTTTTTCAGGCGGAAATGTGGTCCCGAACTCTGCGGTGGCCACAGGCACGATACCGCCGCCGCCGATGGCCTGCACCGCTCTTGCTGCGAGCAGCCATACAAAACTGCCGCTGCCCTCAGACAGTCCGCAGAACAGAGACCCTACTCCGAACAGAGTAATGCTGGCAATATATACATATTTTCGACCCATCCGGTCTGCCAGCTTTCCCATGACCGGTATACTGGCGGCATAAGCCAGCGTGTATATGGTTATCATCCATATGCCGGTATTGTCGTTTACATTCATGGAATTCTGTATTACAGTTCTGGCCGGCGTCACTATTCCGGTGTCCAGCGCACCCATGAAAATGCCCAGCAGATACACTGCCATTACCAATCCAAAATTTGTTTTTCGACCGCTTCCGGCCGGGGTTTCTAAAGTCATTTTTTGTCCTCACAAAAATATAGTTGCAGTTGCAATTAAATCCATACTACCACGAATTGATTGCATTTGCAACTATATTTATTTTTGATGTCTCCTATTTCATAGTGTCGATCAAAGCATCTGCCAGGCCGTCCATTTCATCTGTCGTCTGACTGTTCAGCGACGACAGCACCGTTATCTGTTCATTGAGTACGGTCATTTCCTTCATGTCGTCCAGGAATTCCGCCATCAGCGATCCCGCCTTCGGCGCCCAGGATCCGTTCTCTACGATCCCGAATACTCTCTTCTGCAGATTCAGCGCCTGCATATCCATGAGGAAATTCTTCATCGGCGGATATATCCCCAGGTTGTATGTCACCGATGCCAGCACCACATGACTGACTCTGAAAGTCTCGGATATGAGCTGGGATACGTGGGTCTTTGACACATCGTACATGACAGTGTTGGTCATTCCCTTTTCCGCCAGCTTTGTCGCCAGTATCTCCGCAGCTTTCTCCGTATTTCCATACATGCTGGCATAAGCTATCATCACGCCTTTTTCTTCCGGCTCGTATCTGCTCCATTTGTCGTATTTGTCCAGGAAGTACCCCAGATCCTTTCTCCAGACAGGTCCGTGCAGAGGACATATCATCTTTATGTCTATAGTCGCCGCTTTCTTCAGCAGAGCCTGCACGTGAGGTCCGTACTTGCCGACGATATTGGTATAGTATCTTCTGGCTTCATCCAGCCAGTCTCTGTCAAAGTCCACTTCATCAGCAAACAGCTTTCCGTCCAGAGCGCCGAATGTACCGAAGGCATCGGCTGCAAAGAGCACGCCGTTTGTGGTGTCGAAGGTAACCATGGCCTCCGGCCAGTGTACCATCGGCGCCGCTACAAATGTGACTGTATGATCTCCGAAAGATTGAGTATCGCCTTCTTTTACTTCCTTCAGTTTGTGTCCGTCTATTGCAAAACCGAACTGATGCATCATCATAAAAGCTCTCTCAGTACTGATTATGGTCACCTTCGGATAGCGCATCAGCAGCTCTTCGATAGCTGCCCCGTGATCCGGTTCCATATGATTGATTACCAGATAATCCAGTGGCTTTCCTTCCAGCAGATGCTCTATATTTTCGAAAAATCCTCTTGCCACCGACCAGTCTACCGTATCGAACAGGACAGTTTTCTTGTCCTTCAGCAAATATGAATTATATGATACCCCCTTTGGAATTGGATGTATGTTTTCAAACAGTTCCAGTCTGTGATCGTTTCCGCCTACCCAGTACAGGTCGTCTGTTACTTTTCTTGTACAATACATTTTTTACCTCCTTGCTATCCTTCTATAAAAGTATCTTTCGGCTCGCCGCAGTCAGGGCAGATCCACTCTTCAGGCAGCGCATCGAACAAAGTTCCCGGGCTGACTCCTCCTTCCGGATCTCCGGCTGCAGGGTCGTATTCGTATCCGCATCCCGGACAAACGTAAGTCTTCCACGGAGGTGCTTCCTTCTTTATGTTCGGCCTCTTCATCTTTACCATCGGAGGCGCCGGTTTCTTGGCTTTGCCGTTGTCCAGAGCCTTGGTCAGGATCGGCAGTATATCCATCAGGTCGCCTACTATTCCATAATCCGCATTCTTGAATATCGGCGCGTTCTTATTCTTGTTGATGGCCACGATAGTAGTAGCTTCCCGGATGCCTTTGAGATGCTGGCCGGCTCCGGATATGCCGCATGCGATATACAGGTTGCCGGAGAATTTCTGGCCCGACATCCCCACATATCTGTCCAGCGGAACATATTTCAAAGTCTCTGCAACAGGTCTGGACGAACCTACGGCCGCTCCTGCCTGTTTTGCCAGCTCTTCGATCAGTTTCATGTTTTCCTTTTTACCTATGCCCTTGCCGGCACTGACTACTCTTTCGGCCTGAACGATCGGCGTGTCGATATCGATTCCTACGGTGAAATCATATCCATCGCCTTTCAGTGCTTCGACCAGAGAATCTACTTTCTGCTGATCGTCTCCTTCGCTGAAGATCATCTTTTTCCTGTGTCCGGTTATCGGTCCCTTTCCCTTTGCATCTGCAAGAGTCGTCTTCGGCGGTCTGCCGATGATATGCGAAGCGATGACCACTCTCTGTATTTCGTTGGTCCCTTCATAGATCGTTGTTATCTTCGCATCACGGTAAGCTCTCTCGACTTCCATCCCTTTCAGGTATCCGTTCCCGCCGTACATCTGCAGTGCATCATTTACCACTTCCAGACAGATGTCCGAAGCATACTGTTTCGCCATTGCCGATTCCATGCCGTAAGGCTCGTGATGTTCCTTCAGCTCTGCCGCACTGTATATGAGCAGTCTGGCCGCCCTCAGTTTTGTCGCCATATCAGCGATCTTGAAGGAGTTGATCTGCTGGTGCGCGATCGGGATACCGAACTGGACTCTTTCCTTTGCATATTCCACAGCGTGTTCGAAAGCTCCCTGAGCGATGCCCAAAGCCTGGCTGGCTATGCCTATACGTCCGCCGTCCAGTGTAGCCATGGCTATTTTGAATCCTTCGCCTTCTTTTCCCAGGATATTTTCCTTCGGCACCTTTACGTCATTGAATATCAGTTCAGCCGTTGCCGATGATCTGATACCCATCTTGTCGTAGTGATCTCCGAATTCAAAACCATCCCATCCTTTTTCTACGATGAAGGCGCTGATGCCCTTGGTCCCGATGTTCGGCGTAGTTACTGCAAATACTACATAGGTATCTGCTCTGTCGGCGTTGGTGATGAATATCTTTCCGCCGTTGAGTATATAGTTGTCGCCCTGCAGCACGGCGGTAGTCTCTGTGCCGCCGGCGTCACTGCCTGCGTTGGGCTCTGTCAAGCCGAAAGCCCCCAGTTTTTCACCTTTTGCCAGAGGGACCAGATATTTCTTCTTCTGTTCCTCTGTTCCAAATGCGGCTATCGGCCATGTCCCGAGAGAAACGTGAGCCGACAGGATGACTCCCATGCCGCCGTCTACTCTTGCCAGTTCCTCCACCGCAATAGCATAACTGATCACATCCAGCCCGGCGCCGCCGTATTTTTCAGGATACGGGATGCCCATCAGTCCCATTTTGGCCAGCTTTTTTACCGCCTCTTCAGGGAATTCATTATTCTGATCCAGCATGAAAGCTATGGGTTTTACTTCCTCTTCTGCAAAAGCCCGTATCTTTCCGCGCAGTTCTTCATGTTTTTCCGATGTACTGTAATACATATATTCTACCTCCTTGCTGTTTTTCTTTATTTTCTGATATTTACCCCTGCTCTCTTTACCTAAACGTGTTTTATCAAAAACCCCGGACTCCGCAGAAGTGGATCTGCGGAGCCCGGGGTTTCCATTTTTATTATTTGCGAGTCGCTTCGCAGGTCATTTTGATTCTACATAAAAGTTCATAGGCTTTATCATGTACCTGTTATCCGGGAAGTTGTCCGTTGTAACATAGCCGGGCTCCGCATCTATCAGCTGCGGTATTCTGTTCACAATAGTCGCGCAGGTCAGCTCTACGGTTGCCGGTCTGTTGACCACAACTGTGGTCTCAGGTTCCCCTGAGAGAGTCCACTGATTTTTGTCGAATTCGTCCGGTGCATATACCTTTCCTATGCATTCCGTTTCCAGCGTGATCCCCTCTTCAGTCTCCGTGGTCACTATAGCCGACATTCCTGTGGCATCTCCTGCCTTGATGGTTATTCCCAGTGTCTCGGACTTCAGATCTTTTTCATATGTATGAGGCACACACTTCTGTGTCTGTGTTTTTATGGTCAGTCCCAGTCTGCTGCACAGCCAGCCGTTCTGATTCCACATGTATGACGGGATATATTCTCCTTTTTCCACCAGTTCTTTTATTTCATCTGAAGAAAGACTGTTGTAGTTTCCTATTTCTTTATTGAATTCTTCTATTGTCATCCCGGCTCCGTGACCCTCGGCGAGAGCAATGCCGTAGTCCTCAACGTTATAGCTGCTGGAACCTTTTATCTTTGTGATCCGTGCAGAGGATCCTGCCAGATTCGTTACCAGTGTCCCCCAGTACAGATCCGGATATCCGCTGCCGCACAGTGTGCATCCGCCTTCTTTGGCCATTGCATCCAGTTTTTTTACCAGCTCCGGCGATGAATTCTGCGGATATATGGCTTCCTCGCAGGTCGTGATCGCGTTGACTCCGTTTTTCGCACATATCGTAAGAATAGTCTCCAGTTCTGCAACAGTGCTGCGGGTGGCAATGACGCATACATCAGGCTTTTCTCTGCCTATTATCCGTTCTGCATCCGCTGCTGCCGAGACTGTGACGCCGGTTTTTTCTCCGGTCCCCATTATTTCCGAAATGTCTTTTCCGACCGCACCCGGATCCATATCGAAAGCGGCAACTATACTGCCGCCCTTTTCTGTTACATATCTCATCAGATATGCGCTCATCTTTCCGCAGCCGAATTGTACCGTTTTCACTTTGCGCTCCATAAGATTACCTCCTTGCAATAAAAATATAACCTCTGTACTTTGTAGTATAGAGGTTATAGCATGTATAATGTCAAGCCCTTACGACAGGTACCTGTATCTTGTAGAACATCTGCCGATGATCGAATTCCGGCATGGGAAAATCTATGATCACTTCGCAGAGATAATCTCCCGCCGCCTTATATCCCCCGCTCCTGACAGCATCGAAAAGTTTATTTGCATTGTCCGCTTCTGCATTGAAATCCGAAGAACACATGCACATATACATACCGTCCGGCGTCCGCTCTGTATTCCTCTGTCCGCTTTCATCTTCATCCACAAAGACAAATATCTCGTCGGAGAAAAGTTCTTTTTTCTCGAAATGATGCCTCCGTATTATCGTCCCTATATTGCAGAAATATGAAAGATGTATACCTTTGTCCAGCAGATCGTGTTTCAGCTTTCTCAGCATATACTCATAACCGGCATCGTCCTGTGCAAAGAAGTCTTCCTCGCATTTATATATATATATTTCTCTTTCCGGAATGAATTCAAGAAAGACCCGCCCGTCTTTGGGGAGAGCTTCATAACGTTTATAGTTGTCCAGCGTGCGCAGTATCATGTCTCGGCTTTTCCCCAGATTGTCGATCTGCCGGTCCATTTCCTTTATCTGCACATCCAGCAGTTCTTTCACAGATCCCGGTCCGTTGCCCTCTAGCAGCTCCCCGATCTGTTTTAAAGTCATTCCATAAGTCTTGAGATACTGGATGAAGTCCAGCCGTGCGGACTGGGTTATGTAGTAATACCGGTAGCCGGTCTCCTCTTCTGTGAAAGCCGGGACCAAAAGGCCCTCTCTATCATACAGTCTAAGAGTTTGTTTTGACACTCTGTTCAATTCTGCCATCTGTCCGATACTTAGTTTTTGCATATCCATTTACATATTGTAACAAATAGCAGCTGTAAACGAAAGGCCTCCCCCAATAAATCATCAGGGGAGGTCTCCATATTCTCAGTTATAACTGTTGTTTACTGCTCTTTTCTGCGTTTCGCAGCTGCCATTCCGGCTCCGGCTGCTGCTATTATCATCAGCAGCAGGTACGGCATCATTGTCGTATCATCTCCGGTTTTTGTCTTTGAGCCGTAATGCTTGACAGTTCCTGCCGGAAGAGTTCCGTCATCGTTGCCGTCTCCGTTTCCGATGCCGGCCTTGCTCTTGTCATATTTGTTTGTGAATGTCATTTTGCTGACAGACTTGCTGCCTTTCTTGTATGTCACGTCTTTCTCGAATCCGTCTTTTCCTTCTGTTATGACCACTGTCATTGTGTATTCTGCCTTGTCATATGTGTAGCCTGCTGTGCCCGTATCGACTTCTCCCAGTTCGTATACATATGTTCCGGCTTTCATGTAAGTCATCCATCCGAATTCTACGGATCCTGCACCTTTTATCGTCTTTTCCAGACGCTGTGCAGAAGTGCTGCCCGGCATAGGCGATCCTGCTGTCTTTGCCTTCATATAGAATTTGAACGTTCCCTTCTTTGAAGGTTTGTCTCCGCTGACCTTCTTGGCTACAGGCGGATCCTGCATTATCAACGTCCATTCTTTGACTGTCACATTTACAGTTATGGTCATTTCATTTCCGTCCTTGTCTGTCGCCGTATATGTTACAGGATATGTTCCCGGTTCTGCCTTCAGCTGCGATCTGTCTTTCACGGTCACAGTCAGCGGATTTCCGTTCTCATCATAAGCCGATGCATTGCCCAGCTTTATCAGATCGGCATCTGTCAGCCCGTCTACCTGAGTCTTTCCTACGGAGAAATCATTTCCTCCGATCTCGCCGCCGGTATATGAACCTTCATGATCGTACAGAGTCACATCGACTGTCACTGTCTTTCCTTCTTCAGTGGTGAATTTCAGAGGATATGTACCGGTCTTCCCTGCAGCCTTGGCATCGTTTATAGTCTTCAGCATGGTCTGATCCACTATCAGTTCTCCCGATGGTATCGGGTTGCCGTCCTTGTCCTGTCCCACAGCCTTTGCCAGTTCGATCGCCTTTGCATTTGTCAGATCCGGATTGGCTTTTCCGTCCTTATCTTTGATGCCGTACATGAAGTCGTTTGCCGATATCTGCCCCGCATCTTTGCCCACATCTGTATAGTCTCTCAGCGAAACTATTATCTTCGCTGTTTTTCCATCCGGCGTTTTGAATGTCAGTTCATAGTCGTCTTTTTTACCTGCATCTTTGGCATCATTGATGATTTTCAGCTGGTCGGCATCAACTGTGACTTTTGACAGATCCATCGGAGTGCCGTCTTTATTGAATGCCTCTGTCGAAGCCAGCATTTTAGCGATGTCTTCACTGATATCCGCCGCTGCTCCGCCGTTCTTGTCTTTAATGCCGTATTCGAAGTTGTTGGCTGTTATGCTCTCTTCTCCGTCATTTTTGTTCACGCCGTTGTCTTTCAGTGTGACAGTGATCTCTGATTCCACGCCGTCATCTGTAGTGAATTTCAGTTTGTACGGTCCTGTCTCTCCTGCTGTTACCGCATCGTTTATGGCTTTCAGCTGATCCTGATCCACTTTGATGTTATCAACAGTGACCGGATCGCCGTTTTTGTCCGTAGCCGATACATCAGACAGCTTCTTCGCTATAGCGTCTGTTATTGCATCCGCCGTCTTGCCTTCCGGATCCCTTACCGCATACGAGAAGTCATTCCCTGCTATGGCCGCCAGATCTTCGTTCGGATTGGTCCCGATATCTTTCAGGGTCACCGGCACGGTTATCTCATATCCGTCCTTTGTCTTGAATGTCAGGTCGTACACGCCTTCTTTCCCGTCATGCTTGGCCTGATTTATCGCTGCCAGCATATCTTCATCTACTATTATGTCTTTTGCGTCTATAGAACATCCGTTATTGTCATGAGCAGCTATCTGTGCCAGACGTACTGCTTCATCGGTTGTGATGTCCGGTGTTTCCTTCAACGTCTTCGTGTCCTTCATGGCATATGTAAAGCCTTCGCCTGTGATGTAGCCCTTCTCGGTAGTCACTTTAGAGCCGATGTCCTTCAGAGTCACAGTGATTTCTGCTTCTTTTCCTCCGGGTTCTGTGAACTTCAGTTTGTATGGTCCTGTCTCTCCGGCTGCTATGGCATCATTTATGGCCTTCAGCTGATCCTTGTCGACCTCTATCTTATCTGTCTGCACCCTGTTGCCGTCCTTGTCATAGGCTATGACTGAAGACAGGTTCCTTGCAACCAGCTCTGTTATGTCCGCCGCCGTGTTGCCGTCGGAATCACGGACGCCGTATTCGAAATCATTGGCGCCTATGCTGGTGTCCGTACCGTTTGAATTTGTCCCCACGTCAGTCAGAGTGACCTTTATCGTTGTTTCTTCATAAGCCGTGAAGAACTTCAGATCATATACTCCAACTTTCCCGGCATTCTTGGCATCGTTTATTACCTTCAGCATCTTCTGATCTACTTTGATATCGGAAGCAGACATGTCCAGGCCCTTGTCGTTGGTGGCCTGTACCGCTGACAGCAGTTTGGCCATATCCTGAGTTATGTTCAGGTTGGTCTTGCTGTCGGCGCTGTTCCTTATAGCATATGTGAAATCGTTGGCGCCTATGCTTGAAAGCTTGCTGCTATCAGGATCTTTGTTGACTCCTGTTCCCTTGAGTGTTATGTATGCCGTCACAGTCACCTTGTCTGCAGTTGTGTATGTTACAGGGAACTTGCCCAGTATTCCCGCATCGATATTAGCGTTTACATTCATCAGTTCAGTATTATCCACACTGATATCCTTGACGTCTATAGCTTTTCCGTCGCTGTCTGTGGCAGCTACAGCCATCATTGCTTTGATCTCGTCTTTCGAAAGCGTAGGAGCCTTGTTGCCGTCCTTGTCTTTGACACTGTAGAACGTATCGTTGGCCGTTATATGGGTCTCCCCGTCTTTGATCTGCGTGCCGTGGGATTTTACAGTGATCTGTATAGTCACTGATGTTCCGCCGGCCGTTTTGTAAGTCATTGGGATCTTCGTTCCCGGAACAGCCGTCTTGTACTGGGCATTGAACGAATTCAGAGTCGTATTGTCAACAATGAGGTCCTTCACATCGATCGGGAATCCGTCCTTGTCCACTGCCGATACTGATGCCAGTTCCTTGGCCTTGTCTGCCGTAAGAGCAGCTTCATCCTGCCCGTACTCAAAGTTGTTGGCGCTGATGTTTTCTTTGCTTGTGACCAGTGTGCCTGCATCCTTGAAGGTGACAGTTACTGTAGTTTCAGTGCCGTTCGGCGTGCTGAACTTCAGATCTCTCTGATCCCCGGCCTTTATAGTCCCGGCTAGCAGTTCATCATTTATATTGCCTAATGTCGTTTCATCTACTATTAAGCTGCTTGTGTCTATTGTGTTGCCGTCAGCATCGATGGCCGCTACAAATGACAGCTGTCTGGCAGCGTACTGACTCATCTGTCCGAGACTGATACCGTAACAAAAATCATTGGCCGTAATACGCTCTTCCTTCTGTGCCGCGCCGTCTCCGTGATCTCTCAGTGTGACGTATATAGTCTTTGTCACTGACGCACTGACGACCGATGGTTGATACGTAAATGTCAAAGGCAGCTTTTTCACAGTCCCGGCAGCTATGGCATCATTTATAGCCTTCAGCTGAGCGGCATCTACTGATATATTATCCAGGCGGTCTGCTGTTCCGCCCTGCAGTCCGCCGACTACGTAAGACAGTAGTTTTGAAGCATTCTCGCTGATATTCCCTTCATCGATCCCGTAAGTAAAGTCCTGTGCATCAATGGTCACATCGTAGAGGCCTGCGTTGATGTTGGTCAGCTCATGACCTTCCAGATTGTATACTATTTCTATATCTTTCGTGTATGAGTCCGGATCGAATACAGACTGTGTGGCTGCAGTTCCTCCCGTTGCTTCTTTTGTGACCAGGTTCATCTTATCTATTTGACCGAACGTCACTTTATATTTTCCCACTTTTGGAACTGCCAGTTTATATTCTCCGTTGGCATCGCTGTCCGCTTTGTTATTGGTACCTGTCCATCCGTCCATTACCTTCAGCGCATTTCCGCTTGAATCTACCACTTCCAGTTTGGCGCCTGCATATTTATCATCACGGCCGCTGTAAAGAGAATTATAATCTTTTTCTTTCCAGACTTTACCGGAGATATACATATCGCTCAGCTGATATTCCATCAGCGGCGACAGGCTGTAATCGTTGTACTTCCAGTTGTCTCCTACCTTATAGTTGTAGTACAGACTTGAATATGCCTTCTGCAGTCCTATTTCGTCCTTGTCGATGTTCAAATAGTTCACACTGAAGTTTACTAGCTCCTGATTCTCCATTTTCGGCACTGATATATGGATACTCTTGACATCCTTCAGGAAATCCGCTCTTTCTGTATCAGAAGACATTGCCTCCACTTGTGCAGTCGTCTTGTAGCCAAGATCTGCCGCATCTGTTCCACCTTTGAGACCTGCTTTGGCGGTATCCCATGATTTACTGTAACTGATCACAGCGCCCTTCGGGAATACCGAAGCATCTATAAGACTCTTCAGTCCCGCAGTGAACTGGGAACCTGAGCTGGTCTTTCTGCTGCCGTCTCCGGCATAATCCAGATACTGAGTAGTGCTGTCCTTGACAGGAATGTTCATGTATATATTCCAGTCTGTAGTGTCTGCGTCCACGTCGCCTATTACTTTTATATTTCCTCCGAATTCATCGGAACTGGTGCCTGTGGCAGGCGTTACGAAATCACCTACCGAGGTATTGCCGTCCGGTGCCGTGGATGTCGGATATGTAGCGATGCCGGTCTCTTTCTTTTCGTTGATTATGATACTATTGGTCACAGCCTGTTCATACATGTCATACGGATTTTTCGATGTAAAGTACAGGTCTTTTTTCTCGCCTAAATTTTCCTGATACTGGCTTGATGTACTGTCAAATGTAACATAGTATCCGTTATCGGTGAAACAATTGTCTTTTTCATAAGCTGTGTCTAGCCATGAGTCTGTGATCGGCTGTTTTGCCGGGCCGTATTCCGTATTATAATCTGTCAGCAGTCCGAAGTTCACAGACGTGCCGCTGGAGATCTGTTTCTTGAACGTGATCTTCAGCATTCCGTATTTGGCATCGGCATCACCATCATTTGATGTATCACTGTCATTCAGTTTGTACTGCGGATAATATGCCGCCGTCGCAACACTGCTGTCGATGCTTCCCGATTTATAATTCACATTCGGCATCAGTTTGTACCAGACAGTCGGCCTCAATGTAGAGACTCCAACTCTCTTTGTCGCATCGGTAAATGTCCATGATGTCTTTGCCGTTACAGTCGTACTCTCCGACTGATTGACTGAATCAGGATTATAACTGATATCTTCCGTGAATTTGTTGATAACTTTCTTCGATCCTATCACCATCCTGGATGACTTCTGACTGTCTGAAAAATTCAGTGTTACCGGGTCGTCCTCGTCTGTTGCAAGAGTAGTCCAGTTGTCATATTTGAAAGATACATTATTGTACGTGAACTGATACCCGTCGCCCTTCGACTTAAGGTCGAATCCTGAAGGGGTGGTCTCCGGTACAGCTTTGTTCCTTACCAGTCCTATGCTCGGGAACCTGGTCCTGTTCTGATTGTTGGTATACTCCACCTTCACGCTGGTCACATATTCTCCGTCGCCCAAAGCGAACGATGCGTAATATCTGTTATTGCCCGTGCCTATATAGTATTTTGAATCGTAGCCGAATGTAGCTTTCTTCCACGTATCTCCGCTGGTGTTCGTCTTATAGTAAGCTGTGGCACTTGAGTTGTAGTATCTGTCGCTGTAAGTGCCTGTAGTACTGTCATAGGCATAATAATTTGCATCCATTACCACGCCCTGTGTCAGAGACATCATGGCCTTTTCTTCATCTGTTGTGCCGACATCGTACAACAGAGTTGCACCCTTATGATATCCGGCAAAGTTCGAGTTCAGCTGATCGTTGGTAGTCGCAATATTTGTCTGCTGCAGCTCCATAGTACTGAAATAGAATCTGTCGCCTGTTGCATATGGGTCGATATCATAGTTGCTGTCTGCCGTATTGATAGATGTAGCCATCTGTCCCAGAGGATGCTTTGTGGTCGTCCCTGTATCGTTGGTGACTACCTTGTCAGTCCTGTCGGGATCCGCATTGGAGTAATCGAACTGTACCTTGAAATCGTTCAAAGTATAACCCTGTGTATTCAACTGGGTGTCCATACCGGCTGCTGTGAATCCTTTGGATGTAGACCACAATGCTTTGGATGATATCCCGTATCTGTGCGTGGTAGGATTCTGGGCCTTACTGTTGTCATTGATCCAGCTCTTTATATTCAATTTAACTCCAACTATATTGTCTATAGTACTGTATCCCACCAAAGAAGCTACCTTCAGATCATATGGATCATCTATCCATATCGGGTCTCCGTTGGCATCCGTATCCACCGCATAGGCAGTAATCTGAGATGTATAATTGTCCCAGTTGGCCATGGCAACAGACTTTCCTGTGAACGCCAGGACAGGGTCTTCATAATCCATTGTGTTTTTACTGGTCGTAATGTCTATGGCAAACCAATAATCATTGTTTCCGTTCACCAGTGTGCCGCTGGCCTGGTTTTCAGGAGATATTGTAACACCGATCCTACTGCTTTGATCTGCTGCACTGATCACAGCATTATCAAGTACCGGAACTACTGTGACTTTTTTGTCTACGTTCTGTTCCGTGCCGTATTTGTTCACCGTGCTGTACTTTACAGTAGTTTCATAGTCTTCTGTTATCAGGCTGCCGTCTGCATGTGTTTTATGCGCCTTGACCTTGATGCTAGGCCTCCCCGATCTCACAAATGCATACCCGCCGTTATTATCAACATTGTTTACTATGCTGTTTGACATATTGATATATTTCACAGTGACCGAAGATACGTACTGCCCCTCTTCGAGCGCAATGCTGCTGTCAGAATTGGTCTGCTCCTCTGAATCTTTGACCACATTTCCGTCTTTGTCTTTCACAGTATACATTACTTTATAGTAATTATTGCTCGGGCTCACTGACACAGGGCTGAATTCATAATCGTATCCGATAGTATATTCCAGTCCCCTGTATACTCCGTAGCTCCTTATTCCCGGTGTTTCAGTCCACCAGTTCATCTCGGTCCTTGTTTTTCCGGTACCGATACTGTAATCGCTGCTGCTGATACCGTCTGTTTCATCGCCGTACCACGGATATGTCCTCAGCTGCATTTTATTGCTGTCAGACAGATTTGACGGATTCACCAGTCTGATGGCGATATCTGTGCCGCTCTTTTTTGTTGCAGTATTCGAGCTTCTGTCCCTTAATGTCTGAATCAGACTGATATCAGTTCCTTTCATGACGCCCTGGTCTGCAGGATCCGATTCGTCAACTGTTTTGTTCATCAGCAAAGCATCTCTCAGTCTTACAGTCTCTGTATCATCGCCCGAAAGATTTGTGAACCTCATCTTCAATACTACTTTTGTTGTTTCTCTGTTTGTGTCTGCATAGGTCTTGCCCGTTGCCACGTTATTGAATGTATATTTATTCGGATTTGCCAGACCTATAGTAGTGATGCCGTTCTCCGTCTTGAATTCACTGGAATCCGAATATGTAGTCGCCAGCAGAGTATCACCGGAATAATACTGCAGACTGTAATTGTATTGATTGGAAGTGGTCCGCAAACCGTCAGGCAGCCGGAACTGCAGCTTCCAATCCGGAGAAGCCAGTTTTCCCGCCTCTTTATTGACTGTGATTGTATACCATTTGCTTCCATAGTTATTGCTGTTGTAGTAAGCGTAACCTCCGCCGTTGGACACTCCAAACAGTTCTCCCGGCGACCAAACTTCATCGTTGCCGGTATTATCTACAGACATGTCCGGAAGGTCACCGTTGGCTTCCAACGTAGTTTTGGCAGTCATCACAGCATTTCCTGCCGTAGATTCCTTTGTCGATGCGTTGTATGAACCGCCTGTCAGAGCATCTGCCCTGAAATCGTATGTGTTTGTTCCTTCTACCAAATCACTGTAGAGAGTCTGGAGTTTCTGTTTCACAGTAAATGAGAAAGAACACTGTGCCGTGCCGTCATCAGCAAAAGTATAGATGAAATATGTTCCGTTTTCATCTGTATACGATCCCTGAAGTGTCGGCGTTTTCTCCATAGAGAAAGTGATCTCAGGAGGTTTTACTACTTCAAAGCCCTTAGGTACTTTTACCCGCAGCTGTCTTCCTTTGTCGCCTGTCACTCCTTCATATTTTACATTAAGGATCAGGTTCTCCTGGCCGCTGCCGCCCAGCACGAAGTTGCTGTTGTCTGTAAACGGACTCTTGAAATTGATCGTTACTTTACTGTCGTTGGTATTGGCAGCAACAGTGATCTTCTTTTCTGCTGTAACTGTTTCCCCCGTGGAGCTGTTGGTCGCCTTGTATTTGACTGTATATGTTCCCACCTTCGCGGCATCGAAACCGCCGTCATCTGTTACGATGACTTTCATGTATTTGCCTCTGTCTGTCTTGGCTTCGACGCCTTCAGTTATATCCACATCTGTGTTCTGATTGACAGTCCTGTCTTCAGTTCCTGTTATTTTTATACCGTCCTTCTTGACAGTTATCTTTCTGGTTGCTGTGTACTCCCTGTTGGATGAAGGATGTACAGCTGAATATGTCACAGTGTATTCTCCCGGTACCGTATTGTCGAAACCGCCGTCATCTTTGACTTTTACGTCCACTGTCTTGTTTCCCGATATGGTCTTCGCCGTTACTCCTTTCAGAAGGTCAAAATCTTCATTCTGGAATATTTCTGTATCAGATACGCCGCTGAACTGCAGATCCGGTTTCACAGTAAAAGTCAGTTCATGTTCATATTTTTTTTCGGTAGTCGGATGTACAGCACTGTACTTCAGAGTGTATGTCCCCGGTTTGTTGACATCGAAACCGCCGTCGTCGTCCAGAGTACAGTCTACAGCAGATCCGTCCTGAGTCAGATAAGCCGAAACAAAACTCTTCGGATCCACATTGTCGCCTTCATAACAAGCCGTCTTCAGATCGTTGAAACCAACTCCGTTTCCTTTGACTGTGACATTTATAGTCCCTTCAAATTTATTTATTATATTTGCATCGGCGTTTCCTGTGCCGTCATAATAGGTTATGGTCACAGGCACCTTCTGACTTCCGGCCTCTTCAATATCAAATCCGGTCGTGTCATACTCAACCTTTATGTAATTTGTTTTGTCCTGCCATTCCTGAAAGCCGCTCCTGTTGTCTATGACCTTGTAATCATTGCTGTCTGTCGCATTGAACTGATAAGAAGCCTTCATGCTGTTATAATAACCCCATTTGCTGTTTTTCGTCTTCATCTTTCCCGTGAAGAGGAAACAGTCGGTATCTCCCTGATTTACCTGAGCGCTGCCGGACACTGTGCTGTTGTACTTGGAAGTCGAACTGTCATATGCTTTGTTTATATTCATATTATAGTTATCTTCAGATCCGTAGTAATTAAGACTCCCGTTGGCATAATCAGTCCGTATGCTAACATACACAGAACCGTCTATAGTATATTGAGTGGTCCCGTCGTTATATTTTAAAGTGGCACCGACATTTTGGCCGTACCCATTTTCTCCCATATGTTCTTTTAGCGTTGTCAAGTCATTTTCATTGTAGTCTACAGTTATCCAATTATTATAATCTTCCGTAGATTGTTGATTATACCCAGTGTACTTGTTTCCGTCTGCCGCTGTATATTTGTTCAGGCCAAGACTGTACAGTTCTTTTTTAGTAAACTTATGGTCATCGCTGAGCACTTCAGGAAGATCCTCGGCTGTGGAAAGAACCTCGTAATTCCCGCCAAAGTAACTGGTCCCGTTTTCTGCTGCAGGATAATAGTTGAAATTGATGCTGCCGTTATAATCAGATGCTGCCATCTGCCCATTTCCTTCTGTATGGACCGGCTGCAGATTCACATTCAGCTCGCCCACTGCCACATACTCTGCTGCTCCCGATTCTGCGCTTGCACGGAAAATAAATGTCATTGGCAAACTCTGAAGTCCTGCCACATCAGGATCATATTTGGAAGTATCGATTTCTATCTCATACCTTCCGTCAATTTTTGACGGGTCTTCGCCGTGGTATGACCAGCTCTCGCCATCCACATCCTGATTCCAATGTAAATAGCTCCCGTCTTCCGGTTTGGCCAGTGATTTCAATGTATCTGCCGACATGCCCACGGCGCCTGTTACGCCGCCATATGCAGACTGATTGTAGCTATCGTATCGTGCACTGAAGTACCTGGTGTTTCCCCAGTTGTCAAAATAGAAATTTGCATTCGATTCTATTTTTTTTGAGATGTTTACGGTAATGGTCTTGTCTGTTTCGGCTGTTGACGGATATCCATCGATGTGATATGTGATCTTGTACTGTGCGCTGTTCTTGCCTTCAGGAATGGGATTCTTATTATCATATCCTCCCTGGCTGTTTACTGAAATATAGTTTGTGTCTATCTTTGTTCCGTTTTCTTTATAGAAATACGATTTCAATGCCGTAAGAAGATCTGAAGGCAGCGGATCAGATACATTTTCCCCCACCTGATAGCTGACGCTGGTGCTGTCATTTAGCTGACCGGTCGGGTATGCAGTATTGAAATACACGCCTGCATCCCTGACATAGGCCGTTCGATATGCGTTTACTTCATCAAGAGTATCTTTATCTACTGCAAAGTATCGGATGTTCCAGCTTCCGGTATTTATCGTATCGAAATTGTCCGCCTTTATGTAGTATGGCTGTGCATTGCCTTTATAGTCTGTACATGTTACAAACTTTCTCAGATCCTGCTCTGTCCACACCTGATTTTTTGAGAAATACAGAGCCGGACTGGTGAATGTTATGTTGGTCCCTTTGACAGTGACTGTACATGTATTGGAATATCCCAGCTGCACTTCTTCATAATTGCCTGATTCCGTATTCAGTTTGTTTATATAGAATTTTGCCCGCATTTTGTAAATACCGGCCGTGCCCTGAAGAGAATTGCCTTTGACATTATCTTTGTCGTCTACCCAGTTGTATCCCAGAGACTGTTCATCTCCGGATGGACTGGTGGAATATACGATCCCGGTGGAAGTGTCCGTATAAGTTGCCTTGAAATTCTTATACCAGCCATCATCTGCCTTGCCCTTCTTCATTTCGTAAGAATCCGGCAGTCCGCTGTAATCCACATCTTTGTCGTTCAGTGTCTTGGTCTCGGCTGCCTTGCTGCTTTTCTTTGCCTGATCTTTAGTATCGTTTGTGCTGTTTGTATTTTCACTGCTTTCCGTATCCTTTGCAGCCACAGCTTTTACTGTGATCTGTTTTGCAGTGCTGTAATCTCCGCCTTGAGCTTTTGCCTGTAACACAAAGGCTTTTCCAAGGTCGGTATCTTTATCGATCGTTGCTTTGATGCCAAGAGAGTATTCTGATGCATCATCTCCGAAAGTATATGTGACAAGCGTTCCGTCCTGTGAATACTCGTCATCTTTATATTCTTCCGTTTTCACTTTGTTGATCTCATCTTTGCTGTCGATCTTCACGCCTTCCGGTATCCGGATCTCCAGTTTTTTATCTTTCGTGATCCCCTCAGGGAAAGTCCCCTTAAAGGTGAAGGACATTTGTTTATCTTTCGGCTGTTCAATAGTAACGCCGTCTTTGGTCCATTCTCCTTTCTCCTTCAGGTCATCTGTCGTCACAGTTAGATTATCAGCATCAAAAACTATTTCTTCACTGTCGGTCTTTTCCCCGCTGTCTGTTTTTTCGCTGTCCTTCTGTTTCTGACTGCTGTCATCTGCGACATCATCAGCTGCGTTCTGATCTGCCTGCGTCTGCACATCTTCAGATTTCTGTGTGCTCTGATCAGAGCCGCTGTTTGCATCAGCACCAAAAGTTGTCGGCGCTGTCCCTATTATCATCGCTGCAATCAAAAGCATGACAATAAGGTTCTTTCCCTTACTCTTCTTCATCTCTCTTTCTCCTTATTCAATTTATTTCATATATAAAAACAAACACACCAAAAAGATGTGTCTTTTTCTTTCTTTTTCTGCATCAAATAATCTCTACCCATTCTTATCCCCATCTCCGGCCACAGTACCCCCTGTGTACCTGATGATGTTATTATACTCTCTTTAGACTATATTTGCAATATTCTTTT
>JAYFPY010000018.1:0-27732 GCA_034927505.1 Eubacteriaceae bacterium
AGCAACAACGGATGCAATCGTCAGTGTGATTGCGGATTCAGTCTGGATGGTAAGCCACCAGATAATGGCAAACTGCACTGCGGCAGAACCCAATATTGAAAAAGCTTGTCCTGCATATATTATAGCAAATTGTTTTTTCCAGTTTATTATTTTGTTCATTTTTAAGAAATCTCCTTTTATAAAATCAGTTTATGCAACATTACAAGCTGCACATTTACAAAAACATAATTTTATAAGGAAGATTTGAAATCTTATTTTCCTTATAGACTATGTTTTTAAACACAACAAATAAACTCCTAAGAGTTCGTGCTTAAAAACATATATTACATGAATACTATCCACATAGGTCATTGCCTCACTTCCTGTTTTTAATTTTATTGCATAAAAGCGTACTGGTAAGGTTTGCTACTTCCTGCTCAACTTCTCACCCATTTTTTTGCCGATGTAAAAAACATACCCATAATGCTGCTTGTGCTTTTCATATAAATCAACCTCATACTTCATACTGTGGACATAGTCCTCTACGGTTTTATCTTCCGGATATTTTATCAAAAGCTCTTTTTCTGTTGCCTGACGTGGGATAAAATAATTTTGAATCCAACATTCCTCTGGTAATGTAAATGCTGCAACAAAACTATACCCCGATTTTTGCATTGATTCGATATTGCTTTCTATCGAATACAAACCACTACCTGCATCAATCCAGAACTTCTCTATTTCGGCAGGCTTTTCTGTGGTAAGCCACGAGGGACTGGTTACGGCTATATATCCATCTGTTTTGAGAAAGCCATTCCAGTAGCTAAGTGTTTTTTCAAACCCTAAGCTGTCTATCATTCCCTCAGACCAGATAAGGTCGAACCCATCTTTTTCAAAAGGGAGTTTTAGGGCGTCGCCGACAATACCTTGCACTCTGTCGGAAAAATTATGTTTCTTGGAAGCATCGTTAAAAATGTTTATAAAATCAGCTACCATATCTACGCCTGTAATATGACCACCAGTATTCTTTGCAAGTATCATCGTTTGACCGCCTGTACCGCAGCCGATATCTGCTATCTTTGAATTGCTGTCAAGGTTCATTATGAAACTTAGGGCTTTTAGCGTCATTTCAGCACTTCCTGGGCCTTGCCTTTCTAAGTCGAGATGGCTTTCGATTAATAATTCGAATTCTGTTATTGTTTTATTTTTCATCGTATATCTCCTTTAGCTCTTTTTCCAGCAAATTCACCGCAATTTCAAAAGCGACGATTCGTCTTTTTGCAAGTGTAACCTGCGATTTATATCTATCAGGATTTTCCTTTGACTCAAGTGTTTTAAGTGTTTCTGTTAGCTTGTGAATGGTTGAATCAATCTGCCGTTTGGCTTCGAACAGTTCTTCTTTCGAGTACACGCTCATTTTATCTCCTTTATTTTTTCAAGGTCGGCACTACACAAAGCCTCAAGGTTATCAAAAATCTTTTTAGCAGGCCATTCCCACCACTTTAATTCCAGCAGATAGTCAATGAGTTCGTCCTCGAACCTTTTCTTAATTATTTTTATAGGATTGCCACCTGCAATATGATAAGCCGGTATATCTTTTGTAACTACTGAATTGGCAGCAACAATTGTTCCATCACCAATATGCACGCCGGGCATTACAGTTACATTTTGACCTATCCACACATCATTGCCGACAACAGTATCTCCTTTGAAAGGTAAATCCTCAAGTGCCGGAGTTGCCCTTTCCCAACCATTTCCCATAATGTTAAAAGGGTAAGTAGTGACGCTGCACATTCTATGATTCGCACCGTTCATTATAAATTCGATACCTTTCGCTATAGCGCAGAATTTCCCAATGATGAGCTTATCACCTAAAAATTCATAGTGATGCGTAACGTGCTCTTCAAAGCGCTCTGCACCACTGATATCGTCATAGTAGGTGTAATCACCGATGACAATATTTGGGCGTGTGATTACATTTTTAATGTAGCATACGCTTTTTATTTTTTCATTCGGATAAATTGAATTTGGATCTGGTCCATATTGCATAAATAATTCTCCTCAAATGGGGCCTTGTGTTTAATCTCAAGGACATATTGAAATCTGTTCAGTTACTTATATTCCTTCGGAATAGGAACATTAAATCTTTCGCATAGTAACCTTACGTCATGAATATCATTTTCATCATGCTCATATCCCATGTGAAATAAAACTTGATTTTCAGCATCTATACACTTTACAACTTTATCACCTATTTTCCCAATGCCACTAAACACGTTTGGTGGATACGTTTCACCTTCAAAAACAAGGTATCCTTGTTCGTTGAATTCAAATACATGAAGATCGATTATCCTGTCTTTAGCGTCCTTCCAAACCGTGTGATTTGTAGTGGTATATGCTTCAATAACTTCAGCAAAGCCTTTTTCTTTCAATATTTCAATAAAATCTTTGCTGTTTTTTTCTTCCACAAATAAATCAATATCGTTGTGGAACCTTGTTTCTTCTCCTAATAGAGCATCAACTCCCCAGCCACCATCTAACCAAATGGCAATCCCATTTTCTTCGGCGTATAAAATTATCTCAATGGCATCTTTTTTATTTACCATGCAACTCCTCCGTTCAAATTCTAATTTATCGCTACAATAGCAACGTTTTTAACCAACATCCAACCTGACCACACAACCTCAAAAGTTTCCGAAAAAACATCTAACCTGACCACTCGCGACCACTGACATCTAACCTGCTCTGTCGCCAAGCACTGACATCTAACCTGACCACTTGACTATAAAAAAGTGGCTTTATGGACTTGTTACCTTGAACCGATAAAATTATGTTTTTGACTCAATGGGTTTTGTACCCATGTGTGCTAAAAGCATTGATATATAAGGGTTTTCAGCAAAATCAATCTTTTATGCGTGACATCAATACTACGCACTCAACGTGTCTCGTATTCGGAAAATTATCGAATGGTTTCATGTACTTGACTTTGTAACCGTAGTATTCGAAATAATAGAGATTTGGGAACAGTGTTTTCGGATTGCATGATATGTATACGATCTGCTCTACGCCGTATCCGATGATCTTGTCCAGAGCTTTTTCGGAGATCCCTGCCCGAGGCGGGTCGAGAACTATGACGTCCGGTTTTTTATCCAGCCCGGATAGAACTTTAAAAACATCTCCGGCTATGAATTCGCAGTTTGAAAGTCCGTTGAGCTCTGCGTTTTCCCTTGCGGCTCTGACCGCTTCCTCGACGATCTCTACTCCGGTGACGTGGGCAGCCTTCAGCGCCAGTGTCTGGGTTATGGTCCCTGTGCCGCAGAACAAATCAAAAACATTTTTGTTTTCATAGTCGTCTATCAGATCCAGGGCCTCAGTATACAATTTTTCTACAGCTGCCACGTTGGTTTGAAAAAAAGAAAAAGCGCTGACTTTGAAATCCAGGCCCATTATTTTTTCCATGTAGTAATCTCTGCCCCATAGCAGTTTCATGCTTTCCGGTTTGACTGCATCGCCTTTGTCATCGTTGAAAGTCCGCATGATCCCCTTGATGTCATGTTCCGTTTCCAGATCCAGCAGCATGGCGACGAATCCCTCTTCGTCGAATCCGGGCTCAGTGGTGGTGACGATGTTGACGATCATCTCGCCGGTATGTATGCCCGCTCTGACTATAAGATTCCTGAGAAGCCCGCTGTGTCTTCTCTTGTGATATTTGGTGTAGCCGCTGCAGTATCCAAGGACTGCATCCAGCACTTTATTGAAGTCCTCATGTACCAGCTGGCATTGGTCTACTGTCACGATGGACATGAAGTTTCCTTTTTTATGCATGCCCAAAGTCATCGGCCCATCTTTTTCAAGATCGCCGAATGTATATTCCATTTTGTTTCTGTATCGGTACTGCGACGGACTGCCTTCGATGGGCTCTGTCCGCTCCGGGCTGATCTCCTTTGCGGCCATCAGATCCAGGACTTCCTGTTCCTTTATCTTCAGCTGTTCTTCGTATGAAATGCCCTGATAGATGCAGCCTCCGCAGTATTCATCGTGTTTACATATATCCATATTTTCGATAAAACTCCTCTTTATGTTCTGCAAATCTATCCTCTTCTATGGACCTTCTGATCCCTGCCATGGTATTGACAAGGAAATGCAGATTGTGTTCCGTCAGCAGCATGGAACTGAGTATCTCGCCTGATTTGAACAAGTGCCTCAGATATGCTCTGCTGTAGTTCCTGCATGTATAACAGTCGCACTCCGGATCCAGAGGCAAAAAGTCTCGCTCGAATCTGGCATTCTTGATATTGACCTGACCAAAGCTGGTCAATGCCGTTCCGTTACGTCCGATCCTGGTCGGCAGCACGCAGTCGAACATATCGATGCCCCGCTCAACGCCTTCAAAAAGATAGTCGGGAGTCCCGACGCCCATCAGATATCGGGGCTTGTCCTCCGGCAGCAGATCTACGCATCCGTCCAGCACGCTGCACATCAGCTCTTTTGGCTCGCCGACAGACAGCCCGCCGATGGCGTATCCGGGAAGATCCATCTTTACGATATCTTCGGCACTTTTTCTGCGAAGATCATCGTACATACCGCCCTGCATTATCCCGAAAAGGGACTGAGTTTCAGTATCCTTGTGAGCTGCTTTGCACCGCTCCAGCCATCTTGTGGTCCGCTCCATGGACGGCATCACATATTCCCTGTCCGCAGGATAAGGCGCACATTCGTCAAAAGCCATTATTATATCGGACCCCAGCGCATTCTGAACTTCCATGGATTTCTCCGGGCTGAGCATATGCCGGGATCCGTCGATATGAGAAGCGAACTCCGCGCCCTCTTCTGTTATTTTTCGCATGTCGCCCAGACTGAACACCTGAAAGCCGCCGCTGTCGGTCAGGATAGGCCTGTCCCAGTTCATGAACTTGTGAAGTCCGCCCGCCGCCTTTACCACATCGTGACCCGGTCTCAAATAGAGATGATATGTGTTCGCCAATATTATTTCCGCGCCCAGTTCCTTCACTGATTCCGGCTTCATGGCCTTGACAGTGGCTGCTGTTCCCACAGGCATGAAAACGGGGGTCTGGATCTTGCCGTGGGGAGCAGTTATCGTTCCCCGCCTGGCCTTTCCGTCCTTATGCAATAATTTATATGTAACTGCCGTCATTCTGTTCTCCGATCATTTTATAAACATAGCGTCGCCGTAACTGAAAAATCTGTATTTCTCTTTCTTTGCCTCTTCGTAAGCCTCAAGTATCTTTTCCCTGTCATACAGTGCAGAGATCAGCATCATCAGCGTCGATTTGGGCAGATGGAAATTGGTTATCAGCCTGTCGGTGATCCTGAACTCGTATCCCGGATATATGAAGATGTCTGTGCTGCCGCTACCCGGTTTTACTTTCCAGCCTTCTCCTTCATCGACTGCAGCCGACTCCACGGTCCTGGTCGAAGTCGTCCCCACGCATATGATCTTTCCGCCGGCCGCCTTTGTGTCATTTATGACATCAGCCGTTTCCTGAGATACTGTGTACTCCTCGAAATGCATGTGATGCTCCTCGACAGTCTCCGCCTTTACCGGTCTGAATGTACCTATGCCTACGTGAAGAGTCACATAAGCCAGCTTCACTCCCTTGGCTGCTGCCTTCCCAAGAAGCTCATCGGTAAAGTGAAGGCCGGCAGTAGGCGCGGCGACAGATCCGTCTATTTTTGAATACACGGTTTGATAACGCTCCCTGTCTTCGTCATCGGCCGGTCTTTCTATGTACGGAGGCAGAGGCATAGCTCCGATATGTTCCAGTCGCTCCATGAATATGCCTTCATAGTCGAATTCGACGATGCGGGTACCGTCAGGACCGTTGTCTATTATATCCGCAGCAAAATCATCGGCGAATCTCACCCGGTCTCCCGGCTTGAGTCTTTTGCCCGGTCTGACCATGGTCTCCCATTTGTTGCCTTCCATCCTCTTTGTGAGGAGGAATTCTATCTTCGCCCCGGTCCCTTCCTTTTCACCGAAAAGCCGTGCCGGCAGCACTCTGGAATCGTTCAGCACAAGGCAGTCGCCCTCATCCAGATGATCCGCTATATTATAAAAGCGGTCATGTATAATATTGCCCGAATCCCTGTCCAGCACCATCAGTCTGCTGTTTTCTCTTTTGTCGGCAGGCTTTTGCGCTATCAGTTCTTCAGGCAGTTCATAATCGAAATCATTTACGTTCATTATATTTTTCCTACTCCAGTGTAAGCTGTTCTCCATCGGTTTCCAGACCAAGATGATGATACGCCTGTTCTGAAACCATTCTTCCCTGTTTTGTTCTGTGAAGGAACCCCGCCTGTATCAGATATGGTTCATACACATCTTCGATGGTGATCCTTTCCTCTCCTATTGCCGCAGCAATGGTATCTATCCCAACGGGTCCACCGTGGAACCGTTCTATTATAACCCGCAGGATATCTCTGTCAAGGTTTTCAAGGCCCATTTCATCCACTCCCAGAGCATCGAGCGCTTTATTAGTTATCTTCAGATCTATGGCACCGTTGCCTTTTACCTGGGAAAAGTCTCTCACTCTCTTCAGTATCCGGTTGGCCACTCTGGGCGTCCCTCTGGATCTGACCGCCATTTCCCGCAGAGATTCTTCATCGGTTTCCACACCCAGGATACCTGCCGACCTTCTGATAATGGTCATCAACTCATCTGTGGTGTAGTTTTCGAATTTGCATACCACGCCGAAACGGTCTCTCAAAGGAGCCGAAAGAGATCCGGCCCTTGTTGTTGCTCCTACCAAAGTGAATTTTGCAAGATCCAGCCTTATAGACCGGGCAGAAGGTCCTTTACCTATTATTATGTCCAAAGCGAAATCCTCCATAGCCGAATAGAGTACTTCTTCTACGCTCCTGTTCAGTCTGTGGATCTCATCTATGAAAAGTACATCGTTTTCGTTGAGATTTGTCAGTATAGCTGCAAGATCCCCGGCCCTTTCTATGGCAGGGCCGCTGGTTATACGGATATCCACTCCCAGTTCATTGGCCATGATGCCGGCAAGTGTCGTCTTGCCCAGTCCGGGCGGCCCGTAGAAAAGCACATGATCCAGCTGTTCGCCTCGCGATTTTGCAGCCTCTATAAATATCTTCAGGTTGGAAGCCACAGTTTTCTGTCCTATAAAATCTTCAAGTTTCTGAGGTCTGAGATTTGTTTCGTTTTTTTCCTCTGCAGTGTTTTCCGCAGACGGTGTCGTTATTCTTTCTTCAGGTTCCATAGCATTCCCCTATATGTTCTTCAACGCAGTTTTTATATATTCTTCGGTGGATAGACCTTCCTCGGCCCCGAGCAAAGCTCCCGCCGCCTCGCTCCTTGAGTATCCCAGTGCGATCAGTCCGTCTACAGCCTGTCCCTTTTCGCTCTGATCTCCTCCCGGCTCTGCTATATCTCCGGCCTCGATACCGTCTTTCGGCCGGATCTCATCCAGTTTGTCTTTCAGATCCAGCACTATACGCTGGGCCGTTTTTTTGCCGACGCCGTTGGCTCTGGTCAGCATTGCAGTATCTTCGAATACAATGGCTTTTTTCAGTCCGGAGGGCGGCATGGAAGACAGGATCGCCAAAGCTGCCTTGGCTCCCACTCCGTTTACCGTAATAAGTTTATTGAACAGTTCAAGCCCGGCACTGTCGTCAAATCCGTAAAGGCTCATATCGTCTTCCCGCACAGTCGTTGCAGTGTATGCAGTCAGTTCCTCACCTATATCGGCAAGATAAAATCTGCTGTTGGAAGGCGTATTTATTTCAAATCCGATGCCTCCGGTCTCCAGTACGATGCCTGTTTCCAGTTTCATGGTCAGCTTTCCTTTTATATAATGGATCATTTATCTTCCCCTCCTGATTCTGTCCGATGAACCTGCAGAATGTCCGTGACATACTGCAGCTGCCAGAGCATCTGCGGTATCGTCCGGTTTAGGCACTTCTTCAAGATGCAGTATAGCCTTTACCATGGTCTGGACCTGTTTTTTATCGGCTCGTCCGTACCCTACCAGCGCCTGTTTTATCTGCAGCGGCGTGTATTCTCCTATTTCAAGATCCTTATTGGCACAGGCCAGCACCGCAACACCTCTTGCCTGTCCTACATTTATAGCCGTTTTTGCATTGTTGTTAAAAAAGAGTTCTTCGATCCCGGCAACATCCGGGTGATGTTCATCTATTATTTCGATAAGCGAAGAATACAGGTGTTTCAGTCTGTCCGGCATCTTTTCGCCTGCCTCTGTCGTTACAGCACCATAATCCACCACCTGAAAATGATTCCCTTTCATATCAACTATTCCCCACCCCAGGATAGCATATCCCGGATCTATGCCTAAAATTCTCATCGATGCTCCTTGCTGTATTTTGTGAACATGTGTTCTCATATAAAATATACCACAATAACAGAGATAAGGCAACTTTAATCAGCAATAAATATATTGAATTATTACACATAGAAATGTTATAATTATAAGAAATCGATTTACCCCTGAAAGGAGCACAAATATGCGATACTCCAGGCAGAACAAGGTACTGGAACTGATCAGTGAATTTGAGATAGAAACACAGGAAAAACTGTGCCAGCTGCTGAAAGATGCAGGCTACGATGTGACTCAGGCGACCGTATCCCGCGATATCAAAGAACTGCAGCTTATCAAAACACTCTCAGGCTCAGGCAAATATAAATACTCTCAGAGTACAGGCGACGGTCCTATTACCGACAGGTTTGTAAAGATATTCAAAGAAACCATAAAATCAGCCATTCCTGCCGAAAACATCATTGTTGTGAAGACTTTGTCCGGATGCGCAAATGCGGCAGCCGAGGCGATCGATTCTCTCAATTTTCCCCATGTGGCGGGAACAGTTGCCGGAGACAACACTATACTGCTGGTTGCAGATACCAAAGGTGATGTCCCTGAATTAATGGAAAATATACAAGAATTACTTAAATAACAACGAGGTTAAAAATGATAAGTCATATCAGCATTGAAGATTTTGCTACTATAGAAAACATGGATGTGGATTTCCACAAAGGTCTGAATATAATCACCGGTGAGACCGGCGCAGGCAAATCAGTTTTTCTTACCGCTTTGAGTCTTGCTCTGGGCAGCCGCGCAGACAATTCGCTGATCCGCACCGGATCGGACAGAGCTCTGGTACAGATGATAGCTGGATATCAGCACCGTGAAATAATAATATCCCGGGAGATATCTGCCGGCGGAAAGAATATATGCAAGATCGACGGCGAGATCGTGCCGCTTGCCAAACTGGCTTCTCTGTGCATGGAGATAGCCGATATCCACGGGCAGTACGACAATCAGTATCTTCTGGATCCTGCAAATCACATAACGTTGGTGGATCAGTATGAAAAGACATCGATCGTTCCTACGCGCAGAAAGGTGGCGGAGCTGTATGATGAATTCATTGCCGTCGGTAAAAAGCTTGCCGCACTGGAGGAACAGGTCGTAGACAACGACAATAAAAAGGATTTTCTTTCCTTCCAGATAAAAGAAATCGAGCAGGCTCAGCTGCTTGACGGGGAAGATATGAGACTGGAAGAAGATATCGAACTGCTGAAAAACAAAGAAAAAATATATAACGGTCTGAGCATGGCTTATGAAAAAGCACGGGGCGAAGACACCAATGCCCTGGATGGGATCGAACTGATCATCGGGGAACTGAAAAACATCAGCACCCTCTCCAAAGAAGCTTCCACCCTTGAAGACGAGTTCTCCGACATGTACTACAGATTTGAAGATGTTGTCAACAAGCTTCGAGAAACAAGAGACAGGACGATCTTCAATTCAGGCGATCTGGATATTATGATCGAACGTCTGGATCTGATCGAAGATATGAAAAGGAAATATGACGGAACTATCAGCGAGGTCCTCGATCTGAAGGACAAGCTGGAAAAGCAGTTGAACAGCCTGACAGGCATCGAATCCGACATTGAATCTGTCATGCTCGAAAAATCCCGCGTAGAGGAAATGTTGAAAGACGAAACGGACCGTCTGTCTTCTCTTCGAAGAAATTCAGCAGCTACTCTGCAGGGCAAGATACAGGACGCACTGGAACACTTGAATTTCAATGATGTTGAAATATCGATAAATAGCTCTTCCCTGGATCACTATACTTCCGACGGAAGAGATAAAATAGAATTCCTCATATCCACAAACTTGGGCGAACCGCTGAAACCTCTGGCAAAGATAGCCAGCGGCGGAGAGCTGTCCAGGATAATGCTGGCTTTCAAAATGGTCATCGGCGAATACGACGGCATACCGACTATGATATTCGATGAGATCGATTCGGGCATCAGCGGTGAAACGGCCAGTATAGTTGGAAAAGTAATGTCGGCTATGGGAGAAAATCATCAGGTGATCGCCATTACCCATCTGCCTCAGATCGCGGCGTGCGGAGATCACAATTACAGAATAGAAAAATCCACCGATGGATCCGCCACATATACCACGGCCACCCACCTTACCGATGATGAGAAAGTTGCCGAAGTTGCCAAACTTCTGGCAGGCATGAATATCTCGGATATAACCATACAAAATGCAAAAGAAATGATCAGCATTTCAAGATAAGAACAGATGCTAAAATCCCGGACCGCATGGTCCGGGATCTTTGATTTTTGATCTTTGTTTGTATCTGTCTGACGATACTATTCTTCTGTAGTCTCTTCTGCTGTTTCAGCAGCTTCCTCTACAGGAGCTGTCTCTTCTGCAGGCTCCTCTACAGGAGCAGTTTCTTCTGCATCAGGGTCCAGCGTCGCCTTTATGGAAAGACTGATTCTCTTTCTGTCTTTGTCAATCTCAAGTATCTTTGCATTTACTTCATCGCCTACCGCAAGTTCATCGTTGATGTTTGCAACTCTCTTGTGGTTGACTTCCGAAATATGCACCAATCCGTCAAGACCCGGTTCCAGCTCAACAAAGCATCCGTATTCCTTGACCTGGACTACCTTTCCTTTTACAACATCATCGACATGATATTTCTCATCGATTATCGTCCAAGGTTCAGGCATGGTCTGTTTCAGACCCAGTGAGATTTTTCCTTTTTCTGCATTCATCGACAGGATCTTTACAGTGATCTTTTCGCCGATGGACAGAGCTTCCTGAGGGTGTTTGAGTTTTCCCCATGAAATTTCCGAAATATGAAGCAGTCCGTCAATGCCGCCTATGTCTACAAATGCTCCGTAATCTGTAAATCTCATTACGGTACCCTCAACAATATCGTCGACATGGATATTAGCCCATACTTTTTCAAGAGCCTTCTGTCTTTCTTCGTTGAGATAAGCCTTGTGACTGAATACAGCCTTGCCTCTTCTCTGATCCACTCTCGATACCTTTACAGTCAGTGTCTGTCCCACAAATTCCGAAGAGTCTTCGACAAATCTGTCTGACAGCTGTGACAGAGGAATGAATCCCGATACTTCTTTGTATGTTGCTATAACACCGCCGTTGACCTGTCTTACGACGTCAACGTCAATCAGTGTTTTCTCTTCAAGAGCCTTGTTGATCTCTTCCCAGTGTTCGCCGGCTTCCAGCTTTTTCTTTGATAACAGTATCGTGCCGTCGCCGTCGTCTGTTTTGAGAACCTTAGCCTGGATCTCATCGCCTTCGCTATACAGTTCTGTAAGCTTCTGATCTCCTTCCAATGATATTTCGTCCAACGGAATTATTCCGTCTTTTTTGCATCCAAGGTTAACGATGATTTCCTTGTCATTGACCTGATGAACCTTCCCTGTGACCAGTTCTCCGCCCTTTGGCAGTCGTAAAGATTTTTCGATGTCTTCCATCAAATCTTCCATAGTCATCGTGTCGTTTTCAGTGATTTTGTCACTCATGTTTGCAATAACCTCCTTAATTGCGTTTTCGGGTGTTGATGCGCCCGCCGCAACTCCTATTCTATTATATTTTGCAAGCTCTTTCAATGGTAAATCTTCGATATTTTCAATAAAAAAGCTCTTTTTACAGTATTTTTGCGTTATTTCGAAGAGTTTTTTCGTATTGGAACTTGTTTTGTCTCCTACTACCAGCATGACATCCGCTTTTTCAGCTGTTTCTTTCGCACCCTGCTGTCTTTCTTCAGTGGCAAGGCAGATAGTATTCCTTATCTGTGCATCTATGCCGTTGTTGTTTATTACAGAAATGACCCGATCGAATACATCTTTTCTTATGGTAGTCTGAGCGACCACAAGAAATTTTTCCCTGCTGCATTCTTCCCGGTGGCTTTCAAAGAAAGATCCGGCTTCTTCCTCATCGTTGAAAATGACCGCCGCATTCCCGCACCATCCGTTTATCCCGACGACTTCGGGATGATCTTTGTCTCCGACTATGATGATGCCCCGGCCCTGTTCATGGGCCTCGCCGGCCAGCTGCTGGATCCTTTTGACGAAAGGACACGTGGCATCGACTACCTCCAGGTTTCTTTTTTCCGCTTCCCTGTAGAACTCTTTCGGTTCGCCGTGACTGCGCACGATAATAACAGACCCCGGAGAAGCCTCGGCAGGACTGCCGACCAATCCTATTCCTTTTTCCAGAAGGCTGTTTTTCACCATCTTATTGTGGATCAGCATACCGCATGTATTTATTTCTTTGTTTTCATTTCCTCCAGCACGCATGGCTTTGTCGATGGCCTGCTGCACTCCGAAGCAAAATCCGGAATGAGGAGCTCGGATTATTTCTTTCATTTTTTCTTTTTCAATCCATCCAGATATTTTTTAAAGCCGGATTCATTTCCATTTTCAGTCGGTTCATAGTAGACCTTTCCGACCAGGCTGTCCGGCAGATACTGTTGACTGACCCAGCCGCCGTAGTCATGAGGATATTTATAGCCTATGCCCAGGCCCCGGTCCTTTGCGCCGCTGTAATGAGAATCCTTCAGATGATCGGGGACGTCTCCTGTATCCATATTTTTCAGATCCGCTTTTGCGCCGTAGAGCGCCATGACCGATCTGTTGGACTTAGGCGAAGAAGCCATCAATATGACCGCCTGGGCCAGGTTGATCTCAGCCTCCGGAAAGCCGACCATCAGTGCGGCCTGGACACAGGATGTCACTATGCTGACCGCATTGGGATAAGCCATCCCCACATCCTCGCTGGCTATGACCATCAGCCTTCTCCCTATCATCTGTATATCGGCTCCGCCTTCGATGAGACGGGCAAGATAATGTATCGATGCATCCGGATCGGATCCCCTTATGGATTTCTGGAGAGCAGAAAGCAGATTATATTTATCTTCGCTTTTGTCATAGAAAGAAGTCCGCTGCTGCATGGCTTCGCCTATGAGTTTTTTTGTTATCCCGGCGTCATCATTCAGATTGCCCGCGACAAAACCGAGAGTATCCAGAGCAATGCGTGCGTCTCCTCCGGCCATGTCCGCCAGCATCTCAACAGCACCATCCTCGAAATCGATATCCATACTGCCAAGACCACGGTCTTTATCGCTGACTGCATTGTTTATTACTTTCTCTATATCCTGCTTCGATAATCTTTTGAATTCGTAGATGCTCCTGACTCTGCTGAGCACAGCATTGTTGACAGCAAAATACGGGTTTTCCGTAGTACTTCCGATAAATCTGAGCACGCCTTCTTCCAAAGCTTTGAGCAATGAATCCTGCTGAAGTTTGTTCCAGCGATGGAACTCGTCTACATAAACATATGTGGTCTCCTGCTGCAGACCGTAGAATTTGAGTTTGGCGTTTTCGATCAGCTTTTTCAAGTCCTTGGTTCCGGTGGAACTGGCGTTTATTTCAACAAAACCCGCATCCATTTCTTTGGCAACAATGCGGGCCAGAGTAGTCTTGCCTGTTCCCGACGGCCCAAAGAAAATGGCTGAATCAAAAGTCTTGTTCTTGATCGCATTCCAGAGCAGAGACCCGGGATATATAAAATGTTCCTGTCCTACGAACTCCTCTAGGGCCTTAGGTCTCATTCTTGTTGAAAGTGGTATCATTTTTTTCCTTTTACGGTGATCCCGGATATCAGCAGCATTATGCCGCCTGCCACCAGGTATATGCCGTTTATCATTATTACTGCCATCATCGTGGCAAATACATTATATATCATAAATATCCCGAATATCAGATTCACGATCCCGAAAAAAAATGTGGAACCCCACTGCAGTCCTTCTTTCCTGCGTGCAAGTGATATGGAGAATTCCTGGAAAGCCAATGCAAAAGCAAATATTGCTATGATGATACCCATGATGAATATGGAAGTGCTCTCATGGACTACTACGAAAACGCCCAGCGCTGCTATGGCAATGCCTGCGATCAGACGTCCGGCGAAATGCCCTGTTTCCTTCCTTGCTGCAACTGCGGCAAACACCTGTGATATTCCTCCTACCAGAAATATCACTCCGATGAACCAGTCGAACAGTACCGCTGTCGCTCCCGGTTTTGCCATCATGAATACCCCAAGAAATATCATTACAAGCCCGCCGATGATACCGACGGATCTTATTCCCTTCAATCCTGTCATTTCCAACCTCCCCTTTCGAAATAAAATTAAACTCCTTTGAATATTATATATCACCCCATTCTTCTCTGCAAGAAAAAGGAGAAAACAGATATCTGTTTTCTCCCTGCTGTTGCTGTCATTTTCTATGCATTACTTCTGTTGCTCTTTTCCGCCATCAGTTTGTCACGCTTGATCTTTCTCAGTTTGTTCACTTCAACCAGCGCCGGTCCTTCAGTCTTCCTGCCTATGTACCAAATTATCAGTCCGATGACTATCAGCGCTATGCCTCCCCAACGGCAGGCATCTATCATGCCGTAAAAATCGCTGAAAAAGCCGTGGCCGTATTCGGCTTTATAGTATTCCGGCCCCCAGCTTCCCTCGTACAGATACAATAGTATGGATCCAACGAAAGCTGAAACTCCCGATAAAAATACGTACACACCTATGCTGATCGTATCGCCCAGCGCCAGTTTTGTCTTCGGGTTGAGCAGATAAGCTTCCGGATCATCCAGCACTTTTCCTTTGAATGACCATTTACATATCAGATACAGTACCAGTGATATGAGCATCATGGAGAATCCGGCGATAAAGTACTCTGTACCGTTTACATACAGTGCTATTATGGAAATGATGAACGGCAGTATGGTCATTATTATCATTCCCGGCTTGCCGCCTACCATGACAAACAATTTCTGCTTTTTTCGTTCTTCCACCGGGTATTCTTTTCTCAACTTTTGAACGCACACTGACACTGCCATGTAGATATACAGCTGCAGCGGCGTAGTTGCCATTACCAATGTGGTAAAATCGAATTTGCACATGAGTATTGTGAAGCATGCCATTACTATTATAGCCACTGCCGGCGTGCCTCTCTTCTGGCTTACACGACAAAGAAATTTAGGAAAGAGATGATCGTCCGCCATTACGAAAAAGCATCTCGACCCGGATGTGATGTATGAATTGAATATCGAACAGTTGGAGAGTATTGCTATTATCAGAAATGCTATCCCGGCCCACATGCCGATATTCTGTATCAGTACGTCCATGTAACCGACCGCACCGGATCCATCTGTAGCCCATTTTGTCCACTGGCCTACGCTGGCTATCCCCGCCAGTGTCGGAAGCAGATAACTCAGGGCTATTACCGGTTGTGCTATGACCATTGCCTTTGGAATGATCTGAGGATTTTCGACTTCCTCCGCCATGTTCGCCATGCATTCATATCCGCAGAACATCCATACAACGATGGAAATGCTGCCTCCCAATGAGCCGACCACTCCTTCGTCATCGTTTATCATCGGTTCGAAAGGATTGCAGTTCCAGTTACAGAAACCTACAACGGCCACTGCGCCGAATCCTATGATGACCAGTATGGACAGTACCGTGCTGACCAGCGAGACCTCTTTCAGTCCCATCAGGTTTATCACTGAGAATATTATTATCATTCCTATTTTTATAGCATATTCTGTGAATGTGGTCAGGTCGGCGTATTTTCCGATGTATCCCGCAACAAGCACACAGTACAGGGCCTGCTGCAGCCATATGCTGGCGCCGTTCCAAAAGCCCACCTGCCAGCCCCAGAATTCTCCGAGCGCCTCACGGCACCATACGTATACTCCGCCTTCCGACGGGAGCAGCGATCCCAGTTCAGCGATCATCTCACTGATCGGGAACGCCCACAATATCGGAAATACTATCAGCAATATCAGGGTCAGCCCCGGTCCGCTGAGCGGTATCATTTCCTCGATACCGAAAGCTCCGGCGGCAACCAGGCAGTAGATCATAAAAACTACTCCCGAAACTTTTATCTTGCTTTTCTTCAGTCCAGCGACGCCGTCGACACGTCCTTCCTTTTTTGTCTCAACCTGTTCGCTCATTATACTCACCTCGATCGTCTATGTATCACTTTGTTTCTTTTGCCTCTTTGAAAATTTCATGCATCATCTTTTTATCTGCGCTTGCCTTGTACGGTGAATCCATTTCCACCAGGCCATACTCAAAGTCCGATTCGTCCATTATCTCCAGATACGGCAGCGGATCGAAGTATTCAGGGCTGAACACTCCTTCACCCTTCCATATCTTCCTGCCCATCAATTCGATGCCTATTGCCGCACCGAATCCGGTCTGAGCGACAACAGCCTGCATCTGCCATTTTTTCATTGATGCTTTGTTGTCGAACGGCTGATACATGAACACTTCTCTCTTCTTTCCGTCTTTCTTTCCGATGCAGTGGATGCCCACTACCATCTTTCCTATCATCTCGTCTCCGATGTCCTTCGGCTGCGGAGCTGCAGCTGCAACTACATCACGCGGCGCCACCTGTACTCCTCCCACATCTATTTTGTTCATGTTTCTGAGACCGAGAGCCTGGACAGATTTCAGAGCCTGTATCAGATTATCATCCAAAGCTATTTTGAACGAACATTTTTCAAGGCCGTATTTCTGCAGGAATTTAGGCATGAGTACGGTTTCTTCATGCTCGACTTTTACCATTGTATTAGGACCTACGCCTGCCGGCATATCGAAAACTTCCTGCCCCGAGAAAGGCGGATCGATTTTGAATCCTTTTTTCTTGCTCCACTCAACATTCGGATTGAGACATTCGTCGAGAACAGTCCATACATTGAATCCAAAGCTTACTGCATCCTTGTCAGCACCGGGGACTCTCAGGTCTCCGCCGTCCTTTACATGGATTTCTTTCAGTTCATCGAACAGATACTCTGCTGCAAATTTTGCGAACACATCTACGACTCCCGGATCTATTCCCAAACAGATGCAGGCGAGATTCCCCTGCTCCTTCCATTTGTCATGGGCCTTAAAGTTGTAGTCGGCCATCCATTCTGAGAATGAGTTCTCAAGACCGTATCCGTACTGAGGCGGATCGAAAGGGACTGTCCATGTCCCCATACATACATAGTCGGCCTTCGCCTTGTAAGCCGCATCAAAGATATTGTTACACACGAACGGTGCAGCAACGTCTGCCACAAAATCACAGTTGTGCTTTTTGATAAGCTGTACCATCGAATCCGTATCATGGGCGTCGATGAATTCCGGTATGAATCTTTCTTTGTCCTTTGGGTTTTCTTTTGTCAGATGATCGCAGACCTCTTTGGCTCTGTCGATATCGTAATCCGAAACTATGACATGTTCCAGCCATTTTCCTTCCGGATCTCTCCACTGCAGTATCCTCAGAATGGATTCGCCTACAGCACCTGCTCCAACAATAAGCATTCTCATAAATATTCCTCCTTGCCTTTTATCGCAGATCGGTCTAAATATCATATGACGATCTATATCGTTTCAAAAAAAACAAATATACGAAACCGCATATTTCTCTGTTCATTTACCAGTTGGTTATATCCTCGTAGGCGGCCCGGCAAGGGGCTCTCTCCAAAGAACCGTCAAATGACCTTCCATTTGCCTGACAGTTTGGGCAGGCACTCTGCTGCTTTACCTGCTTTTCCGCTTCGGCGTTCCATCCAAGGAAACTCTAGGGTCATTCTCACTCGGAATATTTAGTTGTTTAAATAACATATTTAAACCTTATCACGAATTTTCTGATTATTCAAGGTGCTTCGCGAAAGTAGTTTTTTTAACAAACACAATTATGAATATTCGCATATTCGTCCTCTAGGTCATTCTAACACCTTCAAAATCGCGTGATTTCATTTTAAAAACAACAAAAATAAATAAATGGAAATATATGATAAATAACATTGGACTTTTATGGTTATATACGTTACAATATGTATTAAGTACTTTAAATTCAATACGGTCTCATCTGTGGGGATATCCATCAGAATAGCCGGGTGTTTTTAGGTCAAAGGTTATTTCTTTTCATGATGGAGGATACAAACATGGAAGACAAAACATTAATTTGCTGCGACTGCGGCGCTGAATTCGTTTTTACAGCAGGAGAACAGGAATTCTACAAAGAAAAAGGATTCGATAACGAGCCAAAGAGATGCAAAGCTTGCAGAGACAAGAAAAAAGCACAGAAGAGAGAGTTTCAGAACAGATAATCGAAAAACGATCTTAAAAGGAGCCGATAAACGGCTCCTTTTTCATTATGATTTTTATTTCATTGTTTTATTTCATTTTTCCATCAGTCTGCTGTAATATGACTCCGCAGTGTACAGTGCTGCAACCGGGTTATGCCCCAGGACTCTGTCCTTTGTAACAAGAGTAGTCGTCAGTGCTTCCGAATATTTATAGAACAGACTGTCGTGACCTACGCAAAGGCCCATCACGATATTGAGATCTGTCGCCTGTTCATTGAGTATCTTTGCCTGCATTATTGGATTGCACATGTTCTCTCCCACTTCAAGACACTTTGGATCGATGCCGACTTTTGTTTTATTTACGGCTCCCGCCTTGCAGGCGACTCCGTATACTTCAAATCCGTTTTTTCGAAGGATCTTCGTCAGTATCCTCGTTTCTCTGATCAGTCCGACGCAGGTGGCGATCCCTAGCTTTTTTGCTCCCAGTCTGCCTGCAAAATCGATTATTTCTTCGACCCTGGTCTTTTGCATATATCCTTCAGCTTCCACGCAGGCTGCCTCTTTCATGACAGTCCCGTTTTCCGGCTCATTGTATATCTCCAATATTTTTTCTTTTTCCTTTTCATCCAGCTTTCCTGTAATGCAGAAATCAGGGAAGACACTGCTCTTGCCGTCGCAGGCTATTACTGTACAGTCGGCGCATGTCCTTATTGTTTTCTCTTTCATTGGGGTCCTCCTCTTGCGTCCCGGTCTTTTCGGTACATTATACCACAGCACATGAAAAGCCGACAGGCTTCATTCTATACCGCACTCATGTATCTCCTGCCGTATCCTGCCTACAAGGTTTATAGTATCAGCAAGGTCCAGATTTTCATATATGACGGCAGTACGCACACGGTCTAGATATTCTTTTGCTTTCCCGGATGCATATTTTTCCATTTCTCCGATGAATTCCGCCACCTTTTTTTCTGTACATCTTTCGCTTTCCGGTATGTATGCAAATTTCACGTCCCTGTATTTTCTGTGAAAATAAACAGTGGACATAGCTACTGTCACTTTCTCTCTGTCTATGAGGAATTCGCCTGCTTTTTTCAAAGTCAGCAGGGTTTTTTCCAGTATTTCAAAATACTCCTTTGCTCCCGACAGTTTCAAATCGGCCACCGAAGTGTATCCGCTGCACATATATGTCGCTCTTACGTTCTCTCCCGCATAGAAAAAATCCATAGGAAGAGCAAAATCGCACAGTCCGCTGACCAGTACTTTTTCCTCAAAGTCCAGGAAGCTGCCCGCTTCCATTTCCAGCATATAATCATTTTCTCTAAGATCCACATTCATTTCATGTTCCTCCGTTCTTTGTTCCTTATTCAGATCCCGCCGCACTTGCTGCAGGGGGTATATCCTTTTTCTTCTGCCATGTCCTTTGACAGTGTTATGGTGTACTTGTCTATGGTGCCGCATCCTCCCCGGTGATAAGCCTCGCCGTATTCCGGAAAACAGTACACCGGACTTCCTGTAGCCAGGTCTCCCGGATGACATGTATGACACGGCTCATAATTATTCCTCACTTCATCATTCATTATTACCTGCACCGGATAATTGGTCACAAAAGTGCAGCTGTGTTTATGATATTTCTCCCCGCTTTCCGGGAACACCCAGACGGTGCCTCCGCCGTCTTCCGTCATCATATCTTCGAAACTCATCGGAGTCCCGTCCCGAGTGCGTCCTATCCATCCTCTGCACAGGACCCGTTCACCTGCGTCGATGCTTTTCTGCATTTTCAGCGGCAGATGGATGTCTATCCGGTAATTCATATTGAAAGAAATCATCCCGGAGTTGCCTCCTCGTTCATGAAGATATCTGAACCGGTTCACATCTATATATGAAATGTCTCCGTTATCTTCAACGATCCGTTCCTCCAGACCTGCCGAAAAAGCAGGAGCGATCTTGATGTTGTATGCCCGCGAAGCTGCAAGTCTGCTCTCGTCCAGAGCCGCATGCATGGCATCGTCTTCTGCGCCGGCCACCTTGACAAAGTACCCTACTGTCAGCACGGCAATTATGAATATGGGCAGGAATATGGCTGCCTCAAGAGTGTAATATCCCTTAGTACTCCTGATCATAAGAATACTTCCTTCCGTTTATCGTGCTGTTGACGCGAAAACCTGCATTATGTTCTTTTATCAGAAATGTGCTGTCTCCGGTCCCCATAATATTTATCTGCATCAGATCCATCATCCTGCCGTACTTGGTGTCTTTGTCCATAAAGAAGAGAAATATCTGCAGATACCCTTCATATGTGAATCCTGTGCTGCAATGAGTATCTATGTACTTGGTCTCCTTGTTCTTTACAATAGAATCCAGATCCACTGCCCAGGTTTTTTTCGTTTTGTATATGGGCACTTTCTTCCCGTGCTCCAGCAGCTGCATATCATTTTCAGCCTCCGCCAACGCCCATGCCTCCGCCAGCACAAGCTGGGTCGCTATGCCTCCCGGGCCGGGAGTTATCAACTGTGCGGCTGCCGTCAGTTCAGTACGCATCTCCGGGTCGGTATATATAAAGGCAAAGTTCACCGCATTCCTCAGCAGCAGCATATGGTTCCTGAATGATTTTCTGTTACTGTTGTCGTCCATCTCCCCTTCGATTATATACTCCGCTTCATATTTGAAAAACGTCTCCCTGCCTAGATCCTGCATACTGCCATTTTTGAAATGACTCATTATATATCTATTCATCAGATAAGCATCGCTGCCTTTCCGAAAAACCTGATCCGCTTCGCCGATGGCATTTTTCACAGTCGAAAGAAGGTTGCCGCTTCCTGCTACCGCTCCCGACGGAAGAGAACTTTTCACTGACTGACTTCTCAGTACCCTGTCGCTCTTTTCAGTATCTACGGCTGCTCCGTCATGTTCCGCGCTTCCGGAAGATGACAGGATATCTTTGATATATCCTCTGGCAATTGCGTACTTGGTATACTCAATGATCTCTCTTTGGAACGTTTCCGTATTTGCCAGAGAATATTCGGATGTGTCGCAGGCAATGCCGGTCATTTTCACTTTATCATTGAGATCCAGAGTGTAATTCACATAACGCGACATCTCTTCGTTTATCTCATGCTGCTGTCCTCTGAAAGCAAAAATACCATAATCTTTTTTCAGATCTCTGTCGTATTCTGACAGCACTGACCTTCCGGCCAGACTCATCAGAGCGTCGCCGTATGATATCGCTGCTATCTTCTGAGAAGCTGCGATGAACCCAAAGGTGACAGCCATCATTCCCGCCAGGATCATTATCAGAAATATAGAAGAGCTTCCTTTCCTGTTCACTGTTTTTTCCACTTCCTATCCTCATTTCAAAAAATCCACATTTCGTATATACCTTTTTTCATCCACCTCATAAGCCCTGCTTTCCTTCGTCTTCACAAATGACCTTGAAAGGATCCCTCTTCTTTCAAAATGCAGTCTCTCATCTGCGATCCAGCATTTGGCTGTCCCCCCTGTGCCGCTGTATGGTTTTATACTGCCGGGAACATTTCGATAGACGAATATCGTTTCCGTCTCCCGCCCGGCTTTTGCATTTACCGCCACATGCATCCTTGCCTGCGCCGCCACTTCATTAAACATGAATGTCAGCATGAATATCACTGCGACCACTGTCATTATAACCAAGGGGAACACTACAGCGGCCTCTACTACAGCACTGCCTTTTTTGTTCATCAGAATCCTCCGTTCAAAGCCTGGAATGTCTTGTTGATGAACGAAGTTATTTCGGACTTGAATATCAGTCCGAGGACGATAGCGATGGCCACAAGTATTGCCACTTGCACCATTTCCATGCCCTTCCGGTTCACTATTTTTTTCATCTGCGCCTCCTTTCTTCTCACTGCATCCGTTCTCTGTTTCATTATTCACATATCCATCAAAGCCGGAGCGACAGTTATCATCACCAGCACCAGCAGCAGTATTACCAGCGGCAGTGTGAGCTTTGTCTCCGCAAGCCGACCCTTCTCCTCTGACTGCTTTTTCCTTGCGAACCAGAGGACCTCTCCCTCCCTCTTCAGCTTCTCCGACAGATCTGTACCTTTGTTTATGTTGTCCGTTATGATTCCTGTCATCCTCATCATTTCTCTCACGCCGCTGCGCTTTGCCAATGCGGCCATTTCTATGTGGACCGGGCTGTTGGTCTCCCGGGATCTGTTATATATATCTTTCATCTGATCGTAAAAATAATTCTCGCTGTCATGACCCGATGATGCTTTGTCTGCCATGATCTTTTCAAAGGCCGTATTGAAAACTATGCCTGCGTCAAGAAGCAGCACCAGCTTGTTTATGAACCCGGGCATTTCTCTTATGACATTTTCTCCGGCGGCTTTTTCTTCTTTTTTCACATTGTCGTATCTGCTCTTGTATACCATGTAGAGAAGCAGTATTCCGGCTATGAAGATCATCGGATAATTATTCTTATCCTCTTTCTTCCAGTAGAGTTTTGTGCCGTCATCCAGGACAGAGGGCAGCACTACAGTCTTCTTTTCTGTATTGTCATTAAGACTCCTTACCGCCGTGCTTATCTTCCTGTCCAGCTTGTCGCTTTCCGATTCGCTTTTCAGAAGGCCGTCTTCTTCGGCCTTTATGTTTTCACCCACCGGCTGTATCAGTATCTGTTTGTCCCTGTTGATGGTTCCCGATTTCGAGACCGCCCATACTCTTGCATCTATAGATGCTGTGCTTTCATTTTCGGCCGGTCTATCCACAGATATCATCAAACCGTCATCTCCCGTTTTCATATCCGGACCGCCCTCTGCCGATGAAACGATGCTGAAAGCCAAAACTGCTGCGAAGAGGATCAGCACCGTCAGATATCTGTTGACGATCTTTTTCTGTTCTCTCTCAGTCCTCTCCCTGCAGCTGCTTTCTCCATATAGATTTCTGTACCTTGCGGCCAGATACTCGCCTTTTCCTGTAAAAAAGCTCTTATCGAATTTCATTCTTCATACCTCTATCTTTGTCAGCTTGAGTATCATCATATATGCACCTGCCATTCCGGCAAGAGCCAGTGTCATTACCAGTCTGCCTCCCACAGTAATATACATGGCCTCCAGATAATCCGGCGAGAACACGTTGAGGAACAGCACGACCAGCACCGGCATGGCTGTGATTATATTTCCTTCAAACTGTTTCTGCGCAGTAAGAGTCTTTATCTCCCGTTCTATAGTCATTTTATCTGTCAGCACCTCAGCCGCGTTCCCGATGACGCTTTCCATATTTCCTCCCGTCTCTCTGCAGGCGGTGTACACATCAACAAAATTCCGTATGTCCTCACATCCGCTCCGGGCCGCCAGATCTTTCAGCAGTTCTTCTTCGCTGCCTCGATTTTCTCCCGAAGCCTTAACTATATATTTCAGTTCCCTGATCATGGGCGTATCATCATCGTATATGGATCTGAGGCTGTCCAGTCCTTCTGCAAGAGCCTCCGCCATCTGCCGGCCGGCTGCCGTGGAAGCCGAAAGCGAATACAGCAGATCCTTGAACTGTATCAGCAGCATTGCCCGTCTCTTTTCAGCCATATGGTCTCTGAATATCCCCAGAAGGAAGAAACAGAGAAATCCGCATATGGCTGACAGAAAGAGACTATGATAAAACAACAAACACAGCATGGCGATCCCTGCATATGAACATATAAGAAATCTGCTTTTTTGCGTCTTTGAAAGACAATACGTATCATACTCTGTGTTCATTGACATATCCTTTCAGCTGCATCTTTTCATCGTTTTCAAGCCGGGATCCTGTCCCGACAAGTCCATGGACCGCATCGTATTTGAACAGAGTGTTCAAATAGAATTCTCCGCCGGAAGACAGTCCCGTCAGTTCCGAAATCTCCAGCACTTTCCTGCTCTTGTCCGGAAGTCTGCCTAAATGTATCATCACATCTATCCCTTCGAATATCTGTGCCCGTATTGCTTCTATGGGGAAATCCGCCGCCTGCAGGAACATGGATTCCAGCCTTCTCAGCATACCCGAACAGTCATTTTCTAACCTTTGAGCATGTCTATTGCATATACTTTTTGCGCTTTAGTACAAACATAAAACACCTTGAGTACAACGATTTTTACGTTGCTTTCAAGGTGCAAATTTTATGACCTTTTATTTTTTTATATATAGGAAGTAAAAGTAACTCTCCTTCAAAACTATTTGTTCAGTGACAAAAAAACGTGCTTTCGATCATTCCACTTTTTTTGTATTGATGAAATCATAAATATATAATTTCCATATTCTGCCCTTCGATCCGGCATATTTATGTAGCACATACATGGTTCTGAATCAGTACATTTCGATGCAGTATGTGTGGCATTTATTACCATCACATATTTTTTATGCCATAGTACATACTCGTAGTATTTCTTTCTAAAAAAATGTCCCCGCCAACTACGGAGTATATCGGCAATAGATAAGAATGTATAAAGATATTTAATTCATAAAAAAAAGGCTCCGGCCGGTGTAGTACCAAGCCGAAACCGTATTTACCTTTATATCCTTACTTCCTTTGTTGTCCCGTCAAGGAAATTCACTGTAGTAGTAACTTCATTAATATATATAGATTCCAGCACCATGCGGCTTAGTTCACTTATTTCGTTCTCTATCGGGCCCTCTGCGGTGAGTTCGATCATCTGCCTTGCTCGCATCCGCTGAAGTGGATCACCCTTCTCTATATCATTTTTCCATTTTTTCATCAGCGTTTTCCTTTCACCAACAACACTGTTCCATGCAATTACGATTGCCTTCTTAATGCTCGTTTCTCTTAAGGTCCTGCTTTTACAAAACCCGCCTTTGTGGTGTATGCTATTTTTGCAAAACCAAACATGAACAGAATGGAAGTTCCATGTCTTTCTACCATATTTACGGCCACAATCTCCGCAGAAAACCTGTGAAATAAATGTGCAGGATGATTTGACATGGCCATACGACTGTAAGTTATGTTTCTTGCAAAATGCATTTCGCCTTTCAATTTCAAGCTGAACCGCTTCCCATTCATCTTTTTCGATAATAGCCGCATGATGGTCTTTAACATAATACTGGTTTAATTGTCCCGTATTTTTTATACATTTCTTGTTTAAATAATCTACCGTAATAGTCTTCTGAAGAAGTATGTCACCATTGTATTTTTCGTTTTGTAGCATAGCTTCAATAACACGGTTCTCCCAAGCAGGTTTTCCACGGGCTCCACATATGCCATCGGCATTTAGCTCTTTTGCTATCCGATGAGGTGTCTGCCCTTCTTCATATCTACGATATATCCGGCGCACCACTTTTGCTTGTTCTTCATCTATAGCTATTTCCCCGTCATGCTCTTTTTTAAACCCCATAATACAATTCCAGCATGTATGATCAATCCCCTTTTGGAACTTTGTTCTGATGCCCCATTTTGTATTTTCGCTTACGTTTCTCGCTTCCTCCTGCGCAAGGGAACTAAGAATCGTAAAGAGGAGCTCACCACCGGCATCCATAGTCGATACGTTTTCCTTCTCAAATATTATTCCGATCCCCAAATTTTTAAGCATTCTGGAGTAATGAAGGCAGTCCTGCGTATTCCTTGCAAACCTGGATATTGATTTTGTTATGATCAGATCTATCTTTCCTGCTTTGCAATCTTCAATCATTCTCTTGAACTCAACTCTTCTTTTAAGAGAAGTACCTGATATCCCTTCATCTCCGTATACCTCTACCATTTCATATTCAGGATTTTTTTCAATATACTCTTCATAGTAGGTAACCTGATTTTGAAAACTTTGTTTTTGCTCTTCCATTTCTGTTGACACTCTGCAATACGCCGCCACCCTTTTCTTTGCTTTTTTGTTCCTTTTGTCATCGCCCGGGTCTATCTGGCTTGCTGGTATAACCGTAATGTTCCTTTCCATTGATAAGCTCCTTTCCAATATAAATGTTGTTTTCGTATTCCCCTATCTCCCTTAGAACAGAGTCGGGGATAACAACACCTTCGCAATAATCTGTTCCTTTCTTTAACCTTCCAAGACATGCCCACCGGACCTCTCCTGACCCATTAACTCTTCTTGATAACCTTGAGCCACATTTCTTACAGAAAACCTTGCCGAGATACGGATAGTTTTCCTTTGTAAGCTCCGGTGCTTTCACTGGGTTTTTCTTTTTCCTATGTTTCCTTTTCCATGTACTTTCCCTTACATAAGAATATGTGGTTTTCCCAAGCTCATCCTTTTTCTGGCTGATATATATTTTTTCATCAATGATGACAAAGCTGCGCACTACGCAGTCCGGAATACTAAGGCCATGACAGAAGGATTCGTTATATGCTTTTTTACCGCTGCATACCCAGGACATTCTATTTCCTTCACTATATATCCGGCGCGTTAACTTATATCCACATTCTGCACAAAACAACTTATTCATATATGGGTAATTCTCTTCCGTCAGTTCTTTTACTACAGACCCCTTTGAAAGATAGTCTGTTCTCTGATCAAGCATTTTTTGCGCCTTTTGCCAAAGCCTATCGGTTACGATTCGCTTATGATCGTTTTCTATATAATATGAAGGTAGTTCACCACGATTGAGAACTTGTCTTCTGTATTCATCCGTAAAGTACTGCTGCATAATGAAGTCACCTTTATATACAACCGACCTTATCATCCGGATAACATTGAATCCTAAGAACTTCTTTCCCTGCTTTGTCCTTACGCCCTTTTCATTAAGGTATTTTGCAATCTCGGCACCGGTATATCCGGCTGCAGCAAACTCATATATTCTTACAACCCATTTTGCATTTTCATCTAAAACATAGTTCCCTTTTTCATCCTTTGTGTATCCAAATGACCTTTCTAAGCCCTGTCTCGGATCTCCTTTTTGGCATCTCTTCTGAAATACCATCTTTGCTCCGATCCTTGCAGACTCACTTTCCGCCTGACCAAAGGCGGCATATATGGTAAGAAGTAGTTCTCCTTCAGATGTTGTTGTTTCAATGCCCTGGAGTTCAAATAAAACACCGATACCGTGCTCCTTTAGCTCCCGTGTAGCCTTAAGCACTGTATCGGTGTTTCTTGCAAATCTTGTAATCGACTTTGTTATGATCATATCCATTTTCCCATTCCGAGCATCTTCCATCATCCGTTGGAACCCGGGTCGCTTTTCCTTAAAACCGGAAATCCCAAAGTCATGATATATACCGGCCAGATCATACGCCGGATTGTTCCGGATGAGATTTTCATAATGTTTGATTTGATTATCCAGCGAATTCTCCTGCTCTTCTTGGTCTGTAGACACTCTGGCAT
>JAYFPY010000048.1:0-8005 GCA_034927505.1 Eubacteriaceae bacterium
ACTGTCAGAGATAAAAAAAATTACCGGCTTCAGCAAAAAGGCCTGAATACACAACAACTAATGAATAAATACGAAATCCCGCAGCCATTGCTATTGCTTTGATTGCGGGATATTTTCATCTGTTTTGCTGCAAAAGAAAAGATACCTTTTTGCCGGTGGGCATGTCAATGAAAACTCACTTCGTCTGTTCCTCCCAGTTGTGTCTATACGACTTTTAACATCCGGGACCATGTAAGTACCACAATTCCGGCGAGATCTTCTCTGCATTTTCCGGCACACTGTCCTCCCGGTGCGCGGTCTCGCTTTTTTGAGCCGACCAAGCACCTTTTTTCAACGTTTACAGGCCGTCGTTCACCGTGGTCCCTGCCGCCGGAGATCTGCGAGCGCTGCAGCCCACCAAATCGGTGCCCGGTAAGCTGTTTTTAGCGGCACCGCGCACAACTATCGACTCACATCTATTTGCTTGAAAAGAGTACTCTTTCAGCTCCTCTGTATTCAAATGCTTCATTTCGCAGCACGTATATGTGGGGGGATGATTATTTCATCATTACTGCCGGGATCGATTATTGCGCCGCACTCAATAATAGGAAGTGAATCAAAGGATGATAAGAGTCCTGTTAGATCACCTTCAATTACCATAAATCCGGTCCTTCCCCATTCATTAAAAAAATCAACACACCGTTTCTCTGTTTGAAAAGCCGGATAATAGCACACTTCCGTTTGACTGTTTTCTAGCATGTATAACTGCTGATCCCCATTCTCATCATCACCGATAGGCGTTGAGTAATAGACTTTCATTTTAATTGCTGTATCAACAAAATCCTGAGCATCTGACTGCCCTTTTTTATACTGTGCAATAGCTTTTTTAAATTTATTCCCAAACAACATACAAATACCTCATTTCCATCCATGCGCTTCCAAATATTCATCAGGGATGCGCAGTTCCAGTTCTATCTTCATCTCCTGAAAGAATACATCCAGATCCCCTATATCATGCCATTCCTGTGTCGATGGTAACATTGATCCTATTTCTCCACCATACATTGTCTGCATATCCATACCACCTCTGTAACTCTCTCCAAAACAGCAGTCAAAATACCTATATGCCCTAAAATACATTTCAAACTCCCGTTCTCCCGGTCTTTCAGTTGTTTCCTTAAATCGTATATCTGACACTCTGCCGCCAAAATACTGTAGAAATTTCTCTTTAAGACAATCTTCTCTTTTTTCCAAAGGCTCATGCTTGTCATTGAACACAGTAGAATTCCCCAGAGTTTCATTTTTCGCATATTTCCTTCCCAACAGCTCCCAGTTCGGTCTGTCTTCCAAATTTCTCCATCCCTTCGCATCAATGTATTTTTGCGGTATCAGCGACAGCACATATTCATCCAGTTCATTTAGATGGTCTTCGAATGTATCTTCTGAATATGTGAATCTTCCCGAAGGGATCTCTCGTCTTCCATCTTTATCTAATATCTCCCACCAAAAATCTCCATTTTCATACATGAGATATAACCACGCATAATTATATAATACGAAATATATATTAAATGTTTCCGTTTCTACATCGGGATATGTGAAACAATCCCGATCACAGACTTCTCCATAGTACTCACTGATTTTATCTCTTAATTTATCTGCCAATGCATATAATGTCTCTTCTCTATTATCTTTCTGCATACCAAAATCCTCCTTTTCCCACTTTGATATCATATCCCTTAGATTTTAAATAATTATACTCTTTATGTAGTGCCGTTCTCTTTTTTGCTTTACTCGGGTCATGTGAAAACCGTATAGTTTTTCCTTCCCTCACTGCATCTTCCAAGATGGGTTTGTTGAATATTTCAAACATCTGATCTTCATTGAGCCCGTATTTCTTTTGTATTTTGTCATAGGCCTTGCCCAAGTCGAAATATGATGTATCGCCCGCCTTTGTGATGTAGCAGTTTGGACCTCGGCCCTCATAGGAACCCAGCGTCAAGATCTTAGAGTCCGGATTATGCAAAGCGATCTTCTTGTAATACAAATACTTCAGTTCCGGTATCCCACCATGCCTTGCTATTTTCCCGACATCCCCCACGTCGTCCAGTTTGGTCCCTACTTTGCCGACGCTCCCCAGCTTGCTCACGCCTCTTGTCAGCATGATCGACATGACCACGTCGCCGCCCACATAGCCTACGCAGTAAGCCAGCCCTTTGTTCTGATAGGTGTCCTTCGCAGACTGGGCCATTCCTTCGACTGCCAGCATCGGGTCGTATAGAAGAGCTTTTGCAGTCCTGTCGATCCCTTCCAGCTCTTTGTAAGCCCAGTCCGGAGCCTTCGTTCCTGTCAGTCCGCATATGACTACCGCCTGCGTAGACACGCCTGCTTTCCCTATATTATATACCAGTTTGCAGAGGCCGACCACGGTATCTTCCAGCATGTCGCCGACGCCCTCGCCTATGTCTTTGAGGCCGTTCCAAATAGCTGACCACTGATCTTTTGCGATCTCGCCTCCGCTGGAATATTTGTCATAAAGCTGCCCGGCCCGCAGGCCGTAATCATCATCTTTGTTTTCGAACTGTTTTACTTTGTTATAGATATCATCCAAGTCGCGGCCCTTGTCTTCCAGCCGTAATCTGGTCTTCGCCGCTTCCGCCAGAAAGTCTGACAGTTTTTCAGCGTTGGCTGCCATGGCCGCCGCTTCGCCGGGATCGACCATGCTGTCCGCTGCAGGTCCACCGCCTGACAAGCCACCCGTCATGCCGCATCCGGCACCTGTCATTGTGGTAAAATTCAATTGGTCCGAGACATTTTTCATTGAATAGATATTAGCACATATATCTACCCTGTCTACCAGCATCTCTGCGTTCTCGTTCTTTGGGTGGAGGATCTCCTCCATGTCTCCCACATAATCTTTTATTATATTCTGTACATCAGAAACTTCCTTTTTGCATTTTCTGATTTTCTCTTTCATGCTGCTTGTATCTACCATTATGGCTTTTGCAGCAAGTCCTCTGTTTTCGGCCAGGAGCTTCTCTGCATTTTCCAGTGCGCTTTCCATCTGGTTCAGTGCCTGTCCATATTTATAGAATTGCCGCCCTATTTCAAACAGCTCTCCGAAATTCACACGGATGTTCCAGCCCATTTGCCGCTCCTCTCATTGTCCGTTTCCCCGCACAAAAAAGATATTACACGTTGTGCAATATCCCCGGAGCAGCATCTTTTTCTCTGCATCTTGATCCTATATGACATGATACCTTTTGGGCGGGGGTCATGTCAATGGATTATTTTGTGGCGCCGTATCATTGCTCGCTGTTCTCTGTTAGAGTCGCCTTTGTCTGTTCCACCCATTCGGGCTCGTCGAAGATACAGTTCATCTTCAGTTCTATAGTGGTGTATTCTAAATCGCTGTCTATACAAGCCATGTCGAACTTCGAGAGTATATCGCAGAATTTGCGCATCGCCGGCCCCGAAATTTGATGGGTGTAGTTTCTTATCATGATGCATCCGCTCCTGTCCACATATTCTATGGACAGTTTTCCCCTCACATCCGGATCATCGGCATTTATTATCTCCTCTAGTTCATTTACACATGTGCCGAATTCCCGGAATTTCTCATTGGGTCCACCCCGCCTGTATTCCAAAGGCAGTCTGTCCCACTCTTCAAGTGCTCTCCCTATCATTTTGATATCATCAAAATTATTGTCCATTTTTGTCTCCTCTCTCTATGCTTTATCGGTTTGTTCTTGTCTTCTACGCCTTCATATATAAAGGCACTGAAAATCGATTTTGTTACAAAAAATATCCTATGGAAATTAGTTTGCCGTTGACTATGGAAAATTAATTGCCGTTTACACAAATGCATCACACTGCTAGTAGCAGTGGCAGTCCCTTCGTAATTCCGTTATACTACTGTTATACCGAAATCCCTAAAGTGCGTGGAGTGTAATATGAGAAAAAGAAATATATTGATAACAGTAGCCGCCGTATGCATTCTAGCCTGCGCCCTAACTGCGATCCTTGTCAGAGCTCACAGGTTTGAAGACATGTCAAAGTACACTTATGACAACCGAAAAGCCGCTTTGAAATCTGCCATGACAACTGATGCGAAAGGAACAGGAATAGCTATCAGCAGTTTTACAAAAGACAATACCACTTACTACCTGGCCTCCTATCCAAACAACAACTGCGTAATCGCTGTCACCGAAAAATATGATAAATATAAAGGTGAACGCATATCACCTTTTTACCGATCCAAAGACACCTCCGTTACACGATACACCGTAAAAGATAAAACCGCAGGCATCACACTGCATGTCATCTACGGCAGATCTCAGAACGACCGGCCCGTCACCATCGGCAGCAGCCCGGCAAAGCTGTATGATGATGGCACATTCGGATATATCGGCGAAAAAGACTTGGATGTTTATGAGGATGACTGACATCAAAAAGGCATCTCCGAAAAGATGCCCTTATGGTTTCCACAAACGCTCTATTTATCTGCACATACGACGCAAAGGTTCTCCAGTGCTCTTGTGCATGCAACATACATTTCCCTCTCGTTCATATTCAAGTCATATACATACACATTTTCAAACTCCATGCCCTTTACCAATCTTACCGGAATCACATTATCTTTTTCTTTGCTCAAAACCATGTTAGATTCATCAACGAAATTATACCTGTTCTCATCATTTGCCAGTGATTCATACTCTTCTCTGGATTTAACGATCAAGGCCGTTCTTTTATCACCCGCTCTCTTGTATAAGCCGGCAAAATCACAGTTCTTGATTTCTTCAGCTTTACCATGCAGGCCTATCCCCTTTATGTCCAGATGCAAACGTTCATTTATATATTCGGTTATCTCCTCTGCATTTCTATAATTTGTATCGAATTTAACAGACTTCTCATAGCCATGGTCTTCATAGTATCTTATGTCGTTATTGCTGATCCCTTTAGAAATAATGCATTGCATAGGATCGCCGTACAAGTTGACGCTCTCAGGATCGTACGCTCTGGTGATCAATTTTATTTCATTTAAGGAGCAGTCCTGGAATTCATCTAGGATCAGCAGGCCCTTTCGCTTGTTCGAAATATTGTATATTCCACTGAGCGCAGTAAGAACGAGGTATAATTCAAACTCATAATCCCTCTTTTCCAGCCCGATTTTTTCTTTATAATAGTCTATAACAGCATCGATAGTATCTATTGCATATCCGTCTGTATGGTCACTGCTGCATTGTTTGAAGCTTTCTATACGTATATACAGTTCTTTCAATTCATGTAAGAATGTGTGTACTGTCACATTTCGTTTTGCCGCCGCTTCATTCAGCTGTACCATGTATTTTTCATAAAAACTATAAATGGGTTTATATAATGATTCATTCAGCGAATATTTATCAGCAGTCGTTTTGACTTCTTCCCCAGACATATCACTTTCCTCGAAGAAAAGTTTAAGTGAATCATACTTCATCTTGTTTCTTTCATATTCTTTCAGTCCCGGCACTTCTTTGTTCAATGCTGCCGCCTTCTCTTTCTCGATTCTGTCAAGGTCAGCATTCAATTCCTTTATCTCTTTTTCTAGTTCTCGTTTCGATAATGTTAATATTCCTCTCTTTTCAGATCCGAAAAGTGTCGATTCGTTCTTGATAGCATTAAGCTTCGAAAGAATCTCGTATAATTCGAACTCGGTGTTATCTAGAACATCTTCGATTTTTTCCTTTTTTGCCCTGTATCCTTCTTTTATCCTTTCAGCTTTCTGCACTGCTGTCTGCAAGGTGGCTTCCATCTTTTCTATTTCGTCCTTCAACGTATTTGAATCACTGTTTTTGCCAAGCAATTTTGCTTCAATATTATTTTTGGATATGCTTCTACACACATCCAAATATTCCCGGATCATTTTGCTGTAATACTCGATCACCGCTCCATCCTCTTCACGGTCCACGGAGTACCCAAAGATCTCCTCAGCTCTCGCTGATATCCTTTTCCCCTCGTATTCACGAAACGCCAATCCATCATATTCGTTTTCGGGATGATACATGATGTTTAAAACCGTTTCCTGAAACTGCAGTTTGAAATCTGTGCTGTAAATCGTCTTTATTATTCCGCTGTCAACAAAGTAATTCGACCATAATTGTTTTTGACGCAGCCGATCAATAAATCCATTGTCCCTATATTTTAATAAGTTGCTGTCAATAATATGATTTTTGATAGCTTCGATATAGAAGTCGTGCATGTCCATACGTTTGCAGTCACCCAAATCAAGTTTCTTTGCAAGCTCGACATTCTCCATATTCAGCAACTGATTTGGAGATATCACAGTGATATCTTCGGGAACAATATACTTATTAAAAACCATATATGACAGCCTGCGCAGCATTATAGCCGTTTTACCTGACCCGGCACACCCTATCACAGCCATATCAGTACCTATCGGTTCCTTTATTACCGAATACTGGAGTGCTTGTATTGTATTTGCTATGCTCTTTACATTGACATCGCTGCGCTGAGACTCGATCAATTTCACTAAAAAGCCATCTGCCTCCACAAGTTCCTTGTTTTCATTATTGACTCTATCTGAAAATGCCTCATACGTTCCCTTAGTTATAATAAAATCTCTGATCACATTCACGTTATTGTTTGATTCCGGATTATAAAAAATATGCCCCATAGTACTGTCACGCCAGTCGAGCACTTTGCCCTTGATTTCACTATTGCCCAAGTATACTATTCGATCATCCTTTGTGATCACTTCACCAAAATAAGGTTTGTCCATGATTGCTTTTTTCTGATTTCTATTTTCAATCTTCTCATTCTTCTCTTTATAGCAGTCCGGATCGAAATCGGGGCTGTTCCCATTTGACATCAACTCCATACCTTCAACTTCTTTTTCTGCTGACTCGCATTCTTCTCTGACCAACGTTTCGATTTCATTAAAATGCTGCTCTTCAATCAAATTCTCCCTGCCCGGATAAGGCATATTTCTAATCGATTCAGCATAGAGTTTGAATTCCTCCTCGATCTTTTCAAGCACGAAATTCTCCTTGTATATCTGATACGCTTTACTCTTGTTTTCTTCAATGTCCGATGTCTCATCATCCTCTGAAAACTGAAATATCTTTCCTAATCCAATATCCCAATATTTGTGCTGCAATTCAACTCCGTTTTTATCTCTTACCATAAATACTTCATTTTTTGTTTCAACAACGTAAGGCTCTTCCCGACGCGGTGAATGCAATTCCATATCCGGCCTAATAAAAAACTTATAGGCATAGTCTTTAGCTCTGTCCATTTTCTGTATCCTCTCATTTTTTAAAATATGAATCAAATAATAATTAGACTTCAAGACAATAAATTATGGATTCTCACCCAGAAACAGGGCCGGCTCAGCGGCCTTAATTTTGAAACACGCGGCATACCATTCTTTTAATGCTCGGCCATGTTTCCTCCCGGCAAGTTGCTTCCACCCTCGTACACAAAAAACCGGCATCTCTTCTCGAACTGCTGCATCTTTGTGCTTCTCCTGATTATCTGTTGGCACCACCATTAGATCCCCCCTCAACAAAATATAACCAAAATTTCTTCTTACCATTATACCCTCTGCGTCTCATCCATTCAATGACAATCTCCATTTCTGCACGCAATGAGTACACAACATGCATGTATGCTCTTATCGGTTGACCCAGTATTTCCGAATTTGGAAACACTGGGAAACACTTTAAAAAGTATTTCCAACTATTTATACTGGATACCATTTTCGCATATGGATCCTTTGGATTAAAGGCACCCGGTTAGCACCATTCAATTTAACACGTCTCCAAAACCAGCACCGTATGCAAGCATTAGGTCCACTAGTCTTAGCACCATTCAATTTAACACGTCTCCAAAACGCTACTCTCCTCACATGCCGCAGGGATATCGTCTTAGCACCATTCAATTTAACACGTATCCAAAACCCTATATAGTACAAGGGGATACCCTTACAAGTCTTAGCACCATTCAATTTAACACGTCTCCAAAACAC
>JAYFPY010000013.1:0-17387 GCA_034927505.1 Eubacteriaceae bacterium
CAGGTGTAAATGTAGTAGAATTAAACTGATCCATAATTGTGACCTCCTTAGTAGGTTTTATGTAGTAACTTAATTCTACCAGAGAATCCTTTTATGGATCACCTTTTTTCAGTTGTTCAATTTCATTTTACAATTAACCTCTCTTTTCTTTCCCTTATATAAAAAGAAAAGAACTCCGTTCTTGTAACTGAGTTTACGCTCAACAGTTACTGCTTTTCCATCCGAATCTTCAAAAGTGATTTCCGCTGCCTTTTGACTCTTTAGTAAATATAACAATTTGTGGCTGTTGGTGTCTTCCTTAAAAAGTTCCGTCTCCGACGTAAAAGCAGATGACCATATCTCCTCAAAATCATGTCCATGATTATTATTATCAACTATCTCTTTTGCGTATCCGGAAAGCTGCGAATATATATTGTTTACAATTACCTGATATGCTTCATACATCACATCATCTTCCGGAATACGATCCAGCAAACCAACAGTAAGAAGAAATATCTGTGACATATTCAGGGCTAGACAGACCGGATGTACAGACGCAAAATATCTTTCTTCATCCCCATCCATTCTCACTCCTTTGGCGCTGTTTTCTAAATGCACATTGATGTCCATACCCGGAAAATCCATCTCCTCCAAATAATCGTTCGTATACCGTTGCCTCGTCCTGTCTTCTATACCGAAATGATCCGCAATCTCGGTGAAAGTTCTCGGCTTGTGACAGTATTTGAGCATTTCTATCTGTCGCTCTAACTTACTCATATCTTTGAAGTCTTTCATTTCTGCTGTTCCTCCACAAATCTCGAATAAATCAATATCAAATGCTCAATCCAAAAAATATGATTCGCTTTTTTCTTTGGTATCTTATCTTTCATTTGTTTTTCTTCCTAATTTACTTCCGATTTTTTTGTTTTTGGAAATGCCATCCAAATCATTATCCTTCTTTTCTTTTTTGCTCTCTTTATTTAGTGCAATATACTCCCATTCCTCTTTAGTGGCTCCTGATGCCTGCGCATCTTCCAGCTCACGTCCTTCAACTAACTCATCCATGCTGTTATAGCATGTTTGCTTTTTTCTTTATCACTGATCCATCTTCACCAGCTATGCTGACCACAGCATTTGGATGCCCTGTCTGATAAGCAAGGATCTCATCGAGGAATTTCCTGCCGTATTTTTCATATTTTACATCGCCGACGCCGGAGACATCCAACATTTCTGTTTTATCTTCAGGCATCCTGACGCACATATCGATCAGCGTTTTATCACTGAAAACAATGTACGGCGGCATGGCTTCTTCCCTGGCGATTTGAAGACGCAGACTGCGTAATTTCTCAAACAATTCAAAGCCGGCACCGGTAAGGGAGTCCATGCTGCTTTTCCTACTTTGTTTCTTTCTTCTTTCAGGCTCTTTTTCTTCATACATTCTTACAATGACCTGCGCATCCTGCTCCTTGAGCGGAGTGATATCTCCCATTTGAAGAAGGCCGTATTTATCATTGGTCAGATACAGATATTTTTCAGACACAAGCTGGCTGATCAATGATCTGAGTTCCATATCTGAACTCTCACTCAGCTTTCCATATGATTTGTAGTCACCTGCACCTATTTCTCTTAGTCTGGCTCTGTTGGCTCCTAATAGGATCCCCCGAACGATCCCCTGTCCATAACGTCCCCGGGTTTCTGCCACACAGTTTATCACCCATTTTCCTTCGTCAGTCATATTGACTTCTCGATATTCTCTGTGGCAATTGCCGCAATTATCACATGGGGCGCTGGTCTTTTCTCCAAAATAATTCAAAATATAATTCCGCAGACAAGAAGTCGTTCTGCAGTAGCCTTCTATTTTCAGAAGACGTTTCATATCTCTTCCCTGGATCGACTCCAGGTTTTCATCAGGGACTTCACTAAAATCTTTTTTAGAAAGCAGATATTTATTTATCATCACATCCTGCGCCGAATACAGCAGAACACATAAAGCCGATTCGCCGTCTCGCCCGGCTCGGCCGGCTTCCTGGTAATAATTCTCCATGCTATGAGGCATGTTGTAATGTATCACATATCGAACATTGGATTTGTCTATCCCCATTCCAAATGCATTGGTCGCAACAACAACATTTTCCCTGTCGTAAATAAAATCGTCCTGGTTCTGTTGTCTGGTCACACTGTCTATCCCGGCGTGGTATTTAGTCGCATGCACGCCTTCGTTCAGGAGAAGATCATGCAGGGCATCCACATTTTTCCGGGTAGCACAATAGATTATGCCGCTGTCATCCGGATGCTTCCTGATGTACTCAACTACATAATTGTCTTTGTCTTTTATATTTTCTACTTTGTAATATAGGTTTTCTCTGTCAAAGCCGGTAACGACTACCTCGGGTTCTTCGAGATTCAGAACACATGCAATATCGTTCTTGACATCCTCCGTTGCCGTTGCCGTAAAAGCGCTGAGTATAGGTCGCTTGTTTAAACCATTTACGAAATCTATGATCTTCAGATAACTGGGCCTGAAATCCTGGCCCCATTGAGAAATACAATGCGCCTCATCGATTGTGACCATTGAGATATTCGCCTCATCGGTAAATTCTGCGAACTCCCTGTTCTCCAGTCGCTCCGGAGCCACATAAAGGATCTTGAATTGTCCATCAGCTGCCGCTTTTAAAGTTTTCATTATATGCATAGATGACAAGGATGAGTTGATATACGCCGCATGGATCCCGGCATCATTAAGCGCCTTTACCTGATCCTGCATCAAAGATATCAGCGGTGATATCACTATTGTGATCCCCGGCAGCATAAGCGCCGGGACCTGATAACAAATCGATTTGCCGGCTCCGGTAGGCATGATCGCCAGAGCATCCCGCCCGGCCATTATTGCATTGATTACGTTCTCTTGTCCTTCACGGAAAGTATCATATCCAAAATATGTTTTTAATGTCTCATTAGCATTCATTATCATTATTAAAGCAGTCTTACAAGATATCAATGGTCAGTACATTGACCTTTCTTCTGATCACATCTATTGTATTATATCATATTTGAACTCTATTTTATGCTGCATCACCCATATATTATGTCTGCTGCGGTTTCAAAATCGTATTCCAAAGGGATCATTTCAATACTGTCAACGTCTGTTTTGTCTATCAGCTTTGTTTCCAGGCCCTGTTTGTCAAAGCCGGCTATCGCCAGATATTTTACTATCAGACTATCTGCATCCTTTTCTACATCCATTATTTTCATTCCTTCATATTCGAACGCTGCGTTCCTGCATTCCGTCAACATCTTCTCTTTTTCCGCCGACTCTTTCCTTCTTTTTTCAATTTGAATCCTTCTCTTTTGTTTTTTCTCTTCTTTGTCAAAATCAACACTCATGTACAGCCATTTACATCCCTTGCCGTTGCAGTCATGTTCGCTCATCATTTTCTTTGTAAGGCACCCCGGATGATCGTCACAGTTGCAATATCCCACGGAATGTTTCTTTTTCTTCCGGCTACCGTCAATGAACCTTAGAATATCCCTGTCCAATTCAAATTCCAAAACATTTGCATCGTTCTCATAATTTTGTGATACCAGCATATTAAATCCTCCCCATACTACAATTCCGGTGTCTGATCGACAATAAACCCGGAAACGATTTATCATACACAGCCGTCTGTTTGTCTTTCCTGAATATCATATATATCACTATCCCTCCAACTGCATAAGCCAGCATGTCCAGTGGATCGCTCACTGCTGTTGGCTTTATCAACGGAGCAAAGTATTCCCAGATCAGACCTGCGCTCAATGTGATCGCCATGATCTGGCCGAAACCCCGGATCTCAGTAAGCAGATTCGAAAACGCTATCAAAAAAATCGGCGCCAAAACATCATTGAAGTAAGATCTGAACAAACTTGAAATTGTAGTATTTGAAATTCCCGATAAAACTGCTTTGTTATACAAATACAAAACCGCCACCGATATTATGATATAAGAAAGATATTTCCTTTTAAAAAACACAGCAAATAATTACTGCCACGATAATCGCACCGACGGTCCCCCAAAATCCGATACCGCCTTTATTGTTCCCGCTCATTACTATACCTCCTGCAATCTAAAAATCCTAAAACGATTATTGCAATTGTATCATACCGGGAATTTCGATGTGGGTAAATTGTTACTCTATTGCAAAAGCATGTTTTCCTCGGGCCGCGGCATGCAATTCGTTTGAATGGTCTTAGCTTGTCAAGAATGATACTGTATCCCAAGCATATTCTTTGCCCTTGTTTTCCCACACTGCAGATATTGCAGCAGTTATGACCAATACCTGCTTGTCCCCTGTAAAGCAGCTGTATCGTCTATCATTGAATGGATATCCGTAATGATTTCTTCACTGCTACCGACTCTCTCAAAGACATGGCGAATAACGCTCATCAAATCGTAATACATGTATGCTGTATCCTCACAGTCGATTTCTACCTGCTGCGTTCTTTTCCCATTTTGTTCTATTGTCTCCACAGATAACATATCGTCGCCTCCCTTCAGTTCGTACGACCGGAAACATATGCTTTGACTGCTTTGTCTATTGTGTTATGCAATTCGTCAACATCGCAAATGTTCATCTTTAAAAATGTATCGAACAACGCACGCAGCTCTTCTTCACAAACAGCCGGTGACTCCCAGTCGGTTACGCACTCGGTAGATACTTTTTCTTTTGCATCAACAATGGTATTTGTATAAATCATTTCCCCTGTCTCCTCTGCTGTCCCAGCTGTTTCTGCAGTTCTTCTGCAAACTGCCCGATGTGTATGCCGTCCACAAATGAATGGTGGGCCTGCACCGAAATCGGCATCAATAGTCTTCCGTCCTTTTCGTAATATTTGCCCCAGTCGAACAGCGGCGTGGCATTGTCCTTTTTGCCGGAATTCGTGTGTGAGATATGGGTGTATGTGACCCACGGCATTGGAGAGCACTGAAACACATCATTGCCTAACGGCCCTGTGAAATACTCACTCTGTTCATTTGCTGTTTTTGATGCAGCAATGCAGTAATCACGCAGGTCATCGATCATAGGCACATTGACCACTTTGAATAACCCTGTCTCTTTGTTCAGATATGTAAAAGCCGTATCTATTTTGTCATACAGCACCACCTGTCCGTCTGCAAAACGATAACGGAATGCTTCGATCTCGTTAGCGCATTTGCAGACAGCATGCACCATTGCTAATGTAAAAGACAGCCCCTGCTCCTTGACCCTGCGTCTGTGATATGTAACATCCGCTTCAAAAGTCACGCAGAACGCCGGTTCGACACAGTCTCTGAATACAGCGCAGTGCATTGCCCTTTCCCATGTGTTTTCATCTATTATTCTATATGTGTTGCTCATGTATTTCACTCATTTCTAAAAATGTATCGAACACTGCTCGCAGTTCTTCCTCACAAACAGCCGGCGCCCTCTCTATTTATTTTTCTCCACTTTAGTTATTGCTTCGCTTTGGTCTGATGCCAGATCCTGCTTTTGAAAAGATTTCGTGCCCGGTATGGACATCGAAAAGTCCTTTGTGACATCGAATCCGGCTTCTGCCTTTGTACACTTCAGATCCAGGATGTGTCCGCCCCGTTTCGTATCTTCTGACAGAAAATGAAAATGCCAGCCCGGCGTATTTATCCCATCCATGTAATCAGGACAGTAAAGGCCCACGATCGTGCCTTTGATATTTTTGTATTCGTAAACCTTCTGATCTGTTTTCATGACTTCATCCAAAGGTTTGTACGGTTTTTTCTGCTTGTATTCACTGCGGACCTGCATGTAACTGAATGTCCCGTTGATCTTTATCACGTAAAAATCATTTTTGCCGTTTTTATCTACCGTCTTGTCCAGCTCTGTTTTCAGGTCTTCTATATCTCCCACATCTTTCACTGTCTGAGTTATGTCCTGATCATAGAATGTCACATCCGAAAACGGTATCTTGACCTTATCATCTGCTGTAACAACACTGCCGTCGCTGACAGCCTGATAGACCGTCCCGCCCAGCATGATCAGTTCGCCGTCGACTCCTTCAAAAGTCCCAAGGCCCGTATCTCCCTTGTCCCTCAGTTCTCCGACGGTAATGCTGCCCTCGTAATTGCCCATCATCAATGACTGCAGCAGTGATGTTTGGTAAAGGGTCTCTTTGTCTGCCGACCCTCCGCACCCGCACATGAACAGGCATGCTGCCGCGATCACCGCGCACAGACATACTACGCTTGCTTTCCTTGCTGTTGTTTTTCGTTCTGTGTTTTTCTTCATTATAGACCCCGCATCTCCAAAAATCTCCGATACACTGCAAATGCCGCATTGCCCGGGCTGTCGGGAAACAGCGTCTTAGGCACTTCAAGTGCAGGGACCCATTCTGCCGAATCAACCTCTTCAGATAGTGACAGCGGCTTTTTATATGCAAAGCCGATGAAACCGTGCATCAGCATATCGCCTTTTGCGAACCAGCAGGTGCCTGCATCTGTCAGCTTTTCAAGATCCAGGCCCAGCTCTTCTTTGACTTCTCTCACAGCGGTCTCCTCTGCAGTCTCGCCCGGCACCATAAAGCCGGAGGTCAATGTCGTGTACTTGTCCGACATGTACCCTTGCCTGCACAGTACGATCTCGTCGTATTCATTGTATGTCAATACGATGGCGCAGCTCTGGAACGAATCGAACCATCTCTTGTCGCAGGCGCTGCAGTACGGCACCATGCCGTCATCGCCGGCGTGTATCTCTGTTAATTTTTCCCCACACAGGGGGCAGTATTTGTATCTCATGCTGTGATTGCTCCAATTCTAACAGGTTATTCCTCTAATAGCCAATCAGCTATATCAACTATTTTGATTCCTTCATACTGATATTCTTCATGTTTAGTTCTTGCGATTATCATCTTTGGATACGCATCCATTATTGACAAAAGGGGCGTATACTCTCTTTCAAATGTTTTTGGATCAGATATGTTATCACTTACTTGTATATAAAACAATTCATCTCTTTTTTTAGCAACAAAATCAATTTCTTTTTTATAAAGCTTTCCTACATATACTTCATATCCTCTTCTCTTTAATTCCAAATATACAATATTCTCATATGTTCTTCCGTAATCCATATTCCTTGTACCATTAACAGCAAATCTGAATGAAGGATCACATAGATAATATTTACTATTGTTCTCTAAATATTTCTTTCCTTTTAAATCGTATCTTTTTGCTTCATAAAACAGAAAAGCATTTTCTAAATAATCAACATATTTCGATACAGTTTTTCTAGTAATAGAACTTTTATCATTTTGTAAAGCTTTGCAGATATTATTTGGAGATAAAATATTCCCGATATTGTCCATCATGAATTCTGAAATGTTTTTGAATTCAGATGTGTTTCTTATCTTGTACTTTTCAACTAAGTCCCTGATCAATACAGTTGAATAAATATCTCTTATGTAATCATATTGTTTTTCTTCAGTTTTGTACCCATATGCGCCTGACATTCCACCACATTTAACATAGTTATCAAATGCTTCATCATAGCGATCATTGATTCCGTAATACGTTAAATATTCTTTAAAAGAAAAAGGGTATACTTTTATTTCCATAGTTCTTCCTGTGAATAGTGTAGCTAAATCAGAACTTAAAAGGAAAGCATTAGAGCCGGTAATATATATATCAAATACTCGTTTTGTATATATACTATTTATTGCTAGTTCAAAATCAGGACATAGCTGTACTTCATCTATTAATAAAACATTGCTCATCCCTTCTTTATATTGTTCTAAAATGTAATCGTGAAGCGCATGATGTTCAAGAAGACAATCAAACTCTAATTCCTGCAGGTTGATTATTACAATATTTATATTATCTTCAGTTTTATTTAGGTAATCAACAAATTCAGATAACAAAACGGATTTTCCACTTCTTCTAATTCCGGTTATAACTTTAATATCCGGAGTATTATATAATTCAATTAATTCATCTAAATAGTTTTGTCTAACAATAAGTTGCATAAGCCTCTCCTATTCCCACTTTTTGAATTATTTTTATTTTTCGGTAATACTTATCAACTAGATAATATCACACTATCGCCCACATGTCATTATTCTATTCCCGCTTTTTGAATTATTTTGTCTTTTCGGTAATATGGTGGAATGTATTCATCGACTGCATTTTTGCCGGCTATTCTCCGATTATTTTTATCAGAACGCGTTTGTCCCTCTTTCCATCGAATTCATAATAGAAGATCTGTTCCCAGGGTCCGAAGTCCAGGCGTAACATCTCAGCTGCTGCTATTTAATAATCAAATAATCCGTATCATATGTGCCCACGACCAGCGTGCTCGTTTTTTGCGCTGCAATGATGTCCGCCAAAAATGCGATCATGCCATAATTTTCAAATGCGGCATCCTCCGCGATCCTGAAACACTTCCAACCGCTTTCGATTATCAAAGCATCATCCGGGACTAAATTCGATTCACTTATTACTGATAATTCATTGTCTGTTTTCCCAATGAACACAAAGTCATTATTGATCAGATCAGAGCTCAGTTCTTTAACTTTATAGATCGTAAACTCCTTATCTACTGTTTGTAAAATCATTTTCCCCTCCATACAAATTCCGATTTGTTTTTTTCTATTATATTATCATACTTTTGATTATTCATATCGCCCGCATTGCCCGGGCTGTCGGGAAACAGCGTCTTGGGCACTTCAAGTGCAGGGACCCATTCTGCCGAGTCCACCTCCTGCGATAATGAAAGGGGCAGTATTTCTATTTCTTGCTGACTTGACTAATGATTCTTTCAACAGTTACACTCACGATCATACAGATCCCACAGAGTAGTCCCATAAATATTCCTCTGGATTCTCCTATATATTCCGCGCCTCTTTTTGTGAGTTCTTCACCATTGCTCTGTATTTTGGAGCAGCCTCGAATACGCTGCCGACGCGCATCAGCCGCTTGCAGACATCGGATGTTAGTGCTAAACTCTAATTAGATATTTAGTTTCTTTGCCATCCACGGGTAAAATATCGGGGAGTGGAGGTGATTCAAATGAGAAAACATGACGTAGAAGCTCGCTATCGCAGTCTTGTGGACAATTCGGGCGGCGGGCTTACAATAACTGAAATACAGGGCGACGGCACGCCGGTAAATACATTTATCAGCGATGGTATGCTGCGTCTGCTTCATAGTACAAGAACGCAATGGGATACTCATCACAGTAATAATATTTATGAAAAGGTCCATCCGGACGATGTAGATGCGGCTCGTGATTTTTTTGAGCGGCTTTGTGAAAACGGCGGAAACGATACGGCCTCTTATCGCCTTTTATGCGACGATGGCGCTGTAACATGGACCAATGCATCAGGTTCATGCATCGTTGAAAACGGTAAAACACATATTTACACCATTCACACAGATGTTACAAAACAGTATGCTATGCTGGATCAGATCACTTTTTTGAATCATACGGCGGTAGACCTGTTCTCCGGCAAAGATGCGGATTCCGCTTTTGACATCGGCTTGACTGATATCCTTGAATTCTTTGACGGGCAGCGTGCTTATATCTTTGAATTCGATACAGATAATAAGACAGCCTGCAATACATATGAAGTATGCGCTCCCGATGCCGAGCCGGCAAAAGATCTGCTGCAGGAAGTGCCTTATGCTGCTTTTTCAAAATGGTTCAGTCTTTTTGACAGAGACGGGTACATTGCCATTTCCGATGTATCTACCCTGGAAGAAGGCCGTGAAACGGAACGTGAGCTGCTGGAATTGCAGAACATTTCCTCTTTGATCGTTGTTCCGATGAAAGAGGATGGGGATATCATCGGCATGATGGGCGTAGATGATCCTGCACGGAATGTGGATCAGATGCCTCGTCTGCAGGCTATCGGCAATTATGTTTCCATCTTGCTTTCTCGGCGTGATATGACCCGTAAACTGAGGGACAGAAACCTGCGCATGCAGGCCATGATGAACGACACTCCCGGCGGTTTTGCGCAGATGCTGATCCATGCCGACAACAGCGTTCTTCCAATTTTTTTCAACGACGGGTTCTGCCGTATGATCGGCATGACACGATCTGAGACCCATGAGATTTATGATATGGATGCTTATGCGGGCTTGTATCCGGCCGATCGTGCCAGAATATCCGCACTTCTGAGTGATGCTATAGAGAACCGCACTGCGCTGACGACTCGCATGCATATGCAGACCGGCGACGGAGGCGGTGTCCCTGTAGAAGCCCATTACCACGTCTGGGAGAACCCGGACGGAGAACTGCTCATAAACGGCTATTACCATGATATCAGCGAAACACTCGCACAGGAAGAAGAATACCGCCGGAACATAGCTTACCGCAACATCAACAGCAAAGGCACCATCGGTTCTTTTCATTTGAATGTTACAAAAAATATCATTGATGATGCTGTATCGAATGATACTGACATTCTGTCGATTATCCAAACCAGTTCACTGGATGATTTTTTGGATCGCTGTGCTGCAAACCATCGCACGAAAGAACATGATGAGTTTGTATCTGTGTTTTCCCGCAGTTCTCTTCTTGAAGCTGCTTCCCACGGAAAGAGTCAGGTGGCTTTTGAACACGCCCTGTTCCTGGCTCATGACAGAGTGATGTGGCTTCGTACAGTTATCGATCTCTTTAAAAACCCGGAGACCGGCGATATAGAAGGTTTCGCCTATGGCCATGACCTTACCGAAGAGCACATGCTGCATCAGATAGTGAACACGGTCGTGAATACCAGCTACGATTTTATTGTGTCGATCCGCGTAAAGACGAAAATATATCGCACATTTATTTCGAATTCCGGCACCATCACCGCTTTCCATGAAAGGGGCGTATATGACAGTGACACTACGATCAGAGAGCTTCTCGCCGTGGTCCATCCCGACGACAGAGACAGCACATCTGATTCCATGCGGCTGGAAAATATGGTAAAGCAGCTGCAGACCGGCAACAGTGCGGAATTCCGCTATCGTGCAGTGATAGGCGGCAAAACGCTGCACAAGCGATGCACTTTTTCTTATCTGAACGAGGATAAAGAATATATCATTCAGTCTCATGTGGATGAAACTGAAACTGTACAGCAGATGCAGGCCGCTCTGGAGAAAGCCAAGAGTGCCAGCCGCGCCAAAAGCACATTTCTTTCCAACATGAGTCATGAAATACGCACGCCGATGAACGCTATCATCGGATTGACACACCTGACTTTAGACGATCCTTCGTTGGATCCGGAAGTGAAAAAAAATATTGAAAGCATCCGGGATTCCAGTGATTTCCTTCTTAACATCATAAACAATATCCTTGATATGAGCCGGATCGAAAGCGAAAGATTTGCACTCTCCTGCCAGTGGATCGCTGCAAGTGAAATACTCAGGCAGTGTATTGCAATAATACTGCCTGCAATGGAAGCAAAACATATAACATTTGATTATCCGTCTTCTGAAAAGATAGATGGTCTTGAATGCTATGTGGATATTCTTAAAACAAAGCAGATGCTAATGAACCTTCTCAACAACGCATGCAAGTTCACAGACGAAGGAGGACATGTCCGACTCAGCTTCGAACACAAGATCCACGATGATAAGATGTGTACAGATCATATTGTTGTAGCAGACGACGGCTGCGGTATGAGTGAAGAATTTTTAGAACACATCTTTACTCCTTTTGCACAGGAACGGTGCGATTCATCCGGATCGATCCAGGGCACCGGCCTCGGCCTTGCTCTCGCCCGTCAGATCGCGCGGGCCGCGGGCGGCGACATAACCGTAGAAAGCAAACTGGGCGAAGGCTCCGTATTCACAGTCGAGTTCCCTTATCGGTACAGGTTCATAGGCAGTGACAGCACAGCAGCTGAGTCGGAGGAAGAAGAGTACCTGGAAGAACTGACCGGGAAACACATTCTGCTGTGCGAAGATAATCAGATCAATACAGTTATCGCCAAAAAGCTGCTGGAAAAGAAGGGGTGTACTGTATATGCTGTTAAAAACGGAAAACTTGGCGTGGATAGATTTGCCGGCTCAGAGTCGGGCGAATTCGATGCTGTTCTCATGGATATACGTATGCCGGAGATGGACGGCCTTCAGGCGGCGAGGGCTATACGCAGTCTGAACAGATCGGACGCCAAAACCGTGCCGATCATCGCCATGAGTGCCAACGCCTTTACCGAAGATATAAACGCCAGCATGGTTGCCGGGATGAATGCTCATTTGATCAAACCTGTGGATCCAAAAAAGCTGTATGAGACTCTGGCGGAGATGATCCGCTGATCGTCTTACTTCATTGTCTGAGCCTCAACTAACCGCTCGCCGCAGTATTTCTCCCTGATTTTCGGCTTTTCGATCTTGCCCGTCGGGTTTCTCGGTATCTTGTCAAAGATGATCTTGTGCGGTCTCTTGTACCTTGGCAGCTGTTCGCAGAACTCGTTCAGTTCCTCTTCAGTGACCTTTGACCCCCGTTTCTTTTCGACGATGGCAATAGCCAGCTCTCCCAGCCTGTCATCGGGGATACCGATCACAGCAACGTCTTTTATACTGTTATTTTTTCTAAGAAAATCTTCTATCTGCACAGGATAGATATTCTCTCCTCCTGTGATTATTACATCTTTCTTTCTGTCTACAAGATATACGAAACCATCTTCGTCATACTTTGCCATATCTCCCGTGTACAGCCATCCATCCTTTAGTATCTCATGGGTAGCCTTAGCATTTTTGTAGTATTCTTTCATGACGCCGGGTCCCTTTACTGCCAGCTCGCCTATGCCTTCTCCCTGTATTTCTTTCTTGTTTTCATCGACGATCTTTATTTCCCATGAGTAGCCGGCTTTTCCGATCGCTCCGACTTTATGGATATTCTCGACCCCCAGATGGACGCATCCGGGCCCTATAGATTCTGATAATCCATAGTTTGTATCGTACTCCTGATTCGGAAATACTTTTTTCCATCTTTTGATCAGGCTCGGAGGAACAGGCTGCGCGCCTATATGCATCAGCCGCCACTGATCCAGATCATAATCATCTAAATTGACTTCCCCGCTTTCTACAGCGTCCAGGATATCCTGTGCCCACGGTACCAGCAGCCAGACGATCGTTGCCTTTTCTTCGGATATCGCCCGCAGTATCCATTCCGGTTTTATCCCTCTGAGCAAAACAGCTTTGCTGCAGGATATAAGACTCCCGAACCAATGCATCTTTGCACCTGTATGATATAGAGGCGGGATGCACAAAAAGACATCATCTTTCGTCTGGGAATGATGTTTTTGTTCTACACGGCAGGACGCCACCAGTGCTTTGTGACCGTGTAGGATCGCCTTCGGGAATCCTGTTGTTCCCGATGAAAAATATATTGCCGCATCGTCTTCCGGCTTCAGTTCGATCGCAGGTGATTCTTTGGAACAGAACTTTGCGCAGTACTCATAATTGTCAGCATAATGAGGCGTGTCATTTCCAACATAGAATATGTTCCTGACATCTTTCAGATCTGTAAATATCTCTTCGATCCTTCCGATAAATTCCGGGCCGAACACCAGCCCTTTTGCATCCGAAAGTCCCATGCAGTAATCTATTTCCTCTGAGGTGTATCTGAAATTCAAAGGCACTGCAATGGCTCCCGTTTTTAGTATCCCAAAATATATGGGAAGCCACTCCAGGCAGTTCATCAGCAGTATTGCGATCTTATCTCCCTTTTTCACTCCCCGTGACAAGAGCAGATTTGCAAATCTGTTTGCCTGTATATTGAATTCTTTCCATGTGATCTCCCTGCAGTATTTTTCGCCGGGCAGCGCTTCTATCAGCTGGTATTCTCTCCATGTCACCGGACTTTCATCCTGCAGTGCCGGATTCATTTCGACCAGCGCAGTCTCTGTAGGACAGATCCTCGCATTTTTTTCAAGAAAATCAGTAATAACCATTTGACTGTGTCTCCTTTCCTGTTGACCCGTTTATAAAAAAACGCCCTCTGTATAATATTACAGAGGACGAAAAATTTCGTGGTACCACCTTGTTTTACTGCCTGCTCACGCAGGGCAGCCTTAGCGGGTGTCCATCAACACCCTTATTCAATTGTATGCTCAAAGGCTGTATTCAACTGCAGCGTCCGCCTGCGCCTCTCACCATCCGGCTGCTCTCTTTCGCTTGTACTACGATCTACTTGTTCCTCGTCTTCGCACTATGTTGAAATATTACCACAGGTGATAATCCTTGTCAATGTCCCTACTTTTTTACCAAGTCTCTTTCCATAGCATCAATTGGTTTTTTCCCAGAACCCATTATCTTGTAAACCCATTGGCCTTCTTGATATCTCTTATCAATTACCTGTCCAAAGCAATTCGAGTTATTTCGCAGCATCAGTTGATCTCCGATCCTATACTGAGATTCACCTGTGGCTTTTAAGGCTGCATCGCCGTGGGCCGTAGACAGGTCCTGTTCTGTCAAATTGTTACTTTTATCATCTTTCATATCTTTCTCTCCTTATATTTTTTAGTGACACCTGTCTCTTTCCACAATGACCCTCCTTGAGCACGTGCAATGGCCACATGCTCATGTCCGGAGTATCCGCAAGCAAGAATACTTCCCGTTTTGGCATAATATCCGTTATAAAAAGGAACATCCTTTACAGAAAAACCGTTATCAAACGCTATGTCTATACTATCACCGAAGGTAAATCCGCTGTCACAAAATTCATCAACAGTCAATTCAGTATGGATCGCGCCAAATTGTGTATCTTCAATTATGCCTGTTGTTACAGCCGGTGTTGTGTCTTTACATCCTGCTAATGAAAATAAAAGAAGTAATCTCAATAAAACAGCTCCAGTGTTTTATTCTTCATGTGTCCCCCTTATTCCAAAACATCTATATTGCACAGTTACAAAACTCGCAACTGATCCCGGGAGTTTGTATATTAGCCTATTTTAATATACGTTTTTTGATTTCTTCCAAAAGTTTTTTCTTTTTGTATGGGGACATATCCCCTCCGGAAATCATTTCCAATTCTTCGGCATCAAGTTCTATCGTGCCGGCCTTTGTTTTTTCTTTGATTTCTCTTTCTAGTTTTTCAAGCTCCATCAGCTCTTCTTTTTCTAATTTCATTTTTTCCCTACCTTTCTATCATTCTCCCATTGAAGAAACAAATACAATAATTTCGCTTCTATATTCCTATAGATTCTTACTCAATAGTAAGGATCTCGGAAAACTTTGTTATCTCAAACACTTCCATGATAATATCATTTACACTTTTAACAATGAATTTGCCATTATCTTTCATTGTTTTCTCTGCCATTAACAGCACTCGAAGACCCGCACTGGAGATGTATTCCAAATTTTCAAAGTCAACTGTAAACTCTGTAATACCTTCCAGTTCCGTTTTTACTACTGCCTCTAACTCCGGTGCTGTTGTTGTATCCAATCTGCCACTAACTGCAACCAGTAGTTTATTACCTTCACGTTTTTTAACTAACTCCATCTTGAACCTCCGTAATATATAAATTAAATTTTGATTGTAAGATTGTTTGTCTTCATCGTATTCACATAAGTCACATCTTTTGCCAGACCCAATACCATACGAATGCCAATATTGGAAATCAAATCTTCAGAATCGCATATCTCCACCTGCTTACGCAAATCAAATGCCCTGCAGTCATCTCGCATACGTAAAATCAAATCATCATCTTTATAAAGAACTCGTAAATCAATGCTATGAGGTTTGCCATCATCAAATCCATATTCTACAATATTACCGCCCATTTCCTCAATGAAAAGAGCCAACAAATATGTACGCTTTTTATCCACCCCATGGCTGCTGCAAAAGGCACTCACTTCTTTTGACAAATTCATTACTTGATCTAGCTTTTGGATCGATAATTCAATTTTATCTTCATCTGCCACGCCGAATTGTTCAGGTAAAAATAAATAATCATCCGCATGTACTGCAAGCTTACCCTTCTTCACACTTGCCCATATAACTATTATTAATAATACCATCACCTCGTTTACAAAAGCAGATGCCCAAATTCCGTTGATCCCAAATAGCCATGCCATCACAAAAGCCGAAACAATGCTGCATGCAAATTTATGGCTCATAGTCAATGTATTCGTCAACTTCAAATTACGAATACCCTGAGTGTAATTAATAAATACTTGATTGATAACATTCAAAGGCATACTTGCTGCAAACCATCTTAATGCGGCAACTGTCAAAGAAATCTCTTTAGGGTCATTGACATAGAATTTAGCAATGGCGGGAGCTGATACAAAAAGTACTACCGAAAGCCCTGCTGTAATATATACCCCAAATCTCAATCCTATATTTAACAGATTTTTTGTATTAGTTCTGTCTTCTTCTCCTATAGTAACTCCGACAATCAATAACACCGTAGTGCCTACACCGATGGCAAAAGCAGAAGTAATAGTACGTATATTCCCCAATATGGACTGAGCAACCATTGCTGTACTGGCAGCAGTGAAAATAACCATGTAGTTCATGACTATTTTGCGCAGTAAACTGCTCAATCGATTATTTGCGGTTGGCGAGCCAACTTTCACCAGTTCTTTTATATCTCTCCATACAATGGATCGCATTGAAAATTTAAACATGGCATCTTTCTTTTTAAAATGGAACAAGGCTATTATTAGAGCTACGATATAACCAAAGGAAGTCGCTATGCCCATTCCGAACATACCATTGTGGAAAATGTATACATTGGCAAAATCGCCTGCAATATCGACCACTGCCATTGCTGCCAAAGATATAGCCGCTCTAAATTTATCTCCATCCAAATGCAGGAAAGGTGTTAGAACACTTACAAACATATATGCCGGTGTTCCGATAAACAATCCTACTAAGTATTCTTTTGACGGCATATATAAATTTGCTGCATTGCCTCTTGCTCCCAAACCTATTGCTATTTTATCCGCAAATATAATTCCGGGTATTGTAATTATAATAGACGCAATTAAAGCTACCACGCATACCATGGAAAACATCCGGTTGGCTTCCTCCATCCTGCCAACGCCCATGTCCTTGGCGCAAATTGTCTGACCGCCGATCGCGATAAATCCTGCTACTAAACCAACGATATTAAAATAGGGGGAACAAAGGCCTGATGCCGCAATAGCCTCGCCTCCTAAACACTTACTGATAATCAAACCATCTATAAGCGATGACAATGATATAGATATTTGTATCATTATTATGATATATACCGCACCGGTAAACAGATTTTTTGTTATATGATCATCCTTTATTTTTTTCAGGTTAATTGTAAAATGAAATTGAACAACTGAAAAAAGGTGATCCATAAAAGGATTCTCTGGTAGAATTAAGTTACTACATAAAACCTACTAAGGAGGTCACAATTATGGATCAGTTTAATTCTACTACATTTACACCTGA
>JAYFPY010000003.1:0-113953 GCA_034927505.1 Eubacteriaceae bacterium
GGATACCGGCAGCTTCGACATCTGGGACGAATACACAGTTAGACTCGGCGATGTTGACGGCGACGGCTATGCAGACAGTGCTGACGGCAGGATCATATCTCAGATGGATATGGGTCTGATCCCGTCCAACTAGTTGAAAGACTTACAGAAATATCAACACCAATGTATTTATCACAATGCAAAGGGGTCAAAATTAGAAAATTTATAGTTGTGTGTCTTGGAAGGTGTGTTAGAATGAAATCGTAATAGAGATAATATCTATCCCCAATACAAGATACCCCCTATATGAAAGAGAAACTTAGTTTTGACTGGTTTCTCTTTTATCTTATTTGGCTTTTTTGATTATACTCGATGTAAAGTGTGCTATGATATAAAAAGAAGATGATCAGGAGGACGGAATGGGTTCGTATATACATTTTATAAGACATGGGATAACGGAAGGCAACCGGAAAAAATGGTATTATGGTGCGGCGGACCTTCATCTTTCTAAAGAGGGGATCGAAGAAATAGAACAATTGAACAAACAGAATATTTATCCGGACGCGGATGATGCAGACTGCTATACGACCCCTCTGATCAGAGCAAAGGAGACGTTTGATTTGATATATGGAAACCATCTGTACAAGATACTGCCCGGTTTTCAGGAAATGCGATATGGCGATTTTGAGATGAAGAGCAGGGAAGACCTTGCAGATGATCCGGCTTATCAGGAATGGATGGCTGATGCAACTAGAACAACAAGGCCGCCGGGCGGTGAGAGCGTTGTGGAGTTCAGGGCGAGAGTAAGAGAACAGTATGAAGAACTGGTGGGCATGCACAGACTCAAGGATCTATCTGTAAGACACAATAAAAAAGATGCCGTTTCTATAGTGGTGTGTCACGGCGGAGTGATCGGGTCGATAATGATGGATGTTTTCCCGGGCAGCAGAAAGAACTTTTGGAGGTGGATCCCAAAGCCCGGCAGAGGGTATACTCTCCGGATGGAGAAAGGTAAAGTCTTGGATCACGGGGAGATATGATAAAACTATTTCAACCGGATCGTGATCTCGCCGGTGGAAAGGGTATCGAGAGAGCCATCGGCCAGTTCTACTATAAGGCCGCCGTCCTCGTCGATATCTTTGGCAACAGCGGATTCGGGTTCGCCGCCAATGGTATGGTAAACGTTGATCTCTTTGCCCAGGATCATTGAGCGAGCGCGGTAGTCTTCTATAAAAGAACGGTCTGCAAGATGATCTGCTGCATCCAGCAGGTTGTCGATCACTGCGGCTGCCAGTGTGTTTCTGGAAAAGCCGCCGCCCAGACTGCCTGCATTTTCGCCGGCCGAATCCGGGAAATCTTCAGTGCTGCAGTTGATGCCTATGCCTGAAACGATGTGACTGATCTGACCGGTTTCAAAATCAGTGAGAGCTTCGGTAAGAGTACCGGAGATTTTTTTGTTTCCAAGATATATATCATTGACCCATTTGATACTGCTTTTTTTGCCGCTGACAAGATCGATAGCCTGAGAGACGGCTACGGCTGTTGCTGCAGTGACCAGTACGGCTTTGCTGATATCATGATCCGGCTGGAGTATGATACTCATATAAAGACCGGTATCTTTTGGCGAATAGAAACTACGTCCTCTTCGGCCTCTTCCGCCTGTCTGTTCGCCGGCGATGACGACTGTCCCGTGGGAAGCCCCGTCCATTGCCATGGCGGCGGCTGTCTTGTTGGTGGATTCCAGAGAATCGAAAATATGGACAGGGACGTCATGGCGCAGCAGCGGCCCTATGGCTTCGGCGGATAATATGTCACTGTCTGTCGAAAGCATGTATCCTTTGTTGGTTTTTGATACTATAGAATAACCGTCTTCTCTCAGCGAGGCAATGGCTTTCCATATGGCGGTCCTTGACACACCTGTATCTTCGGCAAGCCGGCTTCCTGATACGGCTGTGCCCTTATTTTTCTCTAACGTCTGTAAAACGGTATGCTTTGTATCCATAGAATCAGTTTACTTGTCCGGGTTTGCCTGTGTCAAGGGGTAGTATGAAGATTATGTGAAAGTCCGGTTTCTTTTATTGACGATAGTCGGCTGTGACTGGTATTATGCGAAAAGTGCTTAAGAAAAGAAAACAAGGAGATTTAGATGTTTAAGAAAAGCAGACCGATATTGGCAATGGCGCTGATAGCAATGATAATAATGACTCTGGCGCCGGCCACAGCAAGTGCGGCATCGGGCAAAAAAGGGTTTTCGAAGAAATCGGTCACTCAGGCAAATAAAATGATGAAAGTAGCAAAGAGCAGGCTGGGAAAGCCATATGTATCCGGTGCAACAGGGCCGAATTCATTTGACTGCAGCGGATTCGTATACTACTGCATGAAGAAATCGGGAATCAAATTCAAGAGAGGAACGGCGGCTTCGTACAAGAAAAAGGGATACAATGTCGGCAGAAATATAAAGAAAGCTCAGAAGGGCGATATAATCCTCTACAGCAGCGGCGGCGGAATAGGACACTGTGCACTGTATATGGGCAAAAAGAAAGTGATACACGCCACTTGTTCAAAGGGGATCGCCATTACGCGATACAACGGTTTCGGGCAGAGCGTAGCTGCAATAATCAGGACATATACGCCGGGAGGCGAGGCTGTGATCAGTCAGACCACTGAAGACAGCGATGTAGACGGCATGAAGTACCGTGTAAAAGGAAAGAAAGTCAACAAGATCGTAAAGACAAACTCGGCCGGACGTATCAAGGTCAAGAATTTGAAAAGCGGTAAATATACCATAACGCCGGTAGACACGCCTGCAAAATACGAAGAAAACAGTTCGAAAAAAATCAGAGTGAAAAACGGGAAAGTAACGAATGTGAAATTTCACAATGAGCTGACTGAAACGACGCAGGACACTACTGATAACGGACAGAGCGAACAGGGAGCGGCATAGAACGGACAATGTTCATAACAGAGTAAATAAAGAGCGAAGCTGAAAAGCCTCGCTCTTTTTAAATTATGTACACTGTTACAGCAGGGTACATTGCATCAACAGTGTAGATTGCTGTTTATTTGTAGTGGAGCAGATGATGCGCCTTTTCACCTTTCAGCAGATCAGCATAAAGGGCGTCTGTTACAGGGTTTTCCTGAGAAGCCTTTACATTTGAGAGCATATCGGCATTGTACATACCTTCTGATCTCTCGGTGGCTGCCCGATCCAGTGTATACGGCTGTCCGGCTCCTGCGATGCATCCGCCTTCACAGGCCATGACTTCCACAAAGTCGTATTTGACCTCGCCGGCTTTGATCTTCTTTATCAGATTTTCGGCATTTCCCAGGCCGCTGACAATGGCTATGCGCAGCTCTCTGTCTTTGTACGGCATTATTACTTCTTTGACAGAATCCAGACCGCGGACGCCGGTAAAGGCGATATCCTGGATATGGTTCCTTGCTTCGCTGCCGGCAGTATATCTGATCACTGCTTCGGTAACGCCGCCGGTAACTCCGAATATCATGCCTGCGCCGCTGGCTATCCCAAAGGGCATGTCGATGGCTTGAGGCATAAGATCTTCGAAGACTATGCCGGCACTTTTGATCATACTGATCAGTTCTGATGTTGTTATAGAATGATCTATGGTCTGCTCGTCGCCGCTGTTCATTTCCGGTCTGTTGATTTCATATTTTTTGGCTGTACACGGCATCACGGCAACGACCTTGGTTTTCTTTGGTTTTCTGCCTGTAGATTTTGCCTTTGCACGTTCCTTGAGCACCGCGCCCATCATTTCCATAGGCGACTTGCAGCTGCTCACATCATCCATCAGATCGGCATGTCTGTTTTCTGCGTATTTGACCCACGCCGGGCAGCAGGAAGTAAACAGTGGCATATCATGCTCTGTATGGAGTCTGGATAAAAGCTCATTGGCCTCCTCAATGACCGTAAGGTCGGCTCCGGTGGCGGTGTCATATACTTCATCAAAGCCCAGTCTGCGGAGAGCGGCAACTATTTTACCCATTACGTTGACGCCTTTTTCAAGGCCGAATTCATCTCCGAGAGCTACACGTACTGCGGGAGCGATCTGAGCGGCAACTATTACATTGTCGTCATGGAGATCATTCCACAGCTCAGAAGTATTGTCTTTGACAGTCAGGGCTCCTGTCGGACAGATGGCTGTACACTGGCCGCAGTTGACGCATTTTGTTTCTCCGAGGGGCATGTTGAAAGCTGTTGTTACATTCATTTCAGAGCCTCTGTAAGCAAAATCGATAGCGCCTACATTCTGTACTTCTGCACACATTCGGACACAGTCGCCGCAGAGTATACATTTGTTTGTATTTCGTACTACGGATGCCGAACTGTTGTCCGGCTCTTCAACATCCGAATACAGATCGAAACGCACATCTCGGATGCCGAATTTGATGGCCAGCTTTTGCAGCTGACATTTGCCGTCCTGGACACAGGTGGTGCAGTCTCTGCAGTGATCGGCCAGCATCAGTTCCAGGATCATCTTACGATAAGCCTGAAGACGCGGCGTGTTGGTCTTGATGACCATTCCTGATTTCGGCGGCGTAGAGCAGCTTGCTATTATGTTTCCATTTTTGTCTTCCACGACACACATACGGCATGCGCCATACACAGAGAGGGAAGAGTGGTAGCAGAGTGTAGGGAGATCTATCCCGGATTTTCTGACCACTGCCAGGATATTCTTTTCGCCTTCAATGGCAACAGGGCTACCGTCTATTGTCATGAATCTTTTTTTGTTCATACTGTTCATGGTCAGTCCTCCTTTACAGCGTCGAAGTTACATGAGGTTATGCATGCACCGCATTTGATGCACTTTTCCTGATCGATTTCGAACGGCTCTTTGATTTTTCCGGTTATAGCCGATACAGGACAGGCTTTTGCACATTTGCTGCAGCCTTTGCACATGTCTTTGTCTATGTATATTTTGGCCAGAGCGGTACATGTCTTGGTCCTGCATTTTTTATCGACTATATGTTCTATGTATTCGTCTTTGAAATACTTCAGTGTGGATACGACCGGGTTCGGGGCTGTCTTGCCCAGACCGCAGAGAGCGGTGTTGGTTATGGTGTCGGACAGCTCTTCCAGTATATCCAAATCTTTCATTGTGCCTTTTCCTGCAACTATTTTTTCCAGGATCTCAAGCATACGCCTAGTCCCTTCACGGCACGGCACGCATTTTCCGCAGGATTCATTCTGAGTAAAATTCATGAAAAATCTTGCGACTTCCACCATGCAGGTATCTTCATCCATTACTACAAGGCCTCCGGAGCCGATCATGGCGCCTGCTTTTTTCAGGCTGTCAAAATCCAGAGGAAGATCGAGATGCTCCTCTGTTAGACATCCGCCGGATGGGCCGCCTATCTGGACTGCCTTGAATTTCCTGCCGTTTCTGACTCCGCCGCCTACATTGAAAATAATATCGCGGAGAGGGGTGCCCATAGGCACTTCGATGAGTCCGGTATTGCAGATGTTGCCGGTAAGGGCAAATGCTTTTGTTCCGGGACTTTTTTCAGGCCCCATGGATTTGTACCAGTCGGCGCCGTTCATCATGATCTTTGGAACATTTGCAAAAGTCTCCACATTGTTCAGCAGAGTCGGCTTGCCGTACAGGCCGTGTTCTACAGTACGGGGAGGTTTTACTCTCGGCATTCCACGTCCGCCTTCTATAGAAGTGGTCAGTGCGCTGCCTTCGCCGCAGACGAAAGCGCCGGCGCCTTTTACGATGTTCATATTGAAGGAAAAATCGGTTCCAAGGATGTTCTCTCCAAGTATGCCTTCTTCTTTGGCTTCTCTGATCGCATTGTCCAGACGGCTTACTGCCAGAGGATATTCTGCGCGGACGTAGATGAATCCTTCTTCGGCGCCGCTGGCTATCCCGGCTATCATCATGCCTTCTAGCATTTTATGAGGGTCGCCTTCCATTATGCTTCTGTCCATGAAAGCCCCCGGATCTCCTTCGTCGCCGTTGCATACGACGTACTTTACCGGCTCCTTCTGATTCCTCACCTGTGACCATTTACGGCCTACCGGGAATCCGGCGCCGCCGCGGCCGCGGAGCGATGAATCGGTGATCGTCTTTATGATGTCTTCTCCGCTGATGTCAAAGAGACATTTTTCGAGAGCTTCGTAACCGCCGTAAGCTATATATTCATGGATAGATTCTGCATCTATCTGGCCGCAGTCTTCCAGCACTACACGAGTCTGATGTTTGTAGAAAGGGATCTCTTCCTGTACGGGATAGCTTTTTCCTTCATCAGAGTAGATCAGTCTTTCTATGACATCATCGCCTATTATCGATTTCTCAACTATTTCTTCACAGTCGTCCGGGCTGACCTTCAGGTACAGCAGCTTTGCCGGTTCTATACGGAGGAGAGGTCCCATTTCACAGAATCCGTGACATCCGCTTTTTTTCAGACCGACGTGACTTCCTTCATCTTCTTTCTGGATCTTTACATCGCAGCGAAGGCCCTTTGCTTCGACTATTTCTTTCAGTTTGTCATATATCTCCATGGATCCGCCGGCAACACATCCTGTGCCGCCGCAGACATAGATTTTTTTCTTCTGGTTTTCAAGAGCGTCGAAATATTCTTTTCTCATGCCCTTGAGCTGAGATCTGTTATTTATCATTGTCTGCTCCTTTCAGTTCTTTGACCAGCGCCAGCGCAGACTCGGGAGTCATTGCAGGATGTACTTTGTCATTGACAGTGATTACAGGCGCCAGCCCGCATGCTCCCAGACATGATACAGTTTCAAGAGTGAATAGCATATCATCAGATGTAGGTCTGCTTTCGGACAGGCCCAGTTCTTTTCTAAGTGCATTGAGAATAGGGATGGATTTTCTTACGTGACAGGCAGTGCCGTCACAGATCTTGATTATATATTTACCTTTTGGCGTGAGAGAAAAATTCTCATAAAAAGTTGCTACGCCGAAGAGTTTTGCCATGCTTACATCCAGCTTTTCAGAAAGATAATCAAAAGTCTCTCTGGGCAGATAACGGAATTCTTCCTGCACGTCCTGCAGAACGGCAATAACCGATGGGTTGTCGCCGCGGTGATCGTCTAAAATACGGTCGATTGCGGCAAACATCTCAGTGTTTGTCATAGGATCCTCCTTATATTGATAATGTTTTAACCTATTTTCTTTTGCAAAAGCGCAAAAGAAAATTGACGTATCTATATGATATCAGTTAACGAATCACGTGAATATAGAGAAAAAGCAACTAATTTGCCATGTTTTAAGAGTAATATGGGCATGAATAATATGAATATGCGGGCAAAATCAATAAAAAATAGGCAAAAATCAACGAAATTGTCGATAGAATTTGATTTAGTCAATGAAAGTGATTGATAATTAATTAACGAATATCGTCTTTGAGGTACAATCTTGCGGTTGGGATATATCCGAATCAAAAAAACTGCCGCAGGATAGCGGCAGTTTCAAGAGTGGATCATGCGAACTGGCTGTTATACAGTTTGGCGTAAAAGCCGCCCTGCGCCAGGAGTTCATTGTGTTTGCCCTGTTCTACGATATCGCCGTGGTTCATGACCAGTATCATATCCGCATCTTTGATGGTAGACAGACGATGTGCGATAACAAAGCTGGTCCTTCCTTCCATCAGTGTGTTCATGGCTTTCTGGATCTGCCGTTCGGTACGGGTATCAACAGAGCTGGTAGCTTCGTCGAGAAGGAGTATCGGTTTATCGGCCAGCATGGCTCTGGCTATGGTAAGCAGCTGTTTCTGCCCCTGAGAAATGTTTGTAGCTTCCTCATTGATCGGCATATCGTAGCCGCCGGGCAGAGTTTTGATATAGTGATGTATGTGAGCGGCCTTGGCTGCGCGGACGATTTCTTCATCTGAAGCATCCGGCTTCCCATAAGCTATGTTTTCGCGCATAGTGCCCGAGAACAGCCAGGTATCCTGAAGCACCATGCTGAACATGTTTCTCAGATCTTTTCGGGTAAAGTCTGTTATATCATGTCCGTCTATGCGTATGGCCCCTTTGTTCAGTTCATAATACCGCATCAGCAGTTTGACGATGGTGGTCTTGCCGGCGCCGGTTGGACCGACTATGGCAACGCTGCTGCCCGGAGGGGCCGTGTAGCTGAAGTCGTTTATAACGGTTTCTCCCGGGTCATATCCAAAGGAGACGTGATCGAATTGGACCTGTCCCTTCTGATCGATATCCTTCGGAGACAGTTTGCCTTCAGGATCGCTGCCGAATGCGTCGGGCTCTTCGTCTTCATCGATGAATTCAAAGACCCTCTCAGCAGCAGCAGCTGTAGACTGGAGCAGGTTGGTAACGTTTGCCACTTGTGCGATAGGCTGGTTGAACTGCCTTACATACTGAATGAAGGACTGGATGTTTCCTATGGACACCTTACCGTGGATAGCCAGATATCCGCCGAGGATGCAGACTGCAACGTAACCCAGGTTCCCGATAAAGGTGGCGGCCGGCATCATCAGTCCTGAAAGGAACTGGGATCTCCATGCCGAATCAAAGAGCTTTCCATTTATGTCATTGAATTTCTCGGTGGATTCGGCTTCCTTGCCGAAAGCCTTGACTATGGTGTGGCCGGTGAACATCTCTTCAACATGGCCGTTGACATCGCCCAGGTATTTCTGCTGATCCTGGAACTGTTTCTGGGAGTGGCTCACTACTACTTTGATCAGGATCATAGACAGAGGCAGTACGATCAGTGCGGTTATGGTCATAGTCAGGCTGATCCGCACCATCATGATCAGTATGCCGATGATAGTGGCCACGCTGGTGATGACCTGAGTAAGACTCTGCGACAGAGTCTGGTTGATGGTTTCTATGTCATTGATGACCCGGCTCTGTATCTCGCCGTGAGTTTTTGTGTCAAAATATTTCAACGGCAGTTTGTCCATCTTTCTCGACAGTCCGTCTCGCAGGTCGTAAATGATGGATTGAGATACCTTCGCCATGATAAAGCCCTGACCGAAGGAAAATACAAAACTGACTCCGTAAAGCCCGGTAAGGAAAATAACGTACTTGAGCAGTTTGTCGAAATCGATCCCTTTTCCGCCCATCAGACCATCTACGATCACATCGGTGGCATCGCCTAAAATGGCAGGCGACACGATGGTGAATACAGTGCTGACGATAGCGAATACAAATACGATGATAACTTTTATTTTGTGCCGTCCAAGGTAGGAAAGCAGTTTCTTGATAGTACCTTTAAAGTCTCTGGCTTTTTCTCCGGAGCCCATTTTAGGACCGGGTCCGTGCTGAGACGGTGCTTTTTTTCGTTGTGAAGTATGATCGCTCATTTATGCTTCCTCCTTTCTCAGTTCTTCTTCGCTCAGCTGAGAGCCGGCGATCTCTTTATATACAGGACAGGATCTCAGCAGTTCTCTGTGAGTGCCTGCGCCGACAATGCGGCCTTCGTCCATGACCAATATCTGATCGGCGTCCATAATGGTATTGATCCTCTGTGCGACGATTATCTTGGTGCTGCCCGCATAATTTTTTTTGAGAGATTTACGCAGAGCGGCGTCTGTTCTGAAATCCAGTGCCGAAAAGCTGTCGTCGAAAATCAGCACAGGAGGTTTTTTGATAAGAGCTCTTGCGATGGACAGTCTTTGTTTTTGGCCTCCCGAAACGCTGGTGCCTCCCTGTGCTACAGGAGTATCCAGCTTTTCCGGAAGAGCTTTGATGAACGGAAGAGCCTGAGCGGTCTCTGCCGCCTTGAGCATTTCCTCTTCGGTGGCGCTGGATTTCCCAAAAGCCAGATTGCTCCTGATGGTACCGGAGAACAACAGCCCTTTCTGCGGTACGAAACCGATTTGGCTGCGGAGCTGTGACTGGGACATGTTGCGTATATCGATGCCGTCTAGGGTTATGGTGCCGTAAGTGACATCGTAAAATCTGGGAATGAGACTGATCAGAGACGACTTGCCGGAGCCGGTGCAGCCGATGATAGCAGTAGTCTGGCCGGGCCGAGCTGTGAAATCAATGCCGCTGAGAGTTTCGTCGCCTGCATCAGGATAAGCAAAAGAAACATTTTCGAATTTTATCTCGCCTGCCGGGGAACCGGCGTTTACGGATTTTCCGGCCATGTTTCCGGCATCGGTCCTGTCTTTGACAGACGGTTCTACCGCCAGGACTTCACCGATCCTGTTTCCGGAGACAACCGCTCTCGGGACCATGATGAACATCATAGTGATCACCAGGAACGACATTATTATCTGCATGGCATACTGGAGAAATGCCAGCATATCTCCTATCATAAGGTCCTGTGTGTCGATCAGTTTTGATCCGAACCATACGATCATTACGTTGACCAGATTCATTACCACCATAATAGCAGGAAACATGAAGGACATTATTCGATTGGTAAAAGTATTGATCTTTGTAAGATCTTTGTTGGTTTTATCGTATCGGTCTTCTTCAACGGATTCAGAGTTGAAAGCCCGGATGACCAGCAGGCCGGACAGGCGTTCCCCGATTATCAGGTTGAGCCGGTCCAGAAGTTTCTGCAGCTTTTTGAACTTTGGCATTACAAGGAAAAACACGACCAGCATGATACAAAGTATCACGCCCAGTGCCAGCGCTATTGTCCATGTCAGACCGGTGCTGGTGCGAAGTGCTTTGATAAGCGCGCCGATGCCCATGATAGGTGCAAACAAAGCCATACGAAGTATCATTACACTGGCCTGCTGTACCATCTGGACGTCGTTGGTGGATCGGGTAATCAGTGAAGCTGTGCTGAACCGGTCCATTTCTGCGTCTCCGAAAGATGTAACTTTGGAAAACAAAGACTTGCGTATATCGCGGGAACTGGCGGCAGAGGCCCTGCTGGCCAGAGCACCGGCGCCCACGGCAAAAGCCATGCTTCCGAAAGCCACGACGATCATGATGATGCCGGTCTTTCTGATATAGTCCATATCGCCCTTGACGATGCCGTTATTGATTATATCCGACATATATCCGGGGAGGGCCAGTTCGCACATGGCCTGGCCGAACAACACGCATACCACAAGAAGTATCAGCGGTATGTAAGGTCGAAAGTATTTAAGAGTATATTTCATTATGACCTCCCTTGTCTGTGTGTTTTTTCTCTGAATGCTTCCAGCTTTTCCCGGTTTGCGTTTCTTATTTCAGCTCGTCTTTCTTTGAGGGAACATGCTGTTTCCTTATGGTCGGAAGCTGATTTTTTTGCAACAGCGGTGCTCAGGTTATAGGACGATTTTTCCATAAGAGCGATGAATACTCGTTTTTGTTCGTCAGTCATATCTTTTGTAAGTGTCTCTTCGTATTTTCGCTGACCCTCCATCAGGAGAGGAATGGCGTCTTCGCCTTTTTCTGTCAGGAATAGCCGATATTTTCTTTTGTCATCGGGGTCTTCTTCTCTTTTTATAAAACCGCTCTGCAGCATCATTTTGATGACTTTGGCCACAGCCCCCTTGTGGAACTTGAGTTTTTTGGCTACATCGTCCTGGCTGAGCCCCGGGTTTTTATATATAATGTAGAGAGCCGGCGGGTGACACCCGCGTAGATCGTGATCTTCGATCATTTTATGCATGTACTTTATGCTGTTCTTTTGCAGAGAAGACAGGCAGCGGAACATATCGTATTTCATCTCGTTCATGTTATTGTTCTCCTTCCAATTTGGTTGTATTGGCAACCATGATATCATCACGGGAGATAGTTGTCAAGGCGACAATTAAAAACAGATTTGTCAAAGGCAGATGCAATTGCTGTATTCAGTGGAAAACAGTGACATAATGGGGTATAATCATGATACAGGGAAAGCTGGTGCTTTAAGGAATATTTCAGAGAGATATGCGATTATGCACTGACAATGACAGGAGGCAACAATGATACTTGAGAAAAAGGACGATAGCACTTTCGATATTGCAACTATACCTGAACCCTTGAGACCAATGGCCGAGGAAGCACAGAAATTCATGGAAATACGTAATATTTACCATTCGGCTATCAGAGAGGTCAGTACAAAACTGGAGATACTTGATGACGAGTTTGAGGTAAAGAATGACTACAATCCGATCCACCACATGGAATGCCGTGTAAAATCGGTCCGCAGCATATTCGAAAAGCTGCAGCGGAAAGGCCGCGACATTACGATAGATACAATAATGACATTGACGGATATCGCCGGTATCAGAGTGATATGCAACTATATAGACGATATTTACACAATATCAAAACTGCTGACAAAACAGGACGACGTAGAACTTATAAGAGAAAAAGATTACATAGCGGAGCCCAAGGAGAGCGGATACAGAAGTCTGCATCTGGTCGTGATCGTACCGGTATTCCTGTCCGACAAGACAGAGAGGATACCTGTGGAGATCCAGATAAGGACTATCGCAATGGATACATGGGCCTGCCTGGAGCATGAACTGAAATACAAAAGCAAGGGTGAACTCAGCCCGGAAGCTCAGGAAGAACTGAAACAGTGCGCTCGGGATATGGCTGCAATAGACGAGAAAATGCAGATGATACATAAAAATGATATTTAAAATAACAGTGAGATTCAAGTAAGGAGATGAGGAAATGAACTTTATGCGAGGAAGGTATGGAAACGATCAGTTTGGTATATTTCTGTTTATCGTGTCCTTCGTCCTTGAGATCATAGGAATGCTGGTAAAGATCAGGTTTATCTACTGGATAGGCATCATCGTGTTCGTGTTTATGTTTGCAAGGGTGTTTTCCAGGAACATATACAAACGACAGGCTGAAAATGAGAAATTCCTTAATGTAAAAAACAGGATAATGAATTGGAACTATTTCAGAAAACAGAAGAAAAAGGGGACTTACACATACAGCAGCTCTGAAAGGGCAAAAAACGGAAAGGGCAGAGAACCGGTATACTGCTATTTCTATTGTCCTGCCTGCAAACAGCAGGTAAGAGTGCCTGCCGGCAAGGGGAAGGTAAAAGTGACATGTCCGAAATGCGGGACCGTTTTTGAAATGGTAAGCTGAAAAACCTAAGCTACAGAAGGCCGGCTGATACGAAAGAAAAAAGATTGTAAACCCAAAATAAAAATAGGTTGACAATCTTTTTTGATACAGTTAATATATATCCTGTAGAGAAAAGGAGACCAAAAATGACTGAGAGTGTAACAAAACGAAAAACAAACAGCAAAGTTGCTATGATGATACTTACAGCATTGTTCGCCGCATTGACGGCGGTATGCGCATGGATATCCATACCTTTGCCGTTCACACCGGTTCCGGTAATACTGGCAACCATGGTAACTACTTTGGCAGGGGGACTGCTGGGGTGGAAATACGGTTCCGTCAGCATGATCGTATATCTGCTGCTGGGCGCAGTGGGAGCGCCGGTATTCCATAATTTCACCGGAGGTCTGGGAATACTCACCGGCCCGACCGGCGGATATCTGGTGGGATATATAACTTCAGCTTTGATATGCGGGATTTTGCTCGATGTGATATGCAGAAAAAAACTGACTTGGTGGGGGATCGCCATCAGCGGAATAGTCGGCCTTGCCAGCTGCTATGCTCTGGGCACCGCCTGGTTCATGATATCTACAGGGACCGGTCTTGCGGCATCGATGGTTTCATGCGTGATACCATTCCTTCCGGGAGATGTTCTGAAAACAATACTGGCAGTCATCCTTATATTGAAATTGCGACCTATTGTATATAAGCGATAAGCAATGAGTGCGGCTCGTGGCAGCCGTCATATCAAAACACCGGCACATATCATATAATGTACCGGTGTTTTTTAGATTATTTTTCTTCGATCATTGCTTCCACATCGGCCATCTTGCCGGTGACCAGTTCTTCGGGCAGGCTGACCTGTCCGCACTTGGGGCATCGGGGGACTTTGTATCGGAAGACTCGACTCAAATACTTGAACTGGACTTCGATGTTTTCCATTTCTATATGACATCTGTCGCACATCAGTTTTTCATTCGTCGATTTTTTTGCCATTGAAGACCACCTCCAGTTCTATCCTCATTCTGTGGGAGTAGACGTTGTATATTTCGTAGAGGTTATCTGTGATACCGTACTCTACCCAGCAGGTTATATAGCCGATCTCCCTGTAAGCTTTGTAATGACACGATGAAGGATCGACAGTCCTTCTGCCGGTCTTTTCGGAATACTCGATGACTTCACAGATGTCTTTTTCGAGGAGTCTCTGCTTGTTCATTTTATCTCTGATCTTGTCAGAGATCTTTAAATCATATTTGTTTTTTTCAGGCTTCATTTTCATTTCCTCATGCCAAATTTCATTGAGCAGTTTTTCCTTCAGTGCTGCTCGGTTGTCTCTCCGCTCAGTTACGGTAGGCTCCGGTTTGGCATTGTTTTCATTGATATGGAAAAGGGCATCAAGAATATGGATCGCCGGCTTTCCGTTGTCTGTGAATACATCTCTGCAGTTGGAGCAGTAGACCAGATATGGATCGTTGCTGAGAGAACAGCGCCTGTCCGCCACGTACTGAGAGAATCCGGGGCTGGCCACACTGCCCAGTCCGCCGAAGCCGCAGCAGCCGTGTCTGTCTCCTTCGGGAAGTTCCTTGATATTGAGCCCGGCAGTGACAGCAAGATTTCTGACAGCGGCCTGTACCGGTTCATCGTTCCTTGCAGAGCACGGATCGAAAACCGCAAAAGCCGTATCAGATCCGATATCTGATGTTTCCCTGCATTGGTCTGCCATAAAGCCCCACTGATCCATTACTTCATAAAGAGAGACAAGTTCGATCTCAGGCAGATATTCCCTCAAGTGTTTCGCACAGGACATACAGGCCATTATGAGTTTGGGTCTGCCCATTTCCTCCCAGTCTGTGCGCAGTTTTTCGATTTCTTCATTATGAACAGCTTCTTCGCCGTTCCAGTCCACAGGGACACTGCAGCATCTGAGCAGCAGGCCTGTATCCGGCCGCTGTGACAGCAGCCATTTATACGGTTCCAGCACATAATCCGGATCCAGCGCTCCCAGGTTGCATCCCGGGAAGAAAGCGTAACTGCATCCGGACTTGCCGGGTGCGGATTTTTTGACTGCAGCAAAATCGCTGTTGGCAAAAGCCATGTCACGCAGCCAGTACTGCCTGAATGCTCCGGGGGTTTTATCAAGGGTATGTATCTTCCTTCGTGCAGATTTTATCATATCGCACAGATCGATGTTTCCCGGACAGGTCTCGCTGAAAAGCCCGCACTGGGTACATGAATTGATGTACCGCATGGCTGGATTTTTGTGTACCAGAGACTTGGACGGCTTTGATGTAAGCAGGATCTCGTCACGCATTATGATAGGCCATTTGTCGAAATATCCGACAATGTCGCAGTACTGACGGCAGCCGTCACACTGGCAGCGGATGCATCGGCCGGCTTCTTCGACAGCCTGTTCGTCAGTAAAAGTACCGTCGGCATCACCCGGGATTACAGCCGGCGTCTCATGGAGCAGTTTTTCGTTGGCAACCACTTGGGTCGGTGCCGCTGGCGCCGGGTATTCCAGTTTCCTGATCTTCAAATATATTTCAGCGGCTCTGGATATGTCCAGGCCGTCGGCAAGTGCATACATTGTATCTTTACCGCAGAGACTGCCTCCTGCAAATACAGCGGAATCACCTTCCAGCCTGCAGAAATCGCTGCTGCCGTCTCCGTCGCTGCATTCCAGCAACCCAAAATCATTGCCGCCTTTGCCGGTTGCAACGTAGATCACATCGTAGTTTTCGGAGGCAAGATCGCTGAGATCGGTGATCTCAGTATTTGTTTTCAGCGAATACTCTTCATATTGAAACTGACGATCGAAATCGTTTATAAAAATTTCATCATCCAGCACATCCCAGAGATGCCCGCCGGGTTTGTCGCTTTTTTCGTATACAGTCACATCGTATTTTTTTGAAGCCAGCCGGAATGTGAATCCCATGCCGCTGATGCCTGCTCCGATGACAGCTATCCTGCCTTTTTTTGCAGGGAGATTGTATTCATTGGCTTTTTTTCGCGTGGCCTTGGCCATGGCGGTCTTTTCCAGCATATTTATCTGTACTGCGGAATCGATTTTGCTCCTGATGCAGGCTTTCTCACAGTAGCCGGGACAGAGCGCCGCAACTATCTCAGGGAAGACTACGGAATTGCGCAGTACCTTATAAGCTGTGTTGTATCTGTTCCTCGACATTTTCTCCTGCAGGTCAAGAACATCCACTTTAAAGGGACATGCGTCCCCGCAGTACGGAATGTCGTGCTCTCTGCAGTTTTCAAATTGATCGTAATATCTTTGCATATTTTTTTACCATATACATGAGCCACTACAGAAATCTATAGTGGCTCATGCAAGTTCTCTTATATAATCCTATATCACCATTTGCCTTCGTCTTTGCCAAGATCTCCGAATTTGACATTGTCCGGTTTGGATGGATCAAGAGGATTGTTCTTGATGTTCTCCAGTTCATCGTACATGTCTGAACCCATGAAGTACTTCTTAGGTTTGTTCGGGTTAGGCTCGCCCTTTGCAAGAGCATCGATACCGGCTTTTACCTTTGCAGGTGTTGCAGGTATTTCGTATATCCTGACGCCGACCGCATTGTTGATGGCGTTTATTACTGCCATGTGATCGGATGACTGGAATGCTTCGGATGCGCCGGATGAACCGAACGGACCTCTTGGATCCTCGCCGTCCATGTAAATCGCATTGAGCTCGTCTGGAACATCCTTGATGTAAGGAACGCCTGCGCGGAGCATGTTGTTGTCCTTCTTGACATCTTCATAGTTCTCCGAGAGAGCAAATCCTATAGCGTGGGACATACCGCCGTACACCTGACCGTCAACAGCCTGGATGTTGCCCGGCTTGCCGATCCATGATACGCAGGTCATGCCTGTGCAAGTCGTCTTGCCTGTGGCAACTTCTACATCTACTGTTGCAAGGAACAGTGCGTATGTGTATGTGTATGTAGGATTTCCGCTGCCGTCGTTAGGGTCCAGGTCATAGAAGTAATCGTATTCATCCATGGTTGCCCAGTCTCCGTCATATCTGGTAGGGAGCCCTTCATCTATCATTTCCTGATAAGTCCTGTATGTTCCGTCAGGTTTTCTCATCGCGTCGGAAATATTCTTCGCTGCAACTATGCTGGCTTTTCCGTTTGCGTAATGAGATCTCGAACCTGCGGACTCGCCTGTGTTAGGACAATATTTCGAGTCTGTCTGGATCAGCTTGATATCTTCCGGAGTAACATCCGGGAAGTAAGGTTTCAGAGCTTCCAGTGTACAGATCAGCGATCCCTGGTCTCCGCCCTGACCCTGATCCTGCCAGGTGTCGTATTTCCTGAAGTTAGGTCTGTCTCCCGGCATCAGTTCGATGGCAACGTGTGCTTCATCTACCGCGCCCAGGCCGACGTTGTATCCGCCCCATGCGATGCCGACTCCGCTCTTCACTTCGTCAGTGGACTTTTCTTTTGCTTCTTTGACGGCCTTGTCGTATATCGGCTTTAGTTTGTCCATCATCTTTTCCATCGGATAGTGAAGGAAAGGATACTGGTTTATGTTTGTATCGCCCGGCTGAGCAATGTTTCTGTATCTGAAGTCGAAAGCATCTATTCCGGCTTCCTCGGCCAGCATGTCTACCAGAGCCTCTGAGCATGTGTATGCCTGAGGTGCACCGTAGCCTCTGTAAGCTGTACCAAACGAGTGGTTTGTTATTGCAACTCGTGCAAGGCCTGCAACGTTCGGCATTTTGTATGGATAGAACATGAATCGGAGGATCTTTGTCAGCTTGTCATCACCCAGTTCAGGGTAAGCTCCGTGATCCAGTCCGGCGTCAAATTCTCCGGCAATGAACTTACCGTCCTTGTCACAGGCAGCACGTCCGTTGAAGTAACAAGGTGAACGTTTTCCTGAGAATGCCATGAATTCCGCATAGGACATGGACAGTGCACAAGGCATGCCTGTGACCTTTGTTGCGATACCTACCAGCGAGAAGGAAGCGGCACTCATTGCCCATCCGAATGAACCGCCGGTCGGGTTCTCAATTACTCTCAGTTTCTCAACAGGTATGCCGATGGCTTCTGCCATATCGTCTCTGTCAAAATAAAGGGTCATGGTCTTGCAGTGTACGCAGAGATTTTCATCTTCATCATAGTAAGCCTGCATGGTATCGCCTTCGATTGACATGTGCGGTTCTCTCGATGAGTAGAATGAACCTTCCACCGAGTAAGCTGCATCGTCTATCAGTTCAGGCACGTTGTCGGAGTCGCCTTTCAGCACCGGCTGCTGTGAGTAGATATTCGGCATGGAATCATGGATCCTTGCGGCATCCGGAGTTACAGCATCCAGATAACTCATGTATTCAGGCAGCGGTTCCAGATCGACCTTTACCTTTGCAGCAGCAGCTTCAGCATGGAGTCTTGTGTCGGCTGCGACCATGGCAACGATGTTGCCGTAGTAAACGATCTTGTCGTCTGCCAGTATTTTGTGGACCTGTTCGTATTCGAGTGTCCTTGCCGAGAACTGATAAGCCATCAGTCTGTTGGCGCCCTGTATGTCTTCTGCAGTAATGACTTTAACAACGCCCGGCATTTTTTCAGCCTCGCTGTAGTCTATATTCTTGATCTTTGCATGGCTGGCCATTTTCGGCTGCACGATGGCAATCTTCAGTGTTTCTGCAGGCATGTGCAGTTCAACGTCGTCGCCGTAGTCGGTAACGCCGCAGGCCTTAGGCATTGCGTTAGGTCTGATCAGCGGTTTACCGTAGAAATTGCCGATGTCTTTTTTCCAGTCATAAGTGATGTCTTCCAAAGTTTTTTCGCCGCGCATTATGGCAGCAGCTTCCATTACAGCATCGACGATATGCTTGTAACCTGTACATCTGCATACGTTTCTGTGCTTTTGGAACCAGTCTCTGATCTCTTCTCTGGAAGGATCAGGGTTTTCCTGGAGCAGCTGATAAGCCGATACGATGAATCCCGGAACGCAGAAACCGCACTGTACTGCACCGAGGTGTACCCACGCATACTGGAGCGGGTGAGGATGCATTACAGTTCCTATACCTTCGATGGTAATGACTTTGCTGTATTCCTTGATCTTAGCGATTTTTCTGGTACATGAACGGATAACTTTTCCGTCCAGGATGACAGAACATGCGCCGCAGACGCCGGTCCCGCATCCGACTTTTGTACCGGTGAGTCCCAAACGTCTAAGTACATCCGACAGAGTATCGTTCTCTGGGTCGCAAATGAATGCGCGGTCTGCACCATTGATGTTAAGGCTCATCTTCATAAATTTTTTCATATGGTTGCCTCCTAAATGATAAAAAGGTTCAAATAAGATCCGATATTCATCAAAATAAAACTGCCTTTTGCGAAAGCAAAAGACACCACAGAAGATATCAGCAGGCAAAAAGCAGCTGAACCATATATTTCATCCTTTCCAAACGCGGGAGGCTCGGGTGTTTTCACCTCAAACCCAGCGGTTATGAGACCATAGCTGATCATGATACGTTCGAAAAAGCCTTAGGTCATCAAAACTCGGATCCTAATTCAATTGTGTTCCTATAATATCAGTATTGAGACGAAAAAACAACAGCAAAAATGCCTCAATTTCAAGAATGCTGTACAAATTTTGAGAATTTTTAGTGAAGTGACGGCTGTGTTGTCAAAACAACAAAAGAGGCCTCCCGTATGTTTGGGAGGCCTGTGTTTTCAAAATGGATTTTTAATGAGGTCATTCTCGGATATCCCAGCCCTTTTTGTACAGAATACCTGCTTTATCATATGTAATGACGTTGTCCGACGTATGTACCCTCATAATATGAGCCTGTCCTTTGTCGGTTGAGACCAGAACGATTGCTTTCCAGTCATCGGGCATTTCCGAAAGATCTGCTATTTCTTTTCCCGGAGTGCCTTCCGCGGCGGAGGTCTGAACTATCCAGGAAGTTTCTCCCTGTACTCCGATCACATCTTCGGAATGTTCAGTTGCGTATGCCTGTGCTGCTGTAAGTATGTTCTTGGATTGCACGATGTTTTTCTTTGCATTTGCTTTGTTGATCCATCCGATCATGGACGGTATCAGGATCGCTGCAAGGATCGCCAGGATAACAAGCACTACGATCACTTCCACCAGAGTGAACCCCTTTTTTGATTTTACCTTGATATTCTCTTTCATTCCCCAACCCCTTGTTCTTTACTGCATATCCTTCGGATACTGTAAAAAATATTATACGTGTTATAGGGGGATAAATAAGAGCTCCCGCAAAGTTGTGAGAGCTCCGGATAATCAAATTATCGTGTTTTTTCTTCTTTTATTAAATACAGATATTTATCCCCTAATCCCACTTGGATAATCAGTATAATATAAGTGGAACAAAAAGTCAAATATCATTACTTTTTCTGGCAAAAAATTCTAAGCCAGCACACAAAGGCGAAGAATGCTCCTCCGATAAGCGCGCGTATGAACAGGTGCTGGGTTATCCATGGTATATAGAAAACGACCAGTACAAATGCAATTATAGTCGGTACCAGGATAATAAAAAATTTCTTTCTGTCGAGTGGTCTCATTGATTTCTCCTTTTTTTCATTGTATTGTAGTATTGTATATTTTAAAGGAGGGAAAGTCAATGAAAAACAAAGCTTTTCATATAGGACCGATCAGGCCGCCCAGCGAGGCGCAGAGCCTGCTGCTGCAGGTGACCAACGGATGTACATGGAACCGATGTAAATTCTGCAGACTGTACAGACACACAAAGTTCAAAGCATACACAGTCGATGATGTAAAGAGGGACATAGATAAGATAGCCGCACTGGCGGAAAGAGCAATGAAGTTCAAGAAGGATCCCGGGGTCGCCGGCATAGGCAATGAGATCGGCTGGGATGTAGACGGACTGAACCGGGAGCTTTCAGCAATGGAAGGCGATGAACAGCAGTGCTATTATATGGTGATAAACTGGTTGATGACCGGAGGAGAAAATGTATTCCTTCAGGATGGGAATACTGTGGTCTTGTCCGGTGGAAAACTGACTGAGGTACTGCGCTATCTGAAGACAACATTTCCTTCGATAAAACGGATCACATCTTATGGCCGCGCTGAAAATCTGTCGAAGGTCTCGGCTGAGGAATTCGCCGAGCTGAAAGAGGCGGGCCTTGACCGGATACATTCCGGATTTGAGTCCGGCTCCGATGCTGTCCTTGAAATGGTGAACAAAGGAGTGACGGCCGAACAGCAGATACGCGCCGGGAAAAACATCAAGGCAGGCGGCATACAGCTGTCGGTATATTTCATGCCCGGACTGGGCGGCAAAGAGCTGAGTCGGGAAAACGCTTTGGGAATGGCGCATGTCGTCAGCAGCTGCGATCCGGATTTTGTTCGCATACGAACAGCGGCGGTAAAGCCGGGAACAGAACTTTATGATGATCTAGAAGCGGGGAAATTCACCCTGTGCAGTGAGGATGACAAAGTAAGGGAGATCCGCACGCTGGTGGAGAAAGCTGATTTCTCCGGAAGTATAGTCAGCGACCATATCGTGAATCTGCTACAGGATGTAGAAGGAAGCTGCCGTAAAGACCGGAGCAGGATGTTGAAGGTCATAGATGATTATCTTGGGATGCCGGAAAACGCCCGCCGGATATACCAGATGGCAAGACGGCTGGGCAGAGTGTCCCGGCCTTCGCAGATAGATCTGATCCCGGAGAGCGAAATAAGCCGACTGGACAGCATCGCCCGCGGAGTGCCTGATGCCGAGTGGGATGTGAAGATGAATGAAATGATAGGGGAGTATATTTAAAGGTAAGAGATGGGCAGCACAAGAAGATTTTCATTTATGTATACTTGCTTGTCATATTGACAGATCAGAGTTCCCGGACCGGTCTCGGTGCCGGGAATGTTTTCTATGTATTTGAAACTATTTGCCCATTCTTTGTGAGGCGTCGATGAAGACTTTATTTCTATTGGATACAATACGTTGTTGTCATTAATGATCAAATCTATTTCGTGCTGACTTTTGTCGCGATAAAAATAAATATTGCTGATGTCTTTTCCTGCGTTCACGTATGATTTTATTATTTCCATTACTATGAAGTTTTCAAAAATGTGTCCGGCTCTGGCTCCGTTTTTTAATGTGTCGGGGGTATTCCATCGAGACAGGTAACAGGCAAGGCCTGTGTCGGTAAAGTATATTTTGGGGGTTTTTGTTGCTCTTTTCAATGCATTGTTAAAATAAGGCTCGAGCAGTATCACAATACCGGAAGCCTTCAGTATGGACGTCCATCGTTTGACTGTATCGACAGTAATGCTCAGATCTCTTGCAATGGCGCCGTAATTCAGCAGTTCTCCGCTTCGGGAAGCCATGATGATCATAAACTTTGAAAAAAGCAGTTCATCCTGTATCATAGCAAGCTGCCGGACATCCTTTTCTATGTAGAGCTTTACGTAATTACTGTAGAACATTTCCCAGTCCATATCTCTATTGTACAGTTCAGGGAATGAACCTTTGTGGATCGTTTCCCAGATGTTATTATTTTCAACAACCGAATCCTTTCGACCTTCCAGATATTCTTTAGTCGGCAGAAAAGGTTCATAGAAATCAATACCGTTCAATTCACGCAGAGAGTATCCGTACAGATCCAATAATGCAGTCCGGCCGGCCAAAGATTCGGAGACGTCGCTCATCAGCTGAAACCGCTGTGATCCGGTTATTAAATACTTTCCCGGTTTTCTGTTTTCATCTATGCTTATTTTTAGGGCAGAAAAAATCTCCGGAGCCTGCTGGACTTCATCGATAATAGTTTTGTCGGCATAAGTCTTTATGAAGCCAAGGGGATCCTCTGCAGCAGTCCTTAAAATAAACTGATCATCGAAAGTCACATATTTATAGTTATCGTTTGCGTAATGTTTCAGCAGAGTTGTTTTACCTACCTGTCTGGGTCCGCTCAGGACCATAGCGGGAAACATATGCGCGGCTTTTTCTATTGTTTTTTCAATGTGTCTTTTTGTATACATGGTTGTTATGCGGCCTCCTATTTGACTATTATACGATTCAATCGTAGATTAGTCAACATCAAGTAAGAACTGTTGGCGTGGTGTGCATGTGCTGGCGCGTAAATTGTGCGATAAATATGAAACAATTTCAACACGCATAAAATGAAAGCTTTTTAGAATTGCTGATGAAAAATAATGATGTATTTCATTTGATTTTTTATTGACTTTATTCTTTTAAAAGAATAAACTAAAGACCTGTGAGAGGGACATGGTACAGAATTGAATGAAAAAGCTTGAGCCGATACTCTAAGGATACGTCTATGAGTCAAGGCCGATGGGCGATCCGGAAACAGATTAGCCTCCCGTGTTGGAAAGAGCTGCAGATGTAATTTTATACATATATTTTTTATCTTTGAACTTTTCGGCAACGGTGCTGAAAAGTTTTATAGTGTGGAAAAAGTGAGAGAAAAAAATGTATTCGAGAGTAAAAAAAATCATAGTGTGTTTGCTGGTGATGATAATGATGTTCTCTGTAACGGGATGCAGAGAAAGTCTTGTGCTGACACAGATCATTCATGATCAGCAGGCTCAGGAGAAAGATACGAAGAGTGATACAAAGGTTGCGAAGAATGATAAAGAAAGCAATATCCAAGATGATCAGCTGAATAAGCAAAAAGATACAGATACAAAGAGAAAAACAGATGACAAACAGGAGAAATCAGTAAAGGGAAAAGGCAATAACGGAACGGCAAATGATACAACTCATAACTCCAATGCCAACAACAGCAAGAATAATGACAGTGACGGGAAAAAGAGCGACAATACCGGCACTGATGATGGAAAAAAACAGGACGATTCGACAGCGGGAGAATCGGATGATCCCAATGCGAGACAGGTATATGACAGCAACGGTAATGTTGTCGATCTGCCTAAAAACGTAAATTCAGTTGCTGCTGCAGGGAATGTAGGGATCATCGCACAGATGCTCGGTGGAAAGGGCATACTGACCGGAACGTCTGCGAATGTAAAAGAAGGAATGGCATCTACTGTATTCAGTGATGAAGGTATCGGGAAAGCGGTAACATACTGGACCGGAAAGGGAGACAGCCCTATGAGTTCTTCATCATTCAATACGCTGGTCAAAGCTGATCCGGATGTATGTTTGTGTGAAAGCGGATCCAACAGTTTCAGTTCCGGACAAATAGCGACATTGAAGAAAAAGAAAATTGCCTATCTGACAGTTCCCAGACTCAACACATATTCAAATATAAAATCATGTGTGGAGGCTATAGGAGAAGCTATAGGAAACAGGACATCTAAAGGGAGGCAGAATGCTTCATCGCTGGCGACAAAATATGTCAAATATGCAGATGGACTGATAGGTGATGTTGAAGGGCAAACAGGATATTATTCCTGGAACAATAAAGACTATAACAGAGACGCTATAGCCAACGGAGAAAAAGCAAAGAAGAATACGGCAAAAAACGGGAAATATGCACTGTATGTTTCGGATTGGAGTTCGGGGACATTCACTATGTCATTAAAGGGGTCGCAGATCTGGAGTGAAACAGGGATAGCGGTGGCGCCGCACGGGTATTCTGACAGTCCGTTGAGCTATTTTATGAGTTCGGCAGGTGTGTGTAACAACGGTGCGCGTTTTAGCAGAAACACTTCTTCAGAATATGCCGTGACACCATTCAATATCAATAATGTAAAAGCATCGATATCCGGAGGATACAGTTTGTATCCGGATACTAATGAGAGTTTTGCAAGGGCATATAACGGCAGCAGCATAGACTATGGATTGGGTGAAACAAAGAATTCCACAAAGAAATTCTCCGCTGTGATTGTTGCAAATAATTCCATCAAGTCTGCACTTGAACAATCCGAAGATTCGGGAATGTGGAAAAATAACGGTAAGGTAACTGTCAACGGAACGACCGATTATGGATTCAATGCCGGAGGTAATCTTATAACTTCATATGTCAGAGGTTCATATAATGTTTATGTCAATCCGTCAGGAGTCTCCGAATGGTCGGAAGGCTCTGCGGAAAGCGTTTTGGAAACTATATGGGCAGCATGGAAATTCCAGGGTTTCAGCGAGAACGATGTAAAAACAAATATAAAAGAATTCTACAGTACTTTTTACAGATATGATCTGAGTGATAATCAGGTCAATGCTATACTGGCGGGAAAATAGGAGAACGTTATGAAAAAGCTATTAACAATAATAATATTTCTGGCGGTAGCCGTAACAATGTGCATGCCGTTGAACGCAATGGCGGCAGATACGAATGCCAGTGTAAGTACGGCAGATGAGCTGCGTGCCGCTGTTGCAAATGACAGCGTTACAAACATCACTTTGACAAAGAGTATCGATTTAGGTGACTCGCTGGATTCGATAATTAAAATTCCTGAGGGAAGGGACATAACTATCAGCGGAAACACCGGGAATGAAAAGATAACTATCAGTTTGAAGAGCAGTACAAGTGCACAGGCACCGGTCAATCCCGGGGAAGAAGCGTCAGCTTTGATGCAGGTAAAAGGGACAGTGACACTGCAAAATATCGTATTGGATGCTCAGGACCAGATGAGGGTCATGGCAGTTAATGAAGGTGGAAACGCTACATTGAAATCAGGATCCGTAATTACAGGAGGGTCCATAGGCCAGGTAAGTCAGGGAGACAATTATGGAGCCGGAGTGGTACTGAATGGGAAAAACCAAACAACAAAAGCTGTGTTGAATATAAAGAACGGGGCAAAAATAAAAGACAATGATGCGGCCGGAAAGGCTCAGATCACAGGAATAGGAGTAGGTGTCTTCAGATATGGAACAGTAAATATGGAAGGCGGCGAAATCAGCGGAAACAAAGACTATACTACAGGAAATTACAGGTATTACAGCACAGGCGGAGGTATTGGTGCTTATGGAATCGACTCAGCAGTGAACATTTCAGGTGGAAGCATAACGGGCAACAGCGCAAAATTATCCGGAGGCGGAGTGGAATTGGAGAGCGGAACAGCAAATATTTCAGGAGGAACAATATCAAACAATACGACTAAATGCTCCGGAGGCGGAGTATTCAATGAAAACTGTGTCACCGTAATAAGAGGTGGGGCAATTACCGGGAACAAAGCCAGTTCTGATGAACAGTACTCAGAATGGAGTTCCGGCGGCGGGATGTATGTTGAAAGTTCAAGTGCAGGTAGTGTTTCTATGACCGGAGGTAATATCAGCAATAATGCAGCTGAGACACTGGTATCTAAGGACACAGACAGAGAGGCAGGCCAGGGCGGAGGAGTAAAGGTCGGCGGAACATTCAATATGTCGGGCGGCACGATCAACGGAAACAGTGCTTCCAGCGCCAGCGGACTGAAAGGTAATCTTGGAAGCGGCGGCGGCGTCAGCATTATCGGAGGACAGGATCCGGGAACATTCAATTACACCGGCGGCAGCATATATGGGAATACAGCTTCCAACAAAGCCTCAGGAGTAATGGTAAACAATAAAGCGACGACAAGTGACAGGATGTATCCTGCTAATGGGGGATTATCTTACGATGGGGCCGGCGTATTCAATATGTCAGGGAAAATAATATGTGAAGGGATATATTTGAAAGACGGAACCAACATTACTGTGACTGATGAAATAGAAGATACGTCAAAGGTCATCATTGATACTGAAGTTACTAAAGAGGGTACAGTGGCCGCAAAAGCCGGAGATGATTACTCGATTTCCTCTGTAGATGCGCGGCTGATGACGAATTCTGCAGGCAAAAAAATATATGATGTACAGAACGGCGATATTGTGATATCTGCTGAAAAAGCAAGCTATGCATCAATTAGCGGTGCAGTGGTAACAGGAATCGAAAGTTCATATACGTATACGGGCACTGCCATCAAACCTGAACCAAAAGTGGTACTTGACGGGGAAACTCTGACAGAGGGGAAAGACTACACAGTTTCATATAGATCCGGCGACACATACAACAATACTGATGCGAATGCCGTAAGCAATAAAAACGGCGTTGTAAGGATAATCGGTTCGGGAGATTATTCAGGCACGATCAAAAAAGAATTTACGATAGGTGAGAAAGCTTTGACAGATACTATGATAGCTGCTATTTCTGATCGAATATATACCGGCTCAAGTATAGAACCGGCAATAAATGCATCATACAACGGAACAGATCTGGAAAAAGATAAAGATTATACCGTGAAATATGAAAATAATGATGCAGTTGGAACAGGAAAAGCAACTGTGACCGGGGCCGGAAACTATTCAGGCGAGGTGGTAAAAACTTTTGCAATAAAATCCAGTGAAGGTAAAAATATTGCAAATACAGAGGCGGAACTTACCGATTTCATCAATGCCGAGGAAACAGAAATATATGTCAACAGTGATATTACTGCAGAGGGTGCTATTACGATCCCTTCGGGCAAAACGGTAAAAATAATAGGAAACGGGAATCAGCTGAGTATTATCAAGAACAGTGATATTACGACAGCTCCATATCTGTTCAGTGTTGCAGGAGAGGTATCCTTTGAGGGGATCACTTTGACGAAAGCAAAAGACAAAAACGGAGGAATCATAAAAATCAATGCCGGAGGTAACGCAGTGATCGGAGCCGGAACTGCCGTGAACGGAGGTTCGGCTTCTGCAGGAGCAGGAGTTTATAACAGTGGAACATTGACATTGAATGGCGGAACTGTAAAAAACAATATCGGAAACTCACAGGGACAGGTCAGTGCCGGACAGTTTGTTAAAGGTGTTGGGATATACAATGAAGGAATAACTGAGATAAAAAACGGCAGCGTTAGCAATAATACCGGCGGCGGAAACGGCGGCGGAATATACAACGCATCAGGAGCTACTTTCACCATGACTGGAGGAAGTGTTACAGGGAATGAAGTCAGCAATTACGGAGGCGGTATATATAACGATGGGACATTTAATCTCAATGGGGGGACAATATCGAGCAATACGGCAGATAAAGGAAATCAAAACAGTATATTTGGAATAGGCGGAGGCATCTACAACATTGGCAGTTTTACTATGACAGCGGGTGGCATTGAATCCAATACATCCAGCGACAGTGCCGGAGGGGTTTTTACCGGAGATGAATATTCCATGTCCGGAGGAAAGGTATGCAATAATTCAACTATTGGCGACGGCAGCGGAAAGACCGCCAATTGCGGTGGCGGAGTATTTGTGTATTCCGGAAAATTTGCAATGACCGGCGGAGAAATTTCAGGGAACACAGCAAAGAGTAAAATAAAAACTAATACAGATCACGGAGTTATTGCCTGTGGCGGCGGGGTGTATGTAGGAAATACCGGAGGCAGCAGCTCGGCAGTCTTCGCATTGTCCGGAGGCACGATAAAAAACAATAATGCTTCGGGGTTGATGGATGATGGCGCTAATGGCCTTGGCGGAGGAATATACCTGCAGGGAGGTCAAAACAGCGATGCTTCAGAACCACTATGCCCGGCGACACTGAAAATGGAAAGCGGGACAGTGACAAACAACAGCGCTGTCAATGAAGGCGATGGTATTTATGCCGCGGCCAAAGAGATATATTATGACGATTTTAAGGATACAGGAGCGAGCGGTAAAGTAACAGTTGAAATGAAGAATAGCTGCAAGATCAAAGACAATGCAGAAGATGATGCTTATTTGTGTGATGGAGTAATGCTGGGAGTATCCGGCCCATTGACCGGAGATGAGAAAAGTATAGGCGTTGCATCTGCAGGAGATGGCGATGCGGCCGTTGCACAGGGCCTCAATGAATATGCTTTCACAGCAAGTGACGAAAGCAAGTTCTTTGCATCAGGCGATCCAAGAACGGTGAAGTATGACAGCGACAATCATGCTGCGTATATGGAGGCCATAGATATCGATGGCTATGATTTGTCTTTATCACAGACGATGTTCACATATACAGGCAAAGAGTGCAAACCTGCAGTTATAGTAACGGACAGCACAGGGAAAAAGCTTACTAAAAATGAGGACTATACTGTTTCTTATTCCGGATCGGGAACCGTTTCAAAAAGTCTGATCAATGCAGGAGATAAAACAGTGACTGTTTCCGGAAAGGGAATGTATTCCGGAGAGATCACAACGGGCTATAAAATAGCAGCGGCAGATATGTCCGATGTTGCGGCAGCAATAAGCAATCAGGTTTATTCGGGCAAGGCATTGACGCCTAACCCGTCAAGCATAAAATTCAATGGCATCACTTTGCTGAAAAATACAGACTACAGTATTGCATACAGCAGCAATGTAAAAGCAGGAATGGCGACGGCAACTGTAAAAGGCATAGGTAATTTCAGTGGATCAAAGAGCATAAGATTTGTGATATATCCGGGAAAGGGAGTGATCAGCAAACTGTATAAGGGAAAGAAGGCTTTCTCTGTAAAGATAAAGAGCCAGTCTGCACAGAAGGTCAGCGGTTATCAGATAGGATATATGATCAAAGGTGGAAAATGGAAATATACAAACACAAGTTCAACAAAGAAAACAGTAAAAAAATTAAAGAAAAAGAAATACTATTATGTAAAAGTCAGAGCATATAAGAAGATCGGCAGCAGCAAATATTATGGCAGATGGAGTTCAAGTAAAAAGGTGAAGACCAAGTAGATGAAAGAAACCGGCGATAAAATAAAACTGCATATCAAAGAGGAAGAACGAAACATATTCAAGGATGATGTAAAAAGACGGCATAGGATAGAAGCAAGGAGCAGGACTGTTGCTGTGATGTCAATATGTATGATCATTATATTCATGATTGTCATAGTATTGCCGAATAGGTTCACTGCAAACACTACAGATGTGTCGTTGGCATGGATGCTGGATACCGTTAAATTAAGAGCGGGCAGTATTCTCCATGCGATCGGCAGCGGAGAGCAGCTGGACCAACAATATGTTATTTTCAGATTTCTGATAACAGCACTGGTAGGTGCGGCATTATCTATTAGCGGTGCCGTATATCAGGGCTCGCTGCGGAATTCTCTGGCTTCGCCTTCGACGCTGGGCGTGCAGTCGGGAGGAGTCCTTGGGGGGACCATATACGTGATATTTTTTGCCACATATTCTTCCGGCAGCATCAAAACATCTGAACTGGCAGAACAGATGTCGCAAATGAATATATTTGAACGCTATGCTCAAACATTTTCGATTTTGCTGGGATGTTTTTTGGGGGTTGCTGTCATCATTGCAATTTCTACCATCGTGGGCCATGGTAAGGTATCTTCGTTGGCACTGGTGCTGTGCGGTACGGTTTTTGGATCTCTCATCAGCGGTGCTGTAGGGCTTGTTCAGTATTATTACCTGATTCACGACCTGTATGGTACGAAGACATATGTGCTGAGATATCTGATGCTGGGCACATTTGACAATGTAATGACACTGGAGGATCTGGCATTGATAGGCATCCCAATCATAATTGGGATGACCGCCGTGATCCTGCTGAGAAATAAACTGAACATCCTATGCTTTGGTGAAGATGAAGCAAAGGCAATGGGGATGAATATAAAACTGGTCAGATATTCGCTCATTGCGATAGTAACAGCGATGACCGCAATAGTGATTTCATTTTGCGGACAGATAGGATTTGTCGGGTTTATCATACCTCATGTGGCGAGAAGATTGGTGGGAGCCGATTTCAAATATCTTGTGCCGGCTTCGGCAATACTGGGAGCCACAATAATGATGCTGGTGTATTACATTGGAACGGCATTGGACTATGCACAGAATATCAATTTTGTGACCAGCTTGGTGGGCGGAACGGTATTCTTGATAATGGTAGTGAAGTACAGGAAGAAGAGCAATGCAGATTGGGCTTAGCGATACAAAAACAATAATTGAAAAAGACAGTATGCCGTACAGAAAAAAGTTGAAGATACTTGTAGTGATCTGCATTGCAGTGATACTGGTCTCTCTATGTCTGGAGACGATACAGAGAGGAGTCATATCTCCGCTGAAAGTAGTTGAGAATTACAGGCTGTGGATGGAGTACAGTTTTAAAAAAGCAACCGGCGGGAATTTGTATCTGTTAAAGCAGGAAATAGAAGCAAACGGAACAGTATATTACGATGTGATATCAAGGCTGAAAATCACCGCGATAACATTTATTTGTGGAATAATGCTGGCCATGTCGGGTTCTATATTTCAAAGTGTTTTCAGAAATCCCATGGCGGCGCCTACAATGCTGGGGGTCAGTACGGGAGTCAACCTTGGGATACTGATACTGGTGCTGCAATTTGGCGGATTTGCTGTCAATATGCCGCTTGAAAAATATGTTTACTGCTACATTGGAGCTGCAGTCATGCTGGCTATAGTAATAGGATTGGGCAAACTGTCCAGCGGCAAAAATAAAATGTCAGTGTACGATCTTTTGATTGTCGGTGCAATAGTATCCCAGTTAGTTGGGGCTGTGCAGACATATATAACGTATAACATGGAAAATGATGAGCTGCTGCTGTATCAGGAGATAAGCAGAGCAATCAGTGTAAATACAGATAACATATCTTTTGCCTTTTTAGGAATTGCTGTTCTGGTCTGCATAATACCAATGTATATGATCAGATTCAGCTTCAATGCGGTTTGTTTTGACAACGATGACTCACGTAGCATGGGAGTGAATTCCGGAGCAATGAAGCTGGCGACGCTGATACTGGGGACTTTCATGATAACTGCGGCAATGGTCCATTGCGGCACTGTAGGGATGATAACATTAATAGCGCCATTTATCAGCAGAGGTGTTTTCGGAGCAGAATACAGAAAAGTATTTTGGGGGAATCTGCTGATAGGCGGGATACTGCTGGTCGTATGCAGAGATGTGGCTTCAATGATAACTTTCAATGCAGAAGGACTGCCGCTGGGCACGGTAGTGAACTTTGTTACTGTTCCGATTTTCGTAATAATAATGATCAAACAAAGGAGAGTATTTGAATGAAACTGGAATTAAAAGATCTTTCCTGTGGATATAAAGCCGGTAATGAAATACTGAAACATATCAGCTTTTCGGTCAAGACCAATGAGATATGCTGTCTTCTGGGGCCAAACGGAGTAGGGAAGACGACTCTGTTCAAAACAATACTGAAATTGTTAAAGCCTCTTGCGGGGAAAGTTCTAATAGACGGCGAAGATATTTCAAAGTGGCCTGCTCCGAAAACTGCAAAGCAGATAGCATATGTATCTCAGTATCATGTACCGCCATTCCCGTATATCGTGAAAGATGTGGTGCTGCTGGGGAGGATAAACAGTGTCAGCTATTTTGGACAGCCAAAGGAAGAAGACTATAGGATAGCTGAACAGGCGATGGAAGATATGGGCATAAGACATCTCAGAGATAAAATATATACAGATATTTCCGGAGGAGAAAGACAGCTGGTCATGATTGCAAGAGCATTGACGCAGGAGCCGAATATCCTGGTGATGGATGAACCGACCGCCAGTCTGGATTATGGAAATATGATAAGAGTGATGAAAAAAATCAAAACGCTGCAGGAAAAAGGATATGGAGTGATAATGACGACTCACAGTCCGGATCAGGCATTCATGTGTGATTCAAAAGTTGCATTGCTGCAGAGAAATGAACCTGTAAAATATGGCAGTGTATATGAAGTCATAACCGAGGAGAACCTGCGCAGGGCATATGGCGTAGATGTACAGGTTGTTGAATTCACAAATAGAAATGGAAAAATAGTAAGAATGAGCGTACCGCTTTTATGAAGGAGGCTATTATGAACCAACCATTGATAAACTGGCAGGCAATAGAAGATTTGATGAGACCGCCAATGCCGCCGGCCGGCGGGAAAAAACCGCAGGGCGCACCGGGCAGAGGAATAGGCGGCTGGGATAATCAGGCGGAATTCTATAATCGGGTGGCAGCGATGGAAAAAGAAGGAACATTGAATCAAATCAATTGTTTTGATACTGATCCCGGCGATACCTTTATGGACGTAGGATGCGGTCCCGGAAGGATAACTGTGCCAATGTCAAAGAGAGCAAAATCTGTTACAGCGGTAGATGCTTCGCCTAAGATGCTGGAATACTGCAGAAAAAATGCAGATGAAGCCGGGTCGGATAATATCAAAACTGTTCTCCTGGACTGGGAAGATGAGGAGACAGCTAAAAAGCTGGAAAAACATGATATTGTTCTTGCTTCGAGAAGTGTCGGGATGCGGGATCTGAAGAGGCTGTGCGCTCTTGCAAAAAAGTATGTAGTCATAGTGATCTGGTCCCATGGGTATCAATCTATCCCGGAAGTAACAGGCAAACTTTTCGAAGGTGCAGAAGATGAAAACAAGAAGGGATTCATGCCAAGATTCCCTAAACGAGACAGACGGTTCGGAAATAATATTTTGTATAACAAAGTATACGATATGGGGTATGAGCCGAATTTGCGAATAGTGAATGACGGTTTTAAAAAAGAATATGATACAAAAAACGCCGCATACGATGATCTCAAAAAGCTGGGAAGGAATTTAGATGAAAATAAAATCGACATATTCAAAAAGAATGTTGATAAGTATTTGACTCAAAACAGTGACGGTACGTTTACCTTTGAATCAAAGACAAAATCTTTGGTTATGTGGTGGGCACCGGTATGCAAAGAATAGAAAGGACTATGTGAATGAAGCTATCTGAAACAAAGGTAAAAGAGAACAGCGAAAAACTAAAAAAAATCGTAGACAATGTTGAAACGGTGATTTTGGGGAAGAGAAGTGTAGTAGAACTGGTCATGCTGTCTATGATATGCGGCGGACATGTTTTGCTGGAAGATGTTCCCGGTGTAGGGAAGACCAGTCTGGTTTCCGCACTTGCAAAATCAGTCGACTGCAGTTTCAAACGAATACAGTTCACACCTGATGTAATGCCGTCGGATGTGACCGGGTTTTCAATATACAATCAAAAAACACAGGAATTTGAATTCAGGTCGGGTGCAGTCATGAGCAATCTGGTCCTGGCCGATGAAATAAACAGGGCTTCCGCAAAGACTCAGTCCAGTCTGCTGGAAGCGATGGAAGAAAAACAAGTGACAGTAGATGCCAATACATACAAGCTGGAAGAACCTTTTATGGTTATGGCTACACAGAACCCGATAGAATCATATGGCACATATCCTTTGCCTGAAGCGCAGATCGACAGATTTTTGATAAAGACAGCCATCGGATATCCTGATTTTAAGGAAGAAATAAAGATGGTCGAACTCGGAAATAAAGCAAAGAAAATAATAGGCCCTGTGGCGACAGGGACGGAAATCGTAGAAATCAAAGCGGATATGGATGAAATATATGTCAGTTCTATGGTGTCCAAATATATAGTGGAAATAATTACTGCAACAAGAAATTCTTCGGATCTTCAGCTGGGCAGCAGTCCGCGAGGCAGCATTGCTCTCCATAATTTGTCCAAAGCATATGCTATGTACAACGGCAGAAATTATGTGATACCGGATGACGTGAAATTCCTTGCTCCATATGTGCTGGGGCACAGGCTGATACTGACTCATGAAGCAAAACTGGGAGAGAAAACCCCTGAAAAGATAATCAGAGAAATTTTAGAAACTGTTATCGTACCAACAGATACGGAAGAGCAAAAAGGTTGATAATGAAGAGAGGCATATTAAAGTTCAGAAAGTTAATAATATGCATAGTATTATCGATAGTGCTCGTTGTACCGGCAGTGTTTATAAATACTTTATATGGATATATCCCGATATTCGTTATGGAATTGATGATACTGTTTTCATTCGTATATCTGCAGATACTGAAGAAGACTATCAGTTACGAAGAGATGTCTGACCTGTCAAACTGTCAGCGAGGGACAGAAATTTCATTTACTGTGGGGATAAAAAATGCATCATTTCTGGTATATACAAAGGTTGAACCGTTCTTTTATATATCGGATCTGTTCGGAAGAGACGACACGGTCACTTCATCAATAGTGTCACTGTCGCCCTTTGAAAAAAGGCAATTTGATTTTGACATTAGATTCGACCATATAGGAACATACAATGCAGGCCTGCGCAAAATAGTACTGCATGATCTGCTGGGATTGTTTTCTTATACCATAGAGAATGAGAAAGCACATACGGTCAGCGTGGTTCCAAGGTTGTTTGTACCTAAAACAGTTGAACTGTCGAATGAAGTGGTCAGTGAGAGTGAAAAAAATATTGTCCCTACATTGAGCGACAGTGCAGATTACAACAGCGTAAGAGAATATGTCATTGGAGATCCGATAAAGAATATACATTGGAAACTGTCGGCAAGGCAGGATGTGTACATGACAAAACTGTTTGAGAATTATACAAATACCGGAATGGGCATAATAATGGATTTTATGTCTCCGGAATATGACGGCGATACAATGATGAGTATGTTTGACGGTGTTGTAGAGACAGCGATCTCTCTCAGCAAATACGCTGTTGATAACGGCATAGATACAGAACTGATGTATCTGGACAAGAAAAATGTAAAAAAGAAAATAAGTGCATACGCCAAAGACAATGTGGTTTCAATGGTGGAAGATATGCCTAAAATACACATTGAACAAGACAAGACAACGGCGGTGGATATACTTCGAGAGGAAGGAAATGCTATCTATTCTCAGGGAAATATCGCATTTTGTACGGATAACATAACTGCAGATTTGATCGAAACAATGATCAATATAAAAAACAGGAGAAAAAATCCAATGCTGTTCATACTGGTGCCGGACAGTTTATCTGAAGACGAAAAAGACGATTATTTAAGACCGCTCAGAGCATTGAGCAGCTCAAACATATCCTATTCTGTACTGGAATCGGCAGAGGATCTGCAGGGAGGTAAAAAATGAAAATGAAACCCTTCCTGAAAGTGAGCGTATTCGATTTCATATTATGCTTTTTGATGGCGTTTGCATTGTCGACAGTAGCGGCAAAAGGATTCTATGTAAAAACAGCACAGTTGACGAATTATCCGCTTACGATCCTGGCAACAGTGATAATGCTGACGGCGCTGTATGTGATTTCATACAGGAGAAAAAATATTATTATAGGCATTCCGGTATTGGTGGGGATAATAATAATTGCAATGATCATAGCGGCAAATAATGATTCGGTAAGCCTTTTCGCCGACAGGGAAAACAATCCGTATCTGTTTTATATGATCGTTATAATTGCAGCAGCTGCGGTGTTCCTGTTGTCAAGAACAAGACTGGGAAATTGCATATTGTTTGCAGGAGGATCACTGACACTGGCATTGATACAGTTCCTGTATATCAGCAACAGTTTGGTATTCACATTGTTGTTTTTGGGAACGTGCGGGGCAATGCAGATATACAGAAACTATATATATGATGTATTGACCACACAGACATTGGAGCTGGCAACAGGGCGCATATTTGCAGTTAGTGTTATCGTCAGTATACTGGTGCTGACCGTAGGCTGCGGACTATTCTATGGAATAGTGAAACCGCTGGATCCGCCGGCAAAGGAAATAAAAATAATCACAAAATATTTGTCCTTGGAAGTGTTGGAGAAAGTTGGGGTTGCCGATACGCAAATGATCGAAAATCAGAACAAGACGACCAGCAGGACAAACAATCAAAAAGATGACAGCAAGGATACCGGAAAAAAGAGCGATGAGTCCAAGGGGAATCATAAAAAGGATAAAGACAAGAAGAATGATGAAAAAGAAAGAGCGCCATCTAGGATGGACAAGAGCAATTCAAAGGTGTTTTATGCGATAAAATATGCATCAAAAATACAGAAAACGATAATACTCTTGATTTTAGCTGCACTGTTGATACTTGCGGCAATACTCTTGAAGAAATATATGAGAAGACGGTGGTACAACAAGGTACTCGAACTACCTTTGGATAAACAGGTAGAGACTTTTTACAATTTCTACCTGAAAAAATTTGCGAAGATCGGAGTAAAAAAATCACCGGAAGAAACACCTTATGAATTCGCTGAAAGAACAGCCGGCGCACTGTATGAATTCACTAAAAACGGAGCAGCGTTCAGTGAACTGACGGGTACTTTTGTAAAAGTGGATTATGGAAAAGAACCGGTCACAAAGAAGGAATATAATTGCTATTTGAGTTTTTACAGGGGCTTCTACAAAAGCTGCAGAGAAGAACTTGGAAAAATTAAATATATAATCAAATTTTTTAGTCTGTGAGGAGGGAAACAAATGAAAATAAGAAAAAAAATAATTAGCTTCATTGCTGTTTTTGCAATGACAGCAACTATCTTTGTGCCGTCATTTGGGTTTGCAGCCAGTGATACCGAATGGGATCTGCCTACAACGTCGATGTCGGTAGAAAAGAACAGTACAACAAACAAAGATGTAGTAACAGTCGGTGCACATGCAGCAGCATCAACGATAGTACATTATCTCGGCGGGAATCTGGTAACTGACAGGACGTCAGACGTTACCGGGAACGCCACGACAGATCAGGCAAAACTTGACTATGCAAAGACAAACACTGAAATCGGTGCATTCGGAACTAGCGTAAATGACAGTCCAGATCCATATTTCTGGAACTATGCGTACAATCTGCATGATATTGTAAACAACGGAGGAAAGGCACAGTCTTCAGACACACTTGCATTGGTAAATGCAAATCCTTTTGGTGCCGACACAACACTTGACAGCAGTACAGCAGCTCTTACAAAGAGCGGTAACGGTGTGTCAAAGACTATTGCAAAAATGCCGGATATATTATTGGGACTCACAGCCACGACTAATTCATATGACAGTCAGATAAGCGATTTGAAAGTCAACAATGATGAGGATACCAGTAATGACTATTCTCCAACTCAGATGAAGTATTCCAATACAAATCTGGATGACTGCATTTCAAAGATGTACGAATTGGCAGGAGACATCGTTAAGTCCGGAAAGTCCGGCAGATATGATACGGCTAGTTCAAATACCATGGATATAGCGAAAAATTACGAATCGTACATAAAAGGACTCCAGTTGTATGTTCAGTCAGAAATAAATGCGGGAACAGTTGACAAGAGAACAGTTGCTGTAATAGATCCGAGCACATTGAGTGATTCCACATACCAGGCATATAACAGCAGCATGGCAAAAGGTACAGCGGCTTCCACCAGAGCAGCAGAGTATGTAGAAAATACTACAAATAATATCATCGACACATGCAAAATCAAAAACAGCGGCAGTGAGAGCAGCCCTATGTATTATGCAACAGCAAAGCAGTTAGCAAGTGCTGATGCGATTTTCATCACGGTACAGGCACAAATAAACTACACGGCTGAAGAATTCGCACAGGAACTGGCGGATGTATTAAATGTTTCTGTAGACAGCTTGCCGCCGATCTATGCTTCAGATCCAAACGGAGCTTTTTCCATCAGAGCAAATTCTGTTGAGAACTTTGTAGGTGTAGGACAGTATCAGGCGTTCGTATATCCTGAGCTGCTGGATGCAGGTTATGCTGCAACATATGTATATCAGAATTTCTATCATGTTTCAGGCACAACAAATCTTGACAAGCTGACAAGGATCGCATTGGCAAAAGCATCGCTTCGTGACGGACAGCATGCAACTGCCGACGGATATACGAAGAACTACATTGACAGCAAAATCAATCAGGGCCTTGCATACTATAATACATATAAAAGCGAGTTTGAAAACACAAAACTGGCACCAACTGATAACCTTGATACAGCATCGTATTCAACAACGAATATAAAGGCGGCAAGTGTAAGTGGACTGACATCACAGAAGTATACAGGCAGCGAGATCAAACCGGGCTTTACCCTTACGCTGAATGGAGAAGAATTGACCAAAGGTGTAGATTACACAGTCATGTATTACAGAAACAATGTTGAACCTGGCACAGCAATCATTAAGGTCAAAGGAATCAATTGGACAGATCCGACTAACAGCAAGAACACACGAACGCATTCCGGAGAAAGAATCATCAAATTCAATATCACAGGAAGCATCAATGGAGCAACTGCAGCAGCAGCAAAAGTAGTTTATACAGGCAAAGCGCTCAGCCCTGCAGTCAGTTTGAAACTTGGAGACAAAACGCTGAAAAACGGAATAGACTACACAGTGGCTTTCAGCAACAATACGAAGGTCGGAAAGAAAGCAGTAGCTACTTTCACAGGTAAAGGCGATTATGATGGAACAAAGAGTGTAAACTTTACTGTTTCACCTAAGAAAGCAAGCATCAAAAAGTTGACAAAGGCAAAGAAGGCTTTCAAAGTCAGGATCACCAGTCAGAAAACTTCCGGTGTTAAGACATATCAGATCTCTTACAAAGTGAAAGGTGCTAAGAAGTACAAAACCATAAAGACAAATTCAACAAAAAAGACAATAAAAAAACTGAAAGCCAAGAAGACATACTATGTAAAAGTAAGGGCTTACAAGGCAACAAACGGTTCGACTGTACCGGGTGCATGGAGCAAAACTAAAACAGTAAAAACTAAGTAGCTTCATGAAAAAGAATGAAGAAGCAACAGAGTGAAAAATTGATTATTACACAGAGGCAGATCTCATCTGCCTCTGTGCTATATAAAAAACAAGGTGAAAGACAAGGAGGCATAAAATGCTGGAAGGACATATCAGTAAAGAAGAAGCTTTGGAAAGAATCAGGCAGGTGTGGCGTCCGGCGCCGGGGACAGAGGCGGTGGCACTTATAAATGCGAAAGGAAGAATAACTGCGGAGGATCATTTCGCAAAGTTTTCATTGCCTGTGGTGCGTGCGGCAGGGATGGACGGCATCGCTGTCGATTTTGATCTGCTGGAAAACGGGGCGCCGGACTCTTTTGGGTGGATCAGAGGAAATGAATATGACAGAGCGGACACAGGAGACGACTTTGACGATAAGTACGACACGGTACTTCCCATAGAGTGGATATCCGGGGAAGGCGATGGTATAAAAATCGATGTGAAGGGGTCGGGACATCTTCACCGCGGGATGAATGTGAAGCCATCGGGGGCAACTATAGAAAAAGGAGAGCTTCTCGTGAAGGCAGGGACCGAGATAAATGCGCTGGACATAGCGACTCTGGCAACAGGCGGGCACGAGTCTGTAAAAGTCATCAAAGAACCAATCGTTACATTTATCCCCACGGGCAGCGAACTGGTGCCTGCGGGAACGGAGATAAAAAGAGGACAGAATTTTGACGCCAACAGCCTTATGGTAGCGGCGATGCTGGAAGATATGGGTGCTGAACCGATAATAGGCGGGGTAGTAAAAGACGACTGTGCGGATATTGAAAAAGCTTTGGATGCCGCTCTTGAAAAAAGCGATATAGTGCTGCTGAACGGCGGGTCGTCTAAAGGTGATGAGGATTTCAATACGCGTATCATGGCGAAAAAAGGCAGGGTGCTGTTCCACTGGGTGCTTGCTGCGCCGGGAAGACCCATGAGTGCCGCTGTCATAAATGACAGGCTGGTAATAAACCTGGCAGGGCCGACAATGGCGGCTTATCACGGTATATACTGGTGCGTCCGGGAAGCCATCGCATACTGGTACGGCAGGCCTGTGCGATACGGCTGGGAACTGACTGTGCGTATTTGCAGTAAACTTCCGGATCCGCCTCTGTCGCTGATAATCCGCCTTCAGGTCGAGAAAAATGAAGAGGGTATATTGACGGCATTGCCGGTCGAAGCAGTGGGCAAAGGGAAACATCCAAAGATCAGTCAGCCGGAAGCCAATGCTTTTTATATCACATCACCGGGAGAGAAATCTCCGGAAGAAGGCGATGATATCACAGTCATAATGACAAAATCATTTTAGTTTATTCGGACTGCCTTTCGCTGCGCAGGATCTCTTCGTCTCCCCACTCTTTGATGATCTCAAGAGCAGGAAGGAGCATAAGGGCATGGTCGGTAAGAGAGTACTCCACATGAGGAGGGATCTGTTCAAAAGTCGTGCGTGTCACCAGATCATGTTCTTCCAGAAAGCGGAGAGATCGTGTAAGCATAGTATTGGTTATCCCCTCCAGTTCCCGTTTTAGAGTGTTGTATCGCAGGGGACCGTACTTGTGCAGTTTCCATATGATCGGCAGTTTCCACTTGCCTCCGATTATTTCAAGCGCATATATGACCGAGCATTTTTCGTCTGAAAAAGCCGGGATCTCACTGCCCTTATATGTTTTTTGCATTATATCCTCCTAAGGAACAAAAATGTGCGTACTTGTTAAAAACTTTCTTTATGTATTATAATACATAAACAGGATAATGCAAATCAAGAGATGATATAACAGGAGGACACATAATGGATATAGATAAAACAGTAAAGGCTCTGAAAAGGAACCGCTATCATGTAAGCGTATTCGATACCGCTGTGCAGGCGGCGGACTATCTGGACCGTGAGTTGGACGGCGAAGTGATTGGGTTTGGAGATTCTAAAACCATGATTGTTATGGATCTTTACAAAAGACTGTCGGCACATAACGAAGTCCATGATCCGAATCATAGCAGGAACAACGATGAGTTCCTGCGCATAGCAAAAGAATGTCTGACTACCGACATCTACCTGACTTCGGTCAATGCAATGTCGGAAACAGGTGAAATGGTAAACATCGACGGCACCGGCAACAGGATAGCCGGATCCCTCTTCGGCCATGAAAAAGTGTACTTCATTGCCGGCACCAACAAGATAGAACCGGATCTTGAAAAAGCCATATGGCGTGCGAGAAATATCGCTGCTCCTTTGAATTCGAAAAAGTACGACCTGCAGACGCCGTGTGTAATAAAGGGTGACAAGTGTTATGACTGTGCATCGCCTGACAGGATCTGCAATGCCATGACCATATACATGAAGAAGATGAATGACATCGAAGACGTGGAAGTGATCCTGATCAAAGAAGAGCTGGGATTTTGATAAGCTGCATTCAAATATGCAGTTTCCTATTGACATTTATCGGATAGTCGTAATATAATAGCACTTAATTACAGTAACGCTTTAACGCAGTGAAGTAGAACGCTGAGAAATGTGCTATGCAGGAAAAAGTAAACTGCAGCGAAAAGCAAATCACGAAATATAAGAGGAGAAAATACCAGCTATGAATTATGAGAGAGCAAATTTAAGACCGGAAGAAAAGGCTACTTTGGAGCTGAGAGGTCTTTATGAAGAGAACGGTTATAAAAAATATAAAATGAGCAAGTTCGAGGAGTACGGTCTCTACGCCAACAACAGAGATTTTCTGGCAGGGGACAAGGTGCTGACGTTCACGGATCTTGACGGAAGACTGATGGCTTTAAAGCCGGATGTGACTTTGAGTATAATCAAGAATACCGCCATAGGCGATTCGGATCTGGAAAAATTCTACTATGTTGAGAATGTTTACAGAGAGAGCAGAGAGAGCAACAGTTTTAAAGAGATCGAACAGATCGGACTGGAGATGATCGGGAAGATAGGCGATGATGAAATAGCAGAGACTGTAAACATGGCCGCTGAAACTCTCAAAACTGTGAATAAAGATTTTGTACTGGAACTGTCTCACATGGATTTTACAGAAGAACTGCTTCGTACTATCGATCTCAATGATGAAGTATACAAGCACATCATCAGGCTTATCCGGGCAAAGAATCCGGACGGCATCAGAAAAGTTTCTGCTGCAGAAGGCCTGCCGCAGGCGGCCATTGAGAGCCTGTGTGCTATAACCGAATTATCGGGGCCTGTTGCACCGACCCTGGAAAAAGCCAGAAAGCTGGCCATAAACAAGACTATGCTCTCTGCGTTGGATGAAATAGAGAGCATATATAGTAGAATGGAAAACAGCAATGCCAAAAATCTGATGGTTGATTTTTCTATGGTAAATGATATCGATTATTACAATGGGGTCATATTCAAAGGATATTTCAGAGATGTGGCTGGCGGAGTCCTGGCAGGAGGTCAGTATGACAGAGCGATGACGCTGTTTGGCAGAAGGGCCGGCGCCATCGGATTCGCACTGTACCTGAACGAAGTAGCGAAGTTGGGCGAAAAGACCGCAGCCGAGAAAGACGATATGCTGACTATTGCGCTGCCGAAGGGACGTCTGGGAGATCAGGTATATGACATACTCAGCAATGGTGGATATGAATGCGAAGCATATAATGATAAAAACAGAAAACTTGTGATCGAGAATGTAGAAAAAAATGTAAGATATATCCTGGTAAAACCCAGCGATGTGGCTGTTTATGTTGAACACAGAGCGGCGGACGTGGGCATAGTCGGCAAGGATATATTGTTGGAAAACGACCCGGATGTCTACGAACTGAAAGATCTGGATATCGGTAAATGCCGCATGTCGGTGGCTGCACCGAAAGGCTATATCGATGATCCGGACAAAACTCTCAGGGTGGCCACGAAATATGTTAATGTTGCAAAGAAACACTATCAGGAGCAAAATAGAGATATTGAAATAATAAAACTCAACGGCAGCATCGAGCTGGGGCCTATACTGGGACTTTCCGATGTGATCGTGGATATCGTTGAAACGGGCAGCACTATCAGAGAAAACGATCTGGAGGTAGTTGAAGAATTCAAACAGATCAGTGCCCGCTTCATTGCCAACAAGACCAGCTACAAGTTCAAAAATGCAGCTATAAATGAAATGGTCGAGAAACTGTAGAGGAGAAATACTGTGAGCAGATTTATAAATGAACAAATGAAAAACCTGGCGCCGTATACGCCGGGAGAACAGCCGAAAAGCAAAAAACTGATAAAACTGAATACCAATGAAAATCCTTATCCGCCTTCGCCGAAGGTGAAGGAAGCGGTATCCAAACTGGACAAGGACGAATACAGACTGTATCCGGATCCGGATACAGGGATAGCCATACGGGCCATTGCCGAATATTACGGGTTGGATGACGATATGATAGCCATGGGAAACGGGTCCGATGAACTGCTGGCTTTCGCTTATATGGCTTACGGCGGGAAAGTGTATTTCCCGGAGACCAGCTACGGATTCTATCCGGTGTTCGGCGACATGTTCGGATGCGAAGCTTTTCCCATCGGCATGACCGACGATCTTCGGATCGATCCGGCCTGCTATGATAAAAATGACGGACTGATCGTTATAGCAAATCCCAATGCACCGACGGGAATGGCTGTCAGTGAGGACGACATCGAAATGATCCTGAAGAACAATCCGGATCAGGTGGTAGTGGTGGACGAGGCTTACGTGGATTTCGGCGCAGAGACATGCGTGCCGCTGACGAAAAGCTACGACAATCTGCTGGTGGTACAGACATTCAGCAAGTCCAGGAGTCTTGCAGGGATGAGGATCGGATTTGCAATGGCCAACAGAGCTCTGATAGACGATATCAACAGAGTAAAGTTCAGTTTCAATCCGTACAACTTGAGCCGGGAAGCCATAGTTGCTGCAAAGGCGGCCATAGAAGATGACGAGTACTTCAAACTCCAGTGCGGCAAGGTGATAGAGACGAGAGAAAAATTCATCGCTGAAATGAACAGACTGGGATATGAGACATTTCCGTCTTCGGCCAATTTCGTGTTCGTGAAGACCGGGCCGGAATGTTTTGACAAGCTGAGGGAGCATGATATCCTGGTGAGACACTGGGACCTGGATCTTATAAAAGATTATATAAGAGTGACCATAGGCAGGGATGAAGACATGGAAGAACTGGTCAGAGTGATGGAGGAAATCAAATGAACGATCTGAAGAGAACGGCCGATATAAAAAGAAAGACCGGAGAGACGGACATAACTCTCAGCCTGGATCTGGACGGGACAGGGAAATATAAAATTGAGACAGAGTGTGGATTCATGAAGCACATGCTGGAACTGTTTGCACGCCACGGCAGGTTCGATATAGAACTGAAATGCAGCGGCGACAGTGAAGTGGATTTTCATCATACAGTAGAAGACATGGGCATCGCTCTGGGGCAGGCGTTCAGCCGGGCGCTGGGAGACAAAAAAGGAATAACAAGGTACGGCAATATGATGCTGCCTATGGACGAAGCACTGGTTTTGACTTCGCTGGATATCAGCGGCAGGATGTCGGTGAATTACCGGGCATATCTCGAGCCGACGGTGGGCGTATTCGACACGGAACTGGTGGAGGAATTCATAACTGCATTTGCCAGAGAAGCCGGACTGACCATACATGTCGTACAGCTGGCAGGGACCAACACTCACCACATCATCGAAGCTGTGTTCAAGGGCATGGCCCGGGCGCTGGCAAAAGCTGTCGCCATCGATGAAAGATTTGCAGACGAAATACCTTCGACAAAAGGAGTTTTATAGATGATAGCAGTAATAGATTACGGAGTGGGGAATCTCTTTTCTTTGACGGCTTCCCTGAAATACATCGGCGCCGAGACAGTGGTGACCGGAAAAAAAGAAGACATCAAAAGAGCGGATAGAATAATACTGCCGGGCGTAGGCGCATTTGCTGACGCCATGGGGAAACTGGAAGATACAGGTCTTGTGGATACGATCGTTGAAGAAACCAAAGGAGGCAAACCTCTGCTGGGGATCTGCCTGGGCATGCAGCTTCTCTTTGAGAAAAGCTACGAGTACGGCGAGCATAAGGGACTGGGGCTGATCAAAGGCGAGGTGGCTCCCATTGAAGAGGATCTGACAAAAAAACTGAAGGTGCCTCACATCGGCTGGAACAGTTTATCTATAAAAGAAGATCCGCTGTTCAAATATATAAGCAGCGGAGAGTACGTCTATTATGTACACAGCTACTACGGCAGGAAATGTGAAGAAAGCACCATAGCCACATCGGAATACGACATAACCATTACAGGAGCGGTGTGCTCCGGCAGTGTTTACGGAACACAGTTCCATCCGGAAAAGAGCGGCGAGACCGGGCTGAATATTTTGAGGGCTTTCGAAGAATTATAGGAAGAATTACAGACAGAGAGAAACAGACGAGGAGAAAACTGAGAATGAAAATATTTCCCGCAGTGGATCTGCGGAACGGCAAGGCGGTCAGGCTCTTTCAGGGCGACTATGATCAGGAGACCATATACAGCGACAGCCCGGTGCAAGTGGCGAAAGGGTTCAAAGAAGCAGGTGCCGAGTACCTGCATCTGGTAGATCTGGACGGCGCCAGAGACGGCCGCCTGGTGAATTTTGAAACTATAAAAACCATAACCGGTCAGGTGGATATGTTCGTGGAAGTCGGAGGAGGCATCCGGGACGAAGAACGTATCGGGCAGTACCTGGAGGTAGGAGTAGGAAGAGTGATCCTGGGGACCATCGCGGTGAAGGATCAAGACTTTCTGGAAGCTATGGTAAAAAAGTACGGTGATAAAATAGCCGTCGGCGTTGATGCAAAAGACGGCAGGGTCGCGGTAAACGGCTGGAAAGAAATTACTGATGTAGACAGCTTTGATTTCTGCAGGTACTTGTCGGATATCGGAGTAAAGTCTGTGATATATACCGATATTTCCAGAGACGGCAGTATGCAGGGGACCAACATGGCGGCTTATCAAGAGCTGAGAAAGATCCCCGGCCTTGAGATAACGGCCAGCGGCGGGATCAGCTTTGAGTCGGAGATCACCGAGTTGAAGGAAATAGTCGATTCGGCCATCCTGGGGAAAGCCATATACAGCGGCGCCCTGGATCTGGCAAAATGCATAGAACTAAGTGGAGAACAGAAATGATAACGAAGAGAATTATTCCGTGTCTGGACGTCCGTGACGGAAAGGTAGTGAAGGGCGTAAATTTTGAAGGGGTCCGCGATGTGGCGGATCCGGTGGAGATGGCAAAGTTCTATAATGAGAGCGGAGCCGATGAGCTGGTGTTTTATGATATAACCGCCAGCGTGGAAGAACGGGGTCTGTTTTCGGACATACTGACCAAAGTGGCTTCTCAGATATTCATACCGCTGACTGTGGGCGGCGGCATCAACACACTGGATGATTTTGACCGGGTGCTAAAGTGCGGCGCCGACAAAGTCAGCGTCAACAGCGGCGCAATAAAAGATCCGGACATTATCGAGCAGGGCGCGAAGAGATACGGAGACCAGTGCGTGGTCCTGTCCATGGATATAAAAAGAGTGGACGGCAAGTTCATGCTGTTTCAAAAAGGCGGCAGAGAGAACACCGGGATCGATGCGATTCAGTGGGCGGTGGATGGCGTTGAACGGGGAGCCGGCGAACTGGTAGTCAACAGTATAGACACTGACGGCGTGAAGGATGGTTTCGATCTGGAGATGCTGACTGAAATCGGGAACCGGGTCAGCGTGCCCATAATCGCCAGCGGAGGAGCAGGGAAAATGGAAGACTTTGCGGAGCTGTTCAAAAACCCGGCTATCGATGCCGGACTGGCAGCCAGCATATTCCACTTCAAAGAAGTGGCTATAAAAGATCTTAAAAACTATTTGAGAAAGGAAGGCGTGGAGGTGCGCATATGAAAATAAAATTTGATGAAAAGGGGCTGGTGCCTGCCATCGTTCAGGACTATTATTCCAAGAAGGTGCTGACTTTGGCTTACATGAACAAAGAGAGCCTGGACATCACCATGAAGGAAGGATACACCTGTTTCTGGTCGCGGAGCAGGCAGGAACTGTGGCGCAAGGGCGAGACCAGCGGCAACAGACAGAAGGTGGTAAACATTACTGCGGACTGCGATGAGGACGCTCTGGTAGTGGAAGTGATCAAAGACGGCCCGGCATGTCACACCGGAGCGGAGAGCTGTTTCTTCAATGAAGTGTGGCAGAGTGAAGATGACAACCCGTTTAGCTGGGACGGGCTTTATGAACTGATAAAGGGCCGTAAGAACGAGCCGAAGGAAGGCAGCTACACTACTTATCTATTCGACAAAGGAATGGACAAGATCCTGAAAAAAGTCGGCGAGGAATGCACGGAGGTAATAATAGGCGCATGCAAAGGCGACAAAGAGGAAGCTGTGTACGAGGTGGCCGATCTGGCTTATCATACTATGGTCATGATGGTGGAAATGGGGATATCAAACAAAGATATAACCGCCGAGCTAGCCAAAAGACATGTCATAGACCATAAGGTAAAACAGGAACGAATGAAATAGAACAAAGCGTTTGCACATGGAGGACCGCAGTTCACGCAGTGAAGGGGCCGGAATGGGCGAGCAGGTGCTACATTATAGAGGATGTAGTAAGATACAGTCATGTACCGGGGTTAATAATATAATACTGTAATTATTACCGGAGGTCCCAAAGGAGAAATCTTTTGGGATTTTTGGTATGTCAAAATTATTTTGAAAAAAGTATTGACAAAGGGAGATGAATGTATTATTGTACTAAGTAGTTAATACAGTAACACAATGATACAATACGGATCGCCCGAAGGCATCCGATATAAAAGAAGGAGGAAGGCATGGAATGGACTTTTAAAGAAGGAAGGCCGATATATACGCAGATCGTCGAACAGATGAAGATGCGCATAGCCAGCGGAGCTTACAAGCCCGGCGCTAAAGTGCCGCCGGTGAGAGAGCTGGCCGTTGAGGCGGGGGTCAACCCCAATACTATGCAGAGGGCTTTTGCAGAGCTGGAAAGAGACGAACTGCTGCATGCAGTCAGGACCAGCGGAAGATTTATTACCGAGGAGGAAAATGTGTTGAGTAATTTACAGAAATCACTGGGTAAAAATTTTATCAAAGAAATGTTTGATAATCTGAAAAAATTAGGGATGAACGAAAAGGAAATCGTTGATGCTGTTGAGCAGTGGGCAAAGGAGGCGAGATAAATGAGTATACTTGAGTGCAAAGATCTGGTAAAAAACTACGGAGGTCTGAGAGCCATAGACGGAATAGATCTGAACCTGGAAGCGGGACAGATAGTAGGACTGCTGGGGCCAAACGGCAGCGGCAAGACGACAATGATAAAGATAGCCAACGGATTGCTGCAGCCGACTAAAGGGGAGATCCTTATAGATGGTCACAAGCCGGGCGTAATGACAAAAGGCAAGGTGGCTTATCTGCCGGACAGAGAGTTCCTTCCCGACTACATGAGTGTTTCGGAACTGCTTGCGTTCTATAATGATTTTTTCGGAGATTTCGATCTGGAGAAAGCCGGAGAGATGCTGAAGAGTCTGAACATCTCGCACACTATGAGGCTCAAGAAAATGTCAAAGGGAACAAAAGAAAAGATACAGCTGATCCTGACCATGAGCAGGGATGCGAAAGTGTATTTTCTGGATGAACCTATCGCCGGAGTGGATCCTGCGGCAAGGGATTATATATTGAAGACTATAATTACCAACTACTGTCCGGATTCATTGGTGCTTATCTCCACTCATCTCATTGCGGACGTGGAATCGGTATTAGACGATGTAGTGTTCATACAGGAAGGAAAAATCGTGCTCCACAAGGCTGCGGATCAGATCAGAGAGGAAGAAGGAAAGAATGTGGACGGACTGTTCAGGGAGGTGTTCAAATGCTAGGTAAATTATTGAAATATGAATTTAAAGCAGTAGGAAGAATAATGCTGCCTCTGTATGCGGCAGTGATCCTGTTCTCAGTGATCTTTGCAGTCTCCATGAAGTCTTTCTCAGATCTGGGTGTGTTGAACGTTGTGCTGACTGTCTTGTTTTCAGTGACTGTCGCCGCAACTATAATCATGACTCTGGTACTGATCATACAAAGGTTCTACAAAAACCTGCTGGGAAATGAAGGATATCTCATGTTCACACTGCCGGTGACGACGGGAAAGCACATCACAAACAAAACTATATCGGCGGCTGTATGGGTGTTTCTGGGCTGTATAGTGGGATGCATATCTGTGCTGTTGATCTGTATGATCAACGCTGGTCCCGGGGTAGTAAACGGAAGTATATCTGATTTCTTCCATGCTGTGGGTCGGGACATCGGATGGGGGAAAGCTATCCTGTATATCATCGAGGCCATAGTGATCGCCCTCATATGCTGCGGCGAAGGTGCAGTAAAGCTGTATGCCGCTATTGCGGTAGGACATCAGTTGAGCAATCACAGAGCTCTCGGAGCGATAGGGGCATACATCGGTTTTGGCATCATAGAAGTTATCCTGGTGAACTGCTTTGGAACACTGCTGGAAAAGGTAACGCCGGATAACTGGTACTACAGGTTGACAGCCGGTATGGGAGAGGTTGGAAGTATGCAGATGGGCCTTCTGATATTCGCATTGGTAGCTATCGCACTGCTGGTGATATACTGGTTCGTGACCTGGAAGCTGCTGGACAAAAGGCTGAATCTGCAGTAAAGCATACAGCAATCAATAATATTATATAAAGTGTGTTTAAGGCCTCTCGGGCAATGCTGCCCGGGAGGTCTTGTATTATTGATAGTTATTACTGATAAATATGTTTGACGTATAGACCGTTAGGGCATAAAATAAGAGTGATTCAGGAGGTAGAACAAAATGAAAGCTTTGAAATTAAAAGACAATTTTTACTGGACCGGGTGTCTTGATCCGGGTCTGAGGGTGTTCGACATAATAATGAACACTGAATTTGGAACTACATACAACTCGTATTTGCTGAAGGGCAGCGAAAAGACAGCGATTTTTGAGACTGCAAAGGCAAAATGCATGGATGATTATCTGGGGAAGATAAACGAGCTGGCTGAGATCAAAGATATCGACTATCTGGTAGTCGATCATACGGAACCGGATCACGCCGGATCTGCTATGGAGATCATCAGGCAGAACCCGGGGATCAAACTGGTGGGAACTGCTACTGCGCTGAGATTCATGAAGGAAATAACCAATATGGATTTCACTCCGGTGATAGTAAAAGAAGGAGATACGCTCAGTCTGGGAGACAAGACTCTTAGATTCATAGCTGCGCCGAACCTTCACTGGCCGGATGCCATGTACACATATATTGAAGAAGACAAGACTCTGATAACATGCGATTCATTCGGATGCCACTACAGCCTTGATGATGTGCTCATCAGCAAGCTGAAGGACAGAGAAGGATATGACCGCGCGCTGAGATATTACTTTGACAACATTATGGGGCCGTTCAAGCCGTACGTGCTGAAGGCCATCGAAAAGATAAAGGATCTGGATATAGACATGATCTGCCCGGGACACGGACCGGTACTGGACAAAGAACCGTGGAGGATCGTAAACACTTATAAGGAGTGGTCGACAGAAGTCAATCCGAACAAAAAGAAGACTGTTGTCATGCCGTACGTTGCGGCTTATGGGTACACTAAGGAGCTGGCCGACAAGATCAGCGAGGGTATCCGGGAAGCCGGCGATATCGACGTGAAAGCTTATGACATGGTCGATGCGGATCAGGCGGAAGTGCTGGGAGAAATGTACTGGGCAGACGGACTGCTCTTCGGCACTCCTACTATAGTCGGCGAAGCGCTGAAACCTATCTGGGATTTGACGACTTCTATTTTTGCAGGGACCCACGGCGGAAAGATAGCCGCTGCCTTCGGTTCATACGGCTGGAGCGGTGAGGGCGTTCCGCATATTATGGAAAGACTCAAACAGCTGCGTATGAAGTGCTACGGAGACGGACTGAGAGTACAATTCAAACCATCGGAGGCACAGTTGGAAGAAGCTTTTGAATTCGGATACGGATTTGGAATATCGGTGCTCAAAGGTGAAGTCGCTACAAAAGAAGAGACTTTCGTAGGCAAGAGATACTGGAAGTGTCTGGTCTGCGGCGAAGTGATAGAGAGCCCTACTGTACCGGAAAGCTGTCCGGTCTGCGGTGTTGGACCTGAACAGTTTGTTCAGATACAGGTCGATGAAGTTACATTTGTATCTCAGGAGCCGGACACGTTCCTGATCATTGGAGGCGGGGTTGCCGGACTTTCAGCTGCGGAAGAGATCCGAAAGAGAAACAAGATGGCGAAGATCGAGATCATTTCAAATGAAGATGTTTTCTGCTACAACAGACCGATGTTGACAAAGGGAATACTGTCTGAGTTCGATGCACTGAATTTCTTTACAAAGCAGGCTGATTGGTATGAAGAAAATAATATCAAATATACTCTTGGACAGGGCGTTGCAAAAATAGATAAGGCGGGCCGAAAGGTCACTCTGGACGATGGTACTGAAAAACCATATGACAAACTGATATATGCAACAGGTGCGGAATGCAATGTGCCGCCGATACCGGGCAGGGATAATAAGAACGTATTTGTTGTAAGAAAGCTGGCTGATGCAAACAAGATCCGTGAAAAGCTGGATGATGTCAAAACGGTAGCCATCATCGGCGGCGGAGTCCTGGGTCTGGAAGCTGCATGGGAATTTGCCAGAGCCGGGAAGAAGGTAACGGTAATAGAACGTTCGCCGGGGATAATGAAGAATCAGCTGGATGCTAAAGGTTCGGTCCTCCTGAAGGAAGCCGCCGAGAAATCCGGGATCGATGTGATCGTCAATGCAGAGATGGATGGGATCGAGGCAGATGGCGTAAAGCTGGCAGACCGTAAGGTGCCGGGGGATATCGTCATCATTTCGGCAGGAAACAAAACAAATGCTGCGCTGGGTCTTGATGCGGGATTGTCCGGAGAAAAATCCGGAGGTCGATGGATCGATGTGGATCTGACCATGAAGACAAGCGACGATAATATATATGCTGCCGGGGATGTTGCCGCAGTTGACGGAAAGAGCGTGGGAATTTGGAACCAGGCTCTGGAAATGGGCAAGACAGCAGGCATAAATGCAGTCGGCGATGAAGCTGAATACAAACCGGTGACGCCTTCCAACTCTTTTGAAGGGTTTGGAATAGAACTGTTTGCAATAGGCGACAACGGCAAGAACGACAAACTCCATTATAAGGAGATCGAATTGTCAGAGCCGTCAAAGGGCATATACAAAAAAATGTACTTTGTCAACAATAGGTTTGCAGGCGGCATACTGATCGGTGCTTCAGATCTGTCACCAAAGATGCTCAAAGCATATCAGCAGAGAATGCAGATGAAGGACGCGATAGCTATACTGTAGCGTGACCGGATCGATCGAGTGATCGCAGATTTACCTGCATGCATGCAGCTGCAATGATAATTTGGCAGCACGCCAGAAAGATACAGTTGAATAATTTGATCAAATGTGGCTCCCCGGGTCGATCCCGGGGAGTTTTTATATTGGTGCCCGGTGCCGGCGGACCGGCATTATCGGTTGCACGACTCTTGGTTGCACATATTCCCGGGAGACAGAACAGTTTGTGGCTTTTTGCCGAAAACGGTGGAGAAAGGCACAGGAATATTTTTCCTTTAAAAAGACACAAACTGATAGTGCATTTTTTGAAAGTCCTATACATTCTTATACATTTTGATTTGGTGATTCGAAGATGTGAGGTAAAGGTTGACAATAGTTGCACATTAATGTAAGATATTGGAATAATATACAAAATATGATTTGAAAGGATATATTATGAATAACGGAAGACGGAGGTTGAAAGCGCTGATGGAGGATAACAAACGTGTTTTAGAAATGTACAGAGAAGAACTGTGGGGCATGCCGAAGGGATCATGCAGGGCATAAATCTGATCACGACTTACGATGACGCCAAAGGCGGTCTTGACGGCAAAATCATCACTGCGGCCATCGAAGGGTATCTGATATGACAGAGGGCTGATGAAAATGTGAAGGACTTGAAGACTGCGCGAAGATGCGGAGGAGTTGCTGTGAAACCCATTGACGCAGGCCGGCAGGACGAATAGGATGGTTTTGCAGGGCAGCCTGCAGGGACGATCGAAAAGACCGGAGGAAAACCGGAGAAAACAGGAATGAAAGGAAGAAACGATGAAAAAGAAATTGATCATGGCAGTATGCGGTGTCAGCATATCGGTGCTGACAGCTTTTACCGCGACGGGAGAGAGTTTTGCCTTTGACCGGGTGCAGAACTGGGATGTGAAAGCCAACGGCAGGACGGTAGCGACAGTGCAGACCGAGGCGGAAGGCTGGCAGGTACTGAATGAGCTGAAAGCGGACTATTACAATACAGGCGAGGAACAGGTAAAGGCTGAGACTGACCAGCTGGTCACGGTGGAAGCGACCGATAAAGATGTGATGACGCAGACAGTCGATCAGTCGGTAGATAATATCGAAAAAACAGAAAGCATAACATTCACCGACAAAGAAATCAAAGAAGGCGAGGAAGCGATCCCTTACGGGACATCTGTAGAAACCACAGATGAAATGTACAGAGGCGAAACCAAAGTCATCCAGAAGGGTGTCGACGGATCCAAACACGTTATTAAGGAAGTAACTGAAACTAACGGGAAGACCGCTGAAGAAAAGATCATAAGTTCAGATGTTACAACGGCGCCGACTGAAAAAATCGTTTTGAAAGGTACTAAAGACCCGCTCGAAAAGACCAGACAGGAAATCGTTGAATATGCCGAGAAATTCATCGGAACTGAATATGTATGGGGAGGAGAGTCGCTGACAGATGGAATAGACTGCAGCGGATTCACTATGCAGGTATTTTCGGAATTCGGATACAGCCTGCCTCACTATTCTCAGGCACAGGCCGACTGCGGCAGCAAAGTCGACTCTCTCGAAGAAGCGAAAGCCGGAGATATCATAATATATGAAGGGCATGTGGCGATATATCGCGGGGACGGAACTATAATCCACGCGACTCCGCCGCAGGTGACATCGGGCACGCCGGCGGACTATTCGGAGATACTGGCAATAAGACGCATAGCGGAGTAAACCGCAAGAAAATACATATAATTAGCAAAAAGATAGTTGATTTAGTTTACTTCATCAAGTAAACTACCCATAGTGACTCCGATTTCCTTACGACACTCGATTTGCCGAAGGAAACGCCAGGTTTCCGGAGCGATCCGGGGGCCCGCCAACTGCAAAGGAGACCAGGTGGTCGTCTTTGCTTTTTTGTTTAGACGATTATGGCTGTCAGAAAGGGCGATCGTTGGACAGCATCGATTGCAGGGAAAGACAGAAAGATGTAATAAAAGTAATATAAAGAAGTAGCAGAAAGGAGCGTGTGAGATGTTTCTCCGGAAGATGGGGAGATGTTTAACAGGTGGTAGAAATGAAGAGACTGAAGTTCAACAAGATCAACTGTATAGGCTGTCAGTTGTGTGCTCAGGTTTGCTCGGCTTACAAGGAGGGAGAATATGTTCCGTCCAAAGCGCGTATAGCTGTCGAGACTTACTATGAGGAAGGTGCATTGAAGTACAAAGATGATTTTTGCATTTTGTGCGGAATGTGCATGAAGGCCTGTCCATTTGAGGCAATCAGCATGGACAAAGGATACATCCAGGTGGACAAAGAAAAGTGCAAAGGCTGCGGGCTCTGCGCAAAGAAATGTCCGAAACACGTTGTACAGATCAGAGACAAGATGGCGTATATCTGCGACACATGCGAGGGAGATCCGAACTGTGTCAAGACATGTCCTCACGGCGCTCTGACATTTGAATAGGAGGTGGCTGAAATGACAATGCTGGGATATCAGAACAATGTGCTGCGTATAAACTGCGCCAAACAGGAAACTAAGACTGAGCCGCTGAATATGACTTTTGCGGAAAAATATGTGGGATCCAAGGGTCTTGCAATAAGATATATGTATGAAGATATGGAACCGGGAATAGATCCTCTGGGACCTGACAACAATCTGTACCTTACGACCGGACCGATGACCGGAACACCTATACCGTGCTCCGGAAAGCTGTCGGTAGCAGCTAAATCACCGGCTACCGGTACTATGAACGACTGCTCCATAGGCGGACACGTAGGCATCAGGATCAAGTTTGCCGGATACGATATGATCGTATTTGAAGGTCAGCTGGAGAAACCGGGATACATAGTAATAGAAAATGACAAGATCACATTCCATGATGCATCGCACCTTTGGGGAAAAGGTTCTCACGAGGCCGAAGGCATCCTGGCGAAGGAATACGGGATCGACTACAGCATAATGTCCATTGGACCTGCCGGGGAAAAACTGTCGAATATGGCCTGCATCAACTGCGACTATTACAGACAGGCAGGCAGAGGCGGCATCGGCGCCGTAATGGGCAGCAAGAAAATCAAGGCAATATTGATAAAGGGTACCGGCGGCGTCAAAGTGCCGGATATCAAAAAGTGCACTGACCGTATACTGGAGATACTCCATGATGACGTAATGTCCGAAGACAACTCGTTTGTATTCGACGATGGTACTACTGCATTCCTGGAGGCCTGCAACGATGGAGGCATCATGCCGTACAAGAATTTCCAGGATACGACTGACGAAAACTGGACAAAGTACAACGGAGATGTCCTGAAGGAATACAGAAAAGGCAAGAGAGGCTGCGGAAGCTGCGGTCTGGGATGCGGAAACTTCCTTCAGATAGGCGATGCCGTGTGCGAAGGACCTGAATATGAAAGTATTTCAGTTGCCGGACCTCAGGCCTGCATCACGGATCCTGAACACATTGTAAAATTCAATCAGATGTGCGACGATCTGGGAGTAGATACTATCAGTACAGGCGACACTATCGTATGGGCTATGGAAATGACTGAAAAAGGGATCCACGATTTCGGAGTTACTTTCGGTGACAAAGAAGGAATGTTGAAGATCCTGGAAGACTTGGCTTACAGACGCGGCGAAGGCGGCGAGTTGACTGACGGCGTCAAGATTGCATCAGAAAAATTCGGCGGTACAGAATTCGCAATGCACTGCAAGGGATTGGAATATCCTCAGTATGAACCGCGCGGTTCATGGGGAATGGCAATGTCATATGCAGTATCCGACAGAGGCGCATGCCACATGAGAGCATATGCACCTAACGAGGAAGTATTCGAAGCATCGATCCCTCCATACACATCTAAGGGAAAAGGTCAGATCGTTTATGATCTGGGCGAGTTCAATGCAATCAAATTCTCATGCTGTCTCTGTGACCTGTGGGGCACAGTAAGCTATGAGATCATGTCGGAGCTTCTGACACTGATAACGGGCAAAGAATGGACAGTTGAAGATATGAGTGTGATTGGAAGACGAGTTCTCAATATCGGACGAGCTTTCAACCAGAGAGAAGGATTCACGAGAAAAGACGACACTATGCCTAAGAGGCTGTCGACTGATCCGCTGAAACACGGACCGGCTGCAGGACAGACTATACCGCCTGAAGCTCTCCAGGATATGCTGAGCCAGTACTATGAAATAATGGGATGGGACGAAAACGGATGTCTGCCTCAGGAATTGCTTGACACGCTCTAGTCTGATATTATATAAATATAATATTGGAGGAGATCAACAATGGAAATTACAATAACCATGAGAGGCACGCTGAAAAAGTATATGCCGGGAGAAAAGGAACGGGTAGTGGAGGTTCCGGACAACTGCACATGTGATGAAGCACTGCAGGCGATCGGGATGAACTACCGGGAGATCCCAAAGTTTGGTTTTGTGGTGAGAAACGGCAAACGCTGCATGATCCACGACCGGCTGGAACCCGGAGATGAACTGAAAGCTTGGTCCTCCGTAGCAGGAGGATGAACTTCCTTATATTACATCTTAATAGAAAACCGCAGATCGTTTATCGAGTCTGCGGTTTTTGCTTTTGATATGACGCTCATTGTTTTTTACTTTAAGGAGTAGTGATATTTGCCTTTGTATTTCCTGAAGATGAATACTGCCATGACTGCAGTTACTGCTTCGGCGGCAAAAGGCGCCAGCCAGAGACCATCGATCCCAAACAGAGCGGACAGCAGGAAAGCGAACGCTATGACTGCTATCAATGTTCTTGAAAGAGATATCAGTGCGGATATCTGTCCATTTCCGTAAGCGGTAAAAAATCCGCTGGAGAAAATGGTCAGCCCCACCAGTATGAATACCGGCGACAGGATCCGCATACCGTGCACGGACAGTTCGTAGACTTCCGAACCCGGGTCATCGAAAATAGAAACGAGGGCGGGAGCGCCGAACCAGCAGAGCAGAGTCAGAGCAACTGACGAAACGATTATAAAATTCCTTGAATACTTGATGAAAGTATTTATTTTTTTGTAGTCCTTGGCTCCGTAGTAATAGCTTATCAAAGGTGCAAGGCCTGTTATATATCCGATGTGCAGGGATATGAAACAGTAATGGATGCTCAGCACCACACTTAATGCGGCGACTCCGGGCGGACCCGCCAGGCGGAGCATTATCATATTGAAAAAGAATGTCATGATCCCGTCGCTGGCTTCGGAAACCAGTTCGCTGCTGCCGTTGACCATTGAATGTCCTATGTAATGCCAGTCCGGTTTTTTTGAACCGGCGAATTTCAGCTTGGATTTTCCGGATATAAAATAGATGAATCCGATCACTGCGGACATCCACATGCCGACAACTGTACCGAGAGCCGCGCCCTCGATGCCCCATCCGAATTTCCCCATCAGGATCCATGCAGTGATGATGTGGACAGCGCCGCTGAAAAGATATAGAAACAGTGTAAATGTAGGATGTCCGTCGACGCGGATGTAATACTCGAATACTACGCCGGCAAAAGCCGCAGGCGTACACCACACAAGGATCTTCAGATAGCTGCTGCACAGCGGAGTCAGTTTTCCTGTAGCTCCCAAAAAGCCAACGATGGGATCCATGAAAACGTTGAATAACAGTATCATGATCGCCGAAAGTATCAACGCTACAATAATGATCTGCGTGAATTTTTCATTGGCTTCACGGAATTTGCGCATGCCCAGCTTCATAGCAACAATGGCAGACGATCCGGCGGCCAGCATTACCGAAACTCCCCAGACGATGCCCATTACCGGATAAGCTATTGACAAAGTTGCCAGAGCATCATCACCGGCGTAATTGGCCACTAAAATAGCATCTATCGTATAATAAAGGCTGAGTACTATCATCATAACGATGGATGGAAATACAAAGCCTGTAAATTTTTTCGGGGAAACCCCGTTTTCAAACATACCTTCCATTAAATTTTCTCCTCTGGTATAATATATTAAACTATACGGTAACCGTATAGTCAAGCGGCCGTCTTGACTGTATGCGTATTGAAGGGAGAGCGACATGAAGAATTATCTTACTACCGGCGAATTTGCAAAACTGTGCAGGGTGAAAAAGCAGACCCTGTTCCATTATGATGATATCGAGATACTGCAGCCGGAAATGGTAGGGGACAACGGATACAGGTACTATTCTTACAAACAGCTGGAACAGTATTCCATGATATCCATGCTGAAAGATCTTGAAATGCCGCTGGCGGAGATAAAGGAGTACATGGACAGGCGGAGCCCGGAGAATCTTATAGAGCTCCTGAAAGCCGAAGCTGTGCAGGCAGACAAAAAGTTGGAGGAAATAAAGTGGATAAAACACTATATAGATACGAAAACAGCGATAACACGAAAGGCCACGGCTATGAACTACGGAGAAATATTCACGGAAGAATGTCATGATGAATTCTTTGTGGCGACGCCTTACGGCGGTCCTGAGAACGACAGAGCGCTGCTGACAGCCATAACGGATCACATGAATTACTGTCATGAAAAGGATATATACAGTGCATATTCCATAGGGGGGATGGTGGAGACTGCGGCGGTAAAAAACGGCGAATATGTTTATTCCCATTTTTTTACCCGCCTGGATGAAGAGGGATATGAACATAATCATGTAAAAAAGGCCGGAAATTATTTGGCGTGCTGTGATAACGAGGGGTATCATAATCTGCCGGAAATCGGCAGAGAACTGCTGGATCTGGCCGGTAAACAGAGACTTGAAACGGGCAGATATTTTTATGAAGATGTGCTGATAGACGAACTGGCCGGGAAGAACGATGATGATTATGTGGTCAAGCTGTCAGTGTATGTGACCGGATTGTAATTGAAAAAGCCATGAGCAGAGGTTATAATAAAAGTGAGTCAACATTTGTACATAACGGGGGACGATATGAAAAAATATGTTGAAGACACTTTGAAGTATTATAATGAGCATACGAGGGAATTCATAGACAAGACAAAAGACGCTGATATGACATATCTCTATAACGTATTTGAAAAATACATAGATGCGGGGGGAGCAATACTTGATCTTGGCTGCGGCACGGGCCGGGATGCAAAACATTTTATAGATGAGGGATATGAAGTGACAGCCATTGACGGAAGCGAGGAACTGTGCCGATATGCATCGAAATATACAGGGCAGCCTGTTGCATGCCAACTGTTTTCGGAGCTGGACTATTATCAGCACTTTGATGGGATATGGGCTTCTGCCAGCCTGCTCCACGTTGCAAAGGACGAGCTGCCGGATATAATACGGCGGATATATGATGCGTTGAAGCCGGGGGGATATCTCTACGCCGGACTGAAGCACGGGACATTTGAAGGGATGCGCGACGGCAAGTATTACAGCGACTATACCGAAGAGGAACTCTTTGCGGCAATAGAAAAAAATGGAGGATTCGCTATTGCAGAATATGTAGAGGCGGAAGATGTGCGCGATGATGTAGATACGGAATGGATCAACGTGGTCGTGAGGAAAATATGATAAAAGACATTGAAAAATGGGTGATAAGCCCATTTTTTATTGCCTGAAAACAGCCGAAAATATCGGCTTTCAAAGTAGTCGTAATCATATTAAAAAAAGCGTGCATTTCATACAGTCACAGCTGCAGTCTGCACATGCAGACGCATCATTTCAGGTCTGACGTGATATTGTAGACCTATAATCAATATCGAGTAAGAAAGAAAAAGGTGGTATGTTATGAAAAGAATCAAATTCCTATCGATTTTTCTGGCAGTATTCGTAGCCATAGCTATGATGCCTGCAGCCGGCTTTGCAAAGGACAAAGCCGCACAGACAAAATCAGATCACACGATCACAACGAAAGTAACAAACGGTAATATCAGTGCAGAAGCAACTGTAAGCGACGGAGGCAGTACAACAGTGACATATTCTCCGTGGGATGCGACAGACTATTATTTGTACAGAGTCAACGTGGACGGCGCTGCACAATATTTAGATAATGACGGTGACGGAGTGCCTGAAAAGGGCGATGCCGGCATGGTGAACAGTTATAAATTCGAAAATGTGACCGGCGATCATGCCATCGCTGTAGTATATATGCCGAATCTTCCGGAAAACGGGGTACGTGCGGATGCTGATATCCAGGTAGGCGGTTCGCAGGAGGTATTCATCGATCCTTTCAAAAGCTCGAATGATCTTACTCTCAACTACACTGCTTCAGTAGCGGTCCCAAAAGAGGCTCAGGGACTGGCGCAGAGGTTGAATCAATATATTACTAAGATGTCTGTAGAGATAGAAGGGACATTCAGTCCCGAAATAAATACGGCGAACGCAACAATGAGCGCGGCTTCATCGGGCTTCAAAGTTGAGAATGTTTCTTTCGGCCAGGGCACGTTCAAGGCGACGCTCAGTCCGAAGAACATCCCGCCGACAGATATCGACTGGACCAAATCCATACAGCTGAATATTGACGGATGCACTGTTAAAAATGCGGACGCCAGAGCAAACGCGGGAGGAGAACTGATCGCGAAGGGGACATCTCAGGGAGGCCTTACTTTTGATGCAAGGGGAATAAAAGGAAGTATAGCCCTATTTGGACAGTCCGGAGAAGCTGTTGTAAAAATCGCAAACAAATATACGGTAAATCATTATGTGGAAACAAGCAGCGGACAGTATGCGCTGAAAGATACAGTGATCAGCGGCGACAAGGCGGGGACTGCAGTTGTACCAACAGCCAATACTTATTCAGGGTATTCTCTGAATACCGGCAAATCCGATGCTGCAGGCGGTACAGTAAAAGATGACAACTCGCTGGTGCTTAATATGTACTATGATAAAAATGTAACGCCGCAGTCGACATACACGGTCAAATTCAACAGCAACGGCGGTTCGGCCGTGGCCTCTCAGGCTGTAAGCGCAGGGAAAACAGTTACGAAACCGCAGGATCCGGGAAGAGAAGGATATGCATTCCTAGGATGGTATACGGATCAGGCGCTGACAAAGGCATATAACTTTTCGACTGCTGTGGATTCAGATATGACTCTGTATGCAAAGTGGCACAGCGGAGCTGTCCTGACTGATATTCAGAAGGGAACGCTGAGAGCAAAGGCGGAACCTGTGTCAGGCAAAAAAATGAAAATAACATGGACAAAGGAGAAAGGGGCTGCCAGATATGTTGTCTACGGTTCAAGATGCAACACAAAGAATCATGTGAGATATGTCAAAAAGATGAAAGGTTTTGGAGCGAGCAAACGCTCATACAAAGTCAAGATCAAGAGGACGTGGGTCTATAAATACGTGGTGATCGCGTATGATAAAGATGGCAGAGAAATCGCACGAAGCTACATGGCTCATGCAATAGGCAAGAACATCAAGGGCAAATACGGCAATCTCAAGACAATAACTCCAAAGCAGAAGAAGATAACTTTGAAGGCAGGAAAGAAAAAGCAGCTTTCAGCAAAAGTGAAATTCTATTCCGGCAAAAAAACATTGAGTGCAAAACATGCACCAAAGGATAGATACTTCTCGACAAACAAATCGATAGCTAAGGTAACAAAGAGAGGTAAAGTGACAGCCGTGAAAAAAGGCAAGTGTACAGTATATGTAAACGGGATCAACGGCAAGTGGAAGGCGATCAAGGTCACAGTAAAATAGAAATCGAAACGGGAGCTTATAATGACCCTTTTTCACGCTGTATATCCAGTCTGGCTTTCTCACGGATCACCAGGCAGCCGGACACGATAACGATGGCTCCGCCCAGATATTGCAGCAGAGTAAGGTGCTGGCCCAGCAGGATAACTCCGAAAAAAGCGGTGGTGACAGGCATGAAATTTGAGTAGACTCCCACCGGAGTCGGTCCCAGTTTCTGTATGCCGATCACTTCGATGAGGAATCCCAGGCCGGCGCTGATAACGCCCAGGTAGAGCAGTTCCATTACTATTTTCCCGGTGAAAATACTTGGATCGGGAAGGTGAAAAATCGAATAGGGAAGGGTAAGAAGAGCGGCTATAATCATTTGATAAAAAGCCACGCATGTGGAACTGTACTTACTGCATACTGAATTCGTAATAAAATTATAGCAGACCCAGGCCAGCATCGCACCCATGCAGAAGAGATAGCCGACTACCTTGCCGCCGCTCAGCATACTGAAATCGGCGCCGATGGCCAGTACTATGCCGAAGATGCATACCAGCATCCCGGCAACCAGAAATCTGCTGGCACGGTGCTTGTATAAAAACCGTTCAACTATGACAGACATTACGGGGACAAAGCCCAGCAGCACGGTTATGATCGCAACAGGGATCGTCTTCATGGCGTTGTATTCACAGAAGAAATACATGATCTGCCCGAAAATGGCACAGAGTATGAATGTAGGGATATCTCTTTTGTTTATCCTGCGAAACTGTGATGTAGCCAGGAGGATAACGGCCATGACTGCAGATCCCAGAAAATATTTTATGGTGATCAGAGTTATGGAATCGATGCTGTTCAGAGCATCTTTGGCGACTGCATATTCCAGCCCCCAGGAGACGACAAGGACAGTCATCATTATATGATATTTCCCGTTGGATCTTTTGCTTTGCATAATGCCTCCCATCAAATTTCTTTTATGATTTTATATTAAACTATACTGTAACCGGATAGTCAAGAACATAAGATAGAGACAGGAGCCGTGAAATCATCGGAAAGCATTGACCCAAGGATGCAAAAGGAGTAAAATATACATCTGGTCAGATGTTTGAGGGGAAACAAAAAGAACATTTAGAGAACATGTTAAGGGGATTTAAAAATTATGAAATTGAATTCACAAAATCCAGGGAAACGCAGGATCACTGCGGTCGCCATGTCGGTCCTCATGGCAGCCGGTACTTTTAGTTTCGCAAGTGCGGGAACGCTGCCTGATAATGTCAGCAGCGGCATCCCTGCGGGAACCGGTATCGAAAGTTCAGGACAGCTGGGCAGCCCGTGGGCAGTCAAGGCAAAAGGAAAGGTCGTGGCTTACGTAAAGACCGAAGAGGCCGGCCGCGATGTAGTTGAAGGATTGAAGATCCATTACTACGATGATGTACAGATGCAGCAGGATGCCAAGGTGGAACCTCTGGTCACAGTATCAAAGGTGACGAAGGCGCTGCCGGCAGGTACAAAGGTAATGTCTGTGAAAGAGGCGGTGGATCATATCGCTGCAATGAACAAAGACGACACGCCGGTGATACAGGTCTCATATTCCAGCACTCTCAAAGAAACGAAGAGTATCAAACCAAAGAAAAAAATAATAAAGACAGCCGAACTGGAAAAAGGAGAAAAGAAGGTCGAGACCGAAGGGGAATCCGGAAGCAAGTATGTCGAAAGCTCAGTGACACAGGTCAATTCGAAAGTCGTCGATAAAGACGTGATGAAGAGCACTGTCGTTGAAAAACCTGAAACGGAAGTCGTTTATGAAGGAACAGCCCTTTCGAGTGAGAATAAAGGTAAAGCGATAGTAGCTTTTGCAAAGAAATATCTGGGCAATAAATATGTCTGGGGAGGCGAGAGCCTGGAAAAGGGAGTCGACTGCTCGGGATATATGATGAAACTGTATGAACACTACGGAGTCAGCTTGCCTCACAGTTCATCGGCGCAGGGAAGCTGCGGAAAAGAAGTGTCTCACGATGAGATGCAGGCCGGCGACCTGATCATTTACCCGGGACATGTGGCGATGTATATGGGCAACGGAATGATAATACATGCCGCCGGAGAATCGGTGGGTATCATAACCAGTGATGAATCATCATACGCCGGAAAAATCAAACACATAAGAAGGATCTTTGGAACGGATCTCGATGGCTCAACGGATTCGATGTTCCCGGATGTATCTGAGATCGCCAAGGCTTATGAAGCCGATAAGGGATTCGGAGACGGAGACGGATACGCGGAGGATTATTCTTCGGACAATTGAGGATCATGGGCAGAGAAGAAAAATATATAGAAAAGAAATCAGAGATCGGTCGTGTATAGCAGCACAGCCGGTCTCTTTTAAAAAAGTCTTGTACTGTTTTATAAACAAGAGTAGAATAAAAAGAGCAAAACAACTATATTTATGAAAGGTCGGTGAAGACAATGGCTAACTATTTTGTTCATGTGGCCAGTTATGTGGACGATGGAGTGTTTATAGGAAACGGGACTGAGATATGGCATTTCAGCCACGTACAGGACGGCGCGCAGATCGGAGAGAACTGTTCTATCGGGCACAGCGTGAACATTGGCAAGAATGTCAGGATAGGGCATGACTGCACTATCCAGAGCAACGTATCCGTTTATGAAGGGATAGTCTTAGAAGATGAGGTATATCTTGGATCGTCTATGGTATTTACAAACAATCTGGTACCGAGAGCGAAAAGGGACAAAGGGCATGCGACATATAAATGCACCACAGTGCATAAAGGCGCAACAATTGGAGCTAATGCAACTGTAGTATGCGGCAACGACATAGGGAAATATGCAATGGTAGCTGCCGGTGCTGTAGTTATGAAACCTGTTCCCGACCATGCGCTGGTTGCGGGAGTGCCTGCAAAGAAGATCGGATGGGTCTGCGAATGCGGAGGGATACTTCCATACGGTTTGAAATGCCCTAAGTGCGGCAAACAATATCGGGTCGAAAATGGCGAACTAAAAGAAGAACAACATGGATAAATGTTCGGAGCGTATCGAACATAACGGCGAAAAACTTTCTAAAACAGCCCATAACAGGGCTGTTTTATGTTACTATTATTCAATACATGATTTAAAAAGGAGGATCAATCAATGGTCAGAAGAATATTCGCAGAAAAGAAAAAGGATTTCGCAACGGAAGCCGCAGGGCTGATGGCGGATCTGAAACAGAATCTGCATTTGAAAAATCTTGACGGGCTCAGGATCATCAACAGATATGATGTCGAGGGCATCGATGAGAAAACTTATGATATGGCAAAGTATACAGTGTTTGCAGAACCTGCAGTCGACGCAGCTTTTGAAGAAGAGCTGCCGGATCTGGGCTCCGCTAATTTTTTTGCTGTTGAATATCTGCCGGGGCAGTATGATCAGAGAGCCGATTCAGCGGCTCAGTGCATCAGCCTGATGAAACCGGGCGCACAGGCCACTGTAAAATATGCAAAGATATATATACTTGAAGGAGAACTCTCAAAGAGTGATATCGCAGCGGTAAAGGGATATGTCATAAACCCGGTGGACAGCAGGGAAGCTGCTGCAGAAAAACCGGACAGCCTTCAGATGGAGACTGTCAGACCGGATGACGTGATGACCGTTGAAGGGTTTACGAAAATGGATGAAGAGGGACTGGAAACATACAGAAACGATATGGGGCTGGCTATGAGCCGAGAAGATCTTCTTCATATACATAAGTTCTTCAAAGATACGGAAAAGAGAGATCCGACGATGACAGAAATAAAGGTAATAGACACCTACTGGTCGGACCATTGCAGGCACACTACGTTCAGTACAGAGCTTACCGATATATATTTCGAAAACGGACCTTATGGGGAACTGGTAAAGGAAGCTTTCTCAGAATACATGGAGATGAGGCGATCCGTTTACGGCGATAGAAAAAAAGATATCAATCTCATGGACATGGCGTGCATAGGAGCCAAATATCTTAAAAAAGAAGGAAAGGCCACGGACCTGGACGACTCTTTGGAAATCAACGCATGTTCCATCAAGGTAAAGGCAAAGATCGACGGAAAAGAAGAAGACTGGCTGGTAATGTTCAAAAATGAGACACATAACCATCCGACCGAGATCGAGCCATTCGGAGGCGCGGCCACATGTCTGGGCGGTGCTATCAGAGACCCGCTGTCGGGAAGAGTATATGTGTATCAGGCTATGAGAGTGACCGGCGCGGCAGATCCGAGAGTACCGGTGGAAGATACGATGAAAGGCAAGCTTCCTCAGAGAAAAATCACCAGAGAAGCTGCCATGGGGTACAGTTCCTACGGCAACCAGATAGGTCTTGCCACGGGGCAGGTCGATGAAGTGTACGACCCGGATTATGTGGCAAAGAGAATGGAAGTGGGAGCAGTGATCGGAGCGGCGCCTGCAGACCATGTCATCAGAGAAATACCGGAACCGGGAGATATGATAATCCTGGTTGGCGGACGAACGGGAAGAGACGGATGCGGCGGAGCCACAGGCTCGTCGAAGGCCCACACAGAAGAATCGACATCAGAATGCGGAGCAGAAGTACAGAAGGGAAATCCTCCGGTAGAAAGAAACATACAGAGGCTCTTCAGGAGAAAAGAAGCAGCAACACTGATAAGGAGATGCAATGATTTCGGTGCCGGAGGAGTGTCGGTAGCTATAGGCGAGCTGGCCGACGGACTGGATATAAATCTTGATCTGGTGCCGAAAAAATATGAAGGACTGGACGGAACGGAACTGGCAATATCCGAATCTCAGGAGAGAATGGCGGTCGTAGTTAAGGCTTGCGATGAAGCGAAGTTCAAAACATATGCAAGTGAAGAAAACCTGGAAGCGACAACGGTTGCGAAAGTGACGGATACCAACCGTGTGAAAATGTTCTGGAGAGGCAAAAAGATCCTGGACCTGGACAGAGATTTCCTGAACACCAACGGTGCAACGCAGAGGGTCACTGTTAAGGTGAAGGCGAACAACGATCTAGCCGGATTGAAACCGTACAACAATGTAGAGGACTACCTGTCGGATCTTAACTGCTGCAGCAGGAAGGGCCTGATCGAAAGGTTCGACTCCACAATAGGAGCATCCACTGTACTCATGCCACTGGGAGGGAAATATCAGCTTTCTCCGGCGTGCGGCATGGCGTCCAAACTGCCTGTGACTGAAGGCGAAACTGATACAGCGACGCTGATGGCTTATGGATTCGATCCGAAGATCGCAAAGGCCAGCCCGTATCACGGAGCAATGTATGCGGTCATAGATTCGGTGACAAAGATAGTTGCCATGGGCGGCGACAGAAAAAAAATACGGCTGACATTCCAGGAATACTTTGAAAAGCTAACGGGAGACGAGTCATGGGGCAAACCGATGTCGGCTCTTTTGGGAGCGCTCAAAGTACAGAAGGAACTGGAGATACCTTCTATAGGAGGCAAAGACTCCATGTCAGGGACTTTTGAGGATATCAGCGTGCCGCCTGCACTCCTGTCCTTTGCAGTAGATACGATAGACGCCGGACAGGTAATATCCACAGAGTTCAAGAAGGCGGGAAGCCGCATAGTCCTGCTGCCGTCCGTATGGGACAGCAGAGATGTTATCGACTTTGAAAAGTACAGAAGATCCATGGACAAAGTACGCGAGCTGGCTGCCGAAGGCAAGATCCTGGCGGCATGCAATATAGGCCAGGGCGGCGTGTTCATGGCTGCTGTGAAAATGGCGGTGGGAAATAAAACCGGCGTATGCCTGTCAGGCATAACGGAAAAAGAACTGAGCTATTTCTCTTACGGCAGCATACTCCTGGAGATACCGAAGAAGGAAGATATACCATCGCTCATGGGCGATGTGGATCACAGGATAGTCGGACACACCACCGACAGCGACGTCTTCAGATTCGATACCGGCAGCGGAGAAAGAAAACTCTCTCTCAGCGAAATGATAAAGAAATGGGAAGCTCCTCTTGAGGGCGTGTTCCCGGTCAGAACAGACGATTTCAAGAACAGTACAGAAGAAAATGTTCCGGAAGCTCCTGCGGGAAAACCGTCGGCCGTCGGTCCTGCGATAAAGATCGCAAGACCGCGTATACTGATACCGACATTCCCGGGGACCAACTGCGAAATGGATTCGAAACGCGCCTTTGAACGGGCAGGCGGATCCGCAGATATACACATAATCAGGAACATGACGCCGGAAGATCTGAATGGATCTATCAGTCAGCTGGCAGAGAAGATAAAAGAGAGCCAGATAGTCATGCTGCCGGGAGGATTCTCCGGCGGAGATGAACCTGACGGTTCGGCAAAGTTCATAACTGCTGTATTCAGAAATCCTGCAGTCAGCGATGCTGTGGCAGATCTGCTGGAAAACAGAGACGGTCTGATGCTGGGTATATGCAATGGATTCCAGGCGTTGATCAAACTGGGTCTTGTGCCTTACGGAAAGATCGTAGACGGAAAAGACGACAGCCCTACTCTTACATACAACAAGATCGGAAGACATCAGTCGCAGCTGATCAGGACGAGAGTAGCCAGCAAAGTATCGCCGTGGCTTTCGGGGACGGAAGTCGGTCAGATACACACAGTGGCCATCTCTCACGGAGAAGGGAACTTCATCTGCAGCGATGAACTGCTGAAACAGCTTGCGGCCGGCGGACAGATCGCAACGCAGTATGTGGACATGGACGGAAAACCGTCCATGGATATCAGTTTCAATCCGAACCATTCTGTAATGGCAGTAGAAGGAATAACATCACCGGACGGAAGAGTGTTCGGAAAGATGGCCCACGCCGAAAGGATCGGAGAGAACGTATATAAGAATGTTGACGGAGACAAAGATATGAAGATCTTTGAATCCGGAGTCAGATATTTTAAGTAGGAGGCAAGTATGAAAGCAGCAATAGTAATGGGCAGCAAATCAGATTACCCGGCGGTGGAAAAGGCCGAAGGAATTTTTAAGGAGTTTGGCGTAGATTATGTGACAAGAGTCATATCTGCCCACAGGACGCCGAAGATCGCAGAGGAATTTGCGCAGACTGCCGAAGAGGAAGGATACGAAGTCATCATTGCGGCGGCCGGAAAAGCGGCTCACCTGGCAGGCGTGATCGCGGGGAATACCCCCCTGCCTGTGATAGGCATACCGATGAAGACCAGCGACCTTGGCGGAATGGACTCGCTCCTTTCTGTAGTGCAGATGCCAAAGGGCGTGCCGGTAGCGACTGTAGCCATCGGAGGAGCAGAGAATGCGGCGCTGCTGGCGGTGCAGATACTCAGTGTCAAATATCCCGAGATGCGGGCAGCTTTTAAAGCATATAAAAAGAAGATGGAAGAAGATATCATTGCGATAGACAAGGAATTCAATTAGGAGGGAACAACCATGAAAAAACTGGAACAATTATACGAAGGAAAAGCAAAGAAAGTATTCAAGACAGACGATCCGAAACTGCTCATCGTAGATTACAAGGATGATGCAACGGCTTTCAACGGAGAGAAAAAAGGCCAGATCACAGGCAAGGGCGTGATCAACAATACTATGACCAACATCATATTTCAGATGCTGGAAAAGAAAGGCGTACCAACTCACTTCGTTGAACAGATCAGCGAGAGAGAGACTGTCGTCAAGGCAGTAAAGATCCTTCCGCTGGAAGTGATCGTAAGAAACATCAGCGCAGGATCTTTTGCAAAGAGATACGGAGTAGAGGAAGGGATCGTTTTCAAAGAGCCGTCCTTCGAAGTGTCATATAAAAACGATGAACTGGGAGATCCGCTGATGTGTGAGTCTCATGCTATAGCCCTGGGCATCGCCACTTCGGAACAGCTGGCGAAGATCAGAAGATATGCTCTGCAGGTAAACGATGCGCTGAAAGAATTCTTCCTTGAAAGAGGGCTGAAACTGGTCGACTTCAAAATCGAATTTGGTATGTGCGACGGACAGATAATCCTTGCAGATGAGATCAGTCCTGATACATGCAGACTGTGGGATGTAGAAACAAATGAAAAGATGGACAAGGACAGATTCAGAAGAGACCTGGGTAATGTTGAAGAGACATATCAGGAAGTATTCGAAAGGATCAAGAAATAATGAAAGGATGCTGTGACGACAAATTCCATGATGAATGCGGCGTCGTAGGTATCTACGCACCAAACAAAAAAGATATATGCCGCGACATATATTTCGGCCTCCATGCGCTGCAGCACCGCGGGCAGGAGAGCGCCGGGGTTGCGGTGAACAAATTCGGCAACATAGACTATCATAAGGATATGGGACTGGTGCAGGAGGTATTCGCTGACGAAAGAGTAGGCCGGATGCAAGGGGATATTGCCATCGGCCATGTCAGGTATTCGACGACAGGAGAAAGCCACAGCGGGAACGCACAGCCCCTGGTAGTGTTCTACAAGGGCGGCGCACTTGCTCTGGCCCATAACGGGAATCTGGTCAATGCCAAAACACTGAGAGACCGGATGCAGGATGAAGGGTACCTGTTCCAGACCAGTACGGACACCGAGATCATTGCGGCGCTCATAGCCAGAAACATGCATGACGGTACCATAGGCGGATCCATAATGAAGACGCTGGATATCATAAAGGGGGCTTATGCACTGGTGATCACCAGCGGCAGCTGCCTGATCGGCGTCAGAGATCCGGCAGGGCTGAGACCTCTGTGCATAGGCAGGACAGAGGAAGGATATGTGCTCAGCTCGGAAAGCTGCAGCTTCAATCTGCTGGACGCTGAATTCGTACGGGATGTCAGGCCGGGAGAGATCGTGGTGATAGAGGACGGTGAGATCAAATCGTACATTTACGGGAAGCCGGAGAAAAGAGCTGCATGTTCCTTTGAATATGTTTATTTTGCAAGGCCGGACAGCGACATCGACGGTGAAAACGTATATATGGCAAGGCACAGGTGCGGACAGGCTCTCGCGAGAGAGACCGGCGTGTCTGCGGATATGGTCATAGCGGTGCCCGATTCAGGCACAGTGGCGGCCATAGGATATGCGGAAGAATCAGGCATACCGTTTGGCATCGGCCTGATAAAAAACAGATATGTAGGAAGAACTTTCATACAGCCCGATCAGAAGATGCGAGATTTTTCTGTAAAACTGAAACTTAATGTACTGACCGAAAATGTAAAAGGAAAAAGAATAGTAATGGTGGATGATTCCATTGTCAGGGGAACCACCAGCGGAAAAATAGTGAGGATGCTTCGTGATGCGGGTGCAAAGGAGGTCCATTTGAGGATCGCCTGTCCGCCGGTGACGGATCCGTGTTTTTTCGGCATAGATACGCCTGACAAAAATAAGTTGATGGCGGCAAATCATACCATGGAAGAAATGCGCAGTCTTATCGGTGCGGATTCTCTTGGCTTTCTCAGCGTAGGAAGCATGGTGGAAGCCATAGATCTCGGGGCGGACAGCGTTTGTACCGCCTGCTTTACAGGCAACTATCCAATGGATTTGCCGGAGGAGGAGAAATGAGCAAAAATTTAACTTACAAAGACGCAGGAGTTGATACCAAAGAAGGCGAACGCGCCGTAGGTCTGATGAAGGAACATGTGAAGAAGACTTTCAATGATAATGTCCTTACAGGTCTTGGCGGTTTCGGCGGCTTGTTCAAACTGCCCATCGAGGGAATGAAAGAGCCGGTGCTGGTCAGCGGTACTGACGGCGTGGGAACAAAACTGAAGATCGCTTTCATGATGGACAAACATGATACTGTAGGAATCGACTGTGTTGCCATGTGTGTCAATGATGTTCTCTGTCAGGGAGCGGCGCCGTTGTTCTTCCTTGACTACATCGCAACAGGCAAGGTCACTGCGGAAAAAGTCGCAGATATCGTCAAGGGCATAGCGGACGGATGCGGTCAGGGAAACAGTGCTCTCATCGGAGGAGAGACTGCGGAAATGCCGGGATTCTACGGAGACGGCGAATATGATATGGCCGGATTTTCTGTGGGAGTTGTGGACAGAGAAAAGATCATAACAGGGAAAAGCATTGCGGCAGGCGATGCGATAATAGGCATACCTTCCAGCGGGATCCACAGCAACGGATATTCACTGGTGAGAAAGATCCTGTTCGAAAAGGAAGGCTTGGATGTGAGTGACTACATAGATGATCTGGGAGAGACTCTTGGTGAAGCTCTGCTGAGACCGACCAGGATATATGCAAAAGCATGTGATGCAGTAACAGGCAAATTCAACATAAAAGGCATCGTTCATGTGACGGGAGGCGGGTTCTTTGAAAATGTTCCGAGGATACTCCCCGACGGCATAGGCGCAAGCTTTCAGGTCGGTTCATGGGATGTCCCAAAGATATTCCCTTTCCTGAAGAAATGCGGAGATATCGAACCGAAGGAAATGTTCTCGACTTTCAATATGGGAGTTGGGATGATGATGTTCGTTGATAAAAACGAAGCGGATGCGACAGTGGCGGCTCTTAGAGAAGCCGGTGAAAACGCATCAATAATAGGCGAGACTGTAAAGTCGGAAAGTGACAGGGTGATACTAAATGGAAAAGCTTAGAGTCAGCGTGCTTGTTTCAGGCAGCGGGACCAATCTGCAGGCAATAATAGATGCTGTTGAAAACGGCAGTCTCCCAAATGTGAAGATATGTCAGGTAATATCCAGCAGCGCCGATGCCTATGCCCTTGAGAGAGCAAGGAATCATGAGATCCCGGCGCTGGCAGTGACGAAATCGGAATTCAATGATCTTCGTGACAGGATGGATGCCATACTGACCCATTTGGAAGGTGAACATACGGATCTGGTAGTTCTGGCCGGATATCTTTCCATACTGCCGCCGAAGGTGATCGAAGAATACAAAGGACGAATAATAAACATACATCCGGCACTGCTGCCGAAACACGGAGGCAAGGAATGCTATGGACTGAAAGTCCACAGGCAGGTCATCGCAGACGGAGAAAAAGAAAGCGGAGCTACAGTTCACTTTGTAGATGAAGGAATAGATACAGGAGATATAATACTGCAGGAAAAGGTGCCGGTAAAACCGGGAGATACGCCTGAGGTACTTCGCGACAGAGTACTGGAAGTCGAGCATGTGATCCTGCCGAAAGCTATCGGGATGATAGAGAAGGGCAGGCACTGATGGGCGGAGTATTCGGAGTAGTATCGAACAATGACTGCGTAATGGACATTTTTTTCGGGACTGACTATCATTCTCATCTGGGGACGAAGCGGGGCGGAATGTGCATCCTGGAAAAGGATGGATTCAACAGAGCCATCCACAACATTTCAAATTCGGCTTTTCGAAGCAAATTCGAAAGTGAAATAGAGACCATGAAAGGCAACTGCGGGATAGGAGCCATCAGCGACAGCGATCCTCAGCCGCTGACTGTACGGAGCAGGCAGGGAGAATACGCAATAACCACAGTAGGCCGCATCAACAACAAAGAGGAACTGGTAGAGCAGCTCATAGCTTCACGGCACGGACAGTTCATGTCCATGAGCGGCGGAAACATCAACAATACAGAACTGGTGGCGGCGCTGGTGTCACAGGGCTCTGATATCGTTGAGGGTATAAAGAATGCTCAGGACAAAATCGAAGGATCCTGCACCATGCTCATACTGACTGAAGACGGAATGTATGCAGCCAGGGACAAAGACGGAAGGACGCCGCTGATACTGGGCCGAAAGGGGACTGACTCATACTGCGCGGCCAGTGAATCATTTGCATTCATCAACATAGGCTATACATATACCCGGGAACTGGGCCCCGGCGAGATAGCTTTCATAACTTCGGCAGCCGAAAAAACAGTGGCGCCGCCGAGAGACCGGATGAGAGTCTGCACATTCCTGTGGACGTATTTCGGATATACAACTTCCATTTATGAAGGCAAAAACGTCGAATTGATGCGGAACCGAAACGGAGCTTCCATGGCGGATCGAGACGGCGACATGGATGTGGATTATGTGGCGGGCGTGCCGGACAGCGGCATTGCTCATGCTTTGGGTTATGCCAATCAGTCCAGGACTCCTTACGCCAGACCGCTGATAAAATATACGCCGACATGGCCGCGCAGCTTTATGCCGCAGAACCAGAAGGCGAGAAACCTTATTGCGAAGATGAAATTGGTGCCGGTGTTCCAGATCATAAAAGACAAGAAATTCGTACTGGTGGACGACTCCATTGTAAGGGGGACGCAGCTGTCAGAAACGGTTGCATATCTGCTGGAAAACGGAGCTAAGGAAATACATGTAAGATCGGCTTGTCCGCCGATAATGTTCGGATGCAAATATTTGAATTTCTCCAGGAGCGTCAGCGACATGGAGCTGATAACCAGAAGGTGCATCAGAGAACTGGAAGGCATGGACGATGCGGGAGATGCGGCTGCCAACCCGGCAGGATTCGACAACAATGTACAATCGGACATACCTGCTGAGGTACTGGCTGAATATGCGGACGCAAAAACCGAAAGACATAAAAACATGGTAGCGCTGATCAAAGAAAAATTGAATTTTGACAGCCTTAAATTCCAGGAGCTGGATTCGCTGCTGGATGCAACAGAAGTTGAAAGATGCAATCTCTGCACATATTGCTGGGACGGAAAGGAGTAAATATGAGAGCGTTGTTAAGCGTGTCGGACAAGACCGGCATAGTTGAATTTGCAAAAGAGCTGGAAAAGCTGGGGATAGAAATAATAAGTACGGGAGGCACTCATAAAAAACTGGAAGATGCCGGCGTGAATGTAACGGGTATATCCGATGTTACAGGATTTCCGGAGTGTCTGGACGGAAGAGTGAAAACTCTTCATCCTGCTGTCCACGGAGGTCTGCTGGCCAGACGGGACGTGCCCGATCATATGAAGCAGCTGAAGGATCTGGGGATCGAACCGATAGATATAGTTGCGATCAATCTCTATCCTTTCAAAGCTACAATAATGAAACCGGACGTAACTATGGAGGATGCCATCGAGAACATCGATATAGGCGGCCCGACTATGCTCAGGTCTTCTGCCAAGAATCACAAGGACGTGACGGTAGTATGCGACCCGGCAGATTACGGAAAGGTGATCGAGGCGCTGAAAAACGGAGGCACAACATATGAGATGCGCTACGCCCTGGCGCTGAAAGTATTTCAGACGACAGCAGCATACGACGCAATGATCTCTGCATATCTGAGGAAAGAAGGCGGATACGATCTGCCTGATGATCTGACTTTGACATTTGAGAAAAAACAGGACCTTCGTTACGGCGAGAATCCTCATCAGAAAGCAACATACTACAAAGAAATAAAACCGTGGGAAGGATCTCTGGCAAATGCCGAACAGCTTCACGGCAAGGAACTTTCCTTCAACAATATCAACGATACAAACGGCGCACTGGAGACGATCAAGGAATTTTCAGAGCCGGCTGTTGTTGCGGTAAAGCACGCCAATCCGTGCGGAGTTGCTGTGGCAGACGATCTGGTATGCGCTTATCGGAAAGCTCATGACTGCGATCCGGTATCGATCTACGGCGGCATCGTTGCATGCAACAGACCGGTGGACAAGGCCACTGCAGAGGAAATGAGCAAGATATTCATTGAAATAATAATAGCACCAGATTTCGAAAAGGATGCGCTGGAGATACTGGAAAAGAAAAAGAATCTGCGTCTGCTCAGACTGCCGGGTATCATGACGCCGGCGCCGGCAGACGAGATCGATATGAAGAAAGTATCAGGAGGTCTTCTGGTGCAGGGCATCGACGATCAGCTCTTTGATGTTGAGAATGCACCGAAGCCGGACCAGCCTGCCACAGACAGCAGCGAAAAGGGCAAGTCTGCATTCGGCAAACTGGTGGCAGACGGCAAGCTGATGGTAGTGACTGACAAGGAACCGACGGCAGCGGAACTGAAGGATATGGAAATGGCCATGAAGGTTGTAAAGCACACAAAATCCAACGGCATTGTGTTTGTTAAAGACAACATGACCATAGCTATCGGGCCGGGACAGACCAACAGGATCTGGGCGGCAGAAAACGGTATCAAAAGATGTCTGTTCGACATGAAGGGGTCGGTAATGGCTTCCGACGCATTCTTCCCATTTGACGACTGCGTGACTGCGGCAGCAGATGCAGGAGTGACGGCTATAATCCAGCCGGGCGGATCCATACGTGATCAGGAGTCTATTGACAAAGCAAATGAACTGGGGATAGCAATGGTTTTCAGTGGAATGAGACATTTCAAACATTAGTAACAGGAGTCGAAGATGAAAATATTAGTAGTGGGAGGAGGCGGCCGCGAGCATGCCATATGCTGGAAGCTGTCTCAGAGCCTGAAAGCAGATAAGATATACTGTGCGCCGGGTAATGCGGGCATCACCGATTCGGCCGAGTGCCTGCCTGTGTCTGCGGAAGATATAGAAGGCATTGTCAGCGCTGCGAAGGAAAAGGAAATAGATCTGGCTGTTATCGGACCGGAAGTGCCGCTGGCCATGGGCATCGTGGATGAACTGGAAAAGGCGGGAGTAAAGACATTCGGACCGAACAAAAAATGCTCGCAGCTGGAAGCCAGCAAATCTTTTACAAAGAGTTTTCTAGCGCGTCATGATATACCGACGGCAAAATACAAGGAATACACCGACAAGAAAGCTCTGAAAAAGGATATCGGGATATACGGTTATCCTATGGTATTGAAGGCCGACGGACTGGCTGCCGGAAAAGGCGTTGTACTGGCCGAGGACAGCGGGACGGCGGAAAAAGCCATCGAAGATATGATGGGTTCGAAAGTGTTCGGAGAAGCCGGAGCAAGAGTTGTGGTGGAGGAATGTCTGGTGGGCATCGAAGCCAGCATGCTATGCTTTGTAGATGAGCATACTATCACGCCTATGGAATCGGCACAGGACTACAAAAGGATATTCGACGGCGACAAGGGACCGAATACGGGGGGAATGGGAACATATTCACCTTCCCTGGTGTTCGATGAACAGCTGGAGAAAAGAATCAGGAAAGAGATCCTGGATCCGACGCTTGCCGGTTTCCAAAAGGACGGACTTGATTTTAAAGGAGTATTGTTTATCGGACTGATGATAACGGAAGACGGTCCGAAGGTGATCGAATTCAACAACCGCTTCGGAGATCCGGAGACTCAGTCGGTCCTGGCAAGGATGGACAGCGACCTTCTTGATGTTTTTCTTGCAGTCTGTGACAATAGACTGGCAGATGAAGAAATAAAATGGAACAGTGACAGAGCAGTATGCGTTGTAGCTGCCAGCGGCGGCTATCCGGGCAGTTATGAAAAAGGCAAGATCATTCACGGCCTGGATGATGTCGACGGCGATGTTATCGTATTCCATGCAGGTACAGCTTTGAAAAAAACCTGCGGAGACGGAGACTGTCAGGTGGATGTAGTTACATCAGGAGGCAGGGTACTGGGAGTGACGGCTCTGGGAAAGACCAACGATGAAGCAAGGAAGAAAGCTTTCGACAACATAGCAAGGATATCATTCGATGGCATGCAGTACAGAAAAGATATCGGAGCAATAGTGAAAAAATAGGGCGGACTGTGCGGCCTGCGGGCGACAGCTGCATCAAACGACATAAACAAAACCGTGTACAAAAGGACGCAGTCCTGATACAGTACACGGTTTTTGATATACGAAAAATGGGAGGAAAGCATGAATCGCAAGTAATAACGGTATGAAGGATTCACATATGCTGCGGTATTGAATATGAAATAATGCAGTGATAGAATTTGATGGTCAAAAGGAAACTTAAGGGGGCGTATAAAATGCAGATCCTTTCAATCATAATATTTCTGGCTGTAATAATCGCCATTGTGACGGAAAAAATACACCGGACAGCGGCAGCTGTCTGCGGCGCAGTCCTGCTGCTGCTGACACATATCCTTACTGTGGACAAGGCGGTCGGATACATAGATTTCAATACCATAGGAGTGCTGATAGGCATGATGCTGTTCGTGGCCATAGTGAAGAATTCCGGGATATTTGAATATGTAGCTATAAAGGCTGCAAAGCTGGCTCACGGAGATCCGTGGAAGATCATGATGGCTTTTATAGTGCTGACGGCGGTCCTTTCGGCTTTCCTGGACAACGTGACAACGGTGCTCCTTATCGGGCCGATGACTATCGCCATTACAAGGATGCTGAAGGTGGATCCGGTGCCGTTTCTTATGACTCAGATCCTGGCCAGCAACATCGGAGGCACGGCTACGCTCATAGGTGACCCGCCGAACATAATGATAGGCAGTGCGGCCGGATTCAGCTTTATGGATTTCATAACCCATACCGGGCTGGTGGCAGTTGTGATCCTGGCGGTTCTGATCATCATAATGAAGCTGGTGTACGGCAGGCATTTGAAAGCGGACAGTGCTGCGATCAGACAGGTGATGATGCTGGATGAGAAGAAAGCTATTTCGGATGTGGCCCTGATGAAAAAAAGCACGGTCATGATCATATTGGTTGCAGCTGGTTTTGTCATCCACAGCAGTCTGGGGATCGAATCATCCACGGTGGCACTGACGGCGGCGGCGGTGATGATGGTCATAGGCAGGCAGAATGTGGAACATACAGTTCAGGAAGTAGAGTGGACGACCATACTGTTCTTTGTGGGGCTGTTCATAGTTGTCGGCGGTCTGAACGAGACCGGAGTTATCGGAAAGCTGGCAGACCTGATAATTACAGGCACTGACGGACACGCGATCCTGACGATGCTGGTACTGCTCTGGGGCTCTGCCCTGCTCTCATCGGTGCTGGACAACATCCCATTCGTGGCCACCCTGATACCGCTCATACTGGTAATGGGGAAAGGCGGAATGGATACAGAACCTCTATGGTGGGCCATATCATTGGGAGCCTGTCTTGGCGGAAACGGTACTCTGATCGGTGCTTCGGCCAATGTGGTCCTGTCGGGCATCAGCAGCAAGCAGGGGTACCCGATAACATTCAGGAGTTTTTTCAAAGTAGGGTTCCCGGTCATGGCGGCGTCGGTCGCTGTGGCAACAGTATATCTGCTGCTGAAATATGCAGTATAAGGAGGAAACGATCATGAACAATATGAATTTTTCAGATGAAATGATAAACATGGTCCTGCGTCAGATGGGGGCGGCATCAATAAAGACGACGCCGGGACATATCAATATTGCGAAATTCCCTATCACGCCGGAGATGATCATCACATATATGTACGACATCGAAGACGCAGAGGGAATATATCTGCAGCGGATCGAGCCATATCCGAAACGGATCGGCAAGCTGTACAGCGAGCAGGATCTGATCAATATTATTTCCGGCGATCTCCGCAAGTTCAAAGCCGCTGCAAAGAGTTCCAACTATGATAAATTCATCAAAGTGGCCGGCAACGTGCTCAGTTTTGACAGGGAGATAGAGAATTTATTTCTGATGCACAACGTGGCAGGGGCGGATCTTGAAAAGCTGGATGAAAAGATAGATGAGATCCATATGCTGATAAAGGAAGTAGCAGAGCGGTCGGAACTGATGTAGAATATAAATTTGAAATTTCCTAATACATTTCAGCTGCAGTAACTTAGTCATTAGTCGTGCGAATGACTAAGTTGGACTTGACATGACCAAATTGAAACGGTAGACTTTAATTACATCATTATGATCAAAAAGACTAAATTAAAAAAGAATATGGAGATGTTGAAATGCGCAGATACGATTATATAAACAAGTGGCAGGATCTCATGACTCCTGAGATCATATCGCTGCTTACAACTATACATGAATACAAGGGTGAACAGAATCTGTTTATGGAGACAAAACCGGATACCCTTACGCGTTTAATGGAAACGGCAAAGATCCAAAGTACAGATGCCTCTAATCGAATAGAAGGGATTTATACAAACAGCGAACGTCTGAAACAAATAGTAATGGATAAGACTATGCCGAAAAGCCGAAGTGAAAAAGAAATCGCAGGCTATCGTGATGCTCTTGGAACGATCCATGATAATTATGATTATCTCCCTGTGAAGCCATCGTTTATTTTGCAGTTGCATAGAGATTTGTATAAATTTGCAGGTCCATCTATAGGCGGTAATTATAAGACAGCAAATAATATTATTGGTGAAATCGATGCGGAAGGAAAGCAAAGTGTTCGTTTTCAACCGGTTGAAGCATGGGAAACACCGGAATCGATCGAAGCATTATGCACTGCATATGAAAAAGCGATCCACAGCAATAAAATCGATCCGTTGTTAGTGATCCCGATGTTTATCCTTGATTTTCTCTGCATTCATCCGTTCTCAGATGGTAATGGCAGAATGAGCAGATTACTGACACTGCTGCTGCTTTATCGAAACGATTACATTGTGGGGAAATATGTCAGCATAGAAAAGCTGATTGACGATACAAAAGAAACCTACTATGAGAAGCTGCAGGAGAGTTCGTTCGGATGGCATGAGGAAACGAATGATTATATTCCATTTGTTGAATACATGCTGGGAATAATAGCCGCTGCTTATCGCGATTTTTCCGGCAGGGTAATACTTTTGAGTACAAGGGGGCTGTCAAAACCCGAGAAAATCAGAGAGGTCATAAAAGAGACACTTGGGAAAATCACAAAAGCAGAAATCATGGAACGATGTCCGGATATCAGTCAAACAACTGTGCAAAGAACTTTGCGTGATTTGCAGGTAAATGGAGAAATCATAAAAATCGGAGATGGAAGATATACTAAATATGTGTGGAACCGGGAGGATGAATAAAAGCTAAGGAGTAACAGCCTTGATAATGGCCGGCCGGCAGAGTATAATCAAATCAGTGGAACCGGGAGGCATATCGTATGGAAAAAATGAAAAAAGAAATATTGAAATTCAGTGAAGAGCGGGATTGGGATCAATTCCATACGCCTGAAAATCTGGCAAAATCCATAGCGATAGAATCGGGAGAGCTGCTGGAATGTTTTCAGTGGAGCGGCGACTATGACAAAAAAGAAGTCTGCGAAGAACTGGCGGACATATTCAATTACTGCATAGTCATGGCCGAGAAATTAGATGTGGATATAGAAGAGATAGTCCTTGCAAAACTGGAAAAGAACAAGGCAAAATATCCTGTCGAAAAATGCAGGGGCATCAGCACCAAATACAACAAACTGTAAAAGGCATTAAACGGGGGATAGTATGGCCGGGATCAAGAATCTTAAATTCAATAAAAATACGCCGGAAGAATTGAGGAAGACGGACAGCGGAGACAACTGGCCGGTGGTTTATGTTATCAACAACGATACGGAAGCTTATGTAGGCGAGACGGTAAACGCTGCAAGACGTACAGAGCAGCATTTGAAAAATGAAGCAAGACAAACGCTGGAAAACATACACATCATCAGCAATGATGATTTCAACAAATCCGTGGTCCTGGATCTGGAATCTTTTCTTATCAAATACATGTCGTCCGACGGCAGGTTCGTTTTACAGAACGGGAACGGCGGGATACAGGAACATGATTATTATCAAAGAAAACTGTATGAAGATAAATTCAAAGACATATGGACTGAACTGAAAGAACTGGGCCTGACTGAACACAGTCTTGCGGCCATCGAGAATTCGGACCTGTACAAATACTCTCCGTACAAATCGCTTACAGACGACCAGTTGGATATAGTCAGAGATATTTTAAAAGTTCTGGAAGACAACAAACGTGATCCGGAAGGCAGCACAATAGTGGTGAAGGGCGGAGCCGGCACAGGAAAGACTGTGCTGGGAGTTTATCTTATGAAGCTTTTTTCGGATGCCAATGAAAAACAGGCGTCCATTCCGGTGTACAGCGATTTAGATCCTGAAGATGAAGAGGACATGGAAGAATTCGGATTTTTAAAATATGCAGTTGAAAATTTCACCGAGATGAAAGTTGGGCTCGTGATACCTCAGGTATCTCTTCGAACCACATTAATAAACGTGTTTGGCAATATAAGAAATATGAGCGGTAAAATGGTACTCAGTGCCAACGACATCCCAAAGGACTATTACGATCTGCTGATAGTAGACGAAGCACATAGATTAAGGCAGAGAAAAGCTCTTGCGCAGTATCCGCTTTTTGATAAAAACAATAAGAAACTGGGACTGGATAAAGACACAGCAACAGAACTGGACTGGGTATTGAAATGCAGCAGGAATCAGGTCCTGTTTTACGATCCGCAGCAGACGGTGAAACCGTCGGATATAGATCCGGAGGATTTCAAAAGGATAATTGACAGAAGCAGGCATTATGAATTTGGTTTGAAATCACAGCTTAGATGCATGGGCGGCAACGACTATATCGATTATGTGAAGGCCGTGCTCAGCGATGATCCGCCGACTGCAAAGCCGTCATTCGACGGCTATGATCTTAGGTTTTATGATCATATAAAAGAAATGATCGATGATATAAAGAAGATAGATGAAGAAATCGGTCTGTGCAGGGCAGCAGCAGGTTATGCATGGAAATGGAAAACAAAGAAAAATCATGATCCGGGAATGTATGATATCGAGATAGAAAATGAAAAGTATATTTGGAATACAACGGCTGATGACTGGATCAATTCGCCGAACTCAATAAACGAGATCGGCTGCATCCATACAGTCCAGGGATACGACTTGAATTATGCCGGTATAATATTCGGCAATGAGATCGACTATGATCCGGCAGATGGCAAAATAACCATAGACAAATCGAATTACTTTGACCAGACCGGGAAGACGGCATTGAAGAATGAAGAGGAACTGAAAGAGTACATACTGAACATATATGCGACACTTATGACCATGGGGATCAAAGGTACATTCGTGTATGTGTGCAATGACGAGCTTAGGAAATATCTAATGAAATATTTTTAAAGGGTAATATTTTATCCCTTCCCGCATTGATATTCCATCGAGGTAGGAGTACACTTACAGTTGTGGGCAGCACCGGTATTGAGGGGACAGATATGATCAGTTATAACGTGCACAATTTTGTTAAGAAAACAGACAATCATTTTATGGAAAAGTGAAGTCTGTTTTATTATTTTAAAGTGAAAAGATATTTTCAATGAATCGGAGGGATGATCATGAAAAAAAGAAAAATGAAAGCGATATCGATCATAATGGTTTTCGCTATGGTGTTTACGGTGTTTGCGATACCGGGAACAGCTGCGGCAGCAGATACGAAAGCAAATACATCAAACAATGAGATAACAGTTCCGGAAAATGTGATCGCAGGCAGCAGCTTTACTATAAAGGCGGCGGGTGCAAATCAGGAGGACTATACAAATAATACCGGAACGGTCGGAGAAACTGCTTATGTGCCGTCATACATATCTATGACCGGAACAGATGATTATGATATAGGCAACACATTGAGCGACTCCAGCTTTTCTGTAAACAACGGATATTCCGTAACGGCCTTGATAAATCGAGCTTACACAGAAACGGTTACAGTTACATTTGAAAAATATGAATACTCAAATGGAAATGGTTGGGCGGATACAGGCACATCAACAAACAAGAGCATAAACGTAGCGGCAAAAGGGACGTTAAAGTTCAACGGCAACGGCGGGAAAGTGGCGTTTGGGACCAAGTATCTCTTCAATGGAGCGACACGAGGAACAGCACCGAAAGCTAAAAAGAGCGGGTATAAATTAATGGGCTGGTATCCGAGCAAAAAGAGCAGGAAAAAAATTACTTCGGGCACTAAAATCAATTTTTACAGCAGCTACTATGAGGAGTATTATCTGTCAAAGACTTTATACGCAAAGTGGACAAAAAAAGTCAAGGTGAAATTCAGCGCAAACAAGGGCAGAGTGTCGAAAAAGAGCAAGACGGTAAAATCAAATTACAAGTATGGCAAACTGCCTACGCCGAAGAGGAGCGGATACAAGTTCAAGGGGTGGTATACCAAGAAATCAGGCGGGACAAGGATCACTAAAAATACTTATGTTAGCAAAACAAAAAAACATACTCTATATGCACACTGGTTCGGGCCAAAGGGACATGGTTCCACAATAACTAAAGGCGAATATAAAAGAATAAAAATGGGGATGTCCTATGGCCAGGTAAAATATCTGATAGGCGGAGGCGGTAGCCTGTTGTCACAGTATCAAGGGTACAAATGTTACATGTGGAACGGAAACGGATCGATAGGCGCAAATGCAGAGATCTATTTCGATGATAACGGAGAGGTATACGCAAAAGCTCAGGCAGGGTTGAGATAGATGGATCTGCCGATCAATGACAATTTAAAAATATCAAATCTGGCTCAGCTGTTCAACAACATGAGCGAGAGCTACAAGCTGTTCTGGTTCAGAGCCATTGTGAGAAAGATCCTGGAAGGAAAGAGGGAGATGTTTTACGATGAACTGATAGACAGCATGACAGCGGATGCCTGGTACATGGTTTCGGAGTACCGATTGAATCTGGGGCCGTCGGACACATTGGAATCGCTGGTCGATACTGCTTATCGGAAAAGCGGACTCAAGTCCAATGAAAAGAGGGAGACGATCCTGGAATTTATGCGGCTCGCCGATGACAGAGAGATCCGGGAAAAGAAAATGACTCTCATAAAGAACGTCCCATACAGACTGCAGGCCCCTTTCCTGGGAAGATCCGGCGGATATCCATGGAACAGCATCCCGAAGATGATCGAAATAATCAACCGGGAAGAAAACCTTATATACTCGTTTTTTGACGGGCAGGGCCTGGAAAGAGGCATCATCGTCGCGAAGCAGTGGGCGGAATATATCACGAAAAATGCAGCTATAGTACAGGGCTGGATAGAGTTGAACTTGATAGAATATCTGCAGAAGAGGAACCCGAGCGTTCCCGGGATACCGAACAAACTGCGGCCGCCGGAGGCAAGGCAGCTGACCAGGGTAAAAAAGTACTGGGATGCAGTCGCCGAGATCAGCCCGATACACGATATCTATACAGGGGAAATCCTTGATAAAAGAGAAATATCAGTGGATCATTTTGTCCCATGGTCATACGTGGCACATGACGAATTGTGGAATCTGGGACCGACCACAAGGAACGTCAACAGCAGCAAGAGCAATGATCTCCCGGAATGGGGCGAGTATATAAACAGACTTTGCGGGTTTGAATATGAGGTATTTCACATTACAGAGCAAAACGATCAACTGATGCATATGTTTAAAATCTGCGAAAAAGTGCATATAAACAGTAACGATGTTCGAATAAAACTTTACCGCAGCGGCATATCCGCCGGGGAGTTTTCGGAGAATCTCAAAACGCTGATGATGCCCGTCTATGATTCGGCCAGGAATATGGGATTTGGAAGCTGGAAAGCAGGCGGCAGATAAATTTTATCAAGGCGCCATAAGACAGTTACATATTCATGTGAATTGTTGTATAATACCCATTAGGAGGGCATTAGTATGAGTAAAAAAATCGTGACGATCAGCAGAGAGTTTGGAAGCGGCGGACGGCTCATCGGTAAAAAACTGGCCGAGAAAATGGGAGTTCCGTATTACGACAAGAACATACTGGACAAGATCGCAGAAGAACATGGCTATTCTGTCGAAATGATAGAAGAAGACGAAAAGAAGGCAAAGAACGGATTTTTCTACAGTCTGTCCAATGCATTCGGTGCAGCCGGGTACGGCCCGGACACATTGTCCATAAATGAGAAATTTTTCATTGCACAGTTCGATTACATCACAAAGCTGGCCGAAGAAGGCAACGGTGGCGTAATAGTAGGTCGATGTGCGGATTATGTGCTGAGGGAATACAAGGATGCGACAAATGTTTTCGTATATGCCGAAGAAAAGGACAAATTGAAAAGAGCAATAGAAGAATACGGCATACCGGAACATGAGGCGAAGAAGATGCTGATAGATGTAGACAAGGCCAGAGCCAATTACTACAGATATCATACCGGACAGAAATGGGGAGAACCGGTGAACTATCATATTTCAATGGACAGCGGATATATATCCATCGACGATTTTGTAAAAATAATTCTTGATTACGTTGAAGTAAAGGCTAAATGATCTATAGGAGGTAACACATATGTTAGACAAAAAAGTATCTAAATTATTGAACGAGCAGGTAAACGCAGAGTTTTATTCGGCTTATCTGTATCTGGATTTCGCAAATTACTACACAGACGAGAGCCTGGACGGTTTTGCAAACTGGTATACAGTACAGGCACAGGAAGAACGGGATCACGCAATGCTGTTCATGAAGTACATGCAGAACAACGGGGACAAAGTGACTTTCGATGCTATCGCAAAACCGGATGTGCAGCTGAAAAAGTACATCGATCCGCTGGAAGCAGGCGCAAAACACGAAAGATTCGTGACTGACCTGATCCACAAGATCTATGATGCGGCTTATACGGTAAAGGATTTCAGAACTATGCAGTTCCTCGACTGGTTCGTAAAAGAACAGGGCGAAGAGGAAACGAATGCAGACAACATGGTAGACCAGTTCAAATTGTTCGGCAACGATCCGAAAGGGCTGTTCGATCTGGACAGAGAACTTGCAGCAAGAGCTTATACAGCACCGTCACTGGTACTGTAGCAGCCGGCAGATGCAGCCAAGATACAGCAAAGATCACCGCAGGAACCGAAAGGGCCCTGCGGTTTTTTGCGGCTTTTAAGGAGCGGCCGTCCATTGTAAAACCGCACGGTTTATGGTATTCTGAAACGGTGCCGGAAGGGCATGCCGCTTTGTCTCATCTGACAGAGGGCTGATCAAAGGAGAAAAAACAATGAGTGAAACAAAAGGCAAATATTACATTACCACACCGATCTATTATCCCAGCGACAATCTGCATATAGGCCATACCTACTGCACTGTCATGGCAGATGCCATGGCCAGATTCAAAAGAGCACTGGGTTATGATGTGAGATTTATGACCGGAGCCGATGAACACGGGCAGAAGATCCAGACCATCGCCGAGAAAGCCGGGACTACTCCTCAGGAGTATGTGGATAAAATAGTGGGAGGCATCAAAGATCTCTGGAAGACTATGGAGATCTCCTATGATGATTTCATAAGGACGACAGAGCCTCGCCACGTCAAGAGAGTACAGGCTATTTTCATGGAACTGTATGAGAAGGGCGATATATATAAAGGCGAGTACGAAGGAATGTACTGTACGCCGTGCGAATCTTTCTGGACAGAGAACCAGCTGGTGGACGGCAAATGCCCGGACTGCGGCAGACCTGTTGAGAAAGCAAAGGAAGAGGCGTACTTTTTCAAGCTGAGCAATTACGAAGACAGGCTGCTGGATCTGTTCAAGAACGATCCGGATTTCCTTCAGCCTGAATCAAGGCGAAACGAGATGATCGCATTTGTCGAGCAGGGGCTGGAAGATCTGTGCATCTCCAGGACCAGCTTTGACTGGGGCATCAAAGTGCCTATAGATGAAAAACACGTTATATACGTATGGCTGGATGCGCTGACAAACTATATCACCGCACTGGGCTATCCTGATGACAGAGAACTGTACGACCACTACTGGCCGGTGGATGTCCACCTTGTAGGCAAGGAAATCGTAAGATTCCATACGGTCATATGGCCGGCAATACTGATGAGTCTGGGACAGCCTCTGCCTAAACAGGTGCTGGGACACGGATGGCTGCTCATGGAAGGCGGAAAAATGAGCAAATCCAAGGGCAATGTTGTGGACCCGGTAAAGCTGATCGAGAGATACGGCGTCGACGCACTGAAGTACTTCCTCCTCAGAGAGTACACATTCGGGCAGGACGGCGTGTTCACCAACGAGGTGATGCTGAAGAGGATGAACTATGATCTGGCCAATGACCTGGGAAATCTGGTCAGCAGAACAGTGGCCATGATAGAGAAATACAACGGCGGTTCAGTGCCGGAAAGCAAACTGGCCGGCGAACATGATGATGACCTGAAAGCCACAGCTGTGGGAGCGGCAGCGAAGGTGGAAGCTCAGATGGATCAGTTCAAATTCAATATGGCTCTGGAGGAGATATGGGTAGTCGTAAGGCGAGCCAACAAATATATCGATGAGACCATGCCGTGGATACTGGCTAAAAACGAGGCGGACAAGGACAGACTGGATACAGTTCTGCACAACCTGGCCGAGACTATAAGGATAATTTCGATATTGATACATCCGTTCATGCACACCACATCCGGGAAGATCAGAAAGCAGATGGGGCTTTGGTTTGCCGACCCTGAATGGGCGGATGCTTCTGTGTTCGACATGATGAACGGTGAAGAAGTAAAAAAAGGCGACCCTATATTCCCAAGACTGGATATAGAAAAGGAACTGGAAGAGCTGGAGGCCCTGGGCGGCGGAGGAGATGACAATGTTCCGCTGGAACTGAAGGACGAGATCGTATATGACGATTTCGACAAGCTGGATCTACGCGTGGGTACCATACTCTCCTGCGAAAAGCATCCAAAAGCCGACAAGCTGCTGGTATTCCAGGTGAAGATGGGCACTGAGACCAGGCAGATAATCTCCGGAGTGGCAAAATTCTACAAGCCGGAGGAGACCGTAGGACAGAAGGTCGTAGTGGTTGCGAACCTGGCCCCGAGAAAGCTGAGAGGCCTTGAATCCAAAGGGATGATACTCTTTGCAGACAATGAGGTGGACGGAAAGACCAGATACGAATTCGTATCAACAGTGGCTGCCGACGGGAATCCGGTGGAATAACTGCTGCAGGCAAATGAAAAACCCCGATCGCAGAATATGCGCCGGGGTTTTTATATACCTGTTAATAAATGTAAGAGCTGATTTTACATTAGTTCTTTTCTGGTGCCGAATCCGCCTATCAGGTAGAGGATCGGAAGGATCAGACCACCTATTGAACTTGCGGTAAAACTGCTTGTGGCCAATGAGTATATAATGCCGAAGACTGTGAATACCAGGCCGATGATAGTCAGGACAATTCCTGCCATGAGCAGTCCGCTGCTGCCGCCGCAGCCTTTCAGCCCGAAGATGCCTACCAGCAGTGAAGGTATGCATGCGATGATCATTATGATCCCCAGGAGCATGCCCAGTCCGCCAAGGCCCGCAGTTTCTGCTGCTGTGCCGACATATGTGCCGGTTGCAGTGATAACTATACCTGCTATCAGCAGAATAGCTGCACCTACGATGTAGATTATAGATATAACTTTCAATAGTGTTTTCATTTAAATCACCCCTCTGTTTAGTATACCGAAATAAGAATAACTATATTAATAGTATATCATATAATTGTAAGAAATACAAATTATGTAAGATTACAGAAAGAAAATATTGATATTTGCAAAAGTTTCCATATTAGGTTATCATTGAAGTATATACGTGTGGTAACTTGAAGGAATTATAGGAAACAGCATGATCCAGTTAAAGAATGTCTCGAAATTCTATTACAGCAAAGGAATGATCGCCAGCGGATTTACCAAGGTAAACCTGGAGCTGAACATAGGCGAATTTGTTGTTATTACCGGGGAATCCGGCAGTGGAAAAACAACGCTGCTGAATGTCATATCCGGCCTTGATACATACGAAGAAGGGGAAATGTATGTAGATGGAGGCGAGACCAGTCACTATTCTCCTGCGGAATTCGAAGAGTACAGAAAAAAATACATAGGAAATATATTTCAGAACTTCAATCTGGTAGGAAGCTATACTGTGTACCAGAATGTTGAGCTGATTCTTTTGATAAACGGATACAGTCATGAGGATATCGCCGAGAAGGTCCCTGCTATCATTGAAAGAGTAGGGCTGACAGAGTATTCCAAAACCAAGGTATCCAAATTGTCGGGCGGACAGAAGCAGAGGGTCTGCATAGCCAGGGCCCTTGCAAAAGAGACTTCTGTGATAGTTGCCGATGAACCTACGGGGAATCTGGACAGCAAGGCTGCAGATGACATCGTTGAGCTGCTCAGCGAAATAGCAAAAGACAAGCTGGTGGTAGTCGTGACACACAACTACGAGCAGTTTGACCGGTATGCCACAAGAGTGGTAAGAATGAACGATGGACGTATCGTTGAAGACAAGATCATCAGAGAAGTCGCGAAATCAGAAGAATTGAAAGAAAGTTTCAGCGACAATATTACGGTGAAAAGTAAAATCAGACTGGGCGTAAGGAATGCATTCAACATCCTGCCCAAATTCATACTGCTGCTCATCGTGTTTTTATTTGTCGTTTTTTCTGTATCGGCCATATATACCAATTTCAAACAAAACAAAGAAGAAACCAGCATGCTGGGGTACAATGAATACTTCGCTAATTATACGGATGACCGTATAGTGGTGAAGAAGAGCGACGGAACGGCCTTTACCGATGCCGACTATGACAGGATACAAAAGATGGACGGAGTGGCAAGCATCGAAAAGGACGATATCATGCTGGATACGTCCGTATACATCGAACAGGGAGATTTCAGTTTTTATGGATATCCGTATTCTATGGAATCCTTCAAGGGCACTCCTGATGTAGGGGAAATGCCTCAGGCTGATGATGAAGTCATAGTCTGCGGCACTAAAGATGACTACAGTCTTACAGATAACGCTGATGCCATCCTGAATCAGACATATTCGCTTTATTTAGATGACGGCACCAGTACAAAAGTGACGGTAACAGGGATAAAGTATATAAAGAGCGATGATTATGACGGCAACGGAAAGATATATCTGCCGTCCGGGAAAATGGATGAGCTGCGCAATGCGGCGTATCTCAGCGCCAGCGATGTCGAAACACTTGTAAACGGAAAAGCTCTCAAGTACGAGGGCGACGGAGGCATGTATAAAGTCTCGGCAAACGATAAAGTAAAAGCGGGACAGGCGCTGGTCTCAGATGAGCTGGATTCATATTACGATTCAGGTAAAATAACCGGAAAGAATATAACCGTTTCAGTCAGCAACCTGTATTATAAAGATTCAGTGAAACTGAAGGTCGCGGATACATACAGTGAAAAGACATTCAAAGCAAAGACAGGGCTGCGGTCCTACGAGGATCACAGCGGAGAAATATATGTGAACCGGGCAGATTACAGCAGCATCTTCAACAACGGCACGTATCAAAGCAGCGTCTTTGCCGACAGTTCCAGAGATGTGGACGGCGTGGTCAAAGATCTGAGAAGCGCAGGATTCAAACCAATGGCGCTGAAGGATTCACTGCAGACATATGAAGAGGGACAGACTGTACTGGATATAATACAGATCCCGTTTGCCATAATCCTTGTTTTGGCCATATTCTTCATAGCTTACTTCGTTATCAGGCTGATACTGAAATCCAGAGATGTGTATTTCTCTATACTGAGGATACTGGGGCTTCAGAAAAAAGCTGCCAGGCGGATACTGGATATTGAACTTTTCCTGGTGATCACCATAGCTTACGGCGTATTTATCGCAGTGGTCGGGCTCGCCGCGGGAGGAATAATAAATGTGGAATACATACAGAATCTGGTTTCGTTCCTGACGGTCAGAGATTATGTGATCCTTTATGCTGCAATGGCAGTCATTGCTTTCTTGATCTCAGGCAAATTTGCAAGAAAACTGTTCAAGAATTCGGCGATGGATGCATACAGAGGGGAGGCATGATCCGATGGTTATACTGGAAGGAGTAAACAAGTATTTCAACCGTAAGAAAAAGAATGAGATACATGTAATAAACGATACGACTCTGGAGTTCGGAAAGAGCGGGCTGGTAGGTATGCTGGGGCCTTCGGGCTGCGGCAAGACTACGCTGCTCAACGTCATCGGAGGACTGGACAAGGTACAAAAGGGCAAGATATACATAAACGGCGAGCGTATAACAGGAAGAAGCGCGGGAAAGATCGATGAGATCCGTAATCTGAATATAGGATACATCTTCCAGAATTATAATCTGGTGGATGAAATGACTGTATTCGACAATGTGGCCATGGTGCTGCGGATGATAGGCGTGAAGAGCAAGTCGGAGATCAACGCCAAAGTCAACTATGCTCTGGAGATGGTGGGCATGTACCGCTATCGGAACAGATTTGCAGATATGCTTTCAGGCGGAGAAAGGCAGAGAGTCGGCATAGCAAGGGCTATCGTAAAGAACCCTGCCATAATCATAGCTGACGAACCGACAGGCAACCTGGACAGCAAGAACACTCTTGAAGTCATGAATATCATAAAATCGATTTCCAGGGACAAACTGGTAATACTGGTAACTCATGAAGAAAAACTGGTAGATTTCTACGCCAGCAGAATAATCAGGCTCAGGGACGGAGAAGTCATATCCGATGAAGTCAACGACAAGGCAGACAATCTGGACTACAGAGTAGACAACAAGATATATCTGAAGGACATGAAGAATCATGAAAAGATAGAATCGGGAGATTACAATATCGACCTGTACAATGATACCGACAAGAAGATCGATGTTGAGATCGTTGTACAGAATGGGAATATCTATATTAAAAGCAGAGACGACATGGACAGACTGGAAGCAGTAGACGATAATTCCAGCATAGAACTTGTCGACAGTCACTACAGAGAAATGACTCAGGAGGACTTTTTCAAACACAGATTTGAACCGAAAAAACTGGCTCCGAGAAAGATGCCCAGGTACTCGTCCATAATGACTCCTCTGGAGATGCTGAAATCAGGGTTCAAAAAAGTCGCCGGATACAAACCGCTCAAGAAAATACTTCTGGTAGGGTTTTTCATTTCGGCCATGTTCATAATGTACTCTCTCAGCAATATGGCGGGAGTACTCAATGTACAGGATTCAAAATTCGTAACAGTGAATAAGGATTACCTGAAGGTAGTAGACAAGAGTGTGAATGTGACAGACTATCTCAGTTACGAAAGCCTGGAATCGGTAGATTATCTAATACCGGGGAATTCCAAGGTCAGTTTTACAGTACCTTATGATGAGTACTATCAGACAGATCAGCAGAGCGGAGCTCTTACAGGATCGCTTACAAGTATAAACAACATAGGAAAGAGCGATCTGATTGCAGGACAGATGCCGCAGAACAAACAGGAAGTCGTTGTAGACAAGCTTGCGATAAAAAAGATGCAGGAGGACGGTACGGCAAAAATGGCCGGATTGGATACGGCAGGAGATTTCATCGGAAAGACTATAACCGTGTCGGGTATGTCGGACTTTACCATTACCGGGATCACCAACAAGGTAGAACCGTGCATATATACGGATCCTTCCATGTTTACGGAGATCGTTGCAGGAAGCCTCAGTTCAGGTCAGGTGGAAGAAATGAATATGGGCGGAATGGAAGATGAGGCCTACTCTGAAGAAGGAATGGATGACGGCAGCGGCGATGCCGAAGGGACACTGCTGGATTATCACAACTACACGTTCAGCGGAGGAGTAAAACCGACAAAGGACTACGAAGTGGTCGTGAATGAATCAAACAAGGATACCATGCCGCTGAACAAGACTATAGATAAAAAAGTAAACGGACAGAAGTTGAAAGTAGTGGGTTACTACAGTGACAAGGATGACAGCACGTTTATGCTGGTCAACTCGAACACTCTTAAATACAATGTGATTGAAAAAAATTCCGGGATAACTGTGTATGCCAAAGACAAAGATGCAGCCAGGGAAGAGCTTGAGAGTCTGGGGCTGAATGTGGAAGATACCTACGCAAAGGCTCGGAGCAAATACGTGAACAGCAACATGAAATCCATAAGAGCAGGGCTGATCACGGCCGGAGTCATACTGCTGATATCATTCATAGAGATATTCCTTATAATGCGGGCTTCATTCATGTCCAGGGTGAAGGAAGTCGGTGTGTTCAGAGCCATCGGCGTGAAAAAGAAGGATATATATAAAATGTTCCTTGGAGAGATAATAGCCATAACCACATGCGCCGGAGTGCCGGGTTTCGTATTCATGTCATATATAGTCAGCCGGCTTACCCGGATCGAGTATCTGAAGGATAATTATTTGATAGATCCGGGGATAATGGCAGTGGGACTGATACTGATATTCGCATTGAATATTATATTCGGGCTGATACCTGTATTCAGAACTCTTCGTAAAACGCCGGCAGAGATATTGAGCAGAACAGATGTTGATTGAAAAATATATTTGTACAGGAGGTACCATTTGATGGAGGACAAAGCGGAAAAACTCGCAGGGAAATGGGAGATCGAAAAGAAGGAACTGGAAAGCCTGAAAAGAAGGCTGAAAAAGTACCAGAAACTAAAAAATGAAAAGGCGGATCTGGATGAACTCCATAAGGCGGGAGACAAGATCGCTTCTGTTTTGGATGAAAGCCGGTGGATAAAACTGGACTGGAAGCAAATAAAGCGGAGCAAGAAAAACATAGAAGAAGGATTGGCTAAGGTCGATGAAAAAATCAAGACTAGAAAGAAAAAACTGGAGGACTTGGGAACGGATGCGCAGGTGGATACGAAACCGGCAGGAAAGCCCGCACCGATAAAAGAAAAACCGGTGCCGAAGGAACGGGACTGGTCAGAAGAGCGGAACGGATGCAACGTAGGCACGTCTCTCTATCACTGGGCTTTCGGACCGATGGAAGTGACCGGGATGGAAGAAAGCTACATATACCTCAAGGTGCTGGACAAGAAAGGATGCCGAGGCGAATGGGCGAAAAAAGCGGCTATACCGGGAGACAAGGAATTCTCCCTGAACAGTATAGGCAGGTGGCTGTTTCCAAAAGAAACGGATGTACATGTCGTGGATCCGGAATCGGCCCACAAACTGTTCCGCAAATAAGGAAGATCATAAAATTCATTGTCATAAAAAAAGAGGGCCCGGGCCCTCTTTTGATGTATGATCATTCCAGTTCTGCCAGCCAGGCTGACGGATCGCCGTCGGCAGGCATTCTCCAGTCGCCTCTGGGAGACAGGCTGACCGAACCGACCTTCGGTCCGTCGGGCACGCAGTTTCGTTTGAACTGTTGAGAGAAAAATCTTCTGTAAAATACTTTCAGCCATTTTTTTATAAAGTCTTCATCGTACTGACCTTCAAAAGCACCGGCGGCTGCTATCAGCAGCTTTTTAGGCGTCATCCCATAGCGGATGGTGTAATAGATGAAAAAGTCGTGGAGCTCGTAAGGGCCCACATTGTCTTCAGTGATCTGCGCGATCTCGCCGTCTTCTGTAGGCGGCAGCAGCTCGGGAGAAATAGGCGTATCCAGTATGGCCTGCAGTGTTTCTGCAAGTAGCGGGTTGTCGCTGCTGAACGCTTTGTCTTCATCAACGCCGGACAGTTTGTGTTCCATGACCCACTTGACTACGAATTTCACAAGAGTCTTCGGCACGCCGCAGTTGACTCCGTACATGGACATATGGTCTCCGTTGTAAGTGCACCATCCCAGAGCCATTTCGGAAAGATCGCCTGTGCCGACAACGAACCCGTTTTCCATATTTGCCACATCCATAAGGATCTGCGTCCTTTCACGGGCCTGAGAGTTTTCATAGGTGATGTCGTGGTCGGTTTCTTTCTGGCCGATGTCATCAAAGTGCTGCAGTACAGATTCTTTGATGGAGATCTCTCGAACATCGGCACCCAGCAGCTTCATGATCGTAAGCGCATTGTTGTATGTCTTGCCTGTAGTCCCGAAGCCGGGCATGGTCACCGCGATTATATCTTTGGCCGGTTTGCCGATCAGTTTGTGAGCCGCGGCACAGACCAGAAGAGCCAGCGTGGAATCCAGTCCTCCGGAAATACCGACAACAGATTTTTTTGAATGGGAATGCTGTATTCTTTTTGCCAGGCCGGCGGCCTGTATATCGAATATCTCTGCACACCTTTCGTTGACCTCTTTTGTCCTGTCCGGTATGAACGGTGTTCTTTCATATTTTCTCAGCATCGTTTCACCGGCGCCGACTACACGGACCGGCCCTGCAGTCACATGGAGAATGTGCTGTCTGTCGCCGTAGACATTGGCGCATTCATTAAAATTGTGGGAATGGGATCTTTCGAATCCTATCCTCTGAAAATCGATTTCGCTGATGGTCAGTTTGCTTTCTCTTGAAAATCTTTCCCCTTCCGCCAGGATAAGCCCATTTTCAGATATGATGCAGTGGCCTCCGAACACCAGGTCGCTGGTGGATTCGGTAACGCCGGCGCTGGCGTATACGTAGCCGCACATGCTCTTGCCGCTTTCTGCGACGACTAGATTTTTCCTGTACTGGCTTTTGCCTACGGTCTCATTGCTGGCCGACGAGTTGAAGATTATCTGCGCTCCGCTGAGACAGAGCCTGGATCCGGGAGACACGGGCAGCCACAGGTCTTCACAGAGCTCGGTGCCGAATGAAAGGCCGGACTCCGGGTCGTTGTAGACCAGGTTCCCGAAAGGGATCTCTTCGTCCAGGACCCGTATGGTTTTTACGTCTTTTGTTATATTAATGCCGGAAGCAAACCATCTTGCTTCGTAGAACTCGCCGGAATTGGGCATGAACATTTTTGGAGACACTCCCTTGATCTTGCCTTTCTGGATCAGGGCTGTGCAGTTGAAAAGATTGTTTTCCTGCTTCAGATACAATCCGATTATTACAGAGATACGGAGTCCTTCCGTAGCTTTCAGTATTTTTTTCAGCGCTTCCATCTGCGAGAGCCAAAGCTGTTCCTGATAGAACAGGTCGCCGCAGGTGTATCCGGTGATGCACAGTTCGGGAAACACCATCAGGCCGACTTTGTTTTTTTCGGCTTTTTTGATGAGAGCGATGATTTCTTTTGAATTAGATGCAGGGTCTGCAACTGTCAGGACCGGTGCAGCGGCCGCAGTTCTTACCAGACCAAGATTTGGTTTTGCCATTTTTCTCCTCCTTGACTTATACTGTTTATTATATATTAATACAGGCCGGGAATAAAGAAAAGATATAATTGACAGAATTTACAATATATGGTAGCATATATATGCTTTTATGTTAGGGCCAAAAAGTGTATAATTAAAAAAAGTATAATCGAAACGAGGGAAAAAGAATGAAAGATCATTACATATCGCAATTGAAGACAGGAGAAGAGCTGACGGATTTTTTTATGGCAAAATCCATAGCTGTGAAGACAGGCTCCAACAAAAAGAACTATATGAATCTGCTCCTGGGAGACAAGACCGGAGAGATATCCGCAAAAAAGTGGGACCTGGCAGATGAAGAAGTAGAACATGCAAAGACAATGGAGGCCGGCGAACTGCTGAAGATAAAGGCCACTGTCAATGAATGGAACGGAATGAAACAGCTGAGAGTCACCCGGATAAGAAAGGCCGGCAAGGAAGACGGTCTGGATATGACGGATTTCATCAAGGCGGCGCCGGAAGATCCTGAGTCTATGTACAGCTATATCATGGAAAAGGCAGCTGAGCTGGGAGATGAAGATCTGAAAAGGCTGTGCATAAACAACCTGACCGGCAACAAAGGAAAACTGATGTACTACCCTGCGGCCAGCAAAAATCATCATGCGGAGATGGCGGGACTGCTCTGGCACATGAAGAGGATGCTGATGACCGGAGAGCGGGTATGCGAAGTATATACGAACCTGAACAAAGATCTGGTCATGGCAGGCGTCATACTCCACGACATGCAGAAATTGAATGAAATAAATTCCAATCAGCTGGGGATATCCGACGGCTATTCATTTGAAGGGCAGCTGCTGGGACATATCGTCATGGGAGTGAAAGAACTGGATAAACAAATGACAGAACTGGATTTCCCAAGGGAAAAAGCAATAATGATAGAACACATGATACTGTCTCATCATTATGAACCGGAATTCGGCAGTCCGAAGAGACCTTTGTTCCCTGAGGCGGAGATCCTCCATTATCTGGACATAATAGACGCGCGCATGTACGACATGGAAGACGCTCTGGCAAGGACAGAAGACGGAGATTTTTCAGACAGAGTGTGGACTTTGGACAACCGACGACTGTACAGGAGATCAAATGACTGAAAAACAGGGGACCGTAACAGATGTCATATATCATAACAGGGGCAACGGATACACAGTAGCCGTAGTCGAGACAGAGGAAGAAGAGTTTACTGCAGTAGGCTTTCTTCCTTCTTGTGATGAAGGAAGGTCCTATGTTTTCAGAGGGGAATTCACTGTAGATAAAAAATACGGGGAACAGTTTGCTTTCAGGGAAAGCGAAGAAGTGATGCCCAGCGACGAAGCCGGCATGATCGGATTTCTGTCTTCGGGAGTGCTGAAAGGCATAGGACCAAAGGCAGCGAGGGCCATAGTAAAAAAGTTCGGAGAAGATACGTTCAAAATCATAGAAGAGGAACCGGGCAAACTGACTCGGGTCAGCGGCATTGGAGAGAAAAAAGCGGCAGCCATTTCAGAGGCTTACATAAAGAATATGGAATTCGCCAAGGTGTCCATGTTCTTTCAGAAATATAATATCAGCGCAGCTCAGTCGCTGAAACTGTACAAGGCTTACGGCGCCTTTGCCGTAGATATCGTAAAGACGGACCCCTATCAGCTGGCCAATGATATTGACGGCATCGGATTTCAGAAGGCTGATGCCATAGCGATGAAAATGGGGATAGACAAGGAATCCGAGGAGAGGATCAGAGGCGGCATAAAATTCATGCTGTGGCATTATACAAATCAGGGGAACACCTGCTGCCCCGAGACGGAGTTCTGTGAAGAAACCGGCAGGATGCTGGAGGTATCCCGAGATCTGGTGGCGGAAAATCTCATACCGGCTGCTTTTGAGGGGGAAATAAAGATCGAGAACATCCAGGGAAGGCGAATGGTATATCTGTTTTCATATTATGCGGCGGAGCAGAGCGTGGCTAAAAATATAGCAAAGCTGAATTCCTTTGCGTTGACGCCGCTGGGGTCGGATGCGGACGGGCTTATCTCTCAGACGGAGAAGGAGACCGGGATCACATTCAGCGGAGAACAGAAAGAAGCAATAAAATCATCGTTGTCCAACGGCGTTTCGGTAATAACCGGAGGACCGGGAACAGGAAAAACAACCATTATAAATGGAATAATAAAAATACTGACGCAGAACGGACTGAAGGTATCAGTGGCTGCTCCAACGGGGAGAGCCGCAAAGAGGATAACGGAGACTACCGGATATCCTGCGTCTACTATACACAGACTGCTGGAATACTATTTTTCGGAAGGCGAAGGAATAATGCGTTTCGGCAAGACGGAGGAAGATCCGCTGGATTGCGATGCGGTCATAGTGGATGAAGCTTCTATGATAGATCTGATGCTGATGGACGGTCTCTGCAGCGCGGTAAGGATCGGTACAAGGCTGATAATAGTCGGAGATGCGGATCAGCTGCCTTCGGTGGGAGCCGGCAATGTGCTGCGGGACATAATAGACAGCGAGTACGTGTATTCTGTACGACTGAAAGAAATATTCAGGCAGGCCGAGGAGAGCCTTATAGTTGTCAATGCCCATCGGATCAATGGGGGAGAATACCCGGCGTGCAATGAAGATGGCAAAGACTTTTTCATGATGAGGAGAGGGAAGGTCCCGGAGATGGTGGATACCATCCTGGAGCTGTGCGGAAAAAGGCTGCCGGCCTATTACGAACAATGCGATCCGGTGAAGGATATACAGGTCTTGACTCCCAGGAGACAGGGGCCCCTCGGATGCGGAGAACTCAACAAAAGGCTTCAGGAGACACTGAACCCTCCGGCGCCGGAACTGGCGGAAAAGACTTACGGCGACAAGTTGTTCCGTGAAGGCGACAAGGTCATGCAGATAAAAAACAATTACAGCATGAAGTGGAAAAAAGCAGGTGAATTTACAGAAGGCGAGGGCGTATTCAACGGAGATGTGGGCTTTATCGAAACCATAAACAAGGAACATGGAGAAATAACTGTAGTATACGATGAAGATAAGTATGTGACGTATAATAATGATGACCTGGATGAACTGGAAGTGGCCTATGCGGTCACTGTGCATAAATCTCAGGGAAGCGAATTCCCGATCATGGTCATGCCGGTGTCCTGGTTCCCGCCGGTCCTGGCAACGCGGAACCTGCTGTACACTGCCGTCACCAGAGGCAAAGAAGCCGTAGTGCTGGTAGGATCCGAGAACAGACTCCATGACATGGTGGACAACAACAGTATAACTGAAAGATACTCGGGGCTGGCTGAAAGGCTGAGGGCTCTTCTATGAAGGGGCTTTTCTCGAAAGCCATGGAGGCTGTCTTTCCGACCAATATCTACTGCGTTTGCTGCGGCAGTGTTATTGACAGCAGCAGAAAGTACGGCATATGTGACAACTGCATAGATAAATTTCACTGGGTCAACATGAAAACCTGTGAGAAATGCGGTAAAATACTGGAGACCGGTTACAGCCACCCTTTGTGCAGCGACTGCCGCATGCGCGACCATTCCTTTGACAGGGGGTTCACATGCGCTCAGTACGGCCTGTACGAAAGAGCTGTGATAATGGACATGAAGTACAGGGATAAATCATATATATGCAGAAAACTGGGGAATATAATGGCGGAAAGGATATCTCTTGAGGATATATCTTTGGATCTGGTGATCCCGGTGCCTGTACATGAAAAGAGGCTGGAGGAAAGGGGATACAATCAGGCCGAACTGATCGGCAGACCTGTTGCCAAACGGCTGGCTCTGGATCTGCGCGCAGACATTCTTGAAAGGAAAACAGCTACTGCGGCAATGAAGGATCTTGGAGTCTGGGACAGGATCGACAATATGAAGGAAGCCTTCGGGATCAGAAAAAACATGGAAACAGCTGTCAGCGGGAAGGATATCCTGTTGATAGATGACATATATACGACCGGCGCCACTCTGGACGGGTGCAGCCGGACGCTGAAAAATGCAGGGGCAGGCATGGTTCATGTACTGACCTTTGCAGCCGGCGGGAACATATCCGCCGCCAATACAAGTATATAACAGCCGGTTGAGTCTGTGGTTGAAAGGCCAGGCCAGCTGCGGGCAAAAGGTCCCACGTAAGCTGCATGCAGAAAGCGGCAGTGATCATGGCGCAGTTTAGAAGTAAGTCCTCCGGAAAATCCGGGCCAAGGCGAGTGTGGGGGCAAAGACCAGGTCAGTCAAACGGCTGTTGTATTATTACCTTTGAATTGTTATAATTGGAATATAATCAGAAACAAAAGGAGGTCGCTATTATGAAAGTTATTATTACTGCTAAGAATGTGAACGTAAGTGACTACTTAAAGGACACCATCGAAAAGAAGCTGGAAAAACTATCTAAATATTTTTCAGATGACATCGGTGTCAACGTAATGCTGTCGGAGGAGCGAAACAGAAAACGTATCGAGGCTACGATAAAGGTCAGAGGGATGATCTTCAGGGCTGAGGACAAGGCGGATGAATTTTATGACGGTATAGACAATGTTGTAGAAAAACTTTCATCTCAAATGTCGAGATTCAAGAGTAAATTACAGAAAAAACATAAAGATCAGAGAGAATTCGTGTTTGCGGAGTGGCCGGAGCCGGAAGAGGCAGAAGAGCTGAACGTTATCAAAACTAAAAAATTCGAACTGGAACCGATGACCGTGGATGAAGCGGTGATGCAGATGGAAATGCTGGAACACAACTTCTTCGTATTCCTGAATATGGAAACAGATACCGTTAATGTGGTTTACAGAAGAAAGGATAAAGATTACGGGCTGCTTGAAACTACATACTAGGGGAGAAGTATGAAAGAATTTATTGATAATTTGATGTCCGGGATAGGCGTAACTGATATCCTGGACATCGCTATAGTAGCTTTTGCAGTTTATAAGATATTGGGATTCATAAAGCAGAGCCGTGCGGAACAGCTGGTAAAGGGTCTGCTTCTTTTGATAGTGATCATGATCCTTTCAGGTTTTTTCCACTTCTATGCGGTAAACTGGGTGCTGAAATCAACGCTGACCGTAGGCGTCATTGCGTTGGTAGTCGTATTCCAGCCTGAACTGCGCCGGGGCCTTGAACATATGGGCAGGAGCAAACTCCTCAACGGGACTATAGGTCAGGTGGACAAGGACAAGGCGAAAAACATAGTCAGTCAGTTCGTAAAAGCCATAGAAGAAGCTTCGGCGAGCAAGACGGGAGTCCTCCTTGTCTTCGAAAGACAAAGTTCTCTCATGGACATATGCGAGACAGGCACGGTAATAGATTCAGAGATAACATCGGAGCTTTTGGGCAATATTTTTTACGAAGGAGCGCCCCTTCATGACGGGGCTGTTATTGTAAGGGGAGACAGACTTTATTCTGCAGGGTGCGTACTGCCGCTGACGGAAAACAAGTCGCTTCCAACGGAACTGGGGACCAGGCACAGGGCAGGGATAGGCATAACGGAAAAATCCGATGCACTTACTATAATCGTATCGGAGGAGACCGGGATCATATCCATGGCCAAAGATGGAAAACTGGACAGATATCTGGAGAGCAAGAATGTAGAAAAGACTTTGCTGGATATGTATTTGAAAAAAGAATCAAAGGAAATCTTTGCCGGGGTAAAGAAAGTATTTACCGGATCGGAAGGAGATAAAAAAGATGTTTAACAACAAAAAAGTCAACATCGTTATCTCCATTGTTGTGGCGATAGTTATATGGGCCTATGTTGTGGGGGAAGTGGATCCGTCAACAACAAAAACTTTTTCCGGCATTGAAATAGAATTTTCAAATTCGGATACACTTGAAGACGAAGGCCTGGCCGTAGTGGATCCGGGCAAAGTCACGGCGGATGTGACCGTGGTCGGCAAAAGGGCCGATGTAAGCAGGCTGAAGGCCGGCAGCATAACAGCAAAAGTGGATCTGAAGGGATGCGGAAGAGGAAATAATAAAATAGCCATAGATGTCAGCGTTCCAAAAACGGTAAAGGTAGATAAAAGCGATCCTGATACTGTAACGGTCAGGGTGGACAATCTGGTAACAGAAAAGAAAACTGTTGAACCGAAGATCAAAGGACTGGCCAAGGGAAAAGAGGCAGGTGAGATCACTGCTTTGCCAAAAGAAATAAATGTGACCGGAGCTGAGAGCCAGGTGGCAAAAGTGGATCATGTTCGGGCCACGGTCAAGGCAAGCAAGATCAAAAACGGCAGCATCGATACTTATGTTACGCCTGTACCGGTGGACAAAAGCGGGAATAAAGTTGAGTTTGTGGATACTGTAGACAGCAGGGTCCATGTAACAGGAACAGTATATGACACAAAGACTGTTTCGCTGAAGGTAGAGGTAACAGGAACTGTTGACAGTTCGGTGCAGCTTTCAAAGACAACTGTCCCTGATGAAATAGAAATAAAAGGAACTGCCGACAGGCTGAAAGATATCAGCGAGGTAACAGCTGAAAGTGTAAGCCTGAACGGAATAAAAGAGACTACTGACATTACGCTGCATCCGGATCTGCCCGAGGGGGTAGAAATCTCGGAAAAAGACAAGAATATAAGCATGAGAGTTGTCATACGCGACCTGTCTTCTAAAACGATACAGTATGCGGCAGATGATGTGAAACTGACAGGACCGGATGACGGGCTGCAGGCTTCGATCAAAACAGACAGTGTAACTGCAAAGGTAAAGGGTACGCAGGATGCCCTGGCTTCTATGAAGAATGCCGACATATCCCTTTCAGCGGATCTTTCCGGACTGGACGCCGGAACGCATAAAGTGAAGCTGGAAGCGTCATATCCGGATGGCATCAGTGATGTGATCCTTACGCCTGTACGCATTGAAGTAGAAATAAGCGAAAAGGAATAATAACAAGCGGGGAACAATATGGGAAGACTATTTGGAACAGACGGAGTCAGAGGAGTAGCAAATAAAGAACTGACGCCGGAACTGGCGTTCAATCTTGGAAAAGTGGGAGCGCATGTCCTGAGCAAAAAAAATACAAAGCCGGTCATACTGATCGGTGCTGATACGCGCATATCGGGAGATATGCTGGAGAATGCACTGAGTGCAGGAATACTTGCGGTCGGCGGGAATGTCATAAAGGCGGGAGTGCTGCCGACGCCGGCGATAGCTTATCTGGTGCGGCATTACAAAGCAGATGCCGGTGTGATGATATCGGCTTCACATAATCCGTTCGAGTACAACGGCATCAAGTTTTTCAACGGAGACGGATTCAAACTGGATGATGAGATCGAAGATGAGATCGAAGATATAATCGTCAGAGATATCGACGTGAACAGCCATATAACGGGCGACAAGCTGGGAAAATGTCTGGAGGCTGAAGACAGTGCGCTGGATCTTTATACTGATTTTCTCTTGAAGACTGCTGACGGCATGGATCTTTCAGGGATCAAACTGGTGCTGGACTGCGCCAACGGAGCGTCATTCAAGGCGGCAGAAAGGGTGTACAGAGCTCTGGGCGCTGATGTGACTGTGCTGGCAAACAAGCCCAACGGTTTGAATATCAACGATGGCTGCGGGTCTACTCATCCTGAAGATCTGCAGAAAAAAGTCGTTGAGGAAAATGCGTTCATGGGAATGGCTTATGACGGCGATGCCGACAGACTCATAGCGGTGGATGAAAAGGGTGAGATAATCGACGGTGACAAGCTGATCTGCATATGCGCAAAACAGCTGAAGGAAGAGGGCCGGCTGGTGGACAACAAGGTCACAGCGACGGTAATGAGCAATATAGGTTTTCATAAATACCTGGAGTCTCTGGGATGCACGGTAGACGTTACCGGCGTTGGTGACAGGTATGTGCTGGAAAGCATGCTGAAAACAGGGTGCGTGATCGGCGGAGAACAGTCGGGACATATAATTTTTCTTGACCATACGACTACAGGTGATGGTATACTTTCTTCGCTGCAGGTGATCAGATCTGTACTGGCCGACGGGAAAAAACCATCGGAACAGTCGGCGGAAATACAGATATATCCTCAGGTGCTGAAGAACGCCGGAGTGAAAAATGAAAACAAAGCTAAATACGACCGGGACGAGGAAGTGCAGAAGGCAATAAAAAAGGCTGAAGATGAAATGGACGGAGAGGGCAGAGTCCTCATAAGGCCATCGGGGACCGAACCGCTGGTACGGGTAATGATAGAGGGAAATAATATTGAAAAGATAACAGGGCTTGCTGAAGATATAGCAAAGCTCCTGACAAGAAAATTCGGATAGACAGCAGGAGGAACAAATATGTGCGGTATCGTAGGATACATCGGGGAAGGCAATGCGAAGGAAATAATAATCGACGGTCTGAAGCGTCTGGAATACAGAGGCTATGATTCGGCGGGGATCGCGCTTTACCGAGACGGAAAAATAGAAACAAGAAAACATGTGGGTGAAATAAAAAATCTGGAGAAGATAATAAAGGATCCGGAATTCGATTCTCACATAGGGATAGGACATACACGATGGGCAACACACGGTGCTCCGTCGGATATCAACGCTCATCCCCACAGTAATGAGGACAACACAGTCACAGTGGTGCACAACGGCATCATTGAGAATTATGTCGAGCTGAGGGAAATGCTGATAAAAGACTATGGCGTAAAATTCAAATCAGAGACAGACACCGAAGTGATAGCACACCTTATAGGGATATATTATGACGGAGACCTTCACAAGGCTGTAAACAGAGCAGTTGAAAAGATGAGGGGCGCTTATGCTATCGCAGTCATATGCGCGTATGAACCGGACAAGATCGTTGCTGTGCGAAAAGATGCGCCGCTGGTAGCCGGGCTGGGAAAGGGATGCAACTTTATCGCATCAGATATTCCTGCTCTTCTCAAATATGTGAGAGAGATATATCTGATAGAAAACAACGAGACTCTGGTAGTAACCAAAGACGAGATCAAAATATATAATGCAGAAAACAAGCGCGTAAACAGAGAAGTCTTTCATGTGACATGGGATGCCGATGCTGCCGAAAAAGGCGGATACGAACATTTCATGCTGAAGGAAATACACGAACAGCCGGATGGGCTTTCGGAAACATTGATCAGAAGGCTGGACGAAAACGGAAACATAAAGCTGGACGGCATCTCTATGACAAAGGATGATATAGAATCGTTCAACAAGGTCTATATAGTCGCCTGCGGAACGGCTTATCACGCCGGCCTGGTAGGCAAGACCGCGATCGAAAAAATGGCGGGTATACCGGTGGAGGTAGATGTTGCCTCGGAGTTCAGATATAGGGATCCATTCGTGGATGAGAACACACTGTTCATAGCTATCAGCCAGTCGGGAGAGACTCTGGATACGCTTGCAGCCCTTCGGGAAGCGAAGAAAAAGGGAGCGCGTGTCCTGTCGGTTGTCAACGTTGTCGGCAGTTCTGTTGCAAGAGAATCGGATGATGTGTTCTATACATGGGCCGGACCGGAGATCGCAGTGGCCAGTACAAAGGCATACACCACACAGCTTATGTGCATGTATATTCTGGGATTGTACATGGGAAAGACAAAGGGAAGCATAGAAGACGACTATTACAGAAAAGTCATAGATGAACTGAAGTCGATCCCGGGAAAACTGGAAAAGCTGCTGAAGAATGAAAAAGACATTGAAAAAATCGCTAAACGTTTCTATAAGAGAAATGAAATGTTTTTCATCGGAAGAGGACCGGATTCAGGTGTTGCCTATGAAGGTTCGCTGAAACTGAAAGAAATATCATATATAAATTCCTTTGCCATAGCAGCAGGCGAGCTGAAACACGGAACAATAGCTCTGATGGAAAAGGATACTCTGGTTGTTGCCCTTGCTACTCAGGACAGATTGTTTGAAAAAATGATCTCAAATATAGAAGAGATAAAAGCCAGAGGGGCTTATGTCATAGGCATTGCGAAAGAAGGGCAGAAGGAAATAGAAAAACAGGCCGATGAGGTCATATACATACCGGATACGATGGATGAACTGACGCCTCTGCTGTCAGTGGTGCCGCTGCAGATATTTGCTTACTATGTGGCCGGGTTCCGAGGCTGCAATATCGACAAGCCGAAAAATCTTGCAAAATCCGTAACGGTGGAATAGGAACAAACATGAAGGAATATGAAATAAAAGATATATCTCTGGCTCCCTCGGGGCATCAGAAGATAGAGTGGGTGAAGAGGAACATGCCCCTTCTTTCGGGACTGGAGGAAGAGTATTCAAAGACCAGACCTTTTGAAGGCATAAAGATATCGCTGTCGATACATATGGAAGCTAAGACGGCTTATCTCTGCAAGGTCCTTGCGGCAGGCGGAGCGCAGCTGGCTGCGACGGGCAGTAATGTTTTGTCGACACAGGATGACGTGGTGGCGGCTCTGGCCGACGACGGAATCAGAGTGTTTGCCATACACGGTGAAAGCGAAGAAGAGTATTTCAAACATATCGAAATGTGTCTGGAGCACAGGCCCAATATAATAATCGATGACGGCGGCGATCTGGTAGGCATGGTCCACGGAAGCAGGCCCGACCTGGCTGAAGAGGTCTGGGGAGGATGCGAAGAAACCACTACCGGAATTATAAGGCTGAAGGCCATGGAGCGTGAGGGCATCCTCAAGTTCCCTATGGTGGCGGTAAATGACGCCGACTGCAAACATCTTTTCGACAACAGATACGGCACAGGACAGTCAGTATGGGACAGCATAATGCGAAATACAAATCTGATCGTAGCGGGAAAGACTGCGGTGGTCGCAGGATACGGATGGTGCAGCAGAGGGATCGCTATGCGTGCTTCTGCGCTGGGAGCGCAGGTGATCGTGACAGAGATCGATCCTGTAAGAGCTATGGAAGCGAAGATGGACGGCCATTCTGTGATGACGATGGAGCAGGCGGCTCCTCTGGGAGATTATTTCATTTCTGCAACGGGATGCTGCAGGACTGTCGGTATCGAACACATGAAGGCTATGAAGGACGGCGCTATACTGGCAAATGCAGGACATTTCAATGTAGAAGTAGATGTGGCGGCAGCAGAAAAAGAAGCAGTTGAAAAGAAAGAGACCCGAAAGAATATAATGGGTTATAAAATGCCGGGCGGGAACTGGGTCAATATTATGGCCGAGGGCAAACTGGTGAATATTGCGGCGGCAGACGGTCATCCCGCGGAGATCATGGATCTTTCATTTGCGGTTCAGGCAATGAGTGCAATGTACATAAAAGATAATCATGATCAACTTGAAAATAAAGTAATAGATGTTTCCCATGAGATCGACAATGTGATCGCAAACAGGAAACTGGCTGCATGGGGGATCCAGATAGATCATCTGACTCCGGAGCAGAAAAAATATCTTAACAGCTGGCAGGTTTAGGAGGCAGCAAATGTACAACAATACGAATTTTGATGAGAATGTAAATATAAAAAAGAGAGTAAAGGATAACGTGGACGAAGCAGTCGTAAACTGGCAAAAAAAACCGGATTGCAAGGTGAAGTACGGAGATCCGGTCATCAGCTATGTCAGTGTGGATCATCCGCTGTTCATGGCCGGTCGCAACAAGACCATATCCAAACACCCAAAGGAGATATTCACTCCCGGGAATACAGTTGTCCTGGTGTACATACCTTATTCAAAAGAAACAGCAGAGAGCAACAAAGGCGGCAGCGAGCCGTCGCAGATGTGGCTGGATTCTTTTTATGATTCCATGCATCTCGCAATGCATCTGAACAAGGTGATGCGAAACACATTCGACAAACTGGGAAGGATCCATTCGCCGACAAATTCACCGACGGACTGGAATGAAGAGACTCACAGAGAAGAGTGGTCTCACAAGCTGGCGGCGTATGCGGCAGGAATGGGAAGATTCGGGATCGGCGGGTCGTTCCGCACTGAGATGGGATCGAGCGGCAGATTCACTAGTATTATAGTTGATAAAAAATATGCGCCGCTGGATGAAGAAGAAATCAGCGGGATAGATACGGACAAGGCTCTGGAACAGATGTGGACAGACTGTAAATTCGACAGCGGCAGCAACGTTGAAGTCAGTGAAAAGGCAATAGCCGCATGTCCGGGTCATGCTATAGATAAAAACGGAATAGATCAGGAAAAGTGTCAGGCATACTGCAAGACCATAAATGAATATATACCTACACCGGAGGTGTGCGGTAAATGTTTCTGCTGGAATGAGGAATAATCATATCCGGCCTAAATATTTGAAAAGGGTATAGAGAGGTAATCGTTTTGAATACTACCATTATTTTTCTGGCGTATGTATTTGCCGGTTTTGTCGGTTTTTCGGCAGTGGCTCTGGTAATGCTGCTAATAAAACATAAGGATGTGGGAAAATCCCAGTTGATGAAAGCAATGTGCGGGTTTATGCTGTCATCCTTTTTGCTTGGCATAATATATTTTGTTACCGACTGTCTTGATACATTATATGGAGGACATCCGTACAGCGCACCGGTAAGACTGGCGGATATGTGGCTGTTTATCATAATGGGATACTTCTGGCTGAAAGTGATAAGGACCAGCGTTATTGAAGAAGGCATGGAACCTGATGATCCTGAAAAACCGGTAAAGGTATCAGTCATAGTTCTGCTGGCATTGGCAGTACCGGAATACGTTTTCTTTATGGACCCGTACTATTATGTGTATCCGGGATGGCCGAGATCATATTCATATATTGTAGAAACTATCATGTTTTGCTTTTTCATAGTATTCGATATCATATACATATTCAAAGCTTTCTGCAGGATAAAAAACAGGGGGACCTGTATATACCTGCTTATAGTCACGGCGGCAGTAATGGCAAACAGCATCTGGAACGGCGTGGCTACACTTTGGGTCATAAAAGGTTCTCTTACGATAGAAACATGGAACACACAGGTCAATGATCCAACGGCTGTACTGCTTCTTATCATAAATGTCATGACTCTGATATTTGTGTTTTATCATGATTTCAGCCCTGTGTACTTCAGGCACAGAGAAGAAGGCGAAAAAGAGGAATTGAGTGATGAAGAACGGCTGGAGATACTGGCTGAAAACCGCAGGCTGACCAAAAGAGAAAAAGAAGTAATGGTTTTAGCCTTTGAAGGATGCAGTTATGAGGAGATGGCAGAGCAGCTGTTCATCTCAAAATACACTGTAAAACGTCACATGCACAATATTTATGAAAAGCTTGAAATTTCAACGCGAATGGACTTGGTGAACCAGGTAAAAACAACAAATGGACCTTGAGGGCCATTGAAAAAACATGAAATTTTGTGATAATTAGAAGTATTCAGACAATACTTCTATTTTTTTAAAACATATTATCCCAAAGGAGGAGTTCTTATGAGAATGTTAATGGTTGGTGCAGGAGCTGTAGGGGAATCTATCCTCAGAATACTGCAGTCAAGAGACGAAAACAGTCAGTGGCTGGAGCATGTGGTAGTGGCGGATTACGATCTTGACAGAGCAAAGGAAGTCTGCAGCCACTTGAATGACAAGAAACGTTTCAAGCCGGAATTCGTAGACGCACACGATGTAGATTCCATTGTCAAGCTGATCAAAGACAATAAATGTGATTTTGTGGCGGACGTTGCGGCACCTTTCGTTTGCAACAACATATTCGAAGCGGCTTATAAAGGGAAGGCGGATTATGCATGTATGGGCACATGGAGTGTTCCGAAGGATCCTCCTGTATACGGATACGGTATAGAAAATTCATATCTGGAACCAATGGGCAAATATAATTTTGACGCTCATGAAAAATGGGCCAAGCAGGGCAATATGGCATGTATATGCATGGGCATCGACCCGGGAGTAGTAAATGTATTTGCAAAATTTGCTGCAGTGCATCTCTTTGACAAGATCACTGAGATCCATGTAAAAGACGGCGGCAACCTGGCAATACCAAGCGCCGGTGAAGACGATGTGACATTTGGGTTCAATGTATGGACAGTTCTGGATGAGTGTCTGAACCCTAACGTTGAATGGAGCAAGAAAAAGGGATTCAAGATCGATCCTCCGTTCTCAGGGCGTGAAGAATTCGAAATGCCTGCAGGCGTAGGTATGAACTCCCTGGTAAAGGTAGAGCATGAAGAGACGGTAACTATGCCGAGATATCTTGAACAGTACGGGCTGGAAAAATGTACATTCAAGATTGCTCTGGATGATAACCTGGTGCAGGCGCTGAAATCCGTAAATGCTCTGGGCCTGAGAAATATGAACAAGATCAGCGTGGACGGCGTTGAAGTAGCGCCAAGAGACGTTGTTGCAGCAGCAGCTCCGCAGCCGAAAGACATCGGTGATGAGATGGTAGGAAAGATGTGCGTAGGAGTACACTGCATAGGCAAAAAAGATGGGAAGAGGAGAGAGGTCTTCATTTATCAGCCGTTCGACAATCAGGAATCCATGAAAAAATGGAACATGCAGGCAGTCGTGGCGCAGACAGGATTCGGCGCTGCTGTCAGCATCGAGCTGGTAGGAAGAGGCATATGGAAGGACAAGGGCGTGTTCTCACCGGAAGCTTTCGACCCTATCCCATATCTGGAAATAATGGATGAAGCGGACTTCGAATACGGCATGGTAGAAATGGATTCACCGTACAAGGCAAAACAGGACAAGGCTATGATGAAAAAGATATTTGAAGAAGCCAAAGCAAAATAACGCTCTTTGGAGAGGAGGATGAATATGTCTAAAAAACATATCGACGGCGTAGCCGGTTTGAAAAAGTACGATGTAGGGATCGGAGGCATAGTCTTCATGATCTACTGTCTGGTCGCAGCGGGAGCTTTCGGTATCGAAGAAATGATACCTGAAGCCGGACCGGGAATGACGATCATACTGCTGTGTGCATTTCCTTTGATCTGGGCGCTGCCTATCAGTAACCTGGTAGCGGAATGCGGATCCGTTCTGCCGTCTGAAGGAGGCGTGTACGTCTGGGTCAAGGAAGCTTTCGGAGAGTTCTGGGGATTTCAGGCAGGATGGTGGGGCACAGTATCCACATACATCACAAACGGAGTATATGTAGCCCTGGTAGTGGGATATACGAGACAGTTCATACCTATGGAAGACCATACCGCATTCATAATAAAAATAATGATGATAGGGCTGTTTACCGTGATAAACCTGCTGGGAATAAAAGAAGTGGGCAAGGTAAGTACAGTACTCTCTATATTGATAATCGTGGCATTCATAATGGTAGCGATAGTAGGATTCATGAACTGGAACTATAATCCTATGACTCCGGTAGTGCCACCGGGCAGCACGATCCTTGAAGGTATCGGCGGCGGTATATGCATATGCGTATGGATGTACTGCGGATATGAATGTATCTCGAATATGGCCGGCGAGGTAAAGAACCCTCAGGTCATTCCTAAGGGACTGCTGATCGCAATGCCTCTCATAGCACTGACTTATGTGCTCCCTACTCTCGGCGGCATCGCCAGCGTAGGCAACTGGGAAGGCTGGTCGACTGATGGCGGATTTGACGGCAGCACAGTAGGATTTGCTACAGTTCTCACAGAGAATCTGGGACAGGTATGGGGATACTTCTTCCTGTTCATCGCAATAATTTCACAGTGTGCGATATTCAATACATACCTAGCCAGCGGATCAAGAGGATTCTTTGTACTGGCAGATGACAACCTTTTCCCTAAGTTCATGGTAAAGGTCAGCAAAAAGAGAGGCGTGCCGTATGTAGGCATACTGTCTCTGGCTGCAGTTACTCTGCTTCTGGCACAGTTCGATTTCACAACGCTGGTAATGGCGGAAGTGGTATTCATGCTGGCACTGTATATGATATTGCCGATGGCAGTATTGAAACTGCGAAAAACTATGCCTCTTTCTCAGCGGGGAGACTGCTATCATATAGGCGGTGGAAAGGCGGGCCTTTACTTCTGTACTCTGCTGCCGCTGATAATAGCCATAGGCGCACTGCTGATAAACGGCACCGACTATTTTCTCATAGGGCTGATAGGCATCAGCACAGGTCCCATATTCTATATGATTTTCAAGTGGACCATGGGCGGCCTGGCCAAAAACGATCCGGTGAAATATCCACTGGATCCGAAGACAAAACTGGCCAAAGGAGACATAACAAGACTGGGGATCTACTGTACGCTGGCAGGTGTCTTTGCACTGGTGGGAAGAGTATTCCTGCAGTGGTATGAAGGAGAAGACGGCGTCGAATATTATGCCGAAGAAGCCGAAAGTGCACTCTTCAGCAACTTCAACGGTATGCTGATGGCACTGCTGATCGGAGGTATCGTAGTGCTGGCACTGGGCCTTATACTTTTGGCCGCAGGCAAGAAAAGAGACAAGACTTTATAAACTAAGACCAAAATGATATCAATACAAGACAAAAGGCCCGGGAGAGTCCAATACTGGATCCTCCCGGGCCTTTGTTATTAAAGTTCGATCATCCGAAGATGTGGAAAAGTTTCTCGGTCGGCCAAAAAAAGAGAGACACGGTAAAAATTCAATGGGCTGCAGCGATTTTTGATTTGGCTTATGAAGATTTCATAGGAAAATCCCTGAGAAACGTTGGAAATCGGTGTTCGGTAGTACAAAAATAAGACGACCGAGAATCATTTTGTTTGTGCATTATTCCGGCGGCAGTGTTTAAATTAAATGAGATGCTATTTACGTTTTTTTGATTTGGCCTTTAGAGGATGCCGTTAAGGCGTCCTCATAATACCATAATTATTTAAATCCACATATAATAATATGACATGGTAAGTATAGCATATTATCGTGTGCAGCGACAGTTGGAATTAAATCATAATACCATAATTAAAACTTAGTGTAAAGTTACAGTGGGGAAAAAGAAAAATAAAAAATAAGAGCAACAACTTTTATGATATGATTTAGTTACTAACATAAATATATTAAAAAAGGAGTGCTCTTATGAATAACATTATACCGTTTATTACAGAA
>JAYFPY010000016.1:0-2469 GCA_034927505.1 Eubacteriaceae bacterium
CCACGTTCATTGTTTTCTTTTCCATGTTTTTACTTTTAAATTGTTATACTTCGTTTATCTATCCGTCCGGCTGAAAAACTATCTGTTCGTTTAGCCATATATTTACTTATTTGTCCCTTTGTCCGGCTATCCGGCTGTTTAGCCGTTTGTCCGTCCCTCTGTTTGGCTGTATAGCCGTTGGAACGTTTAGCCGTTTAGTCGGTCGAATATCTAAACAGCAGGATTTATAACTACACAGTTGGCTGTCTTTTTTTATATCTGTACAACTATCCTTTTATCTGTCCGGCTGTCTGTTTATACAATCATTTCCGCTGCAAATAAAAACCTATTTCACAGCTTAACTGCTACTTTTTCGCAAGGTGGACGCAAGTGGCGTCGATTTGGATACGTTTGGCGTTGTCGCCTGACGTACAGGCTGATACTTTAGCCTGTAAATTTGCAGCATGAAACGTCGTGTTATATCTAAGCCGTTTTTTCAAGGCTCGTACCTCGCATTATTTCTGTCCCTGTTCAGGACAGAATTTATTTGCGTCATGGCAAATAGCAAGCTGTGTTTTTTGCTGCACGAATGGGATTCTGCTGCAAAAAGCGCTTGCCCCACAAGGGGGATAAACACCCTCCAAAGTCGGTTGTTTAAAAGAATCATTTCGGGCAATGATTGGGATGGCAGTAGTATACTCATGCGACGGATTGTACCACTAAAAAATCCGATATATGAATCAAAATCTAAACAACGCCCCTAAACGGGGTAAAGGGGGACGTTCCCCAAAGAATGATCCGGCCAGTTTCCGCTATTCGGTGAACTTTACGGCTATCGAACATGCCCAATTCCTGACTCTATTTGAGCAATCAGGGTTACAATCTAAGGCTCGTTTTATTGCTGCCCGTGTTTTTAATGATGAGTTTCGAGTTGTAAAAACAGATCGGGCGACAATGGAATATGTAACTAAACTCACCTCGTTTTATGCGCAATTCCGCTCCGTTGGGGTGAACTATAATCAGGTTGTAAAGGAATTACACAGCAATTTTTCGGAGAAAAAAGCACTCGCTCTGCTTTATAAACTGGAGAAAGCAACCATAGAATTGGTTGAGATAGGAAAGAAAATCATGGAATTGTCAGAAGAGTTTAAAGAAAAATGGTTGCAAAAATAAACATCGGAAGTAATCTATACGGGGCATTGGCATACAATCAAGAGAAGGTGGACGAGGGATTAGGGAAGATTCTCGGAAGCAATCTTGTCTTTGAACCGACCGATGGACACTTCAATGTTACAGCATGCATGAATGATTTTTTACAGTTTATTCCTGCTCATTTTCGTACAGAAAAGCCGGTTTTTCATGTTTCACTAAACCCGCATCCTGATGACCGCCTGACTGACGAACAGCTTACAGACATAGGACGTGAGTATATGGAGCAGTTGGGATATGGCGACCAGCCTTACCTTATTTTTAAGCATGAGGATATTGACAGGGAGCATCTGCATATCGTTTCACTTCGGGTCGATAGCAACGGAAAGAAGATTAACGACTATAAAGAGCATGAACGCAGCAAAGAGATAACCGATCATCTGGAACGAAAATACAACCTGAATCCGGCGGAGGGACAGAAACGCAACGAGCAATGGGAACTTTCTCCGGTTGATGCTTCAAAAGGAGATTTGAAAAAACAGATTGCTTCAGTTGTCAAGCCGCTGGCAGCCATGTATCACTTTCAATCAATGGGGGAATACAAAGCGGTTCTTTCTCTCTATAATATTCATATGGAAGAGCTCAAAGGCGAGGTAAAGGGTAAACCTTATCGGGGCTTACTGTATTCGGCGGTGGATGACAAAGGAGATAAGGTCGGCAACCCGCTAAAATCATCCATTTTCGGGAAGTCGGTTGGTTATGATGGATTGGAGAAACGCATGGCAAAGTCTGCTGAACGGATAAAATCCAAAAATCTCAAAGTACATACCCTGAAAGTTGTATCGGAAGCCAAACGGGAATGTCGAAGTGAAAGCGAGTTCCGAGCGGAACTGAAACAACAAGGAATTGATGTGCTGTTCAGACGAAACGATACGGGACGAATTTATGGGGCGACTTTTATTGACCATACTACCCGTGCCGTTCTGAATGGGTCACGTCTGGGCAAAGAATATTCGGCAAATGTGTTTAATGATTTGTATGGTGGAATACAAGAGCAAGCACAGGAACCGATGAAAGATACTCGTTTATCCAATGTTTACAGCAATACCAATCAGCTAGGCACATGCGATAAGGGTTACACTCCAGACGATAATGTAACAGGTGGACTTTTTTCTATTCTTACTCCAGAACCGGAGAATCATCCAAAAGAGGATATGACATTGCCACGAAAAAGGAAGAAGAAGAAACGCAGGTATGGCAGGCAGATATAATATAAAAGTGATTATTCAAACTTCACATAAGGGTTCACACATGTCATTTTCCAAAGATTATCATTTTCGA
>JAYFPY010000042.1:0-5381 GCA_034927505.1 Eubacteriaceae bacterium
CATCTTGGCCTCCTTGGTACTACATACAGTATATCACAAGACGTAACAAGACGCAACAAAAAGAAATGCAATTTGCGTAAAAAAATATGGAGTTTCAACCTCCACAGCTGTTATTTCACGATTTGACTGTCAAACTACCGACAAATTGCAGTGGAAAGTAAATAATGACTTAAAAGACAATGTATATTATGTTAAAATATAGCGTAATAAACTCAGGAGGATATAAATTATATGAAAGCAGTAGTAACAGTAATAGGAAAAGATATGGTCGGGATACTGGCCAAAGTAAGTACTGTATGTGCGGAAGCAAATGCAAATGTCATTGAAGTGACCCAGTCGGTCCTTCAGGAATATTTCGCAATGATAATGATAATCGACATCACCGAGCTGTCCTGCAAACTGGATCAGCTCCAGGCGTCTCTTGATGAAAAAGTCGATGGGATGACTATCCATGTCATGCATGAGGATATTTTCAATTCCATGCACAAAATATAGGAGGCCTGAATGTTAAACACTAAAGATGTACTTGAAACAATAACCATGATCCAGGATGAGAACCTGGATATCAGGACAATCACCATGGGCATCTCCCTTCTCGACTGTGCCGACAGCGACATAGAAAGATCCTGCAAAAAAGTCTACGATAAAATATACAGACTGGCAAAGGATCTGGTCAAGACCGGAGAAAATATAGAAAAGAAATACGGCATCCCCATCGTCAATAAGAGGATATCCGTAACGCCTATCGCCATACTGGCCGGCGCCAGCGGCGGAGATCCGGTCCTCTATGCAAAGACTCTGGACAAAGTCGCAAAGGCAGTAGGCGTCAATTTCATCGGCGGATACTCCGCTCTTGTCCACAAGGGTTTTTCCCCGGGAGACAAGGCACTGATCGAATCCATACCTAGAGCTCTTGCCGAGACCGAATTTGTCTGCTCGTCGGTAAACATCGGCAGCACCAAAGCCGGCATCAACATGGATGCTGTCGCTATGATGGGAAAGACAGTCAAAGAAACTGCCCAGGCGACAAAAGACAACCAGTGCATCGGCGCTGCCAAACTGGTAGTGTTCTGCAATGCACCGGAAGACAACCCGTTCATGGCCGGAGCTTTCCATGGTCCCGGCGAGCCGGACTGCGTGATCAACGTAGGCGTATCCGGTCCCGGAGTCGTCCGCGCAGCTCTTGCAAAGATGGACGACACATCGGATCTGCTGGAAGTTGCGGATACTATCAAAAAGACTGCATTTAAAATAACAAGAATGGGACAGCTGGTCGGCACTGAAGCCAGCAGTGCACTGGGCGTGCCTTTCGGCATTATAGACCTGTCCCTGGCCCCTACTCCTGCAATCGGAGATTCGGTGGCTTATATACTGGAGGAGATCGGCCTGGAACAATGCGGGGCCTGCGGGACTACAGCAGCTCTCGCAATGCTCAACGATGCTGTCAAAAAAGGCGGCGTCATGGCCAGCAGCAATGTAGGCGGACTGTCGGGAGCATTCATCCCGGTCACTGAAGACGCCGGCATGATAGCGGCGGCAAGAAGCGGCGCCCTGTCGGTGGTCAAACTGGAAGCCATGACAGCAGTATGCTCTGTAGGTCTGGACATGATAGTCATCCCCGGCGACACCACCGAGGAAGTCATCTCCGGTCTCATAGCCGATGAAGCAGCCATCGGAATGGTCAATTCAAAAACCACTGCAGTGAGAGTGATCCCTGCCATTGGTCTCAAGGAAGGCGAAGAGCTGGATTTCGGAGGCCTGCTGGGCAACGGCCCGGTAATGGACCTGTCGAAAAAATCACCGGCAAAGATGATTCAGCGCGGAGGCAGGATACCGGCTCCGATGCAGAGCCTTAAAAACTGATACAACAACCTTATATATATACAGAAAATGACTGTGCACGGATACATATAGATCCTAAGCACAGTCATTTTATTTCAAATCATATCTTTGTTCGCTTACTGATCACTGCGGTCCTTATCAGGCTTTTTATATTCCCTGCAGGCATTATTACCGCACATACTGCAGCTGCATCCGCAGGAAGACTTTCCCGCTTTCCTGTCTCTGACCATCTTCACGATGACCAGCGCCAGCAGCGCCGCAACGATCAAAGCTACTATTACTGTTGCTGCATTCATAACTTTCCTCCGATTCTATTATAACATATCTACGCGGCTTCCGCTTCTTCTTCTACGCTATCGATGTGGCTCCGTCTATTTTTGTCCGGCCTGAAGAGCAGATACAGGATCAGCGCCAGCACTATGAAAGCTGCTGCAGCTGCCGGTCCGAATACCACCTGTCCCAGGATCAGGCCGCCTATCTGATACACCATCAGAGCCACACAGTAAGCCAGCACATTCTGGAACACTATAGCAAAAACCACGAACTTTTTGGATCCCATTTCTCTTGCCATGGTCGAGACAGCAGCCAGGCACGGAGAATCGAACAGATTGAACACCAGGAACGATACTGCCGCTGTGCCAGTCGGGAAGAACGCCGCAAACTGTGCGTGCATAGAACCGGCGTATGTTTCGATCTCACCCAGTCCCGAGAGAACGCCCATAGTAGAAACTATCCCTTCTTTGGCGACGAATCCGCTGAGTGACGATGCTACTGCCTGCCATGTCCCAAATCCCAGAGGAGCGAATATCCAGGCTATCGCATTTCCTATATCCGACAGCAGTGAATACTGAGGATCCACCATTCCGAATATGCCGCTGCGGAACCCGAAAGAACCGAGGAACCACATTACCACGCAGCAGGCGAAGAGCACTGTTCCCACTTTTTTCAAGAACGCCCACACACGTTCCCATGTATGGAGCAGCAGGCCCCTTGCCGCCGGTACGTGGTACTGAGGGAGTTCCATGACGAAGGGCGCCGGTCCTCCGCTGAACAGTCTTGTCTTTTTCAATATGATGCAGGATATTATTACTATGGCTATACCTGCAAAATACATGGCCGGCGCCATCCACCACGACCCTCCCATGAGGAACCCGGCTATCACTGCTATCACAGGCAGTTTCGCACCGCATGGAATGAAGGAAGCTGTCATTATAGTCATCCGTCTGTCTTTCTCATTTTCGATAGTCCTGCAGGCCATTATTCCCGGTACGCTGCAACCGGATCCAATGAGAAAAGGTATGAAACTCTTCCCGGACAGGCCGAATTTCCGGAACACACGGTCCATTATGAAAGCTACCCTGGACATATACCCGCAGTCCTCCAGAAACGACAGGAACAGGAACACTATGGCCATCTGAGGTGCAAACCCTATAGGTGCCGCCAGCCCTCCTATTATGCCGTCGACTGCCAGTGATACCGCCCATGATGCAGTGCCTGCATTTTCCAGCGCCGTCTGCACTCCCGGCTGTATCCATGAACCGAACAGTGTATCATTGGTCCATTCGGTCACTATAGTTCCGATGGTAGATACAGCGACAAAATAAACTACGAACATTACTGCCGCAAATATGGGCAGTGCCAGCCATCTGTTGGTGACTATCCTGTCTATCCTGTCGGAAGCCGACATTTTATTCCTGTTTCTCTTTTTATAACATCCGTCGATGATCATACCAATGTATTCGTATCTCTCGCCGGTAATGATACTCTCCGCATCGTCGTCCATTTCTTTTTCACATGATCTGATGCTGTTTTCTATCTGCTCGGCAACAGTTTTGCTCATCGAAACCTTTTCGATTATTTTTTCGTCTCTTTCAAATAGTTTGACCGCATACCATCTCTTCTGTTCTTCCGGCATATCCGAAAGAGCCGCATCTTCAATGTGTGCAAGAGCGTGGTCTACGACTCCTCTAAAAGAATGTCTCGGTTCCATCCTTGTCCCGTCCGCGCAGGCGGCAACAGCTTTTTCAGCCGCTTCCTTTACTCCGATGCCTTTCAGAGCCGAGATCTCGACTACAGGGCATCCCAGTTCTTTGGAAATGTATCCAATGTCCAGCCGGTCTCCGTTCTTTTCTACCAGATCTGCCATGTTCACCGCCGCGATCATGGGGATCCCCAGCTCAGCCAGCTGAGTGGTCAGGTAAAGGTTTCTTTCCAGATTTGTGCCGTCGATGATGTTCAGTATCACGTCCGGTCTTTCATCAATAAGATAGTTTCTGGCAACGACTTCTTCCAAAGTGTATGGAGAAAGGGAATATATCCCGGGAAGATCGGTAACCGTCACATTCTTATGATCCTTCAGTTTTCCTTCCTTCTTCTCCACTGTGACGCCGGGCCAGTTTCCTACATACTGGTTCGCGCCGGTGAGACTGTTGAACAGTGTCGTTTTGCCGGAATTGGGATTGCCGGCAAGAGCAATTGTAATATGCATAGTTTTCACATGTTTCCTTTCTTTGATGTTAGCTCGCGCTAACCCCGTCTCTTTTAAAAAGCGAAGAACATTCTCCGCTACATTATTTCTATCAGTTCCGCATCCTGCTTTCTTATGGACAGTTCATACCCGCGTACTGTGATCTCCATCGGATCGCCCAATGGTGCAACTTTACGCACGAAGATATCCGTGCCTTTGGTTATACCCATGTCCATGATGCGCCTCTTTGTCGCACCGTGCCCGTGAAGCTTCACCACTGCTATGGTGCCCCCCGGTTTGATTTCGTTCAATGTTTTCATTTTTTCCTTTTCTCCGACTGTTTGTTTATACCATTATTTTTAAAGCCATATCTTTGTTGATGGCCACTCTTGCATCTTTTACCGATACTATGAGAGCCCCTGCTGTGTGTGAGACTACTGTAACGTTCCCTCCGGGAACGAATCCGAGATTTTCGAGAAATTTCTTCGTATCAGCTCTGCCGCCGATCTCTTTTATCGTCTGTCTTTTACCTGTATCTGCTAATGTCAAAGGCATCATTGTCACCGCTTCCTTTCGGTTAGTTCCAGCTTACTTTAGTTAGGTTAGCATGCCCTAACTGTTTTGTCAAGATTTTTTTCAATACAAAAGCCGAAGATCTCTCTTCGGCGCTGCAGTCTTCTATCTGTTATGATTTTTGTGAACTACCTAGGGCTAAAGCACCTGGGCTTCCTGTTTCATAGACAACGGCTTATCGACACAGTTTGCATCGACAGAGGTCGTGATCTCCACAGGACTTTTAGCTGTATGTCCCGTACAGCGTAATGCTTCATCCAAGATAGACAAAGCAGCTTTAACATCCCTTGAGGAGTGACGGTACCCGCAATGATCGCAGGTGTATTGGCGCTCCATCAGGGGGTGTTTTGTTTTATTACCGCATACCGGACATATCTGGGTAGACGGGAAACTGCGTGCTACGACGTGGACTTTGGAGTTGGTTTTCAACTTCTCTTTGATAGAGCCCATTGCCGAATGCTGCACCTGTTTTCCGAATAATCCTTTATGCCAGTTATGG
>JAYFPY010000044.1:0-7492 GCA_034927505.1 Eubacteriaceae bacterium
CTGATGAAATCGAACATCTGACTGGCGCAGATAAAATCTTTTCTCGGCTTTTTGCCGTCACGGCCCAGATCCAGGATCTTCAACAGCATATCATCAGACAGAATATCGGACAGTTCCGGTCTGTATTCTGCTGCCCAGCTGCGAAGGAATCCCGCCAGCTCATCTGCAGGGATCCTGACCAGAGTGTCTTTTGAAACATCGTTGAGTTTGTTCAGATCGAACAGCGCGCCGGATGTGCTCATCTTTTCAATGGTAAAAGGGAAATCCTCGCATGGCAGATCCGGGTTGGCCGTGCGCCACTCTTCATAGTTGGAGTTGAGCACAGTCAGCAGATATTCTCTGACGGCCTGCGGGTGATAGCCCTTTTCTTTATAGAAATCCAGAGCCAGTTCCGGATCCTTTCTCTTGGATAGTTTTCTTTTGTTTCCGTTTTCATCCAGCTTCATAAGAACGCCGGTGTGGCAGTATATGGGTAGATCGAATCCCAGCTTTTCAAACAGTTCCACATGTATTGGGAGAGATGACAGCCATTCTTCGCCGCGGACCACATGGGTAGTTCGCATAAAGTGATCGTCGCAGGCGTGGGCAAAGTGGTATGTCGGAATACCGTTTGCCTTAAGTATGACCACGTCCTGGAAATTCTCGGGCATGGTCAAAGTTCCTCTGATACCGTCTTCAACTTTTATTTCTGCAGGATCCTTCGGGTCGCCGCCGGAACGAAGACGCATAACATAACTCTTTCCTGCGTCCAGTGCCGCCTGCACTTGTTCGAGAGTAAGACCTCTGCTTTGTGCATACGAGCCGTAGATGCCGGGAGTCTCTTTGCCGGCTTCCTGGGAGGTGCGGATCTCTCCGATCTCCTCTTCGGTCATGAAGCAGGGATAAGCCAGCCCCTTTCTGACCAGTTCTTTTACGAAGCACTGATACAGAGGACCGCGGCTGCTCTGGTAATATGGGCCGTAATCGCCTGTGTCGCCGTCTTTTCCGGCGCCTTCATCAAAATGTATATCAAAGAAATCCAGAGAATCGATTATGGTATCGACGGCTCCTTCTACGTATCTTTTGTCGTCTGTATCCTCTATCCTGAGATAAAAAACGCCGCCGCTCTGATGAGCCAGCCGTTCGTCTACAAAAGCCCCGTACAGATTGCCCAAATGTATGAACCCTGTGGGGCTGGGGCCCAGCCTGGTCACTTTTGCATCGCCCGGAATGCCTCTGGCGGGGAACATCGACTCGTAATCAGCCGGCGTTTTTTCGATACGAGGGAATAAAATATCCGATAATTTATTGAAATCCATTGCTACTTCTCCTTGCGTTTGTTTTCCCACTAATTATATATAATGTAGTGTTTACTTGCAAGGTTATTGTGATATAATACTGTTATCAGAAATGAGGCAGGGAGTACAGTGATAATGAAGAAAACAATAATAATAGGCGGAGGCCCTGCCGGCGTAACGGCAGCGCTGTACGCTAAAAGAGGCGGCGTTGATGTTCAACTGTTTTCAATGGGCAGCGGGGCACTTGCCAAGGCTGACAAAATAGACAACTATTATGGCTTTCCGGGTGGGGTATCCGGATCGGAGCTGATGCAGCGCGGCATTGAACAGGTTATGAGTCTGGGGATCGTCGTAACTGAAGAAGAAGTTGTTGGTCTGGAACCGGGCGGCGGTTTTTTCGTAGATACTTCGAAAGAACGATATGAGGCAGATTCAGTGATAATGGCGATGGGATCTCCGCGAAAGGTACCAAAAGTAAGGGATATAGAAAAATTCGAAGGAAGAGGAGTCAGTTACTGTGCAGTATGCGACGGCTTTTTCTTCAAGGGAAAGAAAGTGGCGGTCCTGGGCAGCGGAGAATATGCCGAGCATGAGGCAGAGGTCTTGAGGCCTATTGCTGAATCGGTAACTATGATCGATGCAGCCGAGGCAGTTGAAGGCGGTGATCTGCTGGAGCGGGTCATTTCCAAGGACGGAACGGTAAACAGTGTTTCAGGATTGTTTGTTGCGATGGGTAGTGCAGGCAGTGCCGATCTGGCAAGAAAGCTGGGAGCGGCAACAGAAGGCAGCAAAGTAAAAGTCGATGAGAATATGGCGACTAATATTCCCGGACTCTTTGCAGCCGGAGATTGTACAGGCGGCCTTATGCAGGTGGCCAAAGCAGTACATGAAGGAGCGGTCGCGGGATTGGCTGCGGTCAAATGGCACAACAAGAAATGAAATAGTGAATAAAGTCGCAGGGGATGGAAAAAGAAAACATGGGGGAAAAAACGTGTCAAATGAAAGAATTGTTGAATAGAAAGGCTTTTTTTGAAGCTGTATCACAGACCCTGGATAAGGATACAGGCAGGGATTTTGTTCTGGTCTATTTTGACATATACAGATTCAAAATGATCAACGACCTCTTTGGAATCAAAGAGGGAGACCGGATCTTGAATATCGTTTCAGACGAAATCATCAGTGAAATAGGGGAAAACGGCATCTGCAGCTGGCTCGGCGCAGACCATTTTATGGTGCTCCTGCCTGATGAGAATGCAGATCCGGAGGAGATGCTCGTAAAGGTCAAACAAAGCACTAAAAATATAGACATCGAATATGATATAGAAATCTATATGGGCTTTTATCGTATTGTTGAACGGAGCCTTCCGGTCAGCATCATGTGCGACAGAGCAAAAATGGCAATGCAAACGGTTAAGGGCAGCTGCATAAAGTACTATTCTTACTATGAAGGCTTGCTGAGAGAAAAAGTGATAGCCGAACAGACTCTGCTCAGAGATGCAAAGATGGGCCTGAAGAACGGAGAATTTTTCTTCGAACTGCAGCCGATATGGAGCGTGTCCGAAGACAGACCGGTCAGCGCCGAGGCTCTTGTAAGGTGGGATCATCCAACGAGGGGTGTTCTTTATCCGGAAGAATTCATACCATTGTTCGAAGAAAACGGATACATCACAAGGCTGGACGAATATATCTGGGAAGAAGTCTGCAAATTTCTCCACAGTGCCGACGAAAAGGGACAGAGAATGGTTCCCGTATCTTTGAACATTTCAAGGAGGAACTTTTACTCGCCGGACCTGCCGCGGATGCTGATGGACCTGACAGAAAAATACCATATAGATCCTGCTATGATAAAGCTGGAGATAGTGGAAAGAATATATACAGAAGATCCGGAGACTATGCTGAGCATCGTCAGGCATCTGCAGCTCCATGGATTCCAGATAATGATGGATGATTTTGGAAGCGGATATTCGTCTCTTAATATGATCAAGGACATACCTATCAATGTACTGAAACTGGATAAAAGACTGATCGATGAAATAGAAACATCGGGCAGACTGCGCAGCATGCTGTCGAATATCATTCGATTGTGCCGTTGGCTGGAGATGACAGTGATAGCAGAAGGCGTTGAAACAAAGCCGCAGCTGGATTATCTGGGAAGCATAGGCTGTGACATGATACAGGGTTACTACTATTCAAAAGCTGTGTCTGTCGATGGTTTTCTGCCCTTGGTGCGCAGTTGTGATGCAAAGGCTAAATCGGTAACAGAGCCTGCAGCAGGGATATTGGAAGAGGCAAATGTAGATTCACTGATAGACAAAATGAATAAAGTCGATGATGCAATGTCAGACCTGATAGGCGGCATCGCTCTCTATGAATATGTGGATGGGAATCTTGAGGTGATACGTGTAAATAACGCTTATTACAGAATAACGGGGAGTTCACCGAAAACCATTTTTAAAGACAACAAAAATGAACTCGCATGGCTATATGAAGACGACAGGGGGAAATTCACTGCGGCCTGTCTGGAGGCTGCCGATTCGGGAGAAACCAGATCGGTCATAGTTAGAAGATATCATCAGAACGGTCGGCTGATCCTGCTGCAGATAAAAGTGAAATGCAGGGGGATATTAGGCAACGGAAAGATATTCTACGCCTGCATAAATGAAATAAAAGGCGATACTGTTGGGAAGGGCAAAGAAAACAGCGGCAGCGGCGATATGCTGGGCAGTATGCATCATTCGGATCTGAAACCGGAGATCGCCGATACAGCGAAAGACGGCATTGAGCCGGATGGACGAAGAAAAAAAGTTCTTATAGTTGATGACAGCATTGTGAACCGGAAAATCATCGGGAAGATATTGTCCGATGATTATGATCTGCTGGAGGCAGAGAATGGTAAAAAGGCACTGGAGATCATAGCTGAAGAAGATTACAGGATAGATGCCATCCTGCTGGATATAATCATGCCTGTAATGTCAGGAATGGAATTCTTGGAAGCAAGGAAGAAAGACAGTGGGCTGAATGCCATACCTGTGATTGTTCTGACTCAGGCGGAGACCCGTGAAGATGAGCAGAAAGCTCTCGGTCTGGGCGCCAGTGATTTTCTGAGAAAACCGTATGAGCCGGACACCATAAAACAAAGGCTTACAAACCTGATGGACCTTTCGGATGCGGTTTCTCGTAAAGCATCCATAGAGGCTATAATAAACAATCTGCCGGGCGGAGTGCTGTGTTTTGAGATGGAAGGGGCAGCAGCAGTACCTCGTTATATCAGCGAGGGGCTCAGTCTTTTATCAGGATATACAAATGACGAATTCATGGAAAAATTCGGCCGGGATATGCTGGAAAATGTATACTTGGATGATCGAAAAAGGATCCGGGATGCGCTGACATCAATAAGGAATAAAGAGAATGAAAGTGTTGAGATGGAATACAGGAGCTTTCACCGGAACGGAGGAATGATATGGATCCTGCTGCAGGCAAGATTTGCATATATGAGAAACGGGGATCCGGTGTATTATGCAGTATTGACCGATATTTCAAAACTAAAGGACAGCGAACATGAACTTAAAAAATCTCACATGAAGTATAAAATGGCGGTGGATGCTGCCGGCAGTGAAATATTGGAGTACAATATCAAAAAAAACACTATGCTGCTGCCGGAAAAAACAGCAGAGAGTTTTGGCGTTAAACCGTTTGTGGATGATTCGGCAGAGATATTTAAAAAATCAGAGGTCATATCAAAGAAAGAATATGAAAAGATCATGCACGGATTTGATGCGCTGCAGAGAGGTGAATCGCCGGTCAATTATATTTTGACACTGGCTTATCCCGATGGAAAGACGGTCCATAAATCAATAACGTATATCATAGTGCCGGAGGAAAATGGGATGGCTGAAATCGCTATCGGCACGGCAAATGATGTAACTGACAATATTGAGACATATAATAAATACAAGGGGATCGTGAATTACAGAAAGCTGATAACGAAAAACTCCCTGCTGGCACTTCAGTTCGATTTGGAAACGGGCAGTAGGATAAAAACTGAAACAGATGTACTGCCTAGTGCCTGTGCCGGCAAGTGCAGCGGAAATCTGTTTGAATGCATGGATCTGTTCATACATAAGTATGTGTATGAAGAAGATCGGTTTTCTCTTTATGAATTGGTGGGCGATAAAGATTCGATGCGCGGCAAGCTGCGCGAAAATGGGGAGATCTCTTGTGAATGCCGGGTCAGTTTCAGAGGCAGTGACAGCGAAAAGGCTGATTACAGATGGTGTTCGCTCAGCATAGAGACGGCTACTGATGAAAAGACGAAAAGCAGCAATGTAATGATAGTTCTGCGTGATATACATAAGATCAAGATGTCGCAGATGGAGCTTTATGAAAAGGCTCATCATGATTCTCTGACCGGGCTCTTTGACAGAGAGACATTCAGGGAGCTGGTTGAGCAGCGGCTTCAGATGGAGGCCGAGGGCAATCATCAGTCGGCGTTCATGATAATGGATATAGATGATTTCAAAGATATCAATGATACGTATGGCCACAGCTGCGGAGACGAGGTGCTGAGGCATATCGGACAAAGGCTGAAATCCATATTCAGGACAGAGGATTACATTGCCCGCCTCGGCGGTGATGAGATCGTAATGTACATGATGGATGTTTCAAACGAACAGGTCGCATCAAAGAAGGGAAATGAAGTCTGTGCTGTCGTATCAGGCTGGCGGAACAAGAACAAGACGTTGAATGTAGCGTGCTCTGTGGGGATCGCTATGGCCAAAGGCGGTATCAGGACATACGAAGAGCTGTATAATAATGCAGACAAGGCACTGTATGAAGCAAAAAGATCGGGCAAGAACCGGTGCTGTATGTATAAGGAATAATAATCACCTGAGGAGGTGTGATTACATGACAAATAAAATGACAAAGCTTAAAGAATGGGGATGTGATGTAGACGGAGCTCTTGAACGCCTTGTCGGCGATGTGGCTTTTTATGAAGAGTGTCTTCAGGTATTCACAGAGGATGATAATTTCGCCTCATTGGGAAAGGCGCTGGAAGAGAAGGAGTATGATTCCGCTTTTGAATATGCTCACACTATAAAAGGGGTAGCCGCAAATCTTGGACTGACCCCTGTGTTCGATAAAGCATCGGATATAGTTGAACCGCTGCGTGCAAAAGATTATTCGGATCTGGACGTGCAGTACAGAGCAGTGTGCGATGCACAGAAAACATTCTGTGATATAATGAGCGCCTCGGTTTGATATTCAGTCATACCGGGCAAGATTGTTCTGCCGTATATCCTGATACATGGTATACATCGTTTTCTCGACTTTCCCGTGCCAGGTATCGCCTGTGCAGTATACTTTGTTCACATCAGTCGGAGTTTTTCCTCTGTAATACGGGCCTGTCTCGCTCAGATAATCTTCGCTGATGCGCTGTGCCACATAGTCGATGCATTCGGCTTTTGAAGAAAAACTTTTATGTCCGTATCCAAACATATTGTTCGGTTTGAACATGGCTGTTCCGCCGCTGCTTTCAGTGACTGCGATACCATAGAGAAACAGGCAGTTGACGCCGTAGTCTTTTTCGGCTTTGACAAAGGCAGATTCCAGACCTTTAAGGCCGCTGTGAGTCCCTGCCGCCTTCAAGTCATCTTCTGTGACGCCGCTGGCTGCGGTCATATCCATTGAAACAATATCAGACAGAGAATATGCAGGGATACGCTCTTTGAGAACGTTGTCTTCAACATTTTCATCTGCCTTTACATGAACTTTAGGCACTACAGCAGCAATGCTTTTTTCCGGCACTTTTGCTACAGTGTCTTCCACGCCCTCAGTAAAGGATGCGGAGTATTTATCGGCTTCCGTTTTTGTTTCACCTCTGGCTGCCAGTTCCAGCTGGTTCATGTCTGCTTTTGCGAACGCAAAAGATGTGAACCCCAGCCCTGTGATCATAACAGCAGCGGTACACATCAAAACAGCATTTCGTATAATTGTATTCTTTCTTTTCTTTCCCATTATTCCATACCGCCTTTAGACAAAAATTATATTACAGACAGCGGCACCTTGTCAAATTCATCTTAGTGTAAAGTTACAGTGGGGAAAAAGAAAAATAAAAAATAAGAGCAACAACTTTTATGATATGATTTAGTTACTAACATAAATATATTAAAAAAGGAGTGCTCTTATGAATAACATTATACCGTTTATTACAGAAA
>JAYFPY010000014.1:0-259817 GCA_034927505.1 Eubacteriaceae bacterium
AATGCTCTTCCAAGGAAACACCTTGGATATGCCACTCCCGAGGAACTGTTTGATGAATTCCTTGATCATGTGTATTCAGTTGTCAAAGTACATGTAGCTTGATTTTTACAAAAAGTGTTCAATTTGAAATTGCAATTTATGAAAGAAAAATAATAGCCATTGCGGCAGTATTGTGTATGGTGCTGACCGTTTTGCCGGCAACCGCGTTTGCTGATGCCGATTATGCGGGGTTAAAGACACGTATTGAAGTAAAAGTATTTTCATACGCAGCAGCGGAAAGTGCAGACACAGATGAAAAGATTGCAAATAGTCTGAAAGCACAATTTGCCAATCAATTGTGGGATATCGTTTTTCATGATTATAAAAACACATTTGCGGATCAGGCTGCTGTTGAAACAGCAACGACGGTCACAAATGATAACAGCAAGCTTGGAGTAACAACGGATGGCGGTACTGACAAACTTGATTGTTATAAAGTTTCAGTCGCATTGGGAGATAAAACTACGGCAGTGGGATACATATATAAAATGCCTAGCGCCGAGCAGATCCTCATAAAGGGAACAAAGAACGGCACAGCAACGTATTATTTGAAAACATTGGGAACTAGAGATGGTACGAAGGACCCGGCAGCTTATCCGGATGTAAATTGCATTTTAGACTATGGCAAGTATGACCAAGATAACAAAGATATCGATGTGGGCGGTGCAAGGATCGCCGGCACATCGGGAAGTACTGATTACTGCGTGTCATTGCATATGGTCAGAGCGGACGAATCGACGTTCCAGTTATTTATCTACAAACCTGATTTCGAAGGCGCAATAGCAAACGGAAGCGGGACTGACAAAGCTGCGGCTGCATGGAATTTTGGCAACACGCCGTTCGTGGCGTTCAATAACACCACTAGTGCTGACCCGTTCCCACTGGTCACATATTTCGGATATTCAAGCATCACCATTGCTCCCATGTCGGGAATGACCATCGACAGTATAACGAGCGATCTGCCGGACAAGGCGGTCACTATATCCGAAAACAAGGTTACATTCAATTCCAGTTACTATGATTCTGTCCCTCTCAAAATCGAGTATACATATAAGGGACAGCAAAAAACAGGATATGTATCAGTAAAGCGTGTGGGAATAGATATACAGGAGTACAGACAAGTGGAGGGCAATACTCAATGTCAGACAAATCATGGAACACAGGAGGGCATAACATTTGACTGGGGTAAAGACAACTGTGCAGTATATGCAACTTACTATTACCCGGGCACAAAGACAACGGACATAGATCTGTACTGCACATATACATGGGCCAACGGCTCTGTTACAACAGATCTGCTGACAGACAATACATATACAGCCGGCAATGAGATATTTACTGCCACGGATGATTTCTGTGTATATAAAGGATCAGCACAGAACAAACCTGTAAAGGTGTCAATCATAGGCGTTAAGGCGGGGGCTTTTGAAAACGATAACTTTGGCGGAGCAACCATAGGCGCGGGCACAGGCGTCACATGGCCGGAAGAGTAAAGGGGGTATAGTATCATGAAGAAAATAATTTGTTTAGCGATAACTATTATATTCACTGTCAGTATGCTCGGCACAGGAGCTGCAGCGGGTTCCTCCGAGAGCGTGTCCGCATCAGGGACGACCGGCACCGTAACAGTCAAAGGAACAGTAAGCGAGAGTTATCTTGCAGTGGTAGTTGTACTGTATGATAATGATGGAAAGACGATGCTCAGGACACAAAGCGCAGCAGTGAACAACGACAGGACTTTTTCTGCAGAGTTCGATAAGCTGGCATTGAAGGCGGGTGCGGAGTATACGGTAAAGGCAGCCAACTATAACGGCGGCAGCTGGATAACAAAGAAATTCACGACAGCGGGGACTGTCGGCAAACCTGCAGCACCGACAAAGGTAAAGGCAAAAGCCGCAGGAAGGTATTCAGTGAAGGTCACCTGGAAGAAGTCTGCCGGAGCCACGTCATACAAAGTATATAAAGCGACAAAGAAGAAAGGTAAATATAAACTGGCCGGAACTGTTAAAGGCTCTTCGAAGACAGTCAAAAAACTGAAAGCCAATAAGAAATACTGGTTCAAGGTAAGGGCGGTCAACAAGACAGGTCACGCCACGTCAAAGGCGGTCACGGCAAAGACAAAGAAAGAACCGGTATCATTCACCGTCAAGAATTCATGGGGCACCGACGTGAAGGTACACTGGAAGACAGTCAAAGGCGCTAAAGGTTATCAGATCGCGAACAATGACACGGCAGGCAAGAAGATGAAGACTTACTGGACCGGAAAGACATTCAACAATACATATACCAGCGTGAATAAAACCAGGAACAAGACATACAAGTTCAAGATGCGGTACTATAAAGTAAAGAACGGCAAGAGAGATTACAGCAGCTGGACGAAGGTAAAGAGCATCAAAGTCAGATAGAATAACAGCAAAACAAAAGCCGGCGGAGAGCGATACAGCTTCCTGCCGGTTTTACTTGGACATAAAGCCAAAAACGACCATTGCAACAACATATACTTGGTGTTATAGTAATGTACAGAATAGAAAGAAAAGGGGAACTTTTATGAACGACAAACTGGAATACAGAGCTTACACCGGGAGTGTAGAGTACTCTGAAAAAGACGAAATGTATCATGGGAAGATCATCGGGATCGAAGACCATGTAGGATATGAAGGAAACAGTGAAGAAGAGCTGGCTGAAGATTTTCAGACGGCTGTCGATCTGTACATAATCCTTTGCCGGGATGCCGGAAAGCAGCCGGAAAAAATCAGCGGCGACAATTAAAACTGTATATTTGAGAGAAAGGCGATTTTATGAAAATCAAATTTTGCGGTGCAGCGGATGGAGTCACAGGCTCCTGCCATCTGCTTACCAGCGGTGAACACAAAATACTTTTGGACTGCGGGCAGTTCCAGGGCGGCAAAGCTCAGGACGCCAAGAATTTCGAGGAATTCCCATTCGACCCGGCAGAGGTGGAGTGCGTGGTGCTGAGTCACGCCCATATCGATCATTGCGGAAGACTTCCGCTGCTGGTCAAGAAAGGATTTTCCGGAAAGATATACTGCACCAGTGCTACAGCAGACCTGCTGGACGTGATGCTGAAGGACAGCGGGTATATACATGAAAAAGAAGCGGAATGGAAAAACAGGAAGAATGAAAGAGCGGGCAGACCTCTCGTAGACCCTCTGTATACTGTGAAGGATTCCGAGAAAGCGTTGAAATACGTGGAACCGATACTGTACGACCAGCTTATCGAGATCAATGATGACATGAAGATCGTATTCAATGATGCGGGGCATATTTTAGGTTCGGCAATAACGGAACTGTGGGTGGAGGAAAATGAAAACGTTTCGAAGATCGTTTTTTCGGGAGACCTGGGAGTAAAGGGCAGACCTATACTCCGAGATCCTACAGTAATAAAGAAGGCGGACCATTTGATAATGGAAACGACTTACGGAAACAGACTCCATCCGAAAAATACTTCGGGAGTCGACGACCTGATGGAGATAATAGTCAGGACCAAGAGACGCGGCGGCACGGTGGTCATACCCAGCTTTGCAGTGGGAAGGACGCAGGAACTCATATATGAACTGAACCGCTACTATGAAGGCAACAACAAGTACAAGAAAGATCTGGAAGATCTGGATGTATATATAGACAGTCCGATGGCGACGACGGCCACAGAGGTATTCAAGAAAAATGTACAGGCTTTTGATGACGAGACGAAGGAATACATACTGAAGGGGGACAATCCGCTGGATTTCAAGAATCTGAAGTTCACAAGGACCACAGAAGAGTCACAGCGTCTCAACATGGACAGGACTCCGAAGATCATCATATCCGCCAGCGGCATGTGTGAAGCCGGAAGAATAAGGCATCACCTAAAACACAACCTCTGGGACAAAAAATCCAGCATAGTTTTCGTCGGATATCAGGCGGAAGGCACACTGGGGAAAAACCTTATCGGCGGCTTGAAGGAAGTAGTCCTCTTTGGAGAGCCGGTGCAGGTCAATGCGGAGATATACAATCTGGAAGGATTTTCGGGGCACGCCGACAGAGACGGACTGCTGGAATGGCTGTCCGGATTCGAGAAAAAGCCGGATCAGATATTCCTGGTGCACGGTGAAGAAGACTCCAAGACGGCTTTTGCCGAGACAGTAAAGGAAAAGCTGGGGTATGAAACCACTACAGTCGAAGGCGTTTCCGAATTCGAGCTGGAAACTGCAACTTTGCTGAGCAGGGAAGAAGCCATCAGAGACACCATGGATCAGGAGACCCTAGGCAACATAAAAGAAAAAATCGCAGAAGTCCACGGTCAGCTGGAGAATGTACTATACAACAGTTCGTTGAAGGTGGGAGAGGATATATCTCCGGAACAGCTGGTGGAGATCAATAATCTGGTGCAGCGTCTGGACAAGAATACTCTCGATCTGGGAGCTGCTCTGACAGAGAATAGCAATAATGAGACTGCCGGTGAGACGATATAGGAATCACGTTAAGATATAGGAAAAACGTATATCAAATATGAGAAAAAAGAGTGACAAAAAGAGTGACAAACGGTCACTCTTTTGTTATAATATAAATGCTTGCGGAGGAGCTGAATAATGTCGTTAATGCAGGAAATATCAACTAGTGTACAACAGGTGGCCGAGGCTATCAGCATCGCTGTCGGAGTCGAGATCGAAATCGTTGATAATTCATTGACTATCGTCGGTGGTACAGGGGTCTATTCCGACATGGTCGGCCAAAAAGAAGAGGCCGGCAAGTTGGATGGCAGTTTTTTATATGCAAGAGTGCTCCGTTCAGGAGTGACACAGTACATCGAAGACGCGCCGAGCGACAAGTATTACGGCGAACAGAAGGGCAATATCACAGCTGCCGGGGAACTGGCGGAAATATGTACTCCAATCAAATGCAAAGGTGAAATAATAGGGATAATCGGGCTTGTTGCATTCAGTGAAGAGCAGCGGGCTGTTTTGTTGGACAAGGACCGCAGCATGGTGTCCTTTGTTGAGAAAATGGCGGACCTTCTGGCTGCTAAGGCGGCGCAGCAGGAGAACCTTCTGGCTGCAGAAATCGCAAGAAGAGAGATGTTTACCGTACTGGAAACGGCTCACGAAGGAATGGTTGCTATTGACAAATCCGGACTTATAAGGCATTGTAACAGTAGAGCGGCTGAATTGTTCAAGACAGCCCGTACAGATATAATAGATGAACATTTGAACAAATACATGATAGGGTCTCCCGCGCTGGACGTTCTGAAGACCGGCAAGGGATACACGGAAAAAGAAGAACTTTACCGCACTGAAAAGGGCAGTCTGCATATAATCGCAACTGCAAAACCATTCTTTGCGGGAAATGATATAGAAGGCGTAGTGCTCTCCTTCAGAGACATACAGGAGGCACAGAAACTGGCCTACAAAATGACAACAAAGAAGGTCAAAAATACCTTCGATGACATAATAGGAAACAGCGAGGCGATCAACCGTGCGAAAGAGCAGGCAATGATCACCAGCAGGAGCGATTCAACGGTCCTTATAACCGGAGAAAGCGGCACCGGCAAGGAAATGTTCGCAAAGGCGATACATTATTCGGGACCCAGAGCGGGGAATCCGTTTGTAACGGTCAACTGCGGGGCTATTCCGGAAAACCTTCTGGAAAGCGAGCTTTTCGGATATGAAAAGGGAGCTTTTACGGGGGCTTCCGAAAAAGGTAAAAAAGGTAAATTCGAGGCTGCTGACGGCGGCACGATTTTCCTCGATGAAATAGGCGATATGCCGATGCACCTTCAGGTAAAGATCCTGCATGTGCTGCAGAATATGAGATTTGAGCGCGTCGGCGGGAATAGTGATATAATGGTAGATGTGAGAGTGATCGCAGCGACCAACAAGAATCTTGAAGAAATGATAAAGGAAGACAAGTTCAGAGAAGACCTGTATTACAGGCTGAGCGTGATTCCGATAGACATACCGCCTCTCAGAGAGAGACGGGAAGATATACAGCTGTTCATGGAGTATTTTCTCAAGAAATACAATTCATATATGGAACGCAAGCTTTCCGGATTTGACGGAGAGGTGTATGATTTATATGTGAGCTATGACTGGCCGGGCAATGTAAGAGAACTTGAAAATGCGGTAGAGTATAGTACGAATATGGCACAGGGCGAGGTCATCGGGATCAAGGATGTGCCGCAGAGAATAAATCTGGGAGAAGATCAGGACCTGGGCGTGACGGAAAGTTCACTGCCGCTGGCCGATCAGATAAAAGAATATGAGAGGGCAGTCATAATCAAGAAATTGAGACAGCACGGCGAGTCGGGCAACAGCAAAGATCTTGTCGCAAAGGAACTGGGACTGTCAAGAGCAACATTGTATCGAAAGCTTTCAGAGCTGGAAATAAACAAAAAACTATTATAACTACTAACTACACAATGGAGGGAACTAAAATGTTAAGAGAAGCATTACCTAAGATTTCAACACCGCTGCCTGGACCAAAGGCAAAAGAAGCAATCGCAAAGAGAGCTGACGTTATGCCGGGAGCAATCGCTTGTGGATATCCACTGGTTATTGAAAGAGGCGAAGGCGCTATGTTCGAAGACGTTGACGGAAACATCTTTCTGGACTGGGTCGGCGGAGTAGGAGTACTGAACATCGGTTACAGCAATCCTGAACTGGTAGAAGCTGTAAAGGGACAGTCAGAAAAATTCTTCCACGCTATGATGAACATCACAACGCACAAACCTTACCTGGACATGGCAGAAAAAATGAACCAGATCGTTCCGGTAAAGGGCGACAAGAAAAAGACAATGTTCGTAAACTCCGGTGCAGAAGCTGACGAGAACGCAGTAAAGATCGCAAAGAGCTACACTGGAAGACCAAACATCATCGTATTCACGGGCGCATTCCACGGAAGAACTCAGATGACAATGGCAATGACTGCAAAGAAGGCTTATGCAGTAGGCATGGGACCTTTCCCGGACGGCGTTTACAGAGCTGAATTCCCTAACCTCTACAGAAAACCTGCAGGCATGACTGATGCTGAAGCTATCGATTACTATCTGGACAAACTGGAAACAGTATTCATCGAAGCTACACCAAAAGATGCATGTGCTGCTATCGTATTTGAACCTGTACAGGGCGAAGGCGGATTCATTCCGGCTCCTATCGAATGGGTCAAGGCAGTTAGAAAGATCTGTGATGACAACGGCATCATGATGATCTGCGACGAAGTACAGAGTGGCTGGGGAAGAACAGGAAGAATGTTCGGATCACAGTACTTTGCAGAAGCAGGCGCAGCTCCTGATATCATGACTACAGCTAAATCCATCGCAGGCGGTATGCCTCTGTCAGCTGTTACAGCAAGAGCAGAGATCATGGACAATGTAACACCGGGAACTATCGGCGGTACATTCTGCGGTAACCCACTGTCATGTGCAGCAGGACTCAAAGTCGTAGAAATCATGGAAAGAGAAGACTATCCTGCAAAGGCAAGAGCAATTGCTGACAAATGCATGAAGGTTTGGAACGGCTGGAAAGACAAGTACGAATGTGTCGGAGATGCAAGAGGTCTTGGATCGATGATGGGTATCGAATTTGTTAAAGACAAGAAGACTAAGACTCCTGATGCTGAACTGGTTGGAAAGATCATTAAGACTGCAGTTCAGAAGGGCCTTGTAATGGAAGCTGCCGGAACTTACAACAACGTAATCAGATTCCTTTGCCCACTGTGCGCAACTGACGCTCAGATCGACAAGGGTCTGGAAATTCTGGAAGAAAGCATCAAGGCTAATATCTAAGCTATTGATCAAAATTCAATAAAACCCAATTCAATTGGATCAACGATCCGCAGGAATGCCTGCGGATCGTTTCATAATGTTGTTTTCTGAATTGTTTGACAAATAATGTATAAAAATGTAGAATAAAAGTAGTATATATTAAACATGTGGGTGACAGGGATGAATGAAAAGACTTATGAACAGATCTATGAACAGTGTAAAGACCAGATAATGAAAGCCAACCGCATGATGCTGATGAGGGTATCATTGTTTTTTGCTGCGCTCTGTGTATGTATTGGTGCGGTGGTGGCAAAGCTGTACGGCACTATGCCCACATTGCTGATGCTGGTTGCGGCGGCTATATATGCGGCAGTCTGGGTAATGGCTCGCATATATGCAAGTAAAGCACCGGAGATAATCACTCCTTTGATATACTTCTTTTTGTCAGTGACATTTGCAATAGCTATGTACCAGGGCATATATGCCAGCCCGAATAGCATTGCTTCGACTTTTTATGTGGTGCTGGTGGCATTGCCGCTGCTGTTCATATGCAGACTGAATGCATACAACAGCTTTATAATAGGGGTATGTGCATTGTTCATGATCCTCAGCTTTGCGGCCAGGGAAAATGCGATCGCATTGAATGATTCACTGCACATCGGTATATGTGCAGTTCTGGAAGTATTTGTCTGCTACAATATGTACAAGATAAGAGTGGAAGCTATATACAATAAGATCATTGCAGAAGAACAGCGTGATATAGACGGACTTACCGGACTGGCCAGCAGAAGAAAATTCGACCAGCTGCTGGGAGCTTTCAGGGATGAAGACGAACGTATAACAGGGATAATAATGATCGATATCGATCACTTCAAAAAATACAATGATTATTTCGGACACCTGCAGGGTGATGAATGTCTGACGCAGATAGGAAAAATAATGCAGGAAGTTGGTAAAGAATATGATATGGTGTTTGCCAGAAATGGAGGCGAAGAATTCGCCGGGATCAGCAAAGTCTACAGGTATGATCAGCTGGCATCCATAGCGGAAGAGGTCAGAAAGCGAGTAGAGGAAAAAGCCATCCCTCATCCGGGGACTAAAAAGGGCATAGTTACGCTGAGCATAGGTTTTGCCGAATGGCGGTCATGCAACGTGATAGATGTGGTCGATCTGGTAAAGAAGGCTGACAAGGCACTGTATTATGTAAAAGAACATGGCAGGAACAGCGTATGCGGATTCGGAAGCATCGCATCATGATGATGTTAAAGTATTGTATAATTGACAAATGAGCCTATATAGTTTAATATAATAAACATAAAGGCGGTCAATACAATGAAAAACAGAAAAACGGCAATAATGCCGCAGACCCAGAAAATATTAGAGACTATGGGAGATCAAATAAAACTTGCCAGGCTTCGTCGGGATCTTACTGTGGAACTGGTGGCTGAAAGAGCCGGGATCAGCCGGGCAACTTTATGGTCTGTAGAAAAGGGGAGCCCTTCTGTAGCGATGGGTACTTATGCGGCTGTGCTGCATGCTTTGAACAATATGGACAGGGATCTGCTGAAGATCGCTGAAGACGATCAACTGGGGCGAAAACTTCAGTATCTTAAGCTGCCGCTTAAAAAAAGAGCGACCGGAAGGGTGAAGAGTGATGGCGGGCGGTGAAAAAATCATATATGTATATATGTGTGAGAATGAAAAAACAAATAGGCTGATAGGGACAATGTTTTCTTCATCTGAAAAGGGAAGGGAACATTATTCGTTTGAATACAATGAAAAATGGCTGCAGACTTCGGGTACATGGCTTGTACTGGATCCGGATCTGGAATTGTATCGAGGAAGGCAGTATGTGCCCGTTGACAAAACGATGTTTGGCTTGTTCGCGGATTCCTGCCCGGACAGGTGGGGCCGGCTCCTTATGAAACGAAAAGAAATACTGGAAGCGAAGAAGGAAGAACGCAAACCTAAACGGATGCAGGAAACGGATTACCTGCTGGGCGTCTACGATAAATCGCGAATGGGTGCATTGAGGTTTGCATCGGAGGAAAACGGCCCGTTCCTGTCAGATGACAAGGGGCTGGCAACACCTCCGTGGACGACCTTGCGAAAATTGGAAAGTGCATCCCTGGCATTTGAAAATGATGAAGGCGGGATCGAAGAAAAGTGGCTCGATCAGCTGCTTCAGCCCGGATCGTCACTGGGCGGGGCCAGACCCAAAGCATCGGTCATGGCTCCTGACGGCAGTCTGTGGATAGCCAAGTTCCCGTCAAGGCACGATGAGTATGATTCAGGAGCATGGGAGATGGTGGTGCACGATCTTGCTTTGCGCTGCGGTCTGGATGTTCCGGAGGCAAAACTGGAAACATTTTCGAAGACAGGCAGCACGTTTCTCGTAAAGCGGTTCGACAGGGACGGGGAAAAACGCATACATTTTGCATCTGCTATGACCCTGCTGGGAAAGACCGACGGATCATCGGCTGAAGATGGAAGCAGCTATTTGGACATCGCAACATTTATCAGAATGAACGGAAGCCGTCCCGGGGACGATCTGGAACAATTGTGGAAAAGGATCGTGTTCAGCATGGCAGTTTCCAATACGGATGACCATCTGAGAAATCATGGCATGATCCTGGAGGCAAACGGCTGGAGGATGTCTCCGCAGTACGATGTGAATCCATGCATATATGGCGATTCATTGTCACTCAATGTAAGCGAAGACAGCAACCTGATGGATTTTGATCTTGCGGTCGATACCGCAGAGTATTACGGTATAGAAAGGAACGATGCGCAGAAAACAGCTGCGGATATTTCAAGGACGGTCAGCGAAAAATGGCGGATCCTTGCAAAAAAATACGGCATCAGCAGAGAATCTTCAGAATACATGGCGCCGGCGTTCTGCCGCAAGTATAAAAAATAAGAGGACCGGCCTTCTGGCCGGTCCTTCTATATCTTTTTAGTAATTGTAATAGTTGTTGTACGGGTTGTAGGCATAGTTTGAAAGCCAGGATGCGAGGGCTATAGCAGCTATCACATACACTACCAGCAAACCGATATATACCCAGAATGCTACGAATCCTGCTCTGTTCCAGGATTCCTGTTTTGCTTTGAAATCTTCTACACTTGTAAAACGCCCTTTCTCCCAGGCCCATTTGTTGCCCATAGCGCCGCATATGAATACCCATACGCAGTTGAAGAGCGGTATAAGGCAGAGAAGAGGCAGGTATGTTTTGTTTCCTATGCCCCACCACATGTTGAATACAAAAGCACCCCAGTTCCATTTGTTGACTTCCGGCGGCACCTGGCCGGAAGCCGGCGTGTAAGTCTGATACTGGGTATTTTCAGTTTTCTGTTCGGCAGCGCCGCTTCCGTACAGCGACTGTCTTGTTTTCTCTGCAGCCTGTGCAGATGCTTGATTTCGATCATTCATGATTCTTATCCTCCTTGTGAATACATCACCCCTATAACTTTTAACTTCTATTCTATATTATACCAAATATTTGCTTATATTTGCAACTCATATATGCAATATTAAAATCGTTGCATACATTGAGTTTACAGGTGTCTTGACACACGTATATAGAATTGATACAATCAGAAAGATGTTATCGAGGGCCTGATTGTGAAACGGGCTTGCAAAGAAAGTAGACCATTCAAAGGAGACTATTCAAAATGGAACAGAATGTTGGCTTTTTCAAAAGGAAAGATATAGAGATCAGCGTAAAGAGGTACGTGCAGGATGCGCTTTCTGCTATGGCTCTGGGATTGTTTTCATCCCTGCTGATCGGATTGATACTGAAGACTATAGGGCAGCAGATGTGTCACATTCCCGGAGTGGATGAAAAGACATGGTTTGTTGCTTTTCTTATATTAGTAGGCGATACTGCCATGAAGATGATGGGACCGGCAATAGGCGTAGCTGTTGCATGGGCTTTGAAAGCTCCTCCGCTGGTGCTGTTTTCCAGTGCGGTCACAGGCGCAATGGGCGCGGCTTTCACCGGGTTCGGCATAGACGTTGCGGGCGGCCCGGCAGGCGCATTTGTGGCAGTCTGCATTGGAGCTGAACTGGGAAAAATGGTTTCCAGGGAGACCAAAGTAGATATAATCGTAACTCCGGCGGTGACTCTGCTGGCCGGCGGCATCGCCGCAAAGGTGGCGGGGCCGGCAGTGGGGTGGCTGATGTTAAAGCTGGGAGACTCCATAATGACGGCTACCGAATGGCAGCCATTCTGGTTCGGCATATTTATCGCAGTCGTAGTCGGTCTGGCGCTGACGGCGCCCATATCATCGGCAGCTCTGTGCATCATGCTTCAGCTTTCCGGTCTTGCCGCAGGGGCGGCCACTGTGGGGTGCTGTGCACAGATGGTCGGATTTGCAGTGATCAGTTTCAGAGCAAACGGAGTGGGCGGACTGGTCGCTCAGGGGATCGGGACTTCGATGATACAGATATCGAATATAATAAAGCATCCGCAGATACTTATACCGCCTACACTGGCGGGAGCCGTAGCCGGACCGCTGAGCACATGTGTGTTCAAGATGACCAACAACTCTGCCGGGGCGGGCATGGGGACATCCGGACTGGTGGGCCAGATAATGACGTTCACCGATATGGGATTCACCCTTCCGGTGCTGTTCGAAGTACTGCTGCTGCACATCGCGCTGCCGGCTGTGCTGTCTTTGATCATCTATACTTTAATGAAGATGATGGGTGTGGTAAAAGACGAAGATCTGAGATTGGAAATGTGATCAGGCGGACAATATATCTGTAGTAAGCAAAGGTGAAATATGTTAAAATGTCATCATGACTTATTTAGATGATTTAAACGAACAACAACGTGAAGCATGTCTTCACACAGAGGGGCCATTGCTGATACTGGCAGGTGCGGGCAGTGGGAAAACCAGCACTATGACTCACAGGATAGCCCATCTCATCAAGGACGAAGGCGTGCCTCCGTACAACATCCTGGCTGTTACTTTTACAAACAAGGCGGCCGGGGAAATGAGAGACAGGGTGGAGGCTCTGCTGGGAGGCAGCGTCAGTATGTGGATCATGACTTTTCATGCGGCATGTCTTCGGATACTGCGTCGTCACGCTGAGATCCTGGGGTATACCAATGATTTTGTGGTATACGATCCGGTGGATACAAAAGCTGTGATGAAAAAGATCATAAAGGAACTGAAGATAGATGAAAAACAGTTCCCTGCAGGCAGACTGCTGGGCATCATCAGCGACTGCAAAGAAAAAGAAATGGACCCGAAGACTTTTGCAAAAGTCAAGGGCGAAGGATACCGGGGCGAGATAGAATACAAGGCTTATCGTGAATATGAAAGAGTACTGAAGAAAAACAATGCTATGGACTTCGACGATCTGCTGCTGAACACGGTCAGAGTCTTTGACCGTGATGAGGCGGTACTGTTAAAGTATCAGAAAAGATTCAGATACATAATGGTGGACGAATATCAGGATACCAACAAGACCCAGTACAGGTTCGTAAAGATGCTGGCGGAAGACAGCGGGAACCTTTGCGTGGTCGGCGATGACGATCAGTGCATTTATCAGTGGCGGGGCGCAGACATAACCAACATATTGAATTTCGAAAAGGATTTTCCGGGGGCGAAGGTAATAAAGCTGGAGCAGAACTATCGGTCCACGGGAAATATTCTTGCGGCGGCCCATTCGGTCATCGAGAACAATTCCTCAAGGAAGGCGAAGAAACTCTGGACCAAAGGCGAAGATGGAAAGAAGCTGGTGTATACCAGGACGGACGATGAAAAACAGGAGGCGTGGTATGTGGCTCAGGAGATCGACCGTCTGAAAACTTCCGACAGGGCTTATTCGGATTTTGCCATACTGTACAGGACCAACGCACAGTCCAGGAATTTCGAAGAGGCGCTGTCGGCAAGGGAGATACCATACAGGGTCGTCGGCGGGACCAGATACTATGAGAGAAAAGAAATAAAAGATATCGTGGCGTATATGCGTCTGGTGCAGAACCCGGACGACGATCTTTCTATGTCCAGAATCATCAACGAGCCGAAGAGAGGCATCGGGCAGACGACTCAGGACAAGCTGACTGCATGGGCGGCGGCGCGGGGCGACAGTATGTTCGCCATGCTGAAGGACGATGAGGTGCTGGATACTCTGTCGGCAAAGGCAAGGCCTCAGGCAAAGGAAATGATAGACACTATCGCTCATTACAGCGAGGAAAAAGACAACCTGAGAGTGTCTGACATATACGACGGGCTTCTCAACGGGACCGGATATATGAAGGCACTGGAGGACGCCAACAGCATAGAGGCGGAAGGAAGGCTAGAAAATCTTCTGGAATTCAAATCTGTGATCTATGACTACGAAGAAGAAGGCGAACTGACTCTTTCAGAGTTCCTTGAAAAGATCGCTCTTCTTTCGGATATAGACAATCACGACGCCGGGGAAAATGCGGTGACTCTGATGACTATGCACAGCGCAAAGGGCCTGGAATTCCCATTTGTATTCATGCCGGGAATGGAAGACGGATTGTTTCCCGGATGGAGATCCATCGAAGATATTGCAAAGATGGAAGAGGAAAGAAGACTGTGCTATGTGGGGATGACCAGAGCGAAAGAGCGGCTGTTCCTCACCGGCGCGGCTTACAGGACCATGTACGGCAAGGGCAGCTATACCAGGGAGTCTACATTTTTGAGAGAGCTGGATCCGAAGCTGCTGGACGGCGATGGAGTGTATGTCAAAAAGGAAGATGTCAGATTCGGCGAGAGAAAGCCGATGGACGGATGCGGCGGATCGGCATCGGGACAGCCTTTCGACAGCTTTAGGGCCGCAAAGAAAGAGATCAGGGCCAGGGCAAAAAACACGGAGACTTTTGCAGAAGGCGACAAAGTGAATCACGGCAAATTCGGAGACGGTACAGTAATGGCGGTCAAAGGCAATACTGTCACAGTGGAATTCGCCGGCGGCGATACGAAAAAACTGGCGGCTGATGTGGCGCCGCTGAAAAAGGTGTAGCCATGGATGATAAAACGAAAGAGATGAAAGAGAAGGCGGCTTTTCTAAACGAAGCTGCCCGTGCTTACTACAAAGAAAACAGAGAGATCGTTTCCAACCTGGAGTACGACCGGGTATACGACGAACTTGAAGCCTTGGAAAAGGAGACCGGCATCGTCATGGCCGGCAGCCCCACTCAGAATGTGGGCTACGAGACCATAAGCGACCTGCCCAAGGAAGCTCATCCCACAAGGATGCTTTCTCTGGACAAGACCAAGAGCGTTGAAGAACTGAAGGACTGGCTGGGCGACAAAGAGGGACTGCTGTCGTGGAAGATGGACGGACTGACGGTTGTGCTGACATATGAAGAGGGAAAGCTGGCAAAGGCCGTGACCAGAGGCAACGGCGATATAGGCGAGGTCATAACCGGGAATGCAAGGACATTTGTAAACCTTCCGGTTACTATCCCTTTCAAGGGCAGGCTGGTGATAAGAGGCGAAGCATATATCACATACTCTGATTTCGAGAAGATAAATGAAAACCTTCCGGAACTGGACGCCAGGTACAAGAACCCGAGGAATCTGTGCAGCGGTTCCGTCCGTCAGCTGAACAACCGGATCACTGCGGAGAGGAACGTCCATTTCAATCCTTTCACTTTGGCTTCGGCGGAGGGACTGGATCATTCGACCCGGCATGAACAGATGGACTGGCTGGCCGGACAGGGATTCGAGCCGGTGGAGTACGTCAGGGTAACCGGGCCGGAAATAGCAAAAGCGGTGGATGATTTTGAAGCGGGGATACCCGGCAGCGATATGCCGTCCGATGGGCTGGTGCTCATATATGACGACATAGCTTACGGCAGATCTCTTGGTGTGACAGCGAAATTTCCAAGGGACGCTATAGCTTTCAAGTGGAAAGACGAGATACGCACGACTCGGCTTTTGGAGATAGAATGGAGCCCCAGCAGGACCGGACTGATCAACCCGATAGCGGTTTTCGAGCCGGTACAGCTGGAAGGTACGACTGTGTCCCGGGCATCGGTGCACAATGTGAGTATCATGAAGGAATTGAAGCTGGGCATCGGCGATGAGATAACAGTATACAAGGCAAACATGATAATACCGCAGATCGCAGAGGACATAACAGGCAGCGGCAGTGCAGAAGTGCCGGATGAGTGTCCGGCCTGCGGAGGCAAAACCGATCTGAAAAAGGACGGCGATGTTGAAGTGCTTTACTGTACGAATCCGGAATGTCCGGCAAAGAGGATAAAGGCGTTCAGCCTGTTCGTCAGCAGAGATGCTTTGAATATAGACGGTCTGTCGGAATCCACTGTGGAAAAGCTGGCAGGACACGGTTTCGTCAGGGAGCCTGCCGATTTTTTCAGGCTGTCCCGATTCAGGGAAGGCGTGATATCTATGGAAGGTTTCGGCGAAAAGTCGTATAATAATCTGGTGAAGGCGGCAGATGCCGCAAGAGATACAACGCCGGCAAGGCTGCTGTACGGTCTGGGGATCCCGGGCATAGGAGCGGCCAACGGCAAACTGATATCCAAATACTGCGGCGGCAGCTGGGAAAAGATACAGGCTTTGACAAAAGAAGAACTGCTGGATATCGACGGCGTGGGAGATATCATGGCGGATTCGTTCGTCAGCTGGTTTTCCGATGAGAAAAACAAAATGACTGTAGATGAAGTCCTGTTTGAGATCCGCTTTCCGGAAAGCGGCGGGCAGGCGGAGGAGCAGATATTCGAAGGACTGACTTTTGTCATAACAGGCAGTCTGGAGCATTTCGAAAACAGAAGCAGTTTGAAGGAACTGATAGAAGAACGGGGCGGAAAGGCGGCCGGTTCTGTCAGCGGAAAAACAGATTATTTAATAAACAACGATGCGGGATCATCGTCATCAAAAAATAAAAAAGCAAAGGCCGAGGGGGTTGAGATCATCTCTGAAGAAGATTTCATAAAACGTTTCGGCCTGAAGATCGAGGAGAAGTAAAATGTTGAAAACGGGAAAGCTGGACAGCGACCTTTTAGAGAAAATAGTGTTTGACAAGATCACCTACAGGAGACCGGAGGTGATCACAAGACCGGGGATCGGCGAAGACTGCGCGGTGGTGGATTACGGAGCTTACGAATGCGTTATGTCGACAGATCCCATCACGGCGGCCATCAGCGATATCGGCCGGCTTTCCATACATATTTCATGCAACGATATTGCCAGCAACGGCATACAGCCCATCGGGATCCTTCTGGCGGTCATGCTGCCGGAGGGGACCACGGAAGACGAGATAGAGGAAATGATGGCGCAGGCGGCTGCGGCCAGCGAGGCGCTGGGCGTTGAGATCATCGGAGGGCATACTGAGATTACTCCTGCGGTGAACAAGCCGGTAATAGTTTCAACTGCTATCGGACGCGGCGAGAAATGGGCTTCGCAGAATGCAGAAAACATGAATGTGGGAGACTGCATTCTCATGACCAAAAGCGCCGGGCTGGAAGGCAGCGGCGTTATTGCATGCGACTATGAAGAGGAACTGAAGGAGTTTTTGACTGCGGAGGAGATACAGACTGCGAAAGATATGCTGAACAGAGTCAGTGTCGTAGAGGAAGGCGTTATTGCGGGAAAGATCGGCACTTCCGGCATGCACGACATCACTGAAGGCGGAATACTGGGAGCTGTGTGGGAGATGTGCAGGATAGGAAAGGTCGGAGCAGAGGTATGGCCGGACAAGATACCTGTTGAGCCTGTTACCAGAAAGATATGCGAAAAATACGACATAGATCAGCTTCGCCTCATATCCAGCGGATGCATGATGATAATGGCTTCTCCGGACAAGAAGGACGAGATCGTCAAGGCAGTCTCCGATGCGGGCATCGATATAGTGTGCATCGGCAGGATCGTGCCGGAGGACAAGAAGATCTGCATGAAAATAGACAGAGAAATGATAGAGATAGCGCCGCCGGCCGGAGATGAAGTATACAAGGTGGTCGGACGTTAAAAAACATTGACTTGAAGAGAGAAAACTAATATAATTGAACGAGTATGAAAATTGTCTTTTGACAGCTTCGCACGGCCGGGATGGGTCCTGCGCAATAGGACTCTGTGAACCTTGTCAGGTCCGGAAGGAAGCAGCAATAAGCGGCAGTTCCTATGTGCCGCAGACACGCCTTTCTCACAGTCTGCGGAGCTGTCAAAGGGCAATTTTCTTTTTCATTGACGGAGGGACCGATGTACAAGGTATTATACCGGGCTTACCGTCCCGAGGTCTTTTCTGAAGTCCTGGGACAGGAGCACATAGTTAAAATATTGCAGAGCCAGCTGGCTACGGATACAGTGAATCACGCATATCTTTTCTGCGGCACCAGGGGAACGGGCAAGACTACCATGGCCAGGATACTGGCAAAAGGAGTCAACTGTACTTCCGAAGGAGATCGGCCATGCGGGACCTGCGAAAACTGCAGGGCCATAAAGGCGGGAGCTTTCATGGATCTGGTGGAAATAGACGCCGCATCCAACAATGGTGTAGAAAATGTCAGGGATCTGAGGGAAAGTGCCAACTACGCCCCGGCCGTGGGAAAGAAAAAGGTTTACATCATAGACGAGGTGCACATGATGTCTTCAAGTGCTTTCAATGCGCTGCTGAAGACTCTGGAGGAACCTCCGGAAACAGTCATGTTCATTTTATGTACTACTGAACCGGAAAAACTGCCGGCGACGATCCTTTCCAGATGCATGCGGATGGATTTTCGGAGAGTATCAGAAAAGATACTGACAGAGGCTTATCGGAAGATATGCAGCGACAGGAACGTAACCATGGATGAGGATGCTCTCAGGCTGATCGTTACCAATGCAGACGGTTCGGTCCGCGACGGACTGACCATATTGGATCAGTGCATTGCGGGACGGGAAGGCAACATTGCCAGAGACGATGTGCTGGACTCTCTGGGCGCTGTGGGTGAAGATACATATGTGGATCTGACCGGATGTGTGATACGCCATGACCCGACCGGCGGGCTGGCTATAATAGAGCAGTTGATACAAAAAGGCCGGGACCCCAGACAGATACTGCAGGGCTGGATGAGCCACTACAGAAATCTGATGATGACCAAATTCATAAAAGATCCGGAAGACGTGCTGAACATGTCTGTCGAAAATGTGGAGAGAGTCAGGGAACAGAGCGGAGATCTGGACCTTGAAGATATAAATACAGCTATCGTAGAGATCGCAGGGACTGTGGTCAGGGCCAGGTCAACGACTCAGCCCAGAATACTGCTGGAGGTATGCTTTGTAAAACTGGCGACCACCACAAGAGACGGAAGCGTGGTGCCAACGACTGCAAGGGCGGCGGCAAGACCTGCACCGCAAAAACCGCAGCCGCATACGGAAAAGCCGGAACTCGGGCCTGAAGCCGGGCCGGCGGAGAAAGAGCTGCAGCGGCCTGAACAGGTAGAGCCGCAATCAGCAGTTTCGCAGGAGCAGCCGGCAGTCTCTGTGACGGATGATATCGAGGAGATATGGGAAGCTGTACTCCAGGACGGAGAGAATCAGAGAGGCGATTTTACTATGGTAAGGACAGGCGCGGCCCCGGTAAAAATGAACGACACGGAATTCGTCGTTTCCGCATCTGGGATGGCTGAAGGTTTCATTGAGAGAAACCGCGAAATGGTGGCTGGACTGGTAGCAAAATATTCGGGAAGCCCAAGGGCGATAGTGCTGTCGAAGGAAGAACCTGAAGAGAAGAGAACCAGTGCCGAAGAGGTAGCGCAGAAGGTGCAGCAGGCCATGGGCGGCATGAAGGTAGATATAGAGTAGATAAAGAACAGAACAAAACGGAGGAAACAGAACATGGGAAAAGGAATGCGAGCCGGCAAAAAACCGAAAAAAGCCGGAGCAGGGAATATGCAGAAACAGATGGCTCAGATGCAGGCGATGCAGAAGAAGATGGACGAAGTCCAGGGCGAGATCGATGAGATGGAAGCCACTGCAAGTGCAGGCGGCGGAGCTGTGACTGTAACTGTGACAGGCAAAAAAGAAATAAAAGACATCAAGCTGGAACCGGAGATAGTGGATCCGGATGATATCGAAATGCTGCAGGATCTGGTTATCGCTGCTGCAAATGAAGCACTGAGAAAGATGGAGGAGATCTCCCAGGGAGAGATGGAAAAACTCACTGCAGGACTGGGGCTGCCTCCGGGAATGATCTAAATCATGGGATATTATGCAAAACCGCTGACAAAGCTGATAAATGAATTGTCCAAACTGCCGGGTATCGGAGGAAAGACGGCCCAGCGGCTGGCTTTTCATATCCTGTCGCTGGATGACGCCGAAGCGGAGTCTCTTGCCAGATCCATTACTGAAGCAAAGGCCGGCATGAAATACTGTTCGGTATGCGGCAATCTGACAGACAAAGATCCCTGCAGCATATGCAGCGACGCCAAGAGGGACAGATCCCTGATATGCGTTGTGGAGACGCCCAGGGATGTTGTAGCCATGGAACGGATAAAAGACTATCACGGACTGTATCACGTCCTTCACGGGGCCATTTCGCCCATGGACGGCATAGGGCCCGAAGACATCAATCTGAGGTCTCTTATCGTAAGACTTCAGGAAAATGATGTGGAAGAGGTGATACTGGCCACAAACCCCAACATTGAGGGAGAAGCGACGGCTATGTATATAGCCAGGCTGATCAAGCCCTCAGGCATAAAAGTCAGCAGGATAGCCCACGGCATCCCTGTCGGCGGAGATCTTGAATATGCAGACGAGATAACATTGCTGAAAGCTATGGAAGGTCGCCGCAATCTGTGAATTGAGACAGAACGGCGATTTTTTTTCTTGTTTTTGAGAAGAAAAGAAAAAAATATTGACACACAGAACAATTCATACGATAATAAATTATCAGTCAAATCAGATTTCGTGTGTTTTGAATCGGGTTTGACAAAACAATCATGTAAAGAGGAAGTCAAAATCTTAATAGCATCGCAAGAACGGCTGCTGAAAATGCAGCATAACGGCTGAGGGTTGAGGTGCCCGCGGCAGTCTTGGTATTTTTCTTCCTTTTGCAATTATTTCCATTTTTACTATTTTTAGGAGGACGAAATTATGTCAGAAAAACAAGTAACCAACCCGCCTAACGAACAAAACGAAATGAAACGTGGGATTCGTGGATGGCAGGTTGCGTTCATTGGTCTGGGAGGAGTAATAGGTTCATGTTACTTCCTGGGCATGGGCATCGTTATCCACGACATGGGACCTGCAGTTTTCATAGCATTTGGAATCGTAGGACTTATCGTTTATGGATTGATGATTGCTTACGCCGAGCTCCTGGTCAATGTTCCGCGAAAGGGCTCATTCATCGCTTATACGTCTGAGTTCTTAGGACCAACGATATCGACCGGTTTTGGATGGGCCTTCTGGTTCAACTGGGTATGTTATGTACCTTCCGAAGCTATTGCAGTATCTACTGTAGTTACTGCCTTAGTAAATCAATCGGATAATGCGGTCGCGTATGTCGCCATAGCAATAGGCGCACTTGCTGCAATCACCATCATCAACCTTTCGGCAGTAAACGTATTTGCAAAGATCGAATCAGGTCTTGCAATTACAAAATGTATCGTAATCATATTATTTATACTGATGGCATTCGGTATCTGGGTAGGCCTCTGGGGCAGCGACGGCTTCCTGGGAGCAAACGTTAACTTCAATACAGGCGCAGGATTCGCACATGACCTCTTCCCTAACGGAGTTGGTATCTGTATCACTTCAATGGTTGTTGTACTGGTTACATTCCAGGGAACGGAGATCGTTGGACTTACTGCAGCTGAAGCACAGGATCCGGACAAATCTGTACCAAAGGCATGCAAATCGGTTACATACCGTATCGTAGCACTGTACATGGTACCGATCCTGCTCGTTCTGCTGATCTACCCTTATGGACTGGCTAACGACAGCAACGCAGTATTCTCAGACATAATGTATTATTATCATATGCCTGCGTTAGGCAAGATATTCGGAGCTATAGTGCTTGTAGCGGCGTTCAGCTGTGCAAACACAGGATTCTACGGAACAGTACGTGCTATGTACGGACTTTCCATCGAAGGTCTTGCACCTAAGTTCCTCGGAAGACTGAAAAAAGACGGAAATCCGAAGAACGCAGTATTGTTCACTTTAGCATTCATGTGGATCATCCTTCTTGTAGGTCTGTACACTCAGGTTACAGGAAAGATGGAGAACCTCTATGCAAATCTGCTGTCCATGTCAGGATTCACAGGAACACTGGCTTGGATCGGTATCATTGCTTCATGGATGGTATTCAGAAAGAAATTTGTAAAGAGAGGATATAACATCAACAACTTGAGAGCAAGAGTAAGGCCGGGTCAGATGTGGATACCTCCTTTCGCAATGGTTGCTCAGATCGCATGCCTGATCCTCATGGCATTCGGCGAAGGCATGCTGCCTGTATTCATACTGGCATGCTGTGCTATATTCGTTCCGATGATCGTAAGAATGATCGGACTGCGCAGCGGACATGCAAGAGATGTCAATGCTCTGGAAACAGATGAGAAGACATTCGATGAACTGTATCCGCCAAAGGACAATCAGTAAAACACAAACAATAGACAAATGTTACAAATTTGTCATAAAAGAGAACAGCATTTTGCTGTTCTCTTTTAAATTTGCCAAATTGATTGAAAATTGGAAAAAATAAGGATATAATAAATGTGTAATTATTCTTAATATTCTAAGGAGGATGTAGCATGAGTGAATTGAAACATGGTGCTGCTATGAACACAGAAGATCACGGACTGAAGAAACATGATATAAAGGTTTCAACAGTAGTATTCATGATATTCTGTCTTGTAGCTGCAGGCTGCTACGGTATCGAGGAAATGATACCTGAAGCGGGGCCTGGTCTGACGATCATTCTGTTGATCGTACTGCCGTTCGTGTGGGGTTTGCCTTTCGGACTGGTAGCATCGGAATTGGGTTCAGTAAGACCGCAGGAAGGCGGTTACTACAAGTGGGTACAGGAAGCTCTCGGAGAATTCTGGGGATTCCAGGCCGGATGGTGGAGGACCATATCGATATACATCGATAACACACTCTACGTAATACTGGCAGGCGGATATGCCGCAACGGCATGGGATCTGTCCAGGCCGGCAGAATTTGCCATCAAGGTGGCAATGATCGCAATATTCACATTCATCAACATCAGAGGAGTAAGGGATGTAGGTATAGTAAGTACCATCCTTTCGATACTGGTAATCGTAGCATTTGCTATGGTCGCTGTATGCGGGTTCATGAACTGGGGCGAAGGAACTGACATCAGTTTCCAGATCACTCCGGAACCGGCACACGGAGCAATGGACTGGTTCTTCTACATTGCAGGCGGACTGTCTATAGGTATGTGGATGTATTCAGGATATGAATCCATGTCTACTATTGCAGGCGAAATAAAGAACCCGCAGGTAATACCTAAAGGTACTTTGATAACCATACCGCTGATCATGTGCGTATATATATTCCCGACAGTCGCAGGACTGGGTTCACTGGGAAAATGGTCCGAATGGGCGTCTGACGGAGGAGTAGGATATGCAAATGTTGTAGAGACATTCTGGGGAGTAGGCTTCAGCGCATTCTTCGTTGTAGTCGCCATACTGGCTCAGTGTTCCATATACAACACGTATATAGCTTCCGGATCCAGAGGGTTCTTCTCACTGGCAGATGACCACCTGGCGCCGCCTATGCTGGTAAAATGCGACAAAAAACACGGAGTGCCTTATGTGGCAGTACTGTCTGTTGCGATAGTGAACCTGATACTGTGCATGCTGCCGTTCGGCGTTGTCATAGTACTGGATGTATTCCTGCTGGTATCTTCATACATCATGGTATATATTTCTGCTATGATACTGAGAAAGAGGATCCCTGCAGAGGAATATCAGTTCAAGACTCCGGGAGGCTACGGTTTCCTGTGTGTTATATGCGTAATACCTATGTGTATAGCTTTCTTCTCATTCTTCGTAAACGGGTCGGACTACTTCCTGGGAGGAATGATAGGACTGCTGTCAGGACCGGTGCTGTACTTCATCTGGAGAAGGATGTACGGAGGCCTGACTGCAAAGGATCCTGTTGCTTTTCCTAAGAATGAAAAGACAGGCCTGGCGCAGGGAGATCTGAGAAAGCTGGCATTTATGCTGCTGATCCTGACTATCATTGGTCTGGTAGGGATAGTGTTCCTGCCGTTCTATGAAGACGGTTGGGCTGCTGAATACTATTATGACGGCATGTTCGAAGACAAATTCGGAAGCAGCGAAGCTGCACAGCTGGCCGGAGGAGCAGCTATATTCGGCATCACGATGACGATCGTCAAGATCGTAACGGCTATCACAGGAGTGCTTACGATCGTATGTGCAATAGTTGCATCAAAAATCGAACCTAAAAAAGTAAAGAAACAAAATAAAATAGAAGCATAGGGGCTTGAATATATTAAAAGAGTACGGACTTGATCGGTCCGTACTCTTTGCACGGAAAGCCTGACAGCAAGACAGGATTACGGAGACCTGGATATCAGCGGGGCCGAGATGACCGATGCGGTAATAAAGGCTGAGGATGGAAATGTGATCGGCAAAGGAATAACGACCGGCGGCGATGTCAAGATAACATCGGATTCAGGAGACATCAAGATAAGCGGCAGCATGCGGGCAGAAAAGGCTGATCCGAAGAGCAATATCAATGGAAGCAGTGATTCCGGAGATGTAAGACTGATATTCAAATAGAACCAAACAGACCATATACAAAAGCAGGGATCCGAAGATCTCTGCTTTTTGAATACCGTTATTTCAAATATACATCTGCATGACTGCAGTATATGGTTTAACCGAAGTATCTCTTGAGGAGACCTGCAAATGCCTTGCCGTGTCTTGCTTCGTCTCTTGCCATCTCATGAACTGTATCGTGGATAGCGTCCAGATTCTGAGCCTTGGCCATCTTGGCCAGTTCGAATTTGCCTGCAGTAGCGCCGTTTTCGGCTTCTACTCTCATCTCCAGGTTCTTCTTTGTGGAATCTGTGATGACTTCGCCCAGCATTTCAGCAAACTTTGCAGCATGCTCAGCTTCTTCGTAGGCTGCCTTTTCCCAGTAAAGTCCGATCTCAGGATAACCTTCTCTGTGGGCTACTCTTGACATTGCAAGATACATTCCCACTTCTGAACATTCTCCGTTGAAATTGTCTCTCAGGCCCTGTACGATCTCTTCATCAACGCCCTTTGCAATACCTACTTCGTGCTCTGCGGCCCATTCCATTTCGCCTTCAGCCACTTTCTTGAATTTCTCAGCCGGAACTCCGCACTGAGGACATTTTTCAGGCGGCTGGTCGCCTTCATGAGTATATCCGCAAACTGTACATGTCCATTTCATAGTAAATACCTCCGTTTTTAATTAAAATATATTTTCTTATTGATAACTTGTTGTAATAAGAGTATACCACAATGCCGAGGTTTAAAACAGTTTAAACAAGATTTTTCTTTTTCTTTACTACTTTGCTTTCAGGCGGTATAATACCTTTATATCTAAACAAAAAAGGAGAAGAACAAATGGAAAAGAAAATAAAAGAAGGCCTCGAGCAGATCAGACCATTTCTGCAGAGAGACGGCGGAGATATAGAATTTGTAGAATATACAGAAGACAATATCGTCAGGGTGAGACTGCAGGGACACTGCGCAGGATGCCCGGGAGCAAAGATGACCATAAAGGGCGTTGTGGAAAAGATCCTGATGGAGAGCTATCCCGAGATCAAAGGTGTTGAAGCAGTAGAATAAGCCGATGCCATGGCGGGGAAAACAAGACTGAGACCGCGCTTCTTTATTATTTTAGGAGTGCTGGCAGCGTGTATAATAATAATATCTGTGTGCTGTCGGGACAGCAGAGTCGACACCGGTGATGTAAAAGAGACCGGCAGCGATCAGAAGATCAATGTCAGTATATTGTGCTGCGGCGATCTGGTCATGCACGAAGCAGTGCTGGAAGCCGCCAAGACCGATAACGGATATGATTTTACAAAGAGCTTCAGATACATCGAACCGTATATAAAGAAAGCAGATCTTTCATTCTGCTCTCTCGAAGCGCCTCTGGTATCCGGAGGGTATTCGGGATATCCTGTATTCAGAAGCCCCGATGATCTGGCCACATCTCTTGGAGATGTGGGTTTTGACATGGCCCTGACCAGCAGCAATCATACATTCGATGCCGGCGAGGACGGGATGTTCCGTACGCTGAAGGTCCTGAAAAAAGCAGGACTGAAAGTGGCGGGCAGCAGAGAAAAAGAAGACGAGCCCAGGTATTCCATGTTCGAAAAGGACGGAGTGAAGGTGGCCGTCGTATCATACGTGTACGGCAACGGAGACAGGAACAGCCGCGACCTGAACGGCAATGTGCTGACGGAAAACGGCAGAAAGCTGATAAACACATTCGGATACGATACTTTTGACGAAGATCTGAAGCAAATAAAGTCGACTGTGACTGCAGCAAGAGATGCCGGCGCAGGGATAGTCATAATGTATTATCACTGGGGAGACGAATATATTACCCACTCCAATGCGCAGCAGAGATCCATCGCAAAGAAGACCGCTGCCGGGACTGATGTGGATATAATAGTCGGATCCCATCCCCATGTAGTGCAGGAGCGCGCCGAGACGGAAGGGACGACAGTATACTATGCCATGGGGAACCTTCTGTCCAACCAGAGGCGGGAATACATGGACGGAGATGTCCATCCCGAGGAAGGCGTGATGATAAAGCTGGATGCGGTATACGACAAAGACAAAGATGAACTGGTGAGCCTGAAGGACACAGCCATTCCCTACTGGGAGGACATGAATGGAAGCGGCACCGGCAAATACACTTTGATACCGCTGACGGGAGATTACAAAAATAATGCGGAACTGAAAAAATCCGGACATGTGAAATACGCCGTACAGGCGAAAAAGAATATTGAAGAAATACTAAAAGGAGAGCAATGATATATGGGGTATCCCGAAGAGCTGAAAAATAAAATAGATGATAACTTTGAAGACCAGATGGATACGCTGAAGGAGCTGGTGGCCATAGAAAGCGTGGTCACAGACAGCTGCACATCCGAAAGCGGAGAAGAGATGCCATTTGGAGAAGGAGTTCAGAAGGCTTTTGAATACGTTCTCGAAAAAGGAGCTTCCTTCGGATTCGAGACGGACAGAGCAGGAAACTACGGCGGCCATCTGGAGACGGGCGGCTATGAGAAAAACGAAACCATGGGCATAGTCTGTCATCTGGACACAGTGCCGGTGGGAAGCGACTGGACATACGACCCGCTGGGATGCCGGACAGAAGACGGAAAGATATACGGCAGAGGGACCAACGATGACAAAGGACCGGCTGTGGCGGCTTTGTATGCTATGAAAGCCATCGGCGACTGCGGCATAGATCTGCCGTGCAGAGTCCGACTAATACTGGGACTGGACGAGGAGACCGACTGGGTCGGAATGGAAAAATACCTGGAGGAGATCGAAGCGCCTGATTACGGATTCACCCCGGATGCAGATTTCCCTGCCATCAACGGCGAGAAGGGGATAATGGTATTCGACATAGCCAGGAAATTCGGAAAGACGACAGGCGAAGGTCTGGCACTGCGAAGCATGAAGGGCGGGACGGCGGCCAACATGGTGGCTTCCGACGCAAGGGCAGTGGTCAATTCGAAAAAGCCTGAGATATATGAAAAGATAAAAGAACATGCATCGGAGTGGGAAAGCACCAAAGGCATACATGTCAATGTCAGGCCGACGGGAAAGAGCCTTGAGATAACAGCAAAAGGCGTTTCCGTACACGGCGCACGCCCGGATCTTGGGATCAATGCGATCAGCGTACTCATGGAATTCCTGGGCACTCTTTCATTCGTAAATGATGATGTGAATGATTTCATAGAATTCTACAACAGACATATAGGTACAGAGACAGACGGAAGTTCGCTGGGATGCCGCATGGAAGATGAAGAGTCCGGAGCGACAGTGGTCAACATCGGCATGATACAGATGGATACGAAAGCCGCGAGGCTGACGGTCAATGTCAGATACCCGATCAGCTGCACAGACGAGCAGGTATACAGAGGGCTGGAAGATGTCTGCGAAAAATACAACATGGGCATCGTCAAGGGCAAACACGAAAAGCCAATATTCATACCGGAGACCGATCCGCTGATAAGAACACTGATGGCTGTGTACCGAGAGCATACGGGAGATCAAGAAAGCAGACCGCCGGTAATAGGCGGCGGGACTTATGCCAGAGCCTTCGACAATGTTGTGGCTTTTGGGGCCAGATTCCCGGGGGACGAAGATGTTGCTCATCAGAAGGACGAGTATATCACTGTGGATAATTTCAGGAAGATAACGCATATTTATGCGGACGCCATATACAGACTGGCCAAAGGGGAGGACAGCAATGGACTATAAGATCAGATACACGAATACTGCAGGGATACTGGCACAGTTTTACAAAGCAACCGTGTGCAGGCCTTACCGGACCATAGGGATCATTATCATTGTTGTAGGCGTGCTGCAGATGTGCGGCGTCATCGGCGGGATCGCAGGGATCGTAAAACTGGATTTTTCTTCGATGACCCTGGGCGTGCTGATAATAATGGGCATTGCCGAACTGGCAATAGGCGTGCTGCTGTGCTGCTATCATATACTGATGGGCAGGATGGCTCTCAAACAGGGGAAGAAACAGCACGGCGGGATCATGCCGGAGACTGTAGTGGAACTGGGAGATCAGATGGTCATGACAGAGGGAAAAGCCGTGACTACATATGACTACGATCAGATATCGATGGTCAGAGAAACATCATCCATGTTCTGCGTCATGCTGGGCAAATACGCAGGGATACTGCTGCCGAAGGAAAACTTTGAAGAAGGCGATCCGGCGGCGTTTGCGGAATGGATCAAAAGCAAGTATAATCATATAGATATATAGAGCCATACAGAAAGGAACAAAAGGCAGATGAAGGATATACAGATAAAAGAACTTTTCAGGAACAGTGAAAAATATGCCGGCAAAGAAGTGACGATAAGGGGCTGGGTCAGGACAAACAGAGGATCCAACAAATTCGGATTCATAGAACTGAACGACGGGTCCTTTTTCAAATCGATCCAGGTGGTATACGAAGCTGACGCCATAGAGAATTATAAGGAAATATCGAAGGCTTCCATATCTTCGGCGCTGATGGTGCGAGGTACACTGGTGCTGACTCCGGACGCAAAGCAGCCCTTCGAGATAAAGGCTGCCGAGATCGCGGTGGAAGCTGATTCAGATCCGGACTATCCCCTTCAGAAGAAGAGGCACAGTCTTGAATATTTAAGGGAGATCGCTCATTTAAGACCCAGGAGCAATACATTTGCAGCAGTGTTCAGAGTGAGATCTCTTGTGGCTTATGCCATACACAGGTTTTTCCAGGAGAACAACTTCGTCTATGTCCACACGCCGATCATCACAGGGTCCGACGCCGAAGGCGCGGGCGAAATGTTCAGAGTCACGACTATGGATATGGAAGATCTGCCAAAGAAAGACGGCAAGGTGGACTACAGCGAGGATTTTTTCGGCAAGGAGACCAGCCTGACGGTCAGCGGACAGCTGGAAGCGGAGATATTTGCGCTGGCTTTCCGGAACGTATATACATTCGGGCCGACATTCAGGGCGGAGAATTCCAACACGGGAAGACATGCCAGTGAATTCTGGATGATCGAGCCGGAGATGGCTTTTACGGATCTTGAAGGCGACATGGAAGTAGCCGAGGCTATGATCAAATACATTATAAATTATGTGCTGGAAAATGCACCGGAGGAGATGGAATTCTTCAACAAGTTCATCGACAAGGGGATACTGGATCGGCTCCACGGCATCGTGGAAGCAGACTTCGGCAGGGTGACCTACACCGAGGCGGTGGAGATACTGAAAAAATCGGACAAGAAATTCCAGTACCCTGTTGAGTGGGGCATCGATCTTCAGACGGAACACGAAAGATATCTCACTGAAGAGGTCTATAAAAAGCCGATTTTCGTAACGGATTATCCAAAGGACATCAAGGCTTTCTACATGAGACTCAACGAGGATGGAAAGACTGTTGCCGCATGCGATCTGCTGGTGCCCGGCGTAGGGGAGATAATCGGCGGGAGCCAGAGGGAAGAGCGCATGGACGTTCTCAAATCACGAATGAAGGAAATGGACCTGAACGAAGAAGATTACTGGTGGTATCTGGAGCTGCGCAAATACGGCGGCGTGAAACATGCCGGTTACGGACTGGGCTTTGAGCGTATCATAATGTACATCACCGGAATGAGCAACATCCGAGACGTACTGCCGTTCCCTCGTACGCCTAAAACAGCGGAGTTTTAAGATGAGCAGAAGACCCGGCATCAAACTGACGCTGATAGAGCGAAAAGGTGAGTGCCCCTGCCATCGGGGACACAAAGTCGGCGACACCTTCGACTTCGATACAGAGCGGGGCAGCCTTTGTCCCATGGTCATGCACGTTGCTTTCCCGTATATCGATATCCTCAGATACGGCGGCAGCATCCCGGGACAGCCGGAAGGACAGGCAGTGTTCTGCTGTCCCGACGCGGACACTATCAATGTGTTCCGAATAGAGAAGGAATAAAGACAAAAGATAAGGCAGAGCATGCGAGACATGCTCTGTTTTTGTGCCGAGGCTCGTGGAGGCAATACATACATTATTCGGATGATGCCGGAAAGCCGGTGGCAGATGCTCCTGCGGGAATCAGATCTGAATGTGCGATCCAAGTCGATCGATCAGTTTGTGGATTTTTGGCGAAAATCAACGGCGAAAGCCACAGTCGAAATTCGATCTTTTGATAAAAGTCCTATAAATTCTTGGTATTCTAGTGTAATATTAACTTGAGCCATGTTTCTTTACCTCCGGTTTCTTTGTTTTGGTTGTAATTACATTTTAACCGAATGAAGAGACATGTGCTCTTTTTATTTATTTAATTTACACCATTATACAGGCATAACCTTATTTCGGGATAGGATATTAGGTATAGAGGAGATCGGTGCTTTAGATTTTCAAAATGTTCGCCTGCACAAGTGATTCTGTGCGGGCGTACATTTTTTTTTGAAATAAACAGCAGCATAATATAGAGGAAAGATATCAGTAACGTGCTAAATCAATGCACATTATCATTGCGTGCGATGAATAAATTCATCAAAACCTATGTGCAGGATCCACGGAATACCGGAGGAAAGGATGGAAAACAGCCGATCATGGCAGGACAGATGATTGGCATGATAGTTGCGAGATATATTTAGAGAATAACAATTTGAAGAATGACAAAACGAAGCAACGGAGGTGGGAGATCAAAATGGAATACTTTGAGATGGACTGTCCCTGTAAAGGGAAGAACCTGGACAAACTGCTGCAGCCGGCTATTCTGAAGATACTGTACGATAGAAACATGCATGGATTCATGCTGATCGAACAGTTGGGCGATAATCCAATGTTTGGAGGGACATCGCCGGACAAGGCCGGAGTATATAGATATCTGAAAAAGATGGAAGAATCCGGATTGCTCAGTTCCGGATGGGAGAACGGTGCTGAATGTGAAAAGCCGAGAAGAGTATACGCGATCACAGATAAAGGAAGAGGATGTCTTGGCAACTGGCTGGAAGCACTGAAAAAATATACGGGGTCTATCGATATGCTGATCAAAGATATCGAAGATACTGTTGACAGTGCTGCGATATAATTTTTTTTAAGCATATAGTTGACATTGTCTACTACAGTAGAAAATGAAATAGAGCTGGATCTGGAGTATATGTTTAAGACCGGATCCATGTGATGAGGGTGATTACAATGAATGAAACGATCAGGAAAGCAAAAGAAAAAGCGCTGAGGGGAGAAACTCTTGAGCGGGATGAGATAATCGAGCTTCTTGATATCCCGATAGGCAGTGAGGATGACAAAGAACTGCGTAAAGCTGCAAGAGATGTAGCAGAAATCGTGACGGACAACACAGCTTATATATGGACGGCTATTGGCGCAGATTTTGAAACATGTCCCATGAACTGCGAATTTTGTTCCCTTGGAGAAAAATGGGGAATCATAAAAGATAAGAAAAAGTATTCCGAGGAAGAGATACTTACGATCGCTGAAAAATTCGTCAATGAAGGATCTAATTTCATCGTGCTCAGAACTACTGAATATTACAGTTTGGAAAAATTGGGGCGGCTTGCAAAGAAGATGCGGGATGAAATAAAAGGAAACTATGATATCATACTGAACACCGGTGAGATCAGCGACAGCAATGCCGACAGACTTGCAGAAAGCGGAGTTGACGGCATGTACCATGCGCTTCGGCTGGGCGAAGGGGTCACGACTCCTTTCGATCCGGAAACCAGGCTGTCGACTATGAAGAGCATCGGAGGATCGAAACTGGATCTCATCAGTCTGGTGGAACCGGTGGGAAGAGAGCACACAAATGCGGAACTGGCTGACAGGTTCATTACAACAGTAGAGACAGGTGCATATATTTCGGGAGCAATGGCGAGAGTGCCGGTAAAAGGTACGCCTTTCGGCAATGACGAAATGATAGATGAACATCATCTGGCACACATAATCGCGGCGTTTCGCTTATCCGGAGGAAGCACAGTGAAAAACATATGCGTGCATCCTCATTCACAGGAAGCGGCGGAAAGCGGAGCCAATGTGGCGGTGGTGGAAATGGGAGCAATACCGCGGGATGATAAACTGATAAACGATAACTGGGAGTGTTTTGGCATTGTAGATGCAGGTAAAATGTTTATGGATGCGGGTTACAAATTGAGTAGCCGGAGAGAGGAGAGATAAGTAATGAGATTGGACAGAACGAAAAAATCACCGGAAATAATCAAACTTCATAATGTGGAAAAACTGTTTGCAAAACAGGCAGCGATAGATTTAAAAAGTATTTCAGATCGGCAAAAAACTGTGATCGAAAGAACAAAAGCAAAATGCTACAGTGAATTCGAGGTGGATGTGCTGTACGAAGCATTTGAAATAGATGCGATCGATCAGGAAAATGTAAAACTTAAAACGGGAGACGTGTTTTCGGGGACTACATTGACAAGAGTGCTCAAGGATTCGTCACATATGATATGTGTTGCAGCGTGCGTCAAAGGGTTTGAAGAAATCGCAAGCGCCGCGTCCAGCATGATAGAGCAGTATTATCTCGACAGCTGGGGTACAGCGATAATAGAGGCCGCGGGGCGTGATGTAATAGATAAAATAAAAGAAGGATTGAGATCAAATGATATGTATGGGACTTTTTCATGGAGCCCGGGCCAGCACAATGTGCCGATCGAGAATCAGCTGCCGCTGTTCAGTGTACTGCGGCCGGACGAAATTGATATGACGCTGAATGGATCAATGCTGATGCATCCGCAGAAATCAGAGACATTCATTTTGGGTGCAGGAGATTCGGAACCGGATGAAAAAAGGGGACCATGCGATTACTGCGATAAGCAATCTGTGTGTACTTCGGCGCACAGAGAAGGATAAACTAGGAGGAAAAAAGAATGAAAATCAAAATGACAGAAGAAAAGGCATTGAAGAGCTTTGGCGGAGGGATCGATTGTTCCCAGGTGGTTTTTGGAGCGACAGCAGAGCAGCTTGGCTTGGATGAAAAAACAGCACGCAAAATATCTGCGGCATTCGGAGGCGGCATGTGGCGGGGTGAAACCTGTGGATGCGTGACAGGAGCGTTGATGGCTATAGGGTTGAAATATGGGCAGAGTGAGATCGGCGAATCAAAAACAAAAGAAAAAATGCTGGCAAAGAAAGCTGAATTCGAGAGAATATTTGCAGAAAAAAACGGCGACTTGATCTGCAGAAAAATACTGAAGTATGACTTGTCAAAGCCTGAAGAAATGAAAAAGATACAGGAAGAAAAATTGCTGGAGACACTGTGCCCGAAACTGGCATGCAGCGCATGCCGGATACTGGAGAAAATTCTGGAAGAAAAATAATCATTTGCGGTCAATGTTCAAAACACATAGACAAGTACCTCCGGTATGATATAATGATACAAATCACGTGTGTTGCTCGGAGGTACAAATGACAAACAAAATATCAAAAGCCAGGACCAAAAAATTCAGTGAAGAATTCAGCGAAAAGTTCTATAAAATAATGGCTGATAATTTTGGCGAGGAAATTTTTGTGACAGATGGTGATGGGTGCATAATGTTCGTAAATCCAGCTTCTGTTGCGTATATACAGCAGCCGGTAGATGAGATAATCGGAAAAACCGCAGCACAGCTGGAAGAGGAAGGCGCTTTTTCAAAAAGTGTTACAATGGAGGCTGTACGAACGGGCAAAGAGTCAAATATCATACAGACGCTGCGAGATGGGAGGACTGTACTTGCGACGGCAGTTCCGGTGTATGACAAGAATCATGAAAAGATCGAAATGATAATAAGCACATCAAAAGACGTGGATGAAGTAAACAAGCTGCTTCACACTGTCGAAGCGCAGAAGGAAGAAATAAACAATCTCCGCGACAATGTGTTTGAAGAGCTGAATTTTATTTCAGCAGATCCGGCAATGAAGGAGCTGAAATTCACTTTGGCCAAAATAGCGCCTCTGGATATGCCTATACTGGTGGAAGGCGAAACCGGAGTAGGTAAAGAAATAGCAGTCAGGACCATACACAGATTCAGCGATAGAAGAGAGGGCCCGCTGTTCAAAATAAATTGCGGCACTATTCCGGAGAATCTTATTGAATCAGAATTGTTTGGTTATGAAAAGGGCGCTTTCACAGGCGCAGAGAAGACAGGGAAAAAAGGCAAACTGGAGCTTGCAGAAGGCGGCACATTGTTCCTTGATGAAATAGGAGAGATGCCTCTGGGCCTGCAGGTAAGACTGCTGGATTTTCTGCAGGAAGGCATGATCGTAAGAGTGGGCGGCACAAAGCCGGTCAAAATAAACACAAGAGTAGTTGCGGCGACAAACCGTAATTTAAAGGCAATGATGGATGACGGGACATTCAGGCAGGATCTGTATTATCGATTGAGCGTAATACCTGTCAGAATACCTCCGCTGCGTGAAAGACCGGATGATATAGAGGCATTGATAAAGTATTTTGTTTCAAAGTACAATTCGAAGTACAGCGGCCATAAAAAAATCAATGAAAGTTTTTTGGATGCGGCCAAAGGATATTCTTGGCCGGGAAATGTCAGGGAACTGGAACATACTGTGGAAAGAGCATATATCATGTCTATAGATACGGAAATGCGGCAGGAAGATATCTCTATATTGTTAAATAATGACAAAGCTGATGAAGGCGCTTCAAAGGTTTTTTGCATAGACATCGTTCCTCTCAAAGAAGCAAAACATCAAATCGAAAAACAGCTGGTCACACGTGCATATAAGAAATACGGGAGTACATACAAAGCAGCAGAAGCTTTGCATGTTGACCAGTCCACTGTGGTAAAAATATTGTCGAAATACAAAGGATAAACAATGAAAATGGTCATTAAAAGCGATGAATTAATTCATCGCTTTGTTTTTTAGCGTTAAAGGCATATTGGAGAATATGTTGAAATCCCAACAAAATTTTATATCATCGGAGTTGGCATTGAAATTGCTTAAGTTATAGGTAATAGTTGATGCTTGCGAATATAACGAAAAGGAGAAAACAAATGGCAAGAGAAGAATTGATGAAACAAGCCTTCGATGCGATTGTAGAAGCTGATGAAGATGTGGCTGCTGAAGTTCTGGACAAGGGTCAGGCGGAAGGAATCACAGCTGTAGAATTGCTTCAGGAAGGATTCAGCAAAGGTATGAACGAACTTGGCGACAGGTTTGGAAGAGGAGAAATCTTTTTGCCGGAGCTGATTTTTGCAACCGAAGTTATGAAACTCGTAACGGACAGAGTTGATGAAGAACTGGAAGCAAAAGGAGAAAGCACTGCTGAAAAAGGCAAAATGGTAATGGCAACTGTTGAAGGCGACGTTCACGATATCGGAAAAGGTATTTGTGTTTCGATGCTGAAATCATGCGGCCTGGAGGTATATGATCTGGGGCGTGAAGTGCCGGCTGACAAGATGATCGAAAAAGCTGAAGAAGTAGGAGCGGATATCATAGGTTCAAGCGCACTTCTGACAACTACTATGGTGGTACAGCAGGAAATCGAAGAAAAACTGGAAAGCAAAGGATTAAAAGGAAAGATCAAGACTATGGTAGGAGGATCGCCTGTAACACAGAGATGGGCGGAAAAGATCGGTGCAACAGCTTATTCGGAGGATGCTTCGGAATGCTGTAAAGTTGCATTGGAGATAATTGAAAACAAATAAATCGAAAGGAGAAATAAACATGAGTGACAAAAAATACTTTACTCGTATGGGTGACGGCGAAGCGGTCTGGATGACAATGGACGAGATCCGTGCCGATGTCCTTGCGGGAATGGAGGATGCTGTCGACAAAGGCAAATCAGAACCTATGAGCGATGAGGATGTCGAATATCTTATCGAGATCCTGACTATGCCGAACAAGATAGTCAGTGTTGAAAGAGGAAAAGAAGCAATAACGACTTTTGATGCAGGTACACTAAAGGCTCCTGTTAGATCGGGAGTTCCTGTGGACAGATGTACGGATATATTGATGCATGAGAGAGTTCTGTGTTCAGACTCGATGGAACTCTGCAACATGGACTACAGTTATAAGGCAATCAAAAATATTGCGCCGGAAGAAGCCATGACAATGGAGCAGGCTCAGCAGAGTACGATAATCCCTCTGTTTTACGGAGCGATGCCGAATATGGGATTGTACACAAAACCTGACGGCCCGGTAGAAAACTGGTCGATGCTGCTTCCTGAAGGCAAAATAAAAGAAGCTATGGAAGCACAGGAACAGGCAGCAGAACTGTGCGCAGCAGATATGGTGCACATAGGATCTATGCTGGCGGATGCAGGAGCTGACGGTATCCAGTTCGATACAGCAGGCGCATCAGGCGACGCAGATATGCTGGCAGCATTGAATGCATCAAAAGAGCTTTCAGAAAAATACCCGGATCTTTACATCACAATGGGCATGGCTAATGAGTTTACTTTGGGAATGCACGGAAGACTGAAGTTCGAAGGCGACAAGCTGGCAGGACAGTACCCTGCAAAGCAGGTGCAGACATGCGAGAAGGCCGGAGTGAACAGTTACGGATGTGTTATCAATACCAATAGTTCAAGATCATTTGCGTGGAACCTTGCAAGAGCCGTGACGTATGTACAGCAGGCTACAAAGGTTGCAAAGATACCTGTACTTGTAGATGTAGGAATGGGCGTAGGCGGCATACCGCTCACTAATGTATCGCCTGTTGATGCAACTTCCAGAGTATCGAAAACTATGATAGAAATCGGCAAAGCCGACGGATTGTAGATAGGCCATGGAGATACCTTCGGGATGGCTGCTATCCACGAGAGTGCCGCCGGTATGGGTGGAGTTCGTGCTGCCGGAGATCTGGTTGCGCGTATGGTATTCTCAGGAATGAAGCTTGAAGAAGCGAAAGAATATGTTGCAGGGAAACTGGGATGTTCGACGTTTGATTTATCCGATGAAGCCAAGATGAAAGAGATCAGGGAATCTCTCGACATAGGCCACATCATAATCACGCCGCATTCATCTTATGGAATGGCTGCAAAAATAAAGATCGCCGAAGTTCTTGATATCAAGATTTCTAGTGTAGAATTGTTCAAAAAACAAATCGGTAAATAAATGAATGTATAATTAAGGCATTTGTCGGGGCGGGATATATGCCCCGGCAGATGCCTGCGTTATATAATGATAGGAGAGATCTTATGGATAACAGTTTAAACAAAAAGAAAAGGAAATATGACATACCGCTGATAATAGTCAGTGTCGCAATTGTATTTGGATTTGTAATTCTAATGGCTGTGAAACCCGAGTCGACACTTAACGGTGTAAACGGTGCTTTTGACGTAATCATATCTTATTTTGGATCAATACTCGAGGTTTTCACATTGCTTGCAGTAGTGGTGTCGATTTATTTCTGCGTAAGTCCCAAATATGGAAAAATCAAATTTGGAGACGAAAAGCCGGAGTACAGCATGTTCAGTTACATTGCGATGATGACGCTGGCAGCAGTTGCATCTGCGCTGCTGTACTGGTCATACACAGAATGGGCATATTACTATGAAACGCCGGGCGTTGGGCTTGTGCCTGAATCTACGGCAGCACTGGAAGCCTCACTGGGATATTCTTTCTTCCATTGGGGCATTTCAGGCCAGGCTATATATGTTGTTATTGCTCTGGCAATGTCATATGCGTTTTATATCAGAAAAGTACCGGTACTGCAGACCAGTTCTGTATGCCAGTCGATGATGGGAGAAAGGCTCGGACCAAGAACAAAAAGCACCTTGGGAAGAGTGATAGACTTTGTAGTCATCTTCGGTATACTCGGCGGACTGGGATGTTCTCTGGGGCTTGCAGTGCCTTTGACCGGAGGTGCTTTGACACAGGTGTTCGGTTTAAAAATCACATTCCCTGTACAGGTAGCTATAGTTGTGGTAATCGCACTGGTATTTACATTCACCTCATTTATCGGAACGAAAAAGGGAATGAAAAATCTGAGTAATTTCTCGGTAATACTATGTGGAGCGATGCTGCTGTATATATTCATAGCAGGGCCTACCAGCTTCATAATGAAAAATACGACCAATGCATTCGGATGGATGCTTGAAATATTCCCGAGAGCCAGTCTGTTCACAGACCCGATCGCAAAGACCGGTTTCCCGGAAGCGTGGACTATGTATTTCCAGGCATTCTACTTGAACTACGCAGCTATGATGGGAATATTCATTACGAAGATATCAAAAGGAAGAACAGTCAGGCAGTTATCACTGGCAACACTGCTGGGAATCAGTGTGGGCGGATGGCTGGTATTCTCTATCGATGGAAGTTTTGCCATCCATTCACATATTGAAGGTTTGACGGACGTAGTAAAACTGGTAAACAGCGGAGTAGGAGAGACAGGGATATATCAGGTAATGGGACTTCTCCCGGGCGGAAAAGTAATACTGCCGATGGTAATGCTCCTGGTAATCATAGGATTTGTTGCATCATCGCTGGATTCCGCATCCCTTTCGCTGTCACAGACGACACAGAGGATCGTGGACAAAGAAGGAAATGTCAGCCGAGGCATGCGTGTGTTCTGGTGTGTTATACTTGCACTGGTTCCACTGTCGATCATGTTTGTAAAAGCTGATTTCTCAGCATTGAAAATATTGTCGATAATAGTATCTGTGCCGTTCATGGTAATAGTTGCGTTTATGACGATAATGTTGTTCAGGTGGCTGCGGCAGGATGAAAAAGCCGGAAAACTTGAAAAATACGGTATCAAAAAACCGGAACAGTGATGCAAAAAGGCTGGATTGTGATAGAATGACTTTAGTAAGATAAAAATGTTTGTAAAAGGATGCAAGGGATAATTGCATCCTTTTGCAGATACTGAGTAATGCGAGGAGCAGGCATATGGAAAAGGACTATTTGAAGACATTCGAGAATTTACCTGAAATAGTAATCGTGGAGGATGCTGTTGGCGTAATAAAATATGCCAATGAGGCTTTTTGCAGATGTCACGGTGTCAAGATGGAAGATGCGATAGGAAAAAGCTGCTTTGATTTCATAATACCGGAAGACCGCGAACAATGCAGAATGGATGATAAAGTAACGCCGGGAAACTGCAGCTACAGGATAGAAGGAAGGTCCAGACGAGCGGATGGCAAAATAATATGGATACAGTATGTCGGCAAAGCTTTTTTTTCAAAGGAAGGAAAGCTTTTGGAATTTCAGGAACTGGGAGTCGATATCACAGAATGGAAAGAAAAGATCGATGAGAAAACGAGAGAACTGGAAAAGGTAAATGACAGACTTAATGATCTGAAGGTCGAAGGACTTCCGAACAAAAATCATAATCATCAGGCAGATCATTTTGGAAATACTGCTATGTATACTTTTTCTGATATCATAACAAACAATGCAAAAATGATGGGTCAAAAAATATATGCCGAAGCGGTGGCTGAAGGTGAATCATCTGTTCTCATAGAGGGAGAGAGCGGTACAGGAAAAGAAATGTTCGCGCAGGCAATACACAACAGCAGCAAGCGTGTGAACGGGCCTTTTGTAGCTGTCAACTGCGGCGCTGTTCCATCTGAACTAATGGAAAGCGAGTTCTTCGGATATGAGGAAGGCGCTTTTACCGGAGCGGCCAGAGGCGGAAAACGCGGGAAATTCGAAATGGCTTCCGGAGGGACTTTGTTCCTGGATGAAATCGGCGAGATGCCGCTGGCGCAGCAGGTGGCATTGCTTAGAGTCCTGGAGACTCGTTCGATAATGAGAGTGGGAGGCAGGAGAGAAATACCGGTGGACATACGAATAATATGCGCTACCAATAAAGATTTGATGAAAGAAGCGGCAGAAGGCGTGTTCAGACGGGACCTGTACTACAGATTGAATATTATAAACATAAAGATACCGCCGCTGAGAGATCGGCGGGAAGATATATTTCTGTTGACAGGATATTTCATAAAAAGGCTGGGCAACAGATCATTTGAAAAGAAAATAGCATTCAACGATGAGCAGCTGATCAAACTGTACAGATATGACTGGCCGGGCAATGTGAGGGAACTGCGAAATATTGTTGAACGCATGAAGTTCATACCTCAGGATGCTATGAATGAAATAATGCCTGCGGATATTGCTGATCAGGAAAAAGATGAAGAACCAGTGAGACCCGCCGACAAAATGTCGGAAAAAATGATGATAGTAAAGATGATGGATGAATGTGAGGGCAATGTCAGCATGATTGCAAGAAAAATGGGGATGTCCAGAAACACATTATATAAAAAGCTTCGTAAATACGACATACAAAAAAACAGATAAGAAGATGACACTTTCTGTTCATAGTTACACTTTTCGCTCAAGATGCCGATGACACTTTTTGTAACCGGCATCTTTTTTTACTCTTATCAAGTCTGACTTTTTCGAGAATTGCAAAAAGAAACGGTTGGCACAGAATGTGCAGTATATTATTGTTACAAACATTTTCTTTATTAATGAAAAGGAGGTCAAAATGGCAAAACGGGAAAGACGCAAGAGAGACAATGCCGGCGTACTGGATAATATAAAGTATGCTTACGCCCGCAGCAATGAACTTTCAGAGGAACAATTATATTCGATCCATGCATCGAGTCTGGATGTATTGATGGAAATAGGCGTTAAAGTTGAAAGTGAAGACGCAAGAAAAGTATTTGAAATGAGCGGATGCAATGTGGAAGGTAATATTGTAAAAATACCGCCGCATATCGTAGAAGACTCAATAAGAACTGCTCCTTCAGTTGTTCTTCTGGCAGGAAGAAATCCTAAAAACGACTATGTGATCGAACAGAGAAAAGTATCGTTCATACCTTTCGGTGAAGGCGTAAACGTTATCGATCCGCGTACTAAGGAGTACAGAAGATCCGTAAAGGCCGATCTGGAAAACAACACAAAAGTTGTAGATTCACTGGATATATTCCCATGCACATACAGGACTGTTGCTTCACAGGACAAGGCCGGAAGCGTGCAGGCACTGCATAACATGGAAGCGATGTTCAATAACACGACAAAGCATTGCTTTATAGGCCCGGATGGAAAAAAGAATATTGAAAAGATAATAGACATGGCAGCTTATATCCAGGGCGGAAAAGAAGAATTGAAAAAGAGGCCGATAGTAACATTCAATCTTTGTCCGACCAGTCCGCTGCAGCTGAATCCGACAGCAACGGAAGCAATCATGCAGGGAGCCAAGGCGGGAATACCATGCAATATCATATCAATGGCACTGGCAGGTGCAACATCGTCTGTAACACTGGCGGGAACGCTGGTAACGCATAATGCAGAAGTGCTCTCCGCAATAGTGCTCAGTCAGCTTACTGAGACCGGAGCTCCGATACTGTATGCGAGTTCGACAAGCATGATGGACATGAGACATCTGACGACACCTGTAGGCGCACCGGAACTGTGTATGATAAGCAATGCCGTTGCGCAGCTGTCACGATACTACAATCTGCCAAGTTTTGTAGCAGGCGGATAGGCAGACAGTAAAGTACCTGATGCTCAGGCTGCTCATGAAAAAACATTGACCGCATTGTTGGCTGCCCAGGGCGGCGCCAATATCATATACGGTGCAGGCATGATCGAAATGGGCATGACATTTGACCTGGCACAGCTGATCATAGACTCAGAAATATATAAAATGGTTCTGCATACATTAAACGGTTTTGAAGTGAATGAAGAAACACTTGCTCTCGACGTTATCAAGGAGGTAAAGATGGGAGAATTTGTTTCAAACAAACATACGACCGAGAATTTCAAAAAGATACAGTCCAACTCAAAAATAATAAACAGACAGACAAGAGAAGCATGGCTTCAGGGCGGCGGCAAGAATATGACAGAAGTGGCTTATGAAAAAGCTCTGGACATACTGGACAATTATCAGCCTGAACCGCTGACTGACGATCAGGCGGCATATATCCGTAAAGTTGTCGAAGATGCCGAAAAAGAATATGGCGTTGAATAACTATGAAAGGCAGGAAAAAATGAGTAAAATATTCAAAAAGATGAACGAGGCGATCGAAGACGGCGAAGTTGAAGAAGTCGTTGATCTCGTTGAGGAAGCTCTGGAGGATGAAGAAGATCCGAAAGAAATCATGAACAAAGGTCTGATCGAGGGCATGAATATAGTGGGAGATCTTTTCAAAGACGGAGAGATATTCGTTCCGGAGGTGCTGATGTCAGCCAATGCTATGGATGCCGGAATGGAACTGATAAGGCCTTATCTCAAAGACGAAGATGTTCAGAAAAAAGGTAAAATGGTGTTCTGCACAGTAGAGGGCGATCTTCATGATATCGGTAAAAAACTGTGCGTAATGATGCTGGAGGGAGCAGGATACGAAGTATTCGATCTGGGCGTAGATATTGGCGTGGAGCAGATAATCGAAGCTGTCAAAGAGCATGAACCGAACATTGTAGCGATGTCGGCAATGCTGACAACGACCATGGTGACGATGGACAATGCCGTAGAAGCTCTGAAAGAAAACGGATTTGATGAAGTCAAAGTCATGGTGGGCGGTGCTCCTTTGTCTATGGACTATGCGAAAGGGATAGGTTCAAACTATTCCGAGGATGCAGTAGCTGCTGTAGATCTGGCAAATGAACTGATCGCAGGCTAAATATGGAGGCAATATAGTTATTTGTTCAACTGCACATGGATTTATATGCAGTTGAACATTTACTATATCAGTCAAAAGAATATCATTGAAATAAGCTGAAGGTGTTGGATAGAGATATGATGAAATTATTCATCATAAAAAATGAAAATTTGCATTAAAAAGTAGCGAAAATAAGAGCTGCAGCACCGAAAAGCGTTGAAATCAGCGGCTTTGACGCCGATAGACAAGTTGGCATATAAGTTGCATTATTTACTGGTAAGAAGTTGTTTTATATTTAATAATGTCGTTGGAGGAAATTATGGGTAAAGAACTTATTTACAAGGCTTTGAGACATGAACATCTGGATGAGATACCTTGGGTGCCGTTTGCAGGAGTGCATGCGGGTTTGTTAAAAGGATATACAGCTGAAGAAATGCTTCGTGATTCGGATAAAATAGTAGATTCGCTGAAAGAAGTAAACAAACTGTATATGCCGGACGGACTGCCTATACTGTTCGATCTGCAGATCGAAGCAGAAATTTTAGGATGCGAACTTATGTGGGCAAAAGACAATCCGCCTTCAGTAAAAACACATCCGCTGGAAGAAGACAAGACTATACCGTGCACATGCAAATTCCCGACGCCGGAATCGGGCAGAGTGCCTATGGCGCTGGATGCAACAAAGAGAATAAAGGCGGAGATCGGTGATGATGTAGCGCTGTACGGATTGATCTGCGGACCGTTCACACTGGCTTCACATCTTAGAGGCAGCAACATATTCATGGATATGATGAAAGACAAGGAGTATGTGAAGGAACTGGTAGGATACTGCGGACAGGTAGCATGCAGAATGGCAGACATGTATATCGAAGCGGGATGCGACGTAATAGCAGTAGTAGATCCGCTGATAAGTCAGGTGTCACCTAAGATGATAGAAAAACTGTTATCGGAATCCTTTAAAGGAGTATTCGACTTTATAAGAGCGAAGGGCGCCTTTTCATCATTCTTCGTATGCGGCAACGCAACGGCTCAGATAAAAGTAATGTGCGAAATGGGACCTGACGGAGTTTCCATCGACGAGAACGTCGATCTGGCAAAGGCAAAAGAAATAACTGATGGATTCAACATTCTGATAGGAGGGAATATTCCGCTGACAACAACAATGCTGCACGGTACACAGCAGGACAATATAAAGAGCGTTATAGACCTTATAGACAGTGTTGAAAGCAAAGATAATTTCATTGTCAGTCCGGGATGCGATATGCCGTACGCAACGCCGATAGAAAATACTATTGCATGCGCCCAGGCTGTGAAAAATCCGGAAGCTTCAAGAGAACTGATCAAAAACTACGAAAGCTCGTTTGACGATATCGAAGTCGATATTCCGGATTATGCAAATTCAGACAAGGTAATAATAGAACTGTTCCTGCTGGATCCTGAACAGTGTGCAGCATGCACATATATGCTTGCTTCAGTAGAAGACGCATTTGATGAAATCAAGGACATAGCAGAATACAGAGTATACAAGTACTTTATAAAAGAAGATATTGCAAGAACACAGAAAATGGGCGTCGCTCAGCTGCCTTCCCTGTATATAAACGGTGAAGTTGCATGGAGTTCCATAATACCAAGCAGAGACGAGCTGGTTGCAGCAGTGAAAAAAGCGGCGAAATAAAAGGATGAAACTATGATCGATCTTATACTGATCACAGGCTTTCTGGGAGCGGGGAAAACCACTCTGATGCAGAATACCCTGGAAGAATTTTCAGATAAAAAAACAGGCGTTATAGTAAATGAATTCGGAAGCGTTAATATCGATGCGGTCCTTTTGAAACAAGAAGGCATAGAGATGGCGGAATTATCCAACGGATCGATATTCTGCGCATGCATAAAGGATAAATTTGTAGACAGCCTCATAGAGATGTCAAAACTGGAAATAGATTATCTTTTCATTGAAGCCTCCGGATTGGCTGATCCTGCCAATATGACAAAAATATTGGCAGGTATAAGCCGTCTGACAGAGAACAAATATAATTACAGAGGTTCTGTATGCGTCCTGGATGCAGAGAATTTTATGGACCTGTGCGAGATGCTTCCTGCAGTGGCGGCACAGCTGGAATTCTGCAGTGCAGTTATAATCAACAAAGCAGACATAGTGACCAGTGAAACAATCACGGAAGTAAAAGAAAAGATCAAAGAATTCAACAAGGATATCGACCCCGTGGTAACAAGTTACTGCAGTGTGAAAATAAGGCCGATCATAGAAAAATTCGGAATGAAGGTTTTGGAAAAGCCTTCTCACGAGACATCAAATACCATGGCCAACAGGGCCGACACATTCATAGTAAAATCAGACAGTATTGTTCCCTATGACAGACTGAGAGCATTCCTTGACGATGTAGTCGAAGAAACGTACAGGGTAAAGGGCTTTGTCAGCACTGACAGAGGACCGGTCGAAGTCAGCACTGTCGGTAAGAATATACATATGGTATCATGGAAGGAGGAAGTCGTTCACAGTGAACTGGTACTGATATCATCAGTGGGATTCAAGCTGATCAGTACCATTACCAAAGCACTGGAACAACACCTGAAAGATATAATGAGTATATGAAGGTAGGAATATGAACATCAGAAACGAAGTAGTAAAAATCGAAAAAAATGACTGCAGAATAATGGCCGAGGAGATATTTACAGAAATATCGGGCCTGGGCAAAAAAAGCAGGCAGCATGACAAACTGAAACAAAGCTCTGATCAGATCAAGGCGGAAATGGAAGATCGGATATGCACAAAAGCGGTATACTCTTATTTTGATGATGTTCATTTGGACGGAAAAATATTGAAGATCGGGACCGAGGAGTTCACCTGCAATGCATTTGAACAACTGGATCCGGAACAGATAAAAGGCGCTTATGTATATCTGATAACTGCGGGCGACTTCTATATTGAGGATAAAAAGATAATGGATCAGCTGCTGGCAGATCTGTGGGGGACTGCTTTCACAGACGCTGCAAGGGCTGAATTCGAAAAAGACCTGAGCATCGACGGAAGGCTCAGCAATGCATTCGGTCCCGGGTTTTACGGGATGGATGTAGGACAGATGAAGACCATTTCAAAGCTGGTAGATGGCGGCACAATAGGCGTTGAGGTGAATCGAAGCGGCCTGCTGGTGCCGGTGAAATCATGCGGCGGAATATATTTGAAGGTCACTGAAGATTTCAAAAAACTGAATAATGAGTGCGAGGACTGCAGAGGGACCATATCCAGCTGTAACCTGTGCAACGTTATAAAAGTCAAAAGTGCTTCTGAAGGCGGAAGACCGTTCAAATGCATGGGAATATGTTCGGCATGCGGACGATGCAAAGATGCAGGCATGATGGCCGGAGCCAACAGCCGAAAAACAAAGATGTTGACTTTGCCGGAAGACTTCAGAGCCGACAAGGGAGACCAGGGTTACGGCGTAGCGTTTGATATCGGAACGACTACAGTTGTAGGTATGCTGATGGATCTGTATGAAGGAATAGAACTTGGGGCTGTTGCAAAGACAAATCCTCAGAATGCATACGGACTGGATGTCATATCCAGGATAACTTTTGCCGGAGAAGAAGAAGGCAATCTTGAGATACTGCACAATAGTATCGTGGACTGCCTCAACAGCATAATAAAAGAACTATGCGAGGCAGCCGACATCAGTCGTGAAGCTGTCGTAAGAATAACAATAGACGGAAATACAACTATGTCCCATATTTTTGCCGGATATGATCCTTCAAGTCTGGCCAGAGCACCTTTTTCACCGGCGTATACCGAAATGCTGCTGATGACAGCGGAAAAGGCAGGACTGGATATAAGGGAAAACGGTGATGTGGCAGTGTTCCCCAATATAGCCGGACATGTGGGTGGAGATATAACGGCAGGCATACTGGCATCAAGACTTTTGGAAGAAAAAGAACTGACATTGTTCATAGATATAGGTACCAACGGCGAAATCGTTATTACGGACGGTGAAAGAGCGCTGACTTGTTCTACTGCTGCCGGGCCGGCTTTTGAAGGCGCATCGATATATCAGGGAATGCGTGCTGCAAAAGGCGCCATAGAAAAGGTAAAAATAACAGAAGAAGGAGTCGAAACCAAAACTATAGAAGACGGTGAACCGATGGGGATATGTGGATCGGGACTTATAGATGCTGTCGCTCAGATGCTGAAAGCCGGGCTGGTAAAGAAGACAGGGAGACTGGCTTCGCCGGGCGATGACACTTTGACAGGCAGGATCCGTGAAAGCAAAAACGGAAGAGAATTCGTGCTGGTGGAAAAAAACGAAGGCGAAGATATAGTAATAACACAGAATGATGTAAGGGAAGTCCAGCTGGCAAAGGGCGCGATTTCTGCAGGGATCAGCATCATGCTGAGAATGCTGGGGACCACGCCGGACAAGATAAGGAAAATAATCATAGCCGGAGCATTCGGCAATTTCATAAATAAAGAGAGCGCAAAGACTATCGGGCTGCTGCCGGATATATCCAGTGACAGTATAGTATCGGCCGGAAATACAGCGGGTGCCGGAGTTCTGATGGCGCTGGTAAACGCTGACGAGGCCGTGAAAGCAAAAATAATCCCTGATAAAGTGGAGCATGTAGAACTGGCTGAAGCCGAAGACTTTCAGGATAAATATCTCAAAGCAATGGCGTTCCGCTGATACGGCGTAAAAATCGTGGGGGGCAGATCGGATTGATCACGGGGACTCTAAATCCCTGCAGCCGAGTGAAACTCTCGGGCTCCTCGCCAAAAATATAATTGTGACAGGAGGCATATAGGATGGGCGACAGATCGTTACTGACAAAAAAAGAAATAGTGCAGATTCTTATGACAGAGCCGGGCAGTGAAACAGAAGAGCTGTTTCAGAGAGCGGTAAGAACACGAAGAAACCACATAGGAAACAAAATATTTGTATATGGATTTGTATATTTCACTACATGGTGCAAAAACAACTGTGCATTCTGTTACTTCAGAAAAGCTAATAATATAGACAGATACAGAAAAACAGATGACGAAGTCTTTGCTGTCGCAGAAAGTCTGGCTGAGTCCGGAGTAAATCTTATCGATCTTACAATGGGCGAGGATGAGGACTATCAGAATGAAAATTTTGCTTCAGTGATATCAATGGTAAAAAAGATCAAAGAAGAAACCGGAGCGTCAGTTATGATATCTCCGGGAGTGATATCGGATGAGGAAATAGAAAGGTTCGCTGAAGCGGGTGCGGACTGGTACGCACTGTATCAGGAAACACACAACAGAGAACTGTTCAGCAAGCTGAGACTGGGACAGAGTTATGACAGAAGGATAGAGGCAAAACGATATGCTGCAGATAAAGGCATGCATATCGAAGAAGGGATCCTGGCGGGAGTAGGAGAAAGCTATGAGGATATAGCAGATTCGATTCTCGCAATGGGAGAACTGGGGGCAGGACAGGTGCGGGTAATGAGTTTCGTACCTCAGGAGGGCAGCCCTATGGAAAATGTAGAAACTCCTGACAGATCTTTGGAATTGAAAATAATTGCTGCTATGCGGCTGGCTTATCCCAGAGCATTGATACCGGCATCGCTGGATGTGGACGGCATCGAAGGCCTCAAGGCAAGGATAAATGCGGGAAGCAGCGTGGTAACATCTATAATCACGCCCGGCAGTGGATTGATGGGCGTTGCCAACAGCGTGCTGGAAGTCGATGAAGGCGGCAGGACTGTTGAAGAGGTAAGGCATATCCTGGGAGAAATGGGATTGAAAACTGCAACAGCAAAGGAATACAAGGAATATATAGGTGGACTGAAATGAAAAAAGTACTCATAGTAGGAGGAAAATTACAGGGAACGGAAGCCTGCTATCTCGGAATGAAAGCCGGCATAGAAATCACTCTGATAGATAAGGACCCCCATGCACCGGCAGTAAAAATGGCGGATCGGTTCGTATGCGCAGATATTATGTCCGGGAGTGAAAAAGTCACGGATGAGATAAGAAGAGCAGATATGGTGCTGCCTACCCTGGAGAACTATGATGTGCTGAAGTATATGGATGAGCTTTCTGAAAAGCTGGGTTTCATATATGCATTCGATATGGATGCCTATGAGATATCATCTTCGAAAAAAGAATCCGATCTTCTTTTCCATATGAACGGCGTGTCTGCACCGGCGTATTATCCGAACGGGTCGTGCCCGTATATAGCAAAACCGGATGTGGGAAGCGGAAGCCATGATGTGATATATTTTTCCGACAGAGACGAAGTCGAACGGTTTGCAGAAGGCCCCGGCAGCGACATGATCATACAGGAGTATGTGCAGGGCCCGTCCTATTCGGTCGAAGTGATAGGAAGCCCGGGGAATTATAGAGCATATGAGATCACACAGATACATGTGGATGATATATACGACTGCAATAAGGTAACGGCACCGTGCAGGATAAGACGGAAGAAAGCTGATAAATTCTCGGCAGAAGCAATACGCATAGCAGAATTGATGCAGCTCAAAGGTATAATGGATTTTGAAGTAATAGATCACAACGGAGATCTGAAAATGCTTGAGATCGATGCAAGACTGCCGAGCCAGACACCTACAGCGGTGTATAAAACTACAGGCGTGAACTATATGAATGAATTATACGGACTGTTTGTTGAAGGTGTTATGAAGGAAAAGGCAAACCGAAGGAAAGTATATTCGGCCTATGAACATTTTCTGATATCGGACAGCACAGTGGATGCTCCGGGGGAACATGTGATGACAGAGGGACATCCTCTGATGTATAGAGAAAAAAATATGGGAGCAGATGAGGTGATCACGGACAGGGAGACTGATTCGAACCAGTTCCGTGCAACTGTGATATGTACTGCAAAAACGCTGCCGGGACTGAAGTTAAAGCAGAGAAGAGCCATGGCGCATCTGGAAGAAGCATCGCATATCAGAGACAAAAAGACATCGCGCGTACACGATGCAGACAGAAAAGAGGTGCTCACATGAGTGAAAAATTCACGGTGACACAGCTGCAGCGTCTTGCCGAACTCAACGGAGATACCGGATGCGGCGAAATGGAGTTTGCTGACGCAGGGACGCGCAATAAAGCTTTCATGAATATGGAAAAAGAACTGACTGAGGAAAACAGAAAAGCACTTTCAAGTTTTCTGGGATCAGGGCATATAACTGCTGCTGTGAAGGCAGAGAACGATCTGACAGGATGGCTCACGGATGAGGAGGGATTTTCAAAAGTCTCCACTCCGATAATGATACCGGGCGAGTATCTTGACAGAATGACGATAACAAAGGACCATGCCCTCAGGGAACAGGTTTTCTGGGTCGGAAAAAACAAATGTATGAGGCCAATGCTGGCTCCCAATCTGTACATAGTAATGAGGGAGCTGCACAAAATAACCGGAGGTCCGGTAAAGATATTCGAATGCGGATCGTGTTTTAGAAAAGAATCTCAGGGTGCCATGCATATGAATGAATTCACTATGCTGAACCTGGTAGAGCTGGCCGGGACCGAGGAAGGCAAACAGAGCGAAAGGCTGGAAGGATTCGCCCATGACGCTATGAAAGCCGTGGGCATAGACAAGTATGACATAGTGAAGGAAAAATCTGAAGTGTACGGGGAGACTCTTGATATAGTTGCAGATGGAGTGGAGATAGCTTCCGGTGCATACGGCCCTATGGCCCTGGATGCACCCTGGGGGATATTCGATGTATGGGTCGGCATAGGACTTGGGATCGAAAGAATAGCCATGATAAAGGGAGAATACAAGAACATAAAGAGAGTAGGCAAAAGCACAACATTTGTAGATGGGATACCGCTGAAACTATAGGAGCGCATCATGACAAGATTAAAAACCGTATGGATAAAAAATATAGAAACGAATACCGGAAACTGGGCGGCATCATTTGAAGAAATCACGGGCAGCAGCATATACAGTACAGCTGCAGCTGCGGCAGGTATATCGGAGGCTGCATTGAGAAAGTATGCGAATACAAAGAAGGTGGCAGTGGTACCGTTCACATGCGGCGAAGGCGTGATAGAAACTTTTGCCGATTCGCTGAGAGCTATATCAGAAGAAATGGGATTTGATTCAGTCGTTACTGAACATAATGATGTATCGGGTATATACGAAGCAAGCTGCAGGGGAAACGATATTATTCTGTTAGCCGATGATGACAGGTACATTGCATTGAATACATCGAACGGAAAAATCGGAGAAAACGATGAAGCGACAGCTGCAGGATATATAGAAGCTCTGGACGCTATGAACAAAAAAAGAAGCGGACGCGGGATCTCAGGAGAGACTGTTCTGATACTTGGATACGGAAGGGTAGGCAGGGAAATGAAAGATTATCTGCTGAAAAAGGGATCGAAAGTCGTTATATATGACAATGATCCAGTAAAACAGAAGATGATCGAAGACGATGATATGGAAACGATTCGGTCGGAGTCGGAAATAAAACAGTTCGATCTGATAGCAGATGCTACGTCTACGGGACCGTGGATCACTGAGGATATGATGGATGATGATGTGCTGATAGTATCGCCGGGAGTGCCGTTCTCTTTGGACAGCAGAGCAATGGAAAAATTCAAAGGGCAGTATCTTCATGACGATCTTGAAACAGGCACGGCGGTGATGCTGGCTATGGCTGCCGAATAGGAGGCGTATACAATGGGAAAAAGCGATGAAAAAAAGAGATTTTATCGGAAAAGGACTGAACTGTTCCTACTGCTGGATAAAATGAAATTATGGCCTTCATCGTCAGGCATTCTGCATGGGATCAAGGACATAGAAATAAAAGGCGATACCGCATTGATCACTACACATTGCGGAGAGACATTCAGAGTCAGAGATTCCAGAAAATCCAGATCTGCCAGATGGTTGAGAAACAAGTGGGCGGTAAGAGCCTGCCCAAAGTGCAAGATCCCGGAATGGAAACTAAAGAAATACTCAGCAACGACTTTCGCGGATTACGGGAGCGATCTGAGACATAAATAAAGGTTAGGATTGAATAACAGATAATAACATGTTATTCTACAATTGAATACAAAAGCTGTTGGTGTGCGACTGGGGAAGCGCAATATACCAATAGGGAATCGGGTGGAAATCCTGAGCAGACCTTGCTGCCGTTATAGCCGGAAAACCTGCCAATGGCTCGTTATGTACCTGACAGGCTGCAAGGTTCATAATGAATAGTATAGTTTTATTACGTTACGTATATCAAACATCGATGCAGTGCAGCCGATGTTTTTTGTTTTGAAAGAGAAGGTGTAAATATGAAAAGAGTATTAGTACTGATCCTGGCGCTGACAGTTGCTGCGGCATGTCTGGCGGGATGTGGAAACGACAGCGGGTCATCCGGCACAGATGGATCGAAATCCACAGTTTCACAGGCGAAAAAAGCTGATAAAGCAGAGACTGCAAAGAAGAAAAAAGCAGCGGAAAAGAAGAAAGCAGAAGCAAAAAAAGCAGCGGAAAAGAAAGCTGAAAACAACACGGCTTCATCTGATGATGATTCAAATGTGTCATCAGAGAAAAAAAGTTCGAACAGCAGCTCTGACAGCGGATCGAAAAAATCCGGAAGCACGACTGCAAAGAGCACATGTACGATAACTATCAGCTGTAAAAACGTGTTGAAGCATATGGACAAGCTTTCGTCAGGGAAAAGAGATCTGGTACCTTCAGACGGACTGATACTGGCTAAAAAGACAATAGAAATGGAAAGCGGTGATACAGTGCTGGATATTACAGTTCGCGCAGGCAAGAAGTATGGCATTCCGGTTTCATACCAGGGACAGACACAGTACGGGACAGCATATGTCGAAGGGATAAACAACCTGTACGAATTCGACGCAGGCGGAGAAAGCGGATGGATGTACAAAGTGAATGGAACTTACCCCGGTTATGGATCCAGTGCCTGCAAAGTAAAAAAAGGAGATAACATAACATGGGGATATACATTGAATCTGGGAGAAGATCTGGGAGAATCTTACTGATGAAACAGGATACATTCGGAACATATCATCCTATAATAAACTTCGGTTTCTTTTGCATTATAATAATTTTTTCGATGATATTCATGCACCCGGCCTTCCTTGTGATTTCATTCATAGGAAGCTTTATGTACGCAATATACATCAAAGGTAAAAAAGCATTGAAATTTTTCTTGTGTTTACCATTGCCGATGATGGCAGTGGCGGCGGCAGTAAATCCACTGTTCAACCATCAGGGAGTGACTATTCTGGGATATCTCAACGATAACCCGGTAACAATGGAGTCTATCGCGTATGGGATCGCAACAGGGCTGATGTTTTCTGCGGTCATAATGTGGTTCTACTGCTATAACGAAATAATGACAAGCGACAAGTCGATGTATATTTTCGGAAGAGCGATACCTTCGATTTCTCTGATGATATCTATGGCGCTTCGTTTCATACCGAGATTTGCCGCACAGACAAAGCTGGTGGCGAAGGCACAAAGATGCATAGGAAGGGATACATCATCAGGAAAAGTATTTGCAAAGATAAAGCAGGGCATGAAGATACTTTCTATAATGGTCACATGGTCTTTGGAAAATGCTATAGACACAGCGGACTCTATGAGATCGAGAGGATACGGATCGAAGGGCAGGACCAGTTATTCAAATTACCGATTTGACAGCAGAGACAGAACAGCAGGAATGCTGATAGCTGCATTCACAGCGGTAATAATAGCGGGTGCCGCAGCAGGATATAATACGGCGGTATATTTCCCTGTTATGGAAATACAGGGAGGCGGTGCTGAACTGGCGGTGCTGTCTGCAGTATATGCAATACTGTGTCTTATGCCGGTGATCGCGGGAGCAAAGGAGGACATGAAATGGCGACATTTGAAATCAGAGATATGACATTCACATACCCCGAAAGAAATGCACCTGCACTGAAAAATGTGAACATAGATATAAAGCAGGGCGAGTTCATAGCTATATGCGGAAAGTCGGGATGCGGGAAAACGACCCTGCTGCGAAATTTCAAAACTGCCCTTATGCCTCATGGGACAAGGAACGGAGAAATCATTATAGACGGGGTGCCGCTGGTCGATGTCAGTGAACGTGATCAGGCTGAACGTATCGGATACGTGATGCAGGATCCGGACAATCAGATAGTTACGGACAAGGTATGGCATGAATTGGCGTTCGGACTTGAAAACATGGGATATGACAACAAAACAATAAGGATCAGAGTATCAGAAATGGCCAGCTTTTTCGGCATACAGACATGGTTCGACAAGAAGACGAACCAATTGTCGGGAGGTCAGAAACAACTGCTTAATCTGGCGGCAATAATGGCAATGCAGCCGGAAGTGCTGGTACTGGACGAGCCGACATCGCAGCTGGATCCTATAGCTGCAAGTGATTTTTTGAATACGGTCGCCAAAATAAACGACGAACTGGGAACTACAGTGATAATCACCGAGCATCGTCTGGAAGAAGTCCTTCCGGCGGCAGACAGAGCAATAGTCATAGATGAAGGAGAAATAATAATTGATGATACTCCGGAAAATGCAAGTGCTGTTCTGGCGGAGAAAAAACATGATATGTTTATAGCCATGCCGGCGCCGATACAGATATACGGTGCATTATGGCAGCAAAATATCGGTAAAGAATTTCCATGTCCCCTTGATGTAGGAGAAGGCAGAAGATGGCTGTCCGCATTGATGGAAAATGTACAGCTGAAAAAGAACCATATTGCTGAAGAAAAAAAAGATGAAAAAGCGAATGCAGAGACTGTAATAAAAATGAAAGAAGTATGGTTCAGATATTCCAAGGGCGACAAGGATGTAATAAAAGACCTTTCTGTCGAGATAGAAAAAGGGGAAATGTTTGCAATTGTTGGAGGGAACGGTACAGGCAAGACAACAGCTCTTTCCCTTATGAGCGGCATGAACAAACCTTACAGAGGGACGATATGGATAGACGGCAAAAAAACAGAAGCTTATAAAACGAATGAGATGTTCAGTGGAGTAATGGGCGTGCTGCCGCAGGATCCTCAGACACTGTTTGTAGAAAACACTGTGGAGAAAGATCTGAAAGAGATCCTATCGGGCACTAAACTGACAAAAGAAGAGAAAAACGAAATGATCCGCCAAACAGCGGACATGGTAGAAATAGGGGACCTTCTCGGGTCGCACCCATATGATCTTTCAGGAGGAGAGCAGCAGCGAGCAGCTCTTGCAAAGGTGCTGCTGACGGAGCCTGACATACTGCTGTTGGATGAACCTACGAAGGGCATAGACAACTATTTTAAAATCAAACTGGCAAAGATACTGAGTGACTTGAAAGAGGAAGGTATCACCATAGTGATGGTCAGTCATGATATAGAGTTTTGCGGAAAATATGCAGACAGATGCGCAATGTTTTTTGACGGCAGCATCACTACGGTCGATGGGCCGCGAAAGTTCTTTTCCGGGAACAGCTTTTATACCACTGCAGCAAACAGAATGGCGAGACATATTTTTAAAAATGCAGTGATAGTAGATGATGTGATAGAGCTCTGCGAATACAACCTTACAGGCAGCAGCAACATCGGCAGCGGCAGGGATGGCGGCTCAAAAAAAACATCGGGGCGACCCAATACTAAATACCCGGATGCAGAGATAAGAAGAGTTGATATAAAACCGCAAGAAAAAACAAAGATAAGAAAGACTGCACTTGATAAAAAAACAGTCAGTATTGCAACAATGACTGCGGCTGCGATATTGATGGCTGCGACACTGTTCATAAGTCTTAGATGGGACAACAGCCAGTCATATCTGCTTACCAGCATGCTGATCATTATATACATCATGATACCGTTTTTCATAATATACGAGAGACGGAAACCTCATGCCAGGGAGGTGGTGGTAATAGCGGTAATGGTGGCACTGGGAGTTGCCGGGAGAGGAATATTCTTCATGGTGCCTCAGTTCAAGCCGACAGTAGCTCTGGTGATAATCGCCGGGCTGGCCCTTGGATCTCAGGCGGGGTTCCTCACAGGCGCGCTTACAGCATTTGTATCAAACTGCTTTTTCGGACAGGGTGCATGGACTCCATGGCAGATGTTCGCACTTGGGATCATAGGATGTATCGCCGGGCTGCTGGCAGAATCGATACTTAAGAAAAAGAAAGTGATACCTGTAACTATATTCGGAGTGCTGGCGGCATTCTTCATATATGGAGGCATAGTGGATCTATGGACGATATTTGCATTTACCCCGGAGCCGAATCTAGGGACGGCTTTGGTGGTGTATGGAAGGGCTCTGCCGTTCGATCTGATACTGGCAATATCCACAGGGATATTTCTGGTACTGCTGATGCGTCCGATGGTAGAGAAAATAGAAAGAGTAAAAATCAAATATGGGTTATTGGAAGAAGGAACACTCGTAAAATAAGGAAGGTGGTTTAAAGTGAAAAGAATCAAAAATGTGTTATGTATGTTTGTGGCGCTGGCGGTGATGCTGGCCATGATGCCTGCGGCAGCATCTGCGACGGTAACGGACAGCAAGACGCCGGCAAGGATGACGCAGGGAAATCTGAAATGGTCCAACAACAATCTAAGTTCAGGCTGGTACGGACCGACGCCTCCGGTAATATACGACGGATATATTTATACGGCGGCATCAACTACTTTGTATAAGATAAACAAAGACACGGGAAAAACTGAAGCAACTATGACGCTTGACGGAAGTGTCGGGTTTGCTACTATACCTCCGGAAGTCGGCGGCGGAAAGATATTTTACAATATCGGCGGCGGAAAGATCGAAGCTGTAAATCTTTTGACTATGAAAAAGGCCTGGGTATATGATTCGAAACGGAGTGCACAGACTATATCGTACATAACGTACAAAGAAGTTAAGGGGCAGGGATATGTTTTCACCGGCACAGGCGGCGGCCGCGAGGGAGACTTTTTCTGTGTAAAGGCAGACACCGGTGAAAAAACATGGCAGATATATAATGACAAGGGATTCTACTGGGCAGGTGCGTATGTAGATAATAACGGTACCGCTTATTTCGGATCTGATGCGAATGATTCAGGGAAATCGACCCTTTATGCTGTCAAACTGGATGGAAAGCAATTGGATACAAATGTTGATATCAACGGAGGCACCGGCAGTTTTGGAGGCAGCGGGATCAGATGCAGGGTAGTGTATGACAGTGAAACCAACGCCATATATTTCACAACGAAAGGCGGAGCTTTATACAAATTCGTATTGAATGGAGAAGGAAAGTTTGGGGAAGTAAAGTCATATGATCAGTTGGGAGAATCCACGAATACGCCTATCATATATGGAGATAATATCTACGTGGGGACCAACGGCAAATCTATAAAAGTAGTAAATAAAAAGACTATGACATTAGTTGAAACAGTTTCGGATATGCCCGGAAATGTGCAGGGAGAGATGGTGCTGTCTACAGCATATGAGGCCCAGGACAAACTGATGTTATATGCAACGTACAATAACAGACCTGGCGGATTATATGCAATGGAATTCGGCACTGACGGAAAGTTGAAAGACAGGGGAAATCTTTTTGTCCCGGACACGTCGATGCAGAGCTACTGTATTTCTCCTGTAGTTGTTGATACAACATATGATGACGGTACTTTGTATTATAAAAACGATTCAAACTATCTGATGGCGGTCGATGACAACTACAAAATATCTACATCAGGGAGCGCAGGCATAAATATAACTGCAACAGGCGATGTTGAAAGCGGAGGTCAGTACACAGTAAACATATCTGCAAAGAGCGGATACAAGCTGGTGGATGTGTTAATTGACAATGTCAGCGCAGGCGCAAAGAGTACATATACTTTCAGCAACGTGAAGGCACATCACAGCATAAAAGGGATCGCTTTGCCGACAACAATGACAAAACCGGCAGTTAAAACGACAGCTTATAATAAACTGAAGGCCACATGGGCAAAAGCCGGAGGCGCCACATCCTACAAGGTATATCGTGCAACATCTTCGAAAGGACGATATAAAAAGGTCGGTACAGTAAAGGGCGGAACAGCTTCTTTTACGAATTCAGGATTGAAATGCGGCAAGAACTATTACTACAAAGTTGCAGCCTGTTATACAAGTACAACAGGCAGTACTGCAGCATCGGTAAAATCTTCGGCAGCAAAGGCAAAACCTGCACCGTGCGTTACAAAGGCCAAGGCCAAAGCGGGGAAGAAAAAGGCCACTGTTACATGGAAAAAAGCTAAAGGGGCTTCAGGATATGTAGTTTATAAAGCTTCTTCTGCAAAGGGAAAGTATAAGAAAGTCGCAGCGGTAAAGAAAAACAAGGCAGTTGTCAAAAAGTTGAAAAAAGGTAAAAAATACTGGTTCAAAGTAAAAGCATACAAAAAATCCGGTAAAAAGAAAATATACGGACCGATGTCGGATTACGGATATGCAAAGATAAAGTAACAAGGAGGAGAAGATGAAAAAGACAAAGAAAATACTTGCATTGCTGGTGGCCGTGGCAGTGACGCTGGCTATGATGCCGGCCATGGTATCGGCTGATACCGGTACGGTGGATGTGTGTATAGCGAATACTACATATGACTCCGGACCATGGAAGGGAAAACTGGCAGAGATCAAAGTGCCTGTCAGTGGTAAAGAGACAGTTACTGCCGTCACAAAGAAAGCAGCGGCACAGGCGAATATCGCATTGGAATGGAAAGATTCATTCTCGGGCGAATATCTGAACGGCGTAAAAGGGCTGACAGCGGGTGTATCAGGATATTCAGGGTGGACTTACAGTATAAATGACTGGTTCGGAAGCGGCGGAATGAATGTCGATACGGTAGAAGCCGGTGATGAACTGAATATAGTATATACAGTGACATGGTCAGACCTTGGAGCATCATACGGCAATCATGATAAATCCATTAAAACTCTTGCGTCCGACAAAGGAACAGTATCTCCTGCCTTCTCAGGAAAGACAAAGGACTACACACTGACAGTGCCGGCAGGTACGAATGAAGTAAAGATCACGCCGACTGCAGTCAATAAAAACTTCATGGTAAAAACGTCAGTTGGTACAAAAGAATATAAAAGAGGAAGCATGATACCTGTATCTGAAGGAACAGAGATAACAGTAAAATGCGGAGATCCCTCGTGGCCGACTATGGAATCGGCAGCGTCAGTGCCTGCGGAAGTATACAGCATTACTGTAAACGTCAGTCTGGCAGCGCCGAAGATAAAAGCAGGTTCGGTTTCTTACAACACAAACAAGATAAGCTGGAAGAAAGTCGACGGAGCGGCAGGGTACAAAGTATACAGATCCACAAAGAAGACTTCCGGATTCAAGAGGGTCAAAACGACTAAGGCAACTTCCTGGAAAAACACTAAGCTGAAAACAGGGAAGACATACTACTACAAGGTCCGAGCATATAAAGAGAGAAACGGCAAACAAGTATACAGCAAGCACTCTAATGTCGCGAAGGCAAAGCCGGTACCGGCTGCACCGATGCTGAAACTGACAGCAGGCAGCAATTCCATAAAAGCAACATGGAGCAAGGTAAAAGGCAGCAATGGATATAAACTCTACAGAGCAACGAGCAAAGCGGGCAAATACAAAGCCATAAGAAATGCAAAAGGCTCATGGAACAGAGACTATACCAGCGTCAACAAAAAGAGCGGCAAGAAATACTATTTCAAAGTCCGCGCATACAAAACTGTCAACGGTAAAAACGTTTATGGCAAAATGTCGGCAGTAAAAGTAATGGCTGCGAAATAACAGATCGACAGAAAGCATCAACAGAAAAAGCAAACTAAAAAGAGCGGAGCATATCATAGGCCCTGCTCTTTTTAAACTATAGTATTTCTGAAAGTCAGTTACTATTTCTCTGTTGGCTCTGCAGTTTCTTCTTTAGATGCTGCAGCAGGCGGAAATGCATCCGCTGATGCCATTCTTATTTTCTGAGGCGACGGTTTGATGTTTTCCAGTCTCTTTGTTACTCTGGCGATGCCAAAGAATATTCCTGCATAAGCCAGCCATGGCATTCCGCTGGATACTACAGATTGGATAGCATCCTTCCAGGCCGATTTGAATGTCATTCCGTAGCTTGACAGATAGCTTGAAAGATATGCGATCGAGCTGTATATCATGAAAGCGCAAATCACACACATCACAATTGCCAGTACATACATTAAAATTTCAAGTTTTGTCTTTTTCCTCTTGGTGTTGATAACATTATTGTCCATTATTACAGTTTCCTTTCCTTTTTCAAATAAACGATAGGCCAAGTATAGCGGTGCAACCTTAAAATAAACTAAAAAGAAAAAGGAATTTGCATTTGGACCGTTTTTTCCGGTCATGCATGATATAATAATAAAAATGCCGTGAAAAGTGGAGGTGCGAGATGAAAAAAACATTGGCGGGAATATGTAAATTGCCGGGGTGCAGAGAGCTTTCAATTATTGCGGGGGAAAAAGGATTGAACAGAGAAATTTTTTGGGTATCGACAGTTGACAGCCCGGATATAGTTCCGTTTACAAACAAGGGCGACCTGAATTTCGTAACGGGAGTGGGCCCGCATGGGAGTAAGGACTGGATGGAAATAACAAAAGCTGCTTATGAGAGAGAACTGGCAGGATTGGTATTCTGTCCCGACAGCCCTTATGTGGACAAAATGCCCAGTGATGTGATCGACTTTGGAAACGAACATGATTTCCCGATTTTCACTATTCCGTGGGAAAGTAAAATATCAGACTTTTCACGGCTCATCGGGAGATATATCGAGAAGGAAGATGACTCTATGCGTACGCTTACAGATGTTTTGAGAGACATACTGCTTGGAAAAGAAACACTGCCGCTGGATGACGAAGTAAAAGAGTATCTGGGCAGACAAAAAATCGACTATAAGGGAGATTACAGGACGGCAATGTTTCTCATAGAAGCTGAAGACGTCAAAAAAAATATAGATTATCGAATGATGTATGATCAGATACATAATGCATTGTTAAAAAAATTCGGATTGGAAGGAATAGCAGTTCCGTTGCCTGCAGGGATAGCTGTCATATTCAAATCGGAGATCGATGATGAATCAAGGTTCAGCAATACGCTCATTTCGCAGCTGGCGGAGATAAAAGAAGAATTCAGCGAATATGGATTTGGATTAGGCATTGGTAATACTCAGAATGGGATCGATGGAGTGTGCCAAAGTTACCACCAGGCGATGCTGGTGCTGAATATATATGATGCTGTGATGCAGGAAGAAAAAAAGATATATAGATATGATGACCTGGGATATTACAAGGCATTGTATATGTGCAGCGATCCTAAGGCTCTTATATTGTACAGCGATGAACTGCTCGGTCCGATCATACGTTATGATGAAAGCAATGACAGCGATCTTATGAATTGCCTTGAGACTTTCTTTGACTGCGAATGCAATGTCAAACAAACAGCAGAAACGCTGTTTGTGCACAGGAATACAGTGCTGTATAAAATCAAGAAAATAGATGAGTTGCTGCAGGCAAAGGTATTTGCTCAAAAGAACCTGTTTGAGCTTCAGCTGGCGTTGGTAATAAGAAAAATGTATTCACTTTAGTGATACTGTGACATATTCGGTGTCCGTTCTGCGGGCACTGTTTTTTTATGAAGAAAGCGTTGGTATTCTTTTACCGTTGGACACTTGCACATAGAACTTTGTAAGATGATATATATACTGTATACATCAAAAATGCAATATTGAAGGTAAAGACATAATAGTAAAAATATTTCGAGAAAGGAGTTGTAAATAAGCATAACAATATTTTAGAGGAAGGAGTTGATAATATATGGATGGACAACAGTTAGAAAAGAAAAGGACGGGAAAGCTTGAGATACAGTGGCCTATAACTATAGTGTCGGTGGGACTTTTGTTTGTTGCCGTGATGTTCCTGGCATTGAAACCGGGAGCAACAGTAAATACGATAGACACTATATTCCAGGCGACAATGAGCGGAGCGGGCCCTTTCCTGCTTTTGTTCGATGCAGCCCTGGTGGTAATATGTTTTTTCATTGCGATCAGCAAATATGGGAAGATCAAACTGGGAGAAGGAAAGCCGGAGTATTCTATGTTCAGTTACATAGCAATGATGGCGTGTGCGGCACTTGCATCTGCATCGATGTTCTGGTCGTTCACAGAATGGGCTTATTATAACATAACGCCGGGACTGGGGCTCAAGGCAGGGACAGAAGAAGCCATGAACATTTCTATGGGATATTCATTTTTCCATTGGGGCTTTTTAGCACAGTGTGTTTATGTAGCGATCGGACTTATAACTGCATATGCTCTTTATGCCAGGAAGCTGGGAACAGTGAAAATGAGCCTGATAGCCGAAGACATGATGAGAAATTTCAAGGGCAGGAAAATCATTGGAAGATTCATCGATGTAATAGTGATATTCTGTACGCTTGGAGGGCTGGGAGTGTCACTGGGGCTGGGCATACCTGTAATATCAGGGGGGATCCAGAGAGTAACAGGAATGGAAGTCTCATTCGGAATGAGAGTTGTAATAGTACTTGTTCTGTTCGTTGTATTCTCATGGAGCTCGTTTGTAGGAACCGGAAAAGGAATGAAGTTCCTCAGCAACAATACAGTCAAACTTCTTGGAGTATTCATAGCATTCATATTTATTTTCGGACCGACATCATTCATCCAGAAACTGTTCGTCAGTTCACTGGGATATATGGCCGAGTATTTTCCGAGGATGGCTACATTTACAGATCCTATAGGAAACAGCGGGTTTGCTGAAAATTGGACTATATTCTTCATAGCTTTTCCAATGACATATGCGGGACTCATGGGGGTATTCGTGGCAAAGATATCCAAAGGAAGAAGCGTAAGAAGTCTGGTGCTTGCATGCATGTTCGGCATCAGTGTAGGTACCTGGGTGTTCTTTGCAGTGAACGGCGGGCTGGCAATGAACAGAGAAATATCAGGCGAGTATTCAATAATAAACGCAATAAAAAATGGAGATCCGTATGCGGGAGTGTATCATCTGCTGGATACGTTGCCTCTCGGGGTGGTTCTGGCGGTCATATACATCGTGTGCGTTGCAGGCTTTATATGTACGACTATGGATACGGCTTCTCTGTGTCTGGCCTCTACGACAATCAAAAAACTTGACGAACACAATGATCCAAGCAAAAAATCCAGGATGTTCTGGTGCGTTATGCTGACACTGCTGCCGCTGGCGCTGATGTTCTCAGGAGCAGATTTCGACGCAATGAAGTCGCTGGCAATACTGGTATCGACGCCGCTTGCTGTGGTTCTGCTGTTCATGATGATAGGACTGTTCCGGTGGATGCGTGAGGATCGAAGGACCCCGGGTAAACTGAAATATGAAAAAAATGATTTCGTTGATTATGATAAATAATAGAACAATTTCAAAGAGGAAACAGAAAAGGAGGAATGAAATTGGTACAAACAAGAATGGGTGACGGCGCTATCGTTGAAATGTCCGAGAGTGAAGTCCGAAAAGATGTAGAAGCAGGGATGGCAGACGCTGTCAAAAAAGCAAAATGCCCGCCTCTGTCAGATGAAGACATTGAAAAGCTCATGGATATACTTTGTGAGCCGAGAAAATTCGTTAGTGTAGAAAGAGGAAACGAACTGATACTTACATATGATTCGCAGCCTCTTAAATTTACAAGGCTGGGACTGCCGGGGGCAATGCCTCAGATAATGCAGACATATGAAAGAGCTATGATGTCAGACACTCTGGAGATGGCTTATGTGCATTACAGTGCAAAACCGGTAAAGCAGATATTCCCTGAAGAGGAAGCGGCGGTTGCAGAAACGCTGCTGGCTACAACGCCGACACTGCTGTACGGAGTTATGCCGAATATGCCGATGTACACAAAGCCTGACGGCCCGTGTGAAAATGCGACTGAATTGATGCCAAAGGGCCTGATCAAGGAAGCCCAGGAAGCGCAGATCGAAGCGGCGGCGTTGATGGAAAAGGATATTGTCCTTCTGGGGCAGCATATGTACGGAGCGGGAGCAGACGGAATAGATTTGGATACTACTGCAGCCGGTGGCGATGCAGAATTCTACGGAGTGCTAAATGCAGTGGAAAAGCTGAGAGACGAATTCCCTGATATGAATATCGAAGTGGGAATGTCGGGAGAATTTATTCTGGGATTCCACGGATCGCTCAAGTACAAAGACAAAAGACTGGCGGGGATGTACCCGGCAGAACAGTGCAAGGCTGTTGCAGAAGCAGGCGGAAGCGTGATAGGCGCAGTTGTAAATACCAACACAAGAAAGAGCTTCCCGTGGAACCTTGCAAGATCGCTATGCATGCTCAAATATGCACGAGAGGTGTCGCCGATACCGGTACATGCCAATGTAGGTATGGGAGTAGGCGGAGTGCCTATGCAGATAACACCTCCAATAGACTGTGTATCAAGAGTTTCTACCGCAATGGCAGAAATAGGATGCATGGATGGATTGTAGGTAGGCTACGGAGATCCTTCGGGAATGGCCATTGTCCATAGTCAAGCTTCAGGAATGGGCGGCGTGAGGACTTCCGGCGACTTGGTTGCTAGGATGCAGCTGAGTAAAGGAATGAGACTCAATGAAGCCAAGAAGTATGTTGCGGACAAACTGAAAGTATCTGTTGCAGATCTGACTGATGAAGTTGTAATGAGAGAAACCAGAGAGGATCTGGATATCGGTACAGTATTCATGGGATACGGATCATCAAGCAGAGGACTGGAAGCAAAAATAAATATTGCAAGACTTCTGGATATCGACATCAACTGTATAGAAAAATTTAAGAACAAAACCGGAATGAAGTTTTAGAAAGGAGATAAACTAAATGATAGATGAAAAAATGCTGGAAGAAGCAAAAGAATCCATCATGAATGGAGATGCAGATAAATCTGCAGAGCTGGCACAGGCAGGGCTGGATAAAGGTGTGGATCCCGGCGAATTCATAGAAAAGGGATTTGTCCCGGGTATAATGGAAATCGGAGATCAGTTCGAATCAGGCGAAGTTTTTCTCCCTGAAGTAATGATGGCTGCAGATGCAATGAAAGCGGCAAGCGACATTCTCAATGCAGCGATAGAGGCATCCGGAGAAAAGCATGGAGATGCTCCTAAAGTCATACTGGCAACAGTAGAAGCTGATCTTCACGATATCGGCAAAGGAATAGTGGCTTCTCTGATGGTAGCCAATGGTTTCGAAGTAGTGGATCTGGGCAGAGATATCCCGACCGAAGATATCATAAATGCAGCTATTGAAAACGATGCAGATGTGATCGGTACCAGTACTCTTCTTACAACCACAATGGTTCATCAGGAAGAGGTCGAAGAGGAACTGAAGAAGAAGAACCTGAAAGGGAAAATCAAAACTATAGTAGGCGGAGCACCGGTAACTATCAGATGGCAGGACAGGATCGGAGCTGACGGATTCGGTGAAAACGCATCTGAAAGTGTAAAACTTGTAAATGGGTGGAAAGGCAAATAAGCACACCGACGTTATCAGGCGGACGCATATCGAAATGATATGCGTCCGTTTTTTGTGTTGTTAGGAAGCAGCACTATGATGTATAATATAAAAAATGTGAAGTGAGGAACGTGATGGTGAATACAAATTTTGATTTTTTGAATAATATGCGGTATATTGCACTGATAGAGGAACCTGATGCAACTATCAAATATGCAAATGATGCTTTTTGCAGTTTTTACGACATCAGTTCCGAAGAGGCAGTTGGAAAAAACCTGCTTGATTTTTTGCTGCCGGAAGACAGACCGGGATGCAATGCCCAATTCATGGTTACCCCGGATAATCCTCAGTACAGTGTGGAGGGCAGGACGGTAGGCGCTGATGGAACTGTGACATGGCTGCAATTTGTGGGAAGAGGTTTTTTTGACAATAAAGGGACATTGATAGAGTTTCAGGAAATAGCCATAGACATAACGGTATGGAAAGAGAAAATAGCAAGCGAAGTAAAAAAGCTGAACAAACTAAATGCACAGTCATTTGCAGCGTTCAACGGTAATACAACAACGCAGACGGGCGAATTTGACACCAATGAGAAGGATGAAAAAATACGAAATCAGAATCCATATAATGCTAGAACTTTGGGAAATATAGCAACATATACCTTTGATGACATAATAGCCAGAAGTCATCAAATGAAAACTTTGATCAAACAGGCAAAGCAGGCTTCGCGCGGCGATTCGTCGATACTGATAGAAGGGGAGAGCGGCACAGGAAAGGAATTGTTTGCACAGGCTATACATAATTACAGCAAGAGGGCAAATGGACCATTTGTTGCGATAAACTGCGGTTCCATATCGCCGGAATTGCTTCAGAGCGAGTTGTTTGGATATGTTGAGGGAGCTTTTACAGGTGCCGGTAAAAAAGGAAAGAGCGGCAAGTTTGAACTTGCGAGCGGGGGCACTCTTTTTCTTGACGAGATAGGTGAAATGCCTGTAGATCAGCAGATAACGCTGCTGCGAGTACTGGAGTCAAAGACAGTTACACGTATAGGCGGTCACAGAGTCATCCCTGTGAACGTACGCATTATTTGTGCGACAAACAAGAAATTGTTCAGAGAAGTATATGAAGGTAATTTCAGAAAAGATCTTTACTTCAGATTAAATGTAATAAACTTCACTATACCGCCTCTGCGTGAAAGGAAAGAAGATATATATCCTCTGGTCGAACACATTATCGAAAGCTTCGGCAGCCATATATCCGATGATATAAAGTACTTTTTTACTGATGAGCAAATGCGTATGATGTATGAATCGCAATGGCTGGGTAATGTAAGAGAACTGAGGAATATAATAGAAAGACTGATATATATACCGGGTTATGACCTTCGTCAACTTATGGAAAATGAAAAAGAAACCATTAAAATAACGGAAGAAGCAATCGATTCTGATGAAAAGAGTATCATTGAAAACAAAATACGCGAGTGCAGGTATAACATGACTGCTGCAGCTAAAGAACTTGGTATATCACGGAAAACTCTGTATAATAAAATCAAAAGACATAATATACACATCAAAAGGTAACATATATACACACATGTGTATACGGAAATAAACACAACTGTAACCATGAGGTCGAAGGTTGTGTTTTTTATTATATGATAAAGATGTTTATCGTTTACCGATAGCGTGGAGGCATGTTGAAAACAGTGGATTTTAGATAGAATGGTTTTTTGTTTGTCGGATAATACTACTGTGGCACGAATAATGCGTTTAATAAAACTGAATTCAAAATATCTGTACAGAAATAATCATTATCATCTGAAGTTAAGTGAAAGGAGTATATTATTATGAAACAGACATCAAGATATGAGCGAGTCAATCAACTGAAGCAGCAGTATGAAAATTTCAAGCCTACCCTGCATCTTGATCTTGCTAAAGTGAAAACTGAAGTAATGGAAGAGACAGCAGGCGAGCCGATGTGCATCAGACGTGCGAAGGCATTCAAAAAATATTGTGAGACGAAAGAAATCAACATACTGCCGGGAGAACTTATTGTCGGGAATACCGGAGCATGGCCAAGACAGGCGGAAGTTACACCTGAAGTTTCAGCTGACTGGATCACTGAAGAATTGGATACTATGTCGACAAGGCAGTTCGACCCGCTGCAGATCGATGAGGAAAGTAAAAAACTGTGGCGTGAAGAAATCGCACCGTACTGGAAAGGTAAAACAGTACTCAATCAGTGGCTTACAAGAATACCAAGTGAAGTAAAGGAAATAGGATATAAATCCGGCATTATCGATGCTGAAATAAAAACACAGACCGGACCGGGTGAACTGGCATTGGGATATGGCAATATCCTGATCCCGCAAGGATACGGCGGCATAAAAAAACATGCTGAAGAAATAAAATCTACATTGGATCTAACGAATTTTGATGATATCGGTAAAAATGAATATCTACAGAGTGTCGTTATTATGTGCGACGCTATGGAAGTCCTGGGAGAGCGCCACGCAGATAAGGCAAAGGAAATGGCAGCGCAGGAAAAGGATACAAAAAGAAAAGCAGAACTTTTGGATATTGCAAATCGATGCAGCTGGATCGCATCGAAACCACCTAGGTCTTTTGCGGATGCACTGCAGCTGATATGGTTCTCACAGGTCGGACTATTTTTGGAATTGAGCGCACCGTCATATTCACTGGGCAGATTCGATCAGTACATGAACCCGCTGTTGCAGGCAGATCTTAAAGAAGGAAGAACAACGGAAAAAGATGCTTTGGAAATATTAGAGTGCACATGGATAAAAATGGCTGAACAACTGTGGTATCTTTCGGAGCAGGGAGCAATGTACTATTCAGGATATACTGCATTTCAGAATACGATGATAGGCGGTATTGATAAGGATGGAAGCGATGCAGTCAATGACGTATCATATATGGTGTTGACTGCCAGTAAAGAAGTAAAACTGTGTCAGCCGCCGATTTCGGTACGTGTAAATAAGAAAAATCCTGATAAATTTTTGAAGGCAGTTGCAGAACTGGTGCAGGTAGGGACAGGATTTCCGGCAGTACATTCAGATGCTGTAGGAATACCAAATCTGATCCAAAAAGGCATTCCTGAAGAAGAGGCATGGGACTGGTGTGCAATCGGATGTGTAGAGCCTTCCCTGGCAGGAAAACTCCATCAATGGAGTACATCTGCATCATGGAATTTTGGAGCGGCGATAGAGTTTGCTATGACAAACGGAGTCCACAGAATGTCTGGAGGAGATTACGGCATCAGAACCGGAGATCCGAATGATTTTAAAACGTTCGATGATTATTACGAAGCTGTAAAAGCTCAAGTCGCATATTTGATAAAAGTCAGCAGTGTGTTCAGTAACATTACTGAAATAGCACAGATGGAATTGTGCCCTGCACCTTTGACTTCAATGCTGGTGGAAGGTTGCGTTGAGACAGGAACGGATATCATGGCCGGCGGTGCAAAATACAATGTTGGCCCGGGAACTTTGGGCATTGGAGTTGCGGATGCGTGCAACTCTCTGGCAGCAATCAAGAAACTTGTATATGATGACAAGAAAATTACATTTGATGAATTGAACAAAGCTCTTGATGCTGATTTTGAAGGGTATGAACGTGTAAGGCAAATGCTGATGAATGACGCTCCGAAATATGGAAATGATGATCCTTATGTAGATACTTTTGCAAAGGAGCTGGCAGAATTCGTTGTTGATGAGCATCATAAATACAAGACAATGAATGGCGAATATTTTATGCCTTCACTATATCCTGTATCATCGAATATTCCGCAGGGAATGAGTGTGGGCGCGCTTCCGACCGGAAGAAAAGCAGGAGAGGCACTTGCTGATGGCTGCTCGCCGTGTCACGGAACTGAGTTGGAAGGACCTACTGCGGTGCTGAAGTCTTATGCAAATATAGACGGAACTAAAGTTGATGGCGGAATGCTGTTGAATATTAAATTCGATCCTGCTACGGTAGGCGGAGATGAAGGTGCTGACAGGATAGTAAATTATTTGAAAGCATTTAGGGATCTGGATGTGTATGAAGTTCAGTTCAATGTTCTAAATAAAGAAATATTGAACGATGCATTGGAGAATCCTGATGAATACAAATCACTTCTTGTTCGTGTGGCAGGCTACAGCGCATACTTTGTGGAACTGAGCAAGCCGCTTCAGGATGATATACTGGGCAGAACAGAGTTCGCTTTGGCATAAAAGAGGGGTTATAAAAATGAAAACTGCTACGATATTCAACATACAAAAATTTTCAATACATGATGGACCGGGAATCCGTACGACGATATTTTTTAAAGGATGCCCGCTCAAATGCCTTTGGTGCGCCAATCCGGAATCACAGGATACAAAGCCGGTACTGGAAGTTTTCCCTAAGAATTGCATTGGCTGCGGTGAATGTGTAAAAACCTGTGCAGTGAAAGCAATTTCATTTTCTGAAAGCGGGATAAATGTTGACAGGGTTAAATGTAAAACTTGTAAAGCATGTGCAAAACAATGCTACTCTAAAACCCTGAAGATGGTTGGTGAGAATAAAACGGTAGATGAAGTCGTAGAAGAAATCAAAAAAGATGAAGTTTTTTATAAAAATTCCGGAGGAGGATTTACCTTCTCCGGAGGTGAACCTCTTGAACACGGAGACTTTTGCATTGAAGTAATGGATAAATGCAGCAGATTTGGTTTCAATTCAGCGATTGAAACTTCAGGCTATGGTAACACGGGAACAATGATAGAAATGGCAAAACGACTGGATGTTATTTTTTATGATATCAAACATATGGACAGCACCATTCACGAAAAGCTGACAGGAGTAAAAAATGAACTGATTCTGAAGAACCTCAGAGAGATACAGCCATACGCAAAAGAGATCATAGTTAGAATACCGGTCATTAGGGGTCTGAATGATGATCTGAAGAATATCAGAGCTACAGCCGTGTTATGTAAAGATCTCAAAGCGGTAAAGCAAATGGAACTGCTTCCGTATCACCGCCTTGGAGAACATAAATATGAGGCAATAGGAAGAACTTATCAATTAACAGATGCCGAACCGCCGAGCCAAAAAGGTTTGATGAGGCTGGCGGGAGCGGCAAACGACATACTGGAGCCGGAAGGTAAAATCTGCAAAATCGAAGCTTCGGGAAGAAAATGATGTTAAACAAAATAAAAAAGGAGATGATGAAATGAACAATACAAACATACCTGCTGAAACACTAAATGCAAGGAGATCACTGAAAAGGAGATTCAAGGCAAAAGGTGTTACGCTAGGTGTACTGTCAGGCATAAGCTGTGGATTATTCAGCACCTTTGTAATAATCGGACAGGGACACGGAGAATGGGCAGACTGGTATGGAGATAATAATGCCGGTTTGAGTTTCTTCGCAATAACATTCATAATTGGAATCATGGGAAGCGGTATCAATGATGCCTGCAGTGGTATCTGGACGCTGATAATTGCGGCAGGCAAAGGAAAACTGGGAGACTTTGGGCGATGTGTAAAGAGTAAACCCGGCGTGATAGTAATGGTAGCGGCTGTAATAGGAGGATGCGGTGCCGGAGGGACATACATAGTTGCACTGCAGCTTGGCGGATCATCCATAGTGCCTTTTGCCGCACTCTGCCCGGCTATTGGAGCAGTGCTGGCCAGGATATTTTTCAAACAGGACTTGTCAGTTCATAAGGTCATAGGAATAATAATTTATATCAGTGCAACTATAATGATCGGAAGCACGGGCATGACAGGCGACGCAAAGCCCGGGATGATACTTGGATGCATGGTGGCATTTGTTACAGCACTGTGCTGGGCGATCGAAGGCGTTGTTGTAGGATACACGGTTACTCTTATGGATTATGAGATCGGGATAGCTATAAGACAATGCACATCCGGAGTAGTGAACCTTCTCATAATAATACCGATATTATGCCTGATAGACGGACAGACAGGGTTGTACTCAACAGTTTTAGGCGGTGCGCTTGGAGATTGGTCTGCGATGAAATTCTTTATTATTAGCGGATTCTTCGACGTATTTGCATATAGTCTATGGTATAAAGGCAATAATATGTGCGGTGCTGCGCTTGGATTGGCAGCCAACGGTGCATATAGTTTCTGGACGCCTTTTTTCTGCTTTACGATAGCAGGGTTGGTGTTTGGTCAGCCGGGATGGGAAATGCCGGTAATCAATTGGATAGCAGCAGTACTCATGGTAGTTGGTATTGCGGTAATTGCAATCAATCCAAAATCATTATTTAAAAAAGGAGGAGAAGAAAATGTTACCTCTTAATTATGCAGTATTAAAGGTTTTTGAAAATGAAGAAGGCGCATTATGTACGGATGATGTGATGGACAGAATGAGAGATGACTATAAGAATTATCGTGCGTTCAAGGAAGCGAATATCAGTGAAGCTCTAATGAGCGGAGAAGTCAACGGACTATTGGATGAAGTGTCTTTCAATTTGGACGAAAACAAAAAGCTTCATATTTATTATAAGATAAATGATGAAGGCAAAAAAGCAATAAAAAAATACTTGAAATAGAAATATGATATAGTAATGTTGAAGGGGAAAGCTTTCTGTACTTGCCAAAGTTGCAGAAAGCTTTCTTTTTTCATGAACATTTCCTCCAATAACATGATATAATGTAAACATTACGGGGGTTGATATTAATGCATAGAAATATTGGTGATATCATATATCAGGAAACGAAGAAGTATTTTGAAAAAATGCTCAGTCGTGCGGTCGCAGTTGTAAGGTTCGATGTGACGAAGGATGTTCTTGAAGAAGGGTCAGGGGAGATATTTGCGTTAGAAAAGATCATCAGGAACAATCGGACGATGACCGGGTTCATTCGCGACACGAGCGAACATATCACAGATAAAAAAGCAAGAAATGAATATATAGAATTATTTGACCGAGATTCTCTGGAAAAGGGAGGCCCGGAAAAGGTGCTGAGAACGGAACATACCGCATGGTATGATTTCGGCAGCGGAAAGGCGTTGATCAGGGTCAGCCTTTCGCTGCGGATCCATCCGGAAACAGGGCACATCATTGCATTCCTGGGCGGAGAAGATGTGACCGGTGAGGATCTGGTGCAGAGGATCAGTGGAAAACTGACCGAGCAGGTATATGATTCCATATTATATATAGATCTGGAAAAAAACATATACATACCATACAGGGATCTGCTCCATGAAAACCCGGTCGATATATATGCGGCGGCGGATGAGTTCAGCGGCAAGATGAAGAAATATATAAAGAAATATGCGACACGGGATGAGCAGGAAAGACTGATACAGGACAATTCCTTAGAAGAGATCAGGGCGCATGTACAGAAAGACGGGAAATACACTGTATTCAGTACGGAAATAGAAGACGGCGAAAACAGAAAAAAGAGGACAAGGTATCTTTCGCTGGATGAGACAGGCAGGGAAGCACTGTCACTGAAGGGCGATATCACAGATATATTCGCAGCAAAAGAGCGGCACATAAAATCACTCCGCGACAAGGTGGACAGCATGGACGCCGAAGCCCGAGTGAGGAGAGAATATATTGCAACTCTTACAAAAGAAATCGAAGAACCGCTGAAGGTGATGCGTGATGTTATAGATATCACTTCGGAAAACGGCGGAGAATCAGGCAGGGACGCTGAAAAGACAAAATCCTCCCTCAGATATCTGGAGGCCCTCATCGGCAGCATGAAACAGTTATACAAAACGGGAGAAGCCACGGTCGGACTGTCGGAAGATGTATTTTCAGTCGCATCCATCGTTGATGAGATACTGAAATCTGTGGAAAATGAAAAAACTGAAAAGAACATAGAAATAGATGTGCTGCAGGATGTGGTCACAGGGAAATCATATATCGGAGATGCTGTAAAGATACAGCAGGCGATAACGGCAGTGGTACTCAATGCCGTAAAGTTTTCTCCAATGGGCAGCACGGTAAAACTGACCGTGAGGGGAAACAATATCAATGAAAAGAACCATATCCTGGTATTTGGAGTAAAAGACAAAGGGTGCGGCATCAGTGAAGATTTCAAACCAGAAATATTCAAGCCCTTCGCAGCTGAACACAGAGGAGGATGCGATTTCGGGTCATACGGACTGGGCCTCGCCGTGGCTCGTGAATTTGTAAACAACATGGGCGGACAGATAACCTTTGAAAGCGAAGTGGACAAGGGCTCCGATTTTACAATAGCCATCCCGGTGAAGATAAACGAAGCAGAAAAATATATACCGGAGATAGACGACAAAAAAGAATTTGAAGGAAAGAGGATACTCATAGCGGAAGACCACGACCTTAATGTGGAAGTGACGAAAAAGATTTTGAAGAGGAAGGGCTTTACAGCGGAGGTGGCTATCAACGGAAAGATCGCTGTGGACAAGTTCGGAAATTCTGAAGAAAACTACTATGACGGGATCCTGATGGATATAAGGATGCCGGTTATGGACGGATTCGAAGCGACTGAAAAGATCAGAGCCATGGACAGAAAAGATGCAAAAAAAATACCGATCATAGCACTTACGGCAACTGCTTTATCAGATGAAAATGACAGAACGGACGAGGTGAACATGGATGCTCATCTTACAAAACCGATCAATCCGAAACTGCTCTATAAAACACTGCGTGATCTGCTGTAGAGATTGTCCGGCAGCTTTCTCAGAACGATCCATGCAACTGTTCCGATGACAGCTCCGCATATGATCCCTGAAAAGAGCAGGACAGGGAAATAAATGAAGACTTTAATATTGGAAACGATAAGGGCAGCTGTGATCAGCTGTCCTGCGTTATGCATAACGCCGCCGGCTATGCTGATACCAATGATGGAGAAAACTCCGGTCCGCTTCAGGACGATCATCAGCGCCAGGCTGAGGAGCCCTCCGGCGAGAGAATATATGATGCCGAAAACTCCGGAAAACAGAAATCCGGCTATGAATATCCGTATGATGTTTATGGTAAATGCGTATTTACCGTCCAGTATATAAAGGGCTATGATGATGACCAGATTGGCGACGCCCAGTTTGACGCCGGGGATGCCGATACTGAATGGAAGGATGGCTTCTATATATGAAAAAATCAGGGCCAGAGCGGTGAGCAGTGCTGCATAGGCTATCCTGCTACTTTGAGATCGTGTCGTAATCATTGTCTTCCCCCTTGATTTCTACCACCAGTTTGTGAGGCAAACAGATTATAGACTGGGAAGCTCCGTCGATCTTCCCCTGATGAACGCAGTCCTGTCCATGGCAGGTCGCAGATTTCATGTAGACATATCCGTCTTTGATTGCTATTATATTACCTGTATGGGTATTTATTGTCCTGTCCTTGAGAAGGCTGTATGTACCAAAAGTTTTTCCGTCGATGGTGATCACGGCGGTGCCTGTTCCGGTCTTGCCGGATGACAGGACGATCGTTGCGGCCAGACCGCAGACGATAAGGCATATTATTAAAATTATATCTGCCTTTTTGATGATCTTCAACATTTTGAATACTCCGGAATACTCCAAGGGGGACTAATGAAAAAAATTATTGTTATATTATTATGCGCGCTGATAATTATACCACAAACGGGCTGCGGAAAGGAAGACCAGATTTCCGACACAGGCTTTTACCTGGACACCACGTGCAAGGTGACCATATATAATATCGAAAAGGACAAAGGCGAAGAGCTGACAAAAAAAGCTCTGGAAAAATGCGGGGAATACGAAGATATCCTCAGCAAGACCGTGAAGGGCAGCGACGTATATAAAATAAACAGCGCCGGCGGGAAAGCCGTCAAAGTCAGCAATGATACCATAAAGGTGATCAAGCTTGGCCTTGAAATGAGCAAAGATTCCGGTGGGAAATTCGATATCACTGTGGGCAGGATAACCGATCTGTGGGATTTCAAGAGCAAACATCCGAAAGTACCTTCGGACGCAAAGCTGCAGGCGGCTGTGGCTACGGTAGACTACAAACAGGTCAAGATAAAGGGGAATAATGTTTCCCTGGGCAACGCTGAAACCAAGATCGACCTGGGCGCGGTCGCCAAGGGATACATTGCGGATCGGATTACGGATTATCTGAAGGACGAAGGCGTCGAACAGGCGATAATCAATCTGGGCGGGAACGTTGTGGCCATCGGGTCCAAGACCGATCAGACGCCGTGGAACATCGGCATCGAAAGGCCGTATTCGGACCGCAGCGAGGTGATAGGCTCCACCCCGGTCAGCGATTCAGCTGTGGTGACATCCGGCATATATGAAAGAAAATTCAAGGTCAACGGAAAACTGTATCATCACATAATAGATCCGGCCACCGGATATCCGGTAGAGAACGACGTGGAAGCTGTGACTATAGTCAGCAAAGCAGGGAATTCAGCAAAATGCGACGGTTTCAGCACGGTCTCGCTGCTGCTGGGCACCAAAGCCGGCATGAAGTTCATGGAAAAACAGGACGGATATGAGGCTCTGTTCATAGACAAGGACAATAAGATCACAAAGACTGACGGAATGGAATTCGACAAGAGCGACAGCAATTGATGTCGTTATTCTAACATAAGAATAAAGAAAACAATGAAATACAGGATTTTAAGCAAAGAAATGACTTGTAAAAGAGCTGGCGGCTGATATACTGACATAAAGTGCATAAAGAGGCGCCGAAGCCGAAGGACCGCACAGCGACAAAGCAGGTCCAAGGCCGATGGGCAGAATGTTCACTCGTGCAGTCTGTCCGACAGGGTACAGCCGGAAACAGCTGTATCTCCCGCGTTTGGAAAGGGCCGTTTCTATGATCTTATACATTTCTGATGTATTTACGGAAACGATTCCCACCGGCAATCGTTTCTTTTTGTACGATATACTGCAATGCGGGTAGTACGATAAAACCTGTCTCTGAATGATAAAATGGTATAATGATGACCGCATTGCAGATCTTCCTAAAAAGGGTAATAATTACTGGCAGCGGTCCCTGCGTTTTCTATGCGGGGATCATTGTCATTTTTGAGTGCATAAGATATAATCATTTACGGCAGCCGCATCATGGCTGCCGGAAAACAGGAGAAAAAAACAATGCGATTATTGAATGTAGATACAGTCGAAGAGGCAAGGGAAAAACTGCTGGACGGAGCGAAAGATCTTCATCTGAAAACTGAAAGGATACCGCTGAGCAGCGCGCTGGGAAGGATCCTGGCAGAAGATGCGGGAGCAGTCGAACCAGTGCCGGCTTTTCGGAAGTCCACTGTGGACGGATATGCGGTCATAGGTCAGAACACGCAGGGGGTCACCGACAGCATCCCGGTGTTCCTTGAAGTGACAGATGAGATCAGCATCGGGACTGACGCGGTAAAAAGGATAGAGCCGGGTCAGTGTGCTTACGTGCCGACAGGTGGGATGATCCCGGGCGGCGCCGACGCCATGGTCATGGTGGAATATGCGGAGTATTTCGACGACAGCCGGATCGCTGTCTACCAGTCGGTCAGCGCGGGGACCAACGTGATACAGATCGGCGAAGATATAATGAAGGACGATATATTTTTAAAGTCTGGTACGGAGATACGCCCCCAGGAAGCCGGAGCTCTCGCTGCATGCGGATACGCGGAGGTCACGGTGTTCGCAAAGCCGAAGATCACTATCATTTCCACCGGAGACGAGCTAGTGGGCGTGGATGAACAGCCGGGCCCGGGGCAGATAAGAGATATAAATACTTACGGGATCGAAGGCCTGTGCACAGGGAACAATATAGAAGTCATCGCGAAAAAAGTTCTGAAGGACGATGAGGCTTTGATGGAGGAGACTGTAAGAGAGGCCATGGAAATCAGCGACATAGTTGCGGTCAGCGGCGGCAGCAGTCAGGGCAAAAAAGACTTTACATCGGGAGTGATGGATCGGCTTTCTCAGCCGGGGGTATTCACCCACGGCATCGCGCTGAAGCCGGGCAAGCCGACGATCATGGCCTGCGACAAGGTGACTTCTACAGTGCTCATCGGACTGCCGGGACATCCGGCGGCTGCCATGATGGTGTTCGAATTTTTCATACTGTGGCTCATGAGGCAGAAGACCGGACAGCCGGAAAAGAAACAGCTGACAGCAAGGATCCAGACCAATGTTCCTGCGGGGGCAGGAAGGGCCAGCTGCCTGATGGTGGATCTTATAGACGATGGAGACGGCTACACTGCAAGACCTATACTGGGAAAATCCGGACTGATAACCACACTGACCGGCGCCGACGGCTATACTTTTATAGAAACAAACAAAGAAGGACTTAAGGAAGGAGAGACAGTGAAGGTCACACTGTTTTAAAACAATGGGAAAAAGAAATCTTTATCTGGATACTGTGCCTGTGGATGAGGCGGTAGAAAAATATATGGATGCACTGAAGGGGCTGATCGATCCTGATTATGAGGAGATCCCGGTGACGGATGCTCTCCGCAGGATCACAAAGGAAGCGATATATGCAAAGTACAGTTCGCCACTTTTCAACGCCAGCGCCATGGACGGCATCGCGGTGATCGCATCAAGGACTGAAGGGGCTTCGGAGACGCGGCCGGTGGTGCTCCGTGAAAACGAGGACTTCGTTCCGGTGGATACGGGAGATCCGGTCCGTGCGCCTTATGATGCGGTAATCATGGCGGAAGACATCGTTGAGACAGACAACGGCGTCAGCATAACGGCCGGAGCGCCGCCTTGGCAGCACATCAGACCGGTGGGCGAGGACATTGTGGCCGGCGAGATGATACTGCCGGGCAGACATAAGATCAGGCCCATCGACATAGGCGTTCTGCTCAGCGCCGGCATAACGAAAATACAAGCAGTCAGAAAACCGAAGGTGGCGATTTTCCCGACCGGCGACGAGATCATCGAAGCCGATGAGGACATCGAAGACGGCAGCATCATCGAATCCAATTCCAGGATGTTCGAAAACATGGTGACGGAAGCCGGCGGGACCGCAGAAAGATTCCCCACACTGGTGGACGACTACGACAAAATAAAGGAAGCGACGGCGGAGGCTCTTTCCGACCATGACATGGTCATAATAAACGCCGGATCCAGTGCCGGAAGAGATGACTATACCGTTCATGTGCTGCGTGAACTTGGCGAGGTGCTGGTCCACGGCGTGGCCATCAAACCGGGCAAGCCGGTCATCCTGGCCATAGTAAAAGGCAAGCCGGTCATCGGACTGCCCGGATATCCGGTATCGGCTTACATAGGGTTCGAAAATTTTGTCGCGCCGGTGCTGGCGGAGATGTGCGGCGATACGATCCGATCCTGCGGCAGTGTGGATGCGGTGATCTCAAGGCGGCTGGTCAGCAGTCTAAAGCACAAGGAGTACGTCCGCGTGAAAGTCGGAAAGGTAGGAGACCGGATGGTGGCAGCGCCGCTGGCAAGAGGCGCCGGGGCAGCCATGTCCCTGGTACGTGCCGACGGTTTCTGCGTGATCCCTCAGAACAGCGAAGGAGTGGAAGCCGGCGAGACGGTGACAGTGGAACTGTACCGGGAGCTTTCCGAGGTTGAGAACACGGTGGTCATCATCGGCAGCCACGATCTGATCCTGGATGTGATGGCGGACATGATGCCCAACATCTACAAGGATATGTTCGTCTCCAGCACCCACGTTGGCAGCATGGGCGGGCTGATGGCTCTTAAAAGAGGTGAAGCGCACATGGCGCCGATCCATCTCCTGGACGAGGAGACCGGAGCGTACAACATACCGATCCTGAAACAGCTCTTCGGGACTGGAACGGTTTCCCTGATAAAAGGCGTGGGCCGAACTCAGGGCATAATGGTGAAAAAGGGAAATCCTCTCGGCATTTCCTGTATTGAAGATCTGGCGGGCGAAGGCGTGCGATACGTGAACCGACAGAGAGGCGCCGGGACCAGAGTGCTCTTCGATTACAAACTGAAGACTGCAGGGATCCAACCGTCAAAGATCAGCGGATACGACCACGAAGCGGCAACTCATATGGCGGTGGCGGCCGCAGTGGAAAGCGACGGAGCCGATGCGGGCATGGGCATCTTATCGGCGGCCAATGCTATGGGGCTGGATTTTGTACCGGTGGCAGATGAAGAATATGATTTTGCGATACCGACGGAATATCTGGAGCTGCCTCATGTGCAGGCTTTTCAGGAGATCCTGAAAAGCGACGATTTCAAGGCCCGTCTTGAAGAACTGGGCGGTTATACATGTCAGCGGACCGGAGAAATAATCCGAGTGTGATGAGAGGATATCATTGACACATAATAATTGAAAATATATACTTAAAAAACAACTAAACTAAACCTAACATTATATATAGTTTCGGGAGGAACAAAAACTATGTTCAAAACTTTTAATGAGGCAAAGCAGTTTATTAAGGAAAACGATGTCAAGATGGTCGACTTCATGATGATCGACCTGAACGGAAGATGGAGACATCTGACAATACCGGCTGGAAGATTCAATGAAGATATCATGACCAGCGGCATCGGATTCGACGGCAGCAATTATGGATTTGCACCGGTGGAAAAGAGCGATATGGTATTCATACCGGATCTGTCCACAGCTTATATAGACAAGTTCATGGAGATCAAGACTCTGGCTATGATCGGCGACGTGTTCGTTATCGATCTTCCAAAGAACAGGCCTTTCGACCAGGATCCGAGGAATGTGGCAAAGCATGCGGAAGCTTATCTGAAAACTACAGGCATCGCAGATGAGATGCGGATCGGACCTGAATTCGAATTCCATGTGTTCGATCACGTAAGCTACTCGACGGACGCCAACAAGTCAGGATTCCACATCGATACTCAGCAGGCTGAGTGGAACAAGGGAAATGACGACGGCGGCAATCTGGCTTATAAGATGGCTCACAAGGCCGGATATCACATGGCTCCGCCTCAGGACGTTCTGTACGATTTCAGAAGCCGAGTGACTATGCAGATGGAAGAGCAGGGCATCAAGGTCAAATATCATCACCACGAAGTGGGCGGCCCGGGGCAGCTGGAGATCGAGATCGAGTTCGGCGGATTGACGGAGATGGCCGACAAGACGATGATGTCGAAATACATCGTAAAGAATCAGGCAGTGAAGGAAGGAAAGACTGCAACATTCATGCCGAAGCCGGTCTTTGATGAAGCCGGAAACGGGATGCACGTGCACATGCATCTTTTCAAAAATGGCGAACCAATCTTCTTCGACAAGGACGGATATTCACAGCTTTCCAAGGAAGCTATCTGGTTCATCGGAGGATTGCTGAGACATATAGGAGCTCTCTGCGCGTTCACCAACCCGAGCACCAATTCCTTCAAGAGACTGGTTCCCGGATATGAGGCGCCGGTGACGGTAGGATTTGCGACAGCCAACAGGAGTTCCGTTATCAGGATTCCGGCTTATGCAAAGACTCCGAATACAAAGAGATTCGAACTGAGAAATCCGGACGGCACCTGCAATCCGTACTACGCATATGCAGCTATTTTGATGGCCGGTATCGACGGTATAAAAAATAAGATCGATCCGGTTGAAGAAGGAAACGGACCGTACGATTTCAACCTGTACGAATTGTCCGATGAAGAAAAGAAAAAGATCAAGGGATTGCCGAAATCACTTGGATCCGCTCTCAAAGCTCTGGAAAAAGACCACGATTTCCTCATGGAAGGCGGCGTCTTCCCGAAGAGACTGATCGACATCTGGGTAAAGAACAAGAGAGATGACCTGCAGAAACACATCGAAATGCCGACGCCGGTAGAATTCGATATGTACTTCGATCTGTAGGACTGCGGATCAGGTCCGCGAATCCGACCTGCAAGTCCGATTTACAAATATGTTTTGTGAAATCAACTTGTGAAATCGACTTGTGAATTCGATTTACAGAGATAAATGATTCCCTCGGCATGTGAGCGGAGTCGATCGAGTCGACCGATCGGAAGATCAGGGGAAAACGAAAAAATGAAAAAGAATCGTGAAGAAGAAATTGAAAGATTGAGAAGATGAGAGATGAGATGGGAGAGCCTGCGAAAGCAGGCTCTTCATTTATATGGCGCCTCCGGCGCCTGTTCGATCGGAGCGCCCCTGCCGGGGCGCGATTCATTTTATGGGAGCGCGCGGGCAGGGCGCGGTCATTTCAAGGGGAGCGCGCGGTCAGGATCGGCGCGCGAGCGGTTCGGATCGAGAGATGGCATGTTGAAATCAGAGAACGAGAGGTCGGAATCAGAGAACGAGCATGTAGAAATCGGCAAAAGGTGTCTAAAATTGGCATAGTCTGAAATAAGACACCTTTTATTTCCGGATATTTCCTTTTTTGGGTCAATTGCAGGACTCCTGGCTTTGATTTCTAATTTCTACGGATTTCCATATATTTGTAAATCGCTTGTTTTCAACGTTTGTCGTGCATGCAGGTATTGTTCATGGATTCCTGACCGCTGATTCAGGCTGCAGCTTTCTAAGAAAAGGTGTCTAAAAACGCATACGTTGAATATAAGGCACCTTTTGGATTTTGTGCATGGCATGTGTGTCTGACAGGAGAGCCGGAGGAACGGCCGGAAATCGCAAACTGTGTCTAAAAACGCATACGTTGAATATAAGGCACAGTCTCGTAGCACTTACAAATCTACAGCAAAGATTGAGGAGCTGCACCACGATTCTGTCATATTTCTACACATCGGCAAATTATGTGAAAATTGCCGATGTGCATTGACGGCCATAGTTGGATAGTGATATAATACATATTGGCAAAACTGGATATAATTGCCGATATGTATATTGGAGGGGCAGCAAATGGAAAAGAACAGATTATTGATAAAAGGAATAGATGAGGATAAGAGTTATACACACAAGGAAATCGTAAGAGAAATGCTGAAGGAAAAACCGGAGATGAGTGAGAATTCGATACAGTGGGTGTTGAATGATCTCTGCAGGACAGGTCAGATCATTCATGAAGGGTATAACAGCTATATGCTTCCCGGGGATAAAACAAGAGCTGAATATGTTCCACAGTATTCTGACATCGCCTGCGAATTGACTGAAAAAATATCCGGCAAATATCCGGCAGTCAAATTTACTGTTTTCGAAACTGCATTGATGAATGATTTTTTGAATCACCTGGTCGCACAGAATACTATATTTGTTCAGTGCGAAAAGGAAATATCGGATTATGTATTCCGTTTTCTTCAGGAAGAAGGATATAAAGATCTGCTGTATAAGCCATCTAAAAAAGATTACTATTATTACTGGTCAAAAAACATTATAGTCATAACAGATATGATATCAGAAGCACCTGTCAAATCACATGATGTACATGCGATCACGATAGAAAAATTGCTAGTGGATATATACTGTGACAAGATAATAAAGACCTCATACAGCTTGTCAGAATATCCCGTAGTTTTGATGCGCGCTGTCGATATGTATAATGTGGACTTGACAAGATTATACCGATATGCACGTCGCCGCAACAAGGAAAATGAAATTCGGGCATTGATGGAAAGGGCGCTGGATGATCAGCAGAGATAATTATACGAGGGATCATATACTTGAGATCAGAAAACAGAGCGGCGCGGATCCTTCTATCATAGAAAGAACTATATTTGCATTTGGCTTGTTAGAGGCGATCCAAAGAGTTGGACTGCCGTTCGTATTCAAAGGCGGAACATCTCTTATGCTGATTCTCAGCAGACCTATGAGACTGTCAACGGATATCGACATAGTTGTAGAGCCAGGAACAGATGTTGATTACTATGTAGAGAAAGCCAAAGAAATATTCCCATTTCACGGCATGAAAGAAGACATTCGTTTTGGAGCAAATAAAATAGAAAAAAGACATTTCCGATTCCTGTTCAAATCACCGCTTACAGGGAAAGACATTCATATATTACTGGATGTTGTTTTTGAAAATGTTCAGTATGCAAAAATAAATGAGCAGGCTGTGGAAAACGATATGCTGTTGACTGTTGGGAGTCGATAAGTGTTTTGATACCTGACATAAACTGTATCCTTAGGGATAAACTTACAGCTTTTGCTCCGCATACTACAGGGATACATTTTGATCAGAACAAGGATCTTGAAATAGTCAAGCAGTTTGTCGACTGCTGGTCTTTGTGTCGGGAGATGGATGAATTGAAAATAGTATCAGAAACATTTGAGCGTACAGTACAGATCGAGACAGGATATCGAGGATCGGATGCAACACCGTCCGATGTGTTGCGTGATATCATAGAAGCCTGTATATGTTTGATGGGAAGAGGAAATATCAGGCCGGAAGAATATGCTCATTTCCATGCAGGTATTGGAGGAATACAAGGTCACTTGTTTTCAGGGAGGATCAACGGCGAGAATGCCGGGCTTCGTGCATGTGAAGTAATGTATCTTGCCGCTTGCATAAGAGCAGGGCATACCAAGTTCCGAAGGATAGAAGAGCCTGAAAAATACAAGACAGAAAAACTCACATTAAAGAATTCTAAAAAAATAGCATATGTAAGGAATGTGGATCTACAGGCATACGGCTATTTAGTTGAAGCATTACGCTTGTCAGATGATATAGATATTCAGCAGAGGTAATGGAAGCGAGCGGTCCGGATCGAGAGATGGCATGTTGAAATCAGAGAACGAGCATGTAGAAATCGGCAAAAGGTGTCTAAAATTGGCATAGCCTGAAATAAGACACCTTTTATTTCCGGATATTTCCTTTTTTGGGTCAATTGCAGGACTCCTGGCTTTGATTTCTCATTTCTACGGATTCCCATATATTTGTAAATCGCTTGTTTTCAACGTTTGTCGTGCATGCAGGTATTGTTCATGGCTTACTGACCGCTGATTCAGGCTGCAGCTTTCTAAGAAAAGGTGTCTAAAAACGCATACGTTGAATATAAGGCACCTTTTGGATTTTGTGCATGGCATGCTCATGGCAGGAGAGCCGGATGACCATAGAGAAATCGAAGGACTGTGTACAAAATCGCATATACGTAATATAGTACACGTTTTGAAAAACCCGAGGGGCCCGCTCGGACCGATCGACACAGAATCACAAAAAAGGTATTACATCCGGTGCAGAAAATATGTTACGATAAGGGCACCGAGTTGCGAAACGCGTAAGTCCAGGCAGGACCTACGTGTTTTTTTGTTTTGTGAGACGGAGGGAAAAAATCGATCATGGACAATGAAAAAGAAATTGAAAGAGAAACAGTAGCAAAAGCAGGAGCACAGGCGGAGATCAAACCGGAGACCCCAACAGCAGGCGGCAAAAAACTGGCGGTCGCGATCCTGTCACTGTCGCTGCTGACGGTGATGGCGGGAGCGGCGGTGGCGCCGGCGCTGAATGTGATAAAGGAGTATTTCAAGGGGACGGATCAGCTGCTGGTCCAGATGATAATCAGCATACCGGCCATTTTCATAGTGCTGACTAGTCTGGTCTTCTCGGCGCTGTGCAGGAAATTCAAAACAAAACACCTGCTCATGGCAGGACTGGTTCTGTATACGGCAGGGGGATGCGCGGCGGGAGCGTTCAGCAGTATTTATTTAGTATTGGCGGCAAGGGCACTGGTCGGGATCGGAGTGGGGATAGTGATGCCAATGTCCACCGGACTTCTGTCATTCTACTTTGCGAAGGACAGGCAGGAAATACTAATGGGATATTCCTCGGCAATGAATCAGATGGGTGGCGCAGTTGCCACATTGCTGTCAGGCGTGCTGGCAGCAGTCACATGGAGAGCCGGCTTTCTAGTCTATCTCATGGGATTGATCAGCATCGTGCTGTGCCTTCGGTTCATGCCCAACGGCCGTATGCAGAAGGAAGAGCACACAGGCGTGCAGGAAAATGAGTACGCAGCCGGCCGCCCGGACAGATCTGCCACAAAAAAGCCAGAATCGAAAGGAGTATTTAGACGGAATTATCCGTACATAATCGCCATATTCCTCCTCATGTTCACTTTCTTCATCTACCCGGCCAACTTTGCCATCGAAACGGCAAAGACCGGGATCATCCCCGAAAAATACGTGGCAGTCATCATGGCTTCCATGGATATCGTGGCTTTCTTCGGAGGCCTGGCTTTCGTCCACATAAAGAAAAGCGTGGGGAATATGACGGCATTTCTGGCGCCGGTGCTGTTTCTTACAGGCTACCTGCTGCTGGCTTTCACCGCAGGGTGGGCCGGGACGCTGGCCGGGTCGTGGCTGATCGGATTCGCCAACGGGGCCGGCATCCCGTACATAATCTCGGGTGCCTCCATGAAGAACGGCAAAGCCGCGGCGACTACGGTGATGCCTTTGATTTCGGCGGCCCTGTATCTGGCCTAGTTCGTCACGCCTGTGATACTGTCCGTGATAAGCCGGGCTTTCGCAGCAAGTGGAGCGGCCCATATCCCGTACTGCACGGCGGCGGCAGCTTCGGCGGTGCTGCTGCTGTGGACATTCACAATAAAACGAGAGAGTATTTGAAACGATATGATACCGCCTAAGTCGACAAGGTAAATAACCCAAATCTACTTATGAGGTATCATATAAAAATACTCTCTAGAAAAATACTATGCAATTTGTTTCGGTATATGTGACCCCATTCAACATTTGACACAGATTCGTTAAACCCGGGCTCATGAAATTGCAGCTCTTACAGTTTAGTGCCCAGAGCCTTTATCCATTCATCTTTTTTTTCAACAGTGAGGGACAGGCCTGCATCTGCAAACAGCTTTTCCAGATCTTCCTGTCCGGGGATCACCATATCCAGCATTTCCTTTATTTCATCGTATTTCTCGGGATCCGGGATGTCTTTGTGAGCTTCAAGGATTATGGCCAGATTACCATTTTTCTTCATTACGCGTGAGATCTCCTTCATGGCTTTTTTATGATTCTTCCAGTAGTAGAAGGATTCGACGCTGATTATCAGGTCGAAAGAATTGTCTTTGTACGGCAGATCGCATACATCGCCGTGGATGATCTGCATATGCCTGTGAGTGATGGCGTCTTTATTGTTTTTTTTGGCCATTTTTACGGAATCCTTGGAATAGTCTACACCGAAAAAATGAGCTTTTTTGTTTTTGTGATACATCATGGACAGTGAATTGCCGCTGCCGCATCCGATGTCCAGGATATCCCGGTATTTTTCGATATCGATCCCGGAAAGCCCCCATTTTATCAGACCTTTATGGCGGTCATTCATTCTGTTCAGCATCTTTTTCCCCCAAAAACCACGCGGATTGTCAGCTACTTCTGTCATTTTCTTTTTAGTATAGTTCATCGTACACCTCCTGCTTTCTTATATTATAGCCTGTCCTTTTGTAAATAGCAAAAATATGTTAAAATGTATGAGTCAGTTATTTTGCACGCAGCAGGAGGGGTCAGATGGATGAGTGCAGATACGTCAGAGAGGCAATAGAGAAGATAGTTGAGAACAGGGATAAGGATGCGGCAGAAAATTTTTTTGCAGAAGACATAGTACTATTCGGCGTGAAGAAATCAGGTCCTGTTGCAGGGCGAAACAAAGTCATGGAATACGCAAGGAAGGACCTTATGTCCAATCCCTGCGGTTTTGATATAATTATAAAAAAAATAGAAAGCGTAGATAATTCCGAAAAGATATCATCAGTGTATCTTGAACTGGCAGCTTCGGCCAAGAATCTGGCTGTGATGACAGTTGATATCCGGGCGACAGTTATGGTCAGATCCAACGATGAAGGTGATCTGGAAATATGTGCGATAAATGTATTCCCTCCGGAGTATTCGGAGGTGGGAGAAAACCTTCTGGCAGATGCAAAACCCTATGATGACGGCAAGAAACCTGTCGGCGGCATAGTTTCTGTAAAAGATGAAGAAGACTATCCCATTTTGTACATGAATGAAAATTTCAAAAGAATGTTGGATCTGTCCGATGAAGACTACAGAAAACTAAAGGGAAGATCTTTTATGGAACTGGTGTATCCCGATGACGTAGATGATCTTTTTTCGACTGTATTTTACGGATCCAGGGAAAACGGTCAGTACAATACGGAATACCGTATCATGAAGAAAAATAACCAGATAATCTGGGTCAGTGACTGCGGGATACCTCTGCGTGACGATTCCGGGGACGAGATAATATCCTGCATCTGTTTTGATATAACAAGACAAAAAGAGGAAGCTCTGGAAAACGAAATGAACAGAGCAATGGCCAATGCTGCCATAGAGCATGCCGGTCTGTATTTCTGGGAAGTCAATTTAATGACAAAAGAAGCCCGGCAGGGATACAATTCTGTAAAGAGATACAACCTGCCGCCTGTCATGAAAGACTATCCTGAGTCTTTGTTCAGGAGCGGAGTTGTTGCCGAAGAGAGCATCGAGGCATACAGAGCGATGCATATAGAATTGGAAAACGGAAAACCGACTGTAGAATCTTCTATCAAGCTGGTAGATCCCAACGGAGAAAAGCACTGGTACAAAGTCAAATATTCAATAATAAAGTATGAAGGCGGAGAACCGCTCATCGCCCTGGGATCCTCTGAAAGGGCGGATCTGGAAGAGCAGTGGAAACAGGCGTTCATAATTGCCAACCGTCAAAGCGATGTGATCACATGGATATACGATATCGAATCCGGAAATATCGAGACGTATGACGATAGCATTATATCAAGAGAACAAGTCCATCCGGACGATCAGGCAAAGCTGGATGATATACACAGAGACATAGCGGAAAAAGGAAAAGCGTCAGAGGCGATCATCAGGATGAGGGCAGGAGACAATACTAAATGGCGCTGGATGAAATTCAGCTATACAGTATTGTTCAATAAGAACGATACCCCACAGAAGGCAATAGGATCGGCTATAGATGTCACAAAAGAAAAAAAGGCGGAAAGACAGTATAAGAGGGAAATCGAACACAGACGGGTCGTGTCAAAAAATAATGGCGTGTATATACGGGCAAATCTGTCGGAAGACAGGGTCGAAGTGACTTTCGGCGCCCAGGCCCTCCCGGAAAGTTTAAGGGGAAAGGGTTCGTATTCCGATATGCTGGATAAAATGTCGGAATACATTGAAGGCGCTGAAGAAACGGATCGGATGAAGGGTCGACTCGGAATAGAACCTTTGATGGACAGTTTTCATCAGGGGATCAAGAACATACAGGATGAATTTATCGTAGATTACGGCAAGTCTCCCATGAGGATAGGCGTTACAGCCAGACCTGCGGAAGATGTGTTGACCGCCACGGTAAATGTTGCCATACATTTAGAGGATTTGACCGACGAAAGGCTGGAGGAGCATCTGGTACATCACGTAATGAATAAAGATTATGATTCTGTGATGGTGGTGGATTCCGCCGCCGGAGAGTACAGAACATATGGAGGCAAAACAAACATAGATATACCCACGAAGGGTCCATATACCGAATATATAAGATATTGGAGCGCAATGAGGGTGTCAGGATCGGACAAAGAACGGTTCATCAAGGAAACTGATCTGGATTTCATTGTTGAAAAGCTGAAACAAAGAGGCGAGCTGGCCATGTACTACAAGGAAGGCCGGGAAGATACGACGCGGCAGAAAAAACTGGTTTTCAGGAATCTGCAGGATGAAGCAAATAAAATAGTAGTCACTGAAAAAGATATCACAGAAGACTTCAATGATAAACAAAAGCGAAACGAGATCCTTAACAAGGCCCTGAAAGAAGCTGAAAGAGCAAACAAGGCCAAAAGTGAGTTCCTGTCGAGGATGTCCCATGAAATACGCACACCTATGAACGCGATCATAGGCCTGACCACTCTCGCTCAGGGAGAGACGGCAGACATAAATGCCATCAGCAAAGAACTGGACAAAATCAAAGATTCGGCAGAGTTCCTGCTGTCTCTTATAAACGATATACTGGACATGAGCCGGATAGACAGCGGAAAGATGGTCCTGACAGAAACATCCTTCAACAGCATGGGCTTTCTGGCGGGAATCAGCACAATAGTTGAAGCACAGGCAGAGGAAAAGGGGATCGATTTTATAAAAGATTTCAAAAATCCCGATGAACAGTACATGTCGGACAAGGTCAAGCTCCAGCAGGTGCTTTTGAACATACTCGGCAACGCAGTCAAGTTTACTCCAAAGGGCGGCAGAATAGAACTGAAAGTCAGAAAGCTGACGGATGACGGAGATAAATCTGTAGTAAGATTTATGATCATAGACAACGGATGCGGCATCAGCAAAGAATTCATGCCGATGATATTCGATGCTTTCACCCAGGAAGATACCGGCAACATGACAGTATACGGCGGGACCGGACTGGGGCTTTCCATATGCCTCAGCATAGTAAAACTGATGGGCGGCAACATAAATGTACAGAGCGAGAAGGGCAAAGGATCCACATTCATAGTGGATGTAAAGCTGAGGAGGATCAGTCGGGAAGAACTGCCTAAAGGAGGCACAGAACATCCGCATAGGGGAGAAGCCGGGACAGAGCACCGGGATCTTCGCGGCGTGAAGGTGCTGCTGGCGGAAGACCATGCCCTCAATGTGGAAGTCGCAAAGAGACTGCTTGAAAAAAAGGAAATGAAAGTGGACATTGCCGGAAACGGCGCCGAGGCTTTGAAAGCTTTTGGAGAATCGGAGCCCGGATATTACGATGTCATACTGATGGATATAAGGATGCCGATAATGGACGGGCTGACATCGGCTTCTGAGATCAGAAAGCTGGACAGGGCTGATGCGAAGAGCATCCCGATCATAGCTATGACGGCCAATGCTTTTTCTGAAGATGTGGAAAAATCTATTGCCAGCGGCATGAACGCCCACCTGGCGAAACCGATAGATGTAAAACTTTTGTACAGTACCATCGATATGTGTCTGAAAAATGATTGATATCGGTGAAAGAGGGCATAAAGGGCATAAGAAACTAAAGGAGATAGTTGAAAGGAGATTTGATCATGGCAGTAATCGAGATCACAAAGGAAAATTTTGAAGCGGAAGTATTGAAAGCAGACAAACCTGTACTGGTGGATTTTTGGGCACCATGGTGCGGACCGTGCAGGATGGTCGGACCTGTTGTTGAAGAAATATCAGGAGAACGGGACGATATAAAGGTCGGCAAAATAAACGTCGACGAGCAGCAGGAACTGGCTATGAAGTTCAGTGTGATGTCCATTCCGACGCTGATCGTATTCAAAAATGGCGAGATCGCCGCAAAAGATGTTGGCGCAAAGCCAAAAGAAGAAATACTGCAGATGCTGTAAAGGTAATAATCAATTGTCGATGTACCTTCTTGTTGTGATATGGGAGGTGCATTGACAAATAATAACAGCCATGTTAAAATAATGATACTGGTCCATTCAAGCGGGAGGGATTTTATGTGCTTTGGAATGAGAGTTAAGAGCATAATGATCTCAGTGTTGCTTTTAGTGACCGGGATTTTTTTACCTTTGAATACAGCATCTACAGCATCGGCTGCAGCTTCGGGGTTCAGTACTTCGGGCGTCAGTCTGCCGTCAAGCAGTATTCAAACAGGCACGTCTTTTGTAGTAAAGGGGACTGTCAAATCGAATGTCAAAATCAAATATCTGTATGTGGGGGCTGTCAGTTCATCAGGCAAATGGGTCAAGAAAGCTTATGCTGTGGCAAAACCAAAGGCGAAGTCTTATAATATCAGCAAACTGGATTCTAAAATAGCGTTTGGCAAGATACCTGCGGGCAAGTATTATTACCGTATATGGGTAAAGGATTACAACGGGACAAAGCGTACTGTTGTCAATAAATATTTTTCTGTAAAATCATTGAAAGCTTCCGGAGTCAGCAAACCAAGCAATACGTATAAAGGGAAGAGCTTCACTGTAAAAGGCAAAATATCTTCAAAATACAAGATCACGTATGTAAAAGCAGGGATAACAAACAGCTCGAAAAAATGGATAAGCGGTAAATATGTTACTGTAAAGCCAAATGCAAAATCCTATAATCTGAACAGACTGGATTCGAGGATCGCTGTCAGCAGACTATCGGCGGGAACATATTATTATTATGTCAGAGCAAAAGATACAAGATCGAAGACGACGACTCTGGTAAAGAAGAAATTTACAGTGTCCCAGTTCTCATTGAAAAGCTACAAATATCCGACAACTTTATCGGTAGGAAAGGGATTTTCGGTAGTTGGGACGGTGAAGTCCGCGCATACGCTTAATTATGTGAGAGCGGGAATAAAGACTTCTTCCGGAAAATGGATAAAGGGAAAATACGCGAATAAGAATCCGAGGAAGACATCATATGATATTTCGGGCCTGGATTCAAAGATAAAATTCGGAGCTCTTTCTGCAGGGACTTACTATTACAGTGTCTGGTGCCGTGATGTAAACGGCGTCAGCAAGACTCTGCTCAAGAAGAAGTTCAAAGTAGGCAGCACAAATACAAATACTTCAACAGGTGATGTAGTCAGCGGCGGCAGGACCCTGTCATACAAGAGCAGTCTCATCACTTCGACCATAGGACCGCAGCCTTATTCCGGGCCATGCGGACTGTATGCAATGGCTTACTGCAGAGCAGTCATTGACGGATATTTTACAAAGAATGGCTACAGCAGTATACAGAACCGTATTATACATCAGTACGGACATGGAACCAGCCTGGCTTACTGGGGGACAGCAGGCGGAGATCCATGCTACTACACCACAGCGCGGAGCTGCTATAAAGTTGCGCTGAAGCAGGTGGTCAACGGCAAACCGGCAATAATAAACGTATATAACGGATATACTGGAAATCAGCACTATGTGGCGGTCATAGGCTATGTTGCAGGTACTACATACGATAATGTGAGCCTGAGCAAATTCATTGTGCTGGACCCGGCGTACGGGGCAAAGAAATACTTGTCGACTATGAAATATTATAATAACAGTTCACCGCAGTGCATCACTTTCTAAAACATACTGCGGAGAACATATGAAAATACGGTATGCGACCGAACACATACCGTATTTTTGTATTATACTATTCTGCTGCCTATTCGATCTGGTCAGTGATGTTTTCTCCGCCGCTGGCTCCGGAATCATCAGTGCCGCCGTCGGTGGCAGGAGGGGTCGTTGTTGTGGATCCGCCTTCATCGACAGTGCCGCCTGAATCATCGGTGCTGTTGTCAGTACTGTTGTTTGTATTCTGGTCAGTACTGTTGTCTGTACTGTTATCTGTATCCTGATCGGTGCTGTTGTCTGTATTGCTGTCAGTGCCGTAGTCGGTGCCGTAATCTGTGCTGTCGTTTGCGTCCTGTTCAGTCTGCTGGCTTTTGTCAGTGTCAGTAGCCTTCTTGGAATCGCTGATAAGATTGGTTACAGCGTAGACTGCACCTGCTGCGATTATTACTATGAGAATAATAATAACTGCGATGAGTCCTCCGTTTTTATGTTTTTTCTTTTTCTTGACCGCTTTTTTCTTGCGCTTTTTCATACGTCCGCCGGACGGTTCTTCGTCACGGTCATCGTATTCGCTGTATTCGGTGCGGTCATTATAACTGTAATGATCGTCTTTGTTGAAATCATTTTCGTTTCCTCCTGCGGGCATCGATGCGATAGGATAACCGCAGTTTGGACATTTGCTTGCTATATCGGCTACTGCGTGGCCGCAGCCGGGGCATTTTATTAGTGCCATGTTTGTACTCCTTTCGTTCGTATTCTATTATATACTATCAACAAAATGTGAACAATACAAGAAGATTTATATTGCAATTTTGTCACCGAAAGGGTAGATCGCTCTGTTAAAAAACAGGTGTATAGCCGCGGATAGTGTGGTATAATTAAGCAAAACATTCAGGAATGCATAAAAGGAGTTGCTTATGGAGCCAAAATACAAGAGGATTCTGTTGAAGATCAGCGGTGAAGCACTGGCAGGCAGCAATAAATTCGGTCTAAACGATGAAATGCTGATAAAAACAGCCAGACAGGTCAAGGATGTCTATGATATGGGCGTTCAGATAGCTATAGTAGTCGGCGGAGGCAATTTCTGGCGGGGCAGGACCAGCGGCAGTATGGACAGAGCTACTGCGGATTACATGGGGATGCTGGCGACCGTGATGAATTCAATGGCACTGCAGGACGCTTTCGAGGCGCAGGGCATGCCTACAAGGGTGCAGACGGCTATCGAAATGAGAGAAGTAGCGGAGCCGTATATACGAAGAAAGGCTGTGCATCATCTGGACAGCGGCAAAATCGTTATCTTTGGTGCGGGAACGGGAAATCCGTTTTTTTCCACCGATACAACAGCAGCTCTGAGAGCGGCGGAGATAGATGCAGATGTGATACTGCTGGCAAAGAAAATAGATGCAGTGTATTCGGACGATCCTGAAACGAATCCGGATGCGGTGAGGTACGACAGTCTTACCCACTGGGAGGTGCTGGAAAAGGATCTGAAAGTAATGGACAGCACGGCGGCATCTCTCTGCAGAGACAATAACATCAGCGTACACGTATTTGCCATTGCCGAAGAAGGCAATGTGATGAAAGCCGTGTGCGGAGAAAAGATAGGTACTATAATCACTTAGGAGGTAAAGAAATGAGCGATCAGGTACAGGCGACACTGGAAGAAAAAATCAGTAAATCACTGGAAAATTTAAAAGAAGAACTGAATGCTGTCAGAGCGGGAAGGGCAAATCCTGCACTGCTGGACAGAGTTGAAGTCGATTACTACGGCGTGAAGACGCCTTTAAAGCAGCTGGCAAATATAGCTTGCCCGGATGCAAGGACGTTGATGGTAACGCCTTTCGATCCAAAGTCGATAGGGGATGTGGAACATGCCATCCTGGCAGCAAATGTGGGGATCAATCCTGCAAATGACGGAAAGGTGATCAGACTGTCCATACCTCAGGTAACAGAGGAAAGAAGAAAAGAACTGACAAAAGAAGTCAAGGCTCTGGGCGAAGAGGCCAAGGTCTCGGTGCGAAATCTGAGAAGACACGCCAACGATGAAATCAAAAAGGAAGAAAAGGCCGGAGATATCAGTGAAGACGATTCAAGAGAAGACCAGGAAGAAATACAGGAAACTGTAAACAAGGCGATCAAGGATATCGATAAGATCGTGGCAGACAAAGACAAGGAGATCATGGAAGTATAAATATGCCGGATATGACCAGGATGCCTCGGCACGTTGCTGTCATAATGGACGGCAACGGCCGTTGGGCCAAAAAAAGAAATCTTCCCAGGATCCTCGGGCACAATGCGGGCATGAATGCTCTCGTAGAGGCCGTGCGGCATTCATCGGATATGGGAATAAAACACTTTACCGCTTATGCCTTTTCGACTGAGAACTGGAAACGTTCCGGCGAAGAAGTGAGCGGGATTTTTAAGTTGCTGGTAAAGTTCGTGGACAGCAAACTGGCGGAGCTGCACAGAGAAAACGTGAGAGTCAGGATACTGGGAGATCACAGTGTACTTCCCGGCATCGCAGTGGAGAGACTGGATAAAATGGTAGAACTGACAGAAGGAAATACCGGACTTCAGTTCAACATATGCCTCAACTACGGATCCAGAGATGAGATCAGAAGAGCTGCAGTGAAGATCGCAGAAGACGTCCGAGACGGAAAGCTGAGGCCGGAGGACATAACAGAGGAAACTCTGGCCGGACATCTTTACACCGGCGTAGAGGAGATCCCGGATCCGGACCTTCTTATAAGGACCAGCGGAGAGGAAAGACTGTCCAACTATCTTCTGTGGCAGCTGGCTTACAGCGAGATGATATTTACTGATGTGCTGTGGCCTGATTTTACTCCGGAAGTATATGACGGACTGATAGAGCAGTATCAAAAAAGAGAAAGAAGATTTGGCGGGAGGTAACATGAAGACCAGAATATTATCGGGATTGATAATGCTGCCGTTGCTGGTAGTGATATTATTGGGAGATTATGTGCTGTATGCAGCATGTTTTATTATTGGGATCGTAGGAGTCTACGAGTTTTACAAGGGCTTTCACGCAATGGACATAAAACCGTGCTACCCTATAGCAGTCGTTTCAGCAGTCGGGCTGTACGCCATTGACCTGCTGACGACAGACAGCAGCTGGTATATGCTGTGGCTGTTCCTGACAGTGCTGGCCTGCCTTTTGTATTTGTTCAATATAGAAAAGAGAAAGCTGGAAGATTCGCTGGCTACGCTGGTGGGAATATTATATGTGGTATTCTTCTCGTTCCACGTAACTTTGGTGGACAGGACCGGAGATACAGGGATCCTGGTATGGCTGGTCATTTTCGGAGCTTTTGCCACAGATGTGATGGCGTATTTTACCGGAGTGGCTTTTGGGAAACATAAACTGTGCCCGAAAATCAGCCCGAAAAAGACAATAGAAGGATCCATCGGCGGAATACTGGGAAGCATAATAATATGCGGACTGTTCGGATGGTTCTTTGCGAGGGAATATTTTATCCACTGTATTATAATTGGTGCGTTATGCGGCGTAGTATCTCAGTTTGGAGATCTTACAGCCAGCATATTCAAGAGAAAGATGGGTATAAAGGACTACGGGAATCTGATTCCCGGTCACGGCGGTATACTGGACCGGTTCGACAGTGTTCTATTCACTGCCCCGCTGGTCTACTATTACATAATACTGATCATAAACAGGGGAGTTTAGCAAATGAAAAAAATCTCAATACTGGGCAGTACAGGCTCTATAGGAACACAGGCATTGGAGGTTTGCGACGCAAACCAGGAAACTATGTCTGTAGTTGCTCTTGCCTGCGGCACCAATGTAGAAATGCTGTCTTCACAGATAGTAAAATACAGACCGAGGATAGTATCGGTGGCTGAAGAAGCCGATGCCCTGAAACTGAAAGAAAAACACAATGACACAGAGATCCTTTTCGGATCGGAAGGATTGACAGCGGCAGCCACATGCGACTGTGACATGGTGGTCAACGGTCTTATGGGCATCAAAGGGCTGGAGCCAACATACAAGGCAATAATGGCAGGAAAAGACATCGCTCTTGCAAACAAGGAAACTCTGGTGACCGGCGGAGGACTGATCATGAAAGCGGCAAGAGAGCAGAACATTAGACTGCTGCCGGTGGACAGCGAACACAGTGCGATATTCCAGTGCCTGCAGGGAAATGAAAACAATAAAATAAGGCGTATACTGCTGACAGGCAGCGGCGGACCTTTCAGAAAATACACCACTGAGGCCATACAGCGTGTCACGCTGGAACAGGCCCTTAGACATCCCAGGTGGACTATGGGACCTAAGATAACCATAGATTCCGCTACAATGATGAACAAAGGACTGGAAGTCATCGAAGCAAAGTGGCTCTTTGATGTGAGCCCGGAACAGATACAGGTGGTGATCCATCCTCAGAGCATAGTCCATTCAATGGTGGAATTCGAGGACGGAGCCGTTATGGCGCAGATGGGCGTGCCGGACATGAAAGTGCCCATCGCCTACGCGATGACCTACCCGGAGAGAAAAGAAAACAAATTTGAAAAGCTGGATTTCACAAAGGCAATGGATCTGCAGTTCGAAAAACCGGATCCGGACAAATTCAGATGTCTGGGGCTGGCTTATGAAGCACTGAAAACAGGCGGGTCATACCCGGTGGCTCTCAACGGAGCCAACGAAGTGCTGGTGGACCTGTTCCTGAAGAAAAAACTCAGATTTCCTCAGATATCCGCTCATCTGGAAAACATAATGAGCAGACACAAACTGCAGGAGGATCTGTCTCTGGAAGACATCCTTGCCGTCGATGAAGAAACAAGAATAAAAACACTTGAAATGTGTGGAGAAAAGAAATGACGATCATTTATGCGATAATAATGTTCTGTATCCTGATATTCATTCATGAACTGGGACATTTTATAGCCGCGAAGAGCTGCGGCGTGCAGGTCAATCAATTTGCACTGGGCATGGGCCCGGCCTTTTTCAAAAAGAAATGGGGCGAGACCGAGTATTCATTGAGGATACTGCCGATCGGCGGGTTCTGCGCAATGGAAGGTGAAGATGAAGACTCGGAAAACCCGAGGGCTTTCAACAGGAAGAAAGCCTGGCAGAAGGCGATCATAGTATGCGCCGGCGCTGCCATGAACATTATCCTGGCAATAATCCTGATGTGCATCGTCACATACAGCATAGGCGTTGCCACCACTGCAGTAGGGACTTTTGTAAAGGGATCCAAAGCGGAACAGGCAGGTCTTCAAAAGGGTGATAAGATCGTACAGATCGATGATAAGAAGATCAATGAATGGGATGATGTCAGCGGCTCTCTGGACGGAAAGAAAAAGGGAGACGCTGTCACCATAATATATAAAAGGGACGGCGAGACAAAGACGCTGAACACCACTCTGATGGAATCGCAGGGCAAGGCTATGATAGGCATCAGTCCGATCATGAAAAAGGATGCGGGAGCGGCTCTGAAGACCGGATTCACATCCACATGGGGATTGACAAAGAGCATGTACAAGGTGATAAAACAGCTGTTCACAGGGCAGGTATCCACCAAGGAACTGTCCGGACCGGTGGGCATCGTTTACATGGTGAATAAATCGGCTGAGAACGGAATGATATATATACTGTATCTGATGGCGCTGATCAGTCTCAACCTGGGCATATTCAACATGCTGCCTTTCCCGGCGCTGGACGGAGGGCGGCTGGTGTTCATTATAATCCGGAGAATAACCGGAAAGGCCATAACGGACTCAATGGAGGCGAAGGTGAATTTCGCCGGTCTGATGCTGCTGTTCGGGCTGATGATATATGTCACATGGAACGATATCGTCAGATTCATCGTTCCCCATTTCCAGTAGGAGGTCTGAAATGAACAGAAAAGTCATGTGCGGAGACGTGGCCATAGGAGGCGGCGAGCCCTGCTCCATACAGTCGATGACCAACACGGATACAAGAGATGTCCCATCGACGGTAAAACAGATAAAAGAACTTGAGAAAGCCGGCTGCCGGATAATAAGGCTGGCAGTGCCGGACATGCAGGCTGCGGAGGCTTTTTCGGAGATAAAAAAGTCTGTGGGAATCCCTATGGTGGCCGATATACATTTCGATCACAGACTGGCCATAGCCGCGATGAAAAACGGAGCGGACAAAATAAGGATAAACCCGGGAAATATCGGCAGCCGCGATAATGTGGCTGCAGTAGTGAAGGAAGCCAAAGAAAGAAACATCCCGATCAGAGTTGGGGTCAATTCAGGTTCTCTTGAAAAAGATATCCTTGAAAAAGACGGCGGCGTGACTGCAGCCGGACTTGTGGAAAGCGCCATGAGACAGGTGACGCTCCTTGAAGATATGGATTTTGAGGACATAGTCATCTCGCTGAAATCTGCGGATGTGAAAATTAATACACAGGCGTATATGATGATCAGTGAAAAAACCGATCATCCGCTGCATATAGGCGTGACGGAAGCAGGGACCCCGGATACAGGAAAAATAAAATCGGCGGTGGGCATAGGCTCTCTGCTGCTGGCCGGCATAGGCGATACTATGAGAGTATCCCTTACAGGCGATCCGGTAGAAGAGGTCATTACTGCAAAGAAGATCCTTGCAGCGGCAGGCCTGAGGAAGGAACCGATCGACATAATATCATGCCCTACATGCGGAAGGACAGGCGTAGATCTGGTCGGTATAGTATCCCGCATAGAACGGGGCCTGGCTGATGTGGTGCCGGGACGCAGCATAACCGTCGCAGTCATGGGATGCGAGGTCAACGGACCGGGAGAAGCCGGGGGAGCTGATATCGGCGTGGCGTGCGGCAAAGGCAGAGGCTTGATCTTTGCAGAAGGAAAGACGATAAAAACGGTGGACGAGGATGATATCGTTCCCGAGATAATAAGGATGGTAGAAAAAATATGAAAACCTACAAATCAACTCACATGGTAAGGTATGAAGATCTTAATCATCATAAAAACCTGTATGCCGGAAGGGCTATAGAATGGATGATAGAGTCAAGCTTTATATCGGCTTCTCTAGCATACGGAGACGGCGAAGGGCTGCTGTACAAGAACACTCATAAATTCGATTTTACCAGATCGGTGCTGCCGGGGGAGATAATCAGTTTCGCTTCGACAGTAGTCCGGGCAGGCACAACCAGTCTGACGATGCATGTCCATCTCATAGATGAAACGACAGGAGAGAAAAAAGCAGAGGCTTTCACTACATTTGTGACTGTGGAACCGGGAACCAACAGATCTGTAAAACATGGAATGGTCCTGGATGAAACCGATGATGAAGAGGAAATAAAATGGAGAAAAGAAGCAGGGGGGTTCTTCAAGTAGTATGCAGCACTTACTGGACAGATATGTAAAAGACGGATATGAATATGAAATCACCCGTGCTGCGGTGATACGTGATACGGGTGCATTAAGACTGAACATCAGTCTTAATTTTGTTATCCCCTTCAAAGAGCTGGACAGCATAAAGGCCGGCGTCAGGGAGATGATCCCGGATGTCAGCGCTGTAGAGCTGGTTTTCAAATACAGTGAAATGGCACAGCCCAGAGAAGATGTGATCGGCGGATATATGGATTACATGATCTTCTGCGCAGAGAGAAAGAACGGGGCCTTTGCCAAGGCCATAAGGAAAAAGCATGTCAGCGAAGAAAACGGACGGCTGAAAGTGGGCGCCCTGGGCCAGCGGATGGCGGACATGCTGAACAAGACTGCGGCAGGTTCTTTTTCAAATATGCTCAGATCCGCATTCGGTTACGATCTGGATGTGGTATTCGAAAACGATGAAGAGGAATATGAGAAAACTCTCAGTGATGTAAAGGAAACGATGAAAAAGCCGCCGGAGAGAAGTTATTCGCCGGCAGCTCCGGGAGGGGCTTCCGGGAAAAAAGGCGGAGCGCCGACAGGCGACCGGATCATGGGCAAACTCTTCGACGATCCGGCCGAGCCTATGCGGACCGCCAGAGAAGCGGACACCAGAGTGACCGTGGCGGGAGAGATATTCAAGCTGGAAACAAGAGACATAAAGAACAGCAAGAAGATAGTCAAATTCATGTTCTCCGACGGGACCACTTCTATGTGCGCAAAATTCTTTATCAAGGACGAGAACTGGGGACAGATCTCGGATGTGATGAAAGAAGGCGTCTATGTAAAGGCCCGGGGCAAACTGGAATGGGACAGTTTTGACAATGCCCTGGTACTGATGGCCAAGGACATCAGGAAAACCGAAAAGGCGGTCAGAGAAGACGTGGCCGAGTCAAAGCGTGTGGAACTCCACGCCCATACAAAGATGAGCGCTATGGACGGACTGAACGATGCGGAGGCTCTTGTGAAACAGGCCATAGCATGGGGACAGCCTGCAGTGGCAATCACAGACCACGGCGTTGTACAGTCGTTCCCGACGGCCCATCATGCTGCAGGCGACAAGATAAAGATCATCTACGGAATGGAAGGATATGTCCTTGACGACAGCGACTGTATAGACGAAAATGGGAATATCGACTACAAGAAAAAAGGCACTAATCATATAATACTGATAGTCAAAAACCTTACGGGTCTGCAGAACCTTTACAAAATGGTATCTCTTTCCCATCTGAAGTATTTTTACAGAAGACCCAGGCTTCCAAAGTCTGTCATAGAAGAACACCGGGAAGGCCTGATCATAGGGTCGGCCTGCGAAGCCGGCGAAGTTTTCAGAGCCGTTACTTCGGGACAGGATGAAGAGACCGTGGAAAAGATAGCTGCCTTCTATGACTACCTGGAGATACAGCCTGTTGCAAACAATATGTTCATGATAGGAAAAGGTATGGCCCGGGATGAAGAACAGCTGAAGGATTTCAACAGGGCAATAGTCAGTCTGGGTAAAAGAATGGGCAAGCCGGTAGTGGCTACTACAGACGCTCATTATGCTTCACCGGAAGAGGCCATATACAGGAACATCCTTATGGCAGGTCAGGGCTACGCCGATGACGGAGGCGGACAGGGCCTGTATCTTCGGACTACCGATGAGATGCTGGAAGAGTTCGATTATCTTGATGAAGATACAGCCAGAAAAGTCGTTATTGAAAACACCAACATGATAGCGGATATGTGCGAGGATATCGCACCGGTGCCCGACGGCAAATTCCCGCCTAAAATACAGGATTCGGAGAAGATCCTCAAAGAGACCTGCGAGAAAAACGCCGCGGAAAAATACGGGACCCCGCTGCCTGATCCAATCAGGGAAAGGCTGGACAAGGAGCTGGATTCCATCATCGGAAACGGATATGCAGTTATGTATGTGGCTGCAAAGATGCTGGTGGAAAAGTCAATGTCCGACGGATATCTGGTAGGATCGCGAGGTTCGGTGGGATCGTCATTTGCCGCCACTATGGCGGGCATAACGGAGGTGAATCCTCTGGCTCCTCACTACATCTGTCCCAAGTGCAAGCATCTTGAATGGGGCGACGAGCAGGAGTACGACTGCGGCGTAGACATGCCGGAAAAGGTGTGCCCGGAGTGCGGGACGAAGATGGATCAGGACGGGTTCGCAATACCTTTCGAAACATTCCTTGGGTTTTACGGAGATAAAGAACCGGATATCGACCTTAATTTTGCCGGAGAGTATCAGGGGAAAGCACATCGATATGTAGATGAGATCTTCGGTGGAGAAAATGTATTCAAGGCCGGGACCATCGGGACTATAGCTTCCAAGACGGCTTTCGGATATGTTATGAAATATTACGACGAGAAGGGACTGCCGGTAAACAAGTACGAGGTGGATCGTTTGACGACAAAATGCACCGGCGTAAAGAGGACCACAGGTCAGCATCCCGGCGGCATCATAATCGTGCCGCGGGGCCATGAGATCTTTGAGTTCTGTCCGGTGCAGCACCCGGCCAACGATACGAAGACCGATATAATCACCACACATTTTGATTATCATTCCATCGATCAGAATCTGCTCAAGCTGGACATACTGGGCCACGATGTCCCTTCCATGATCAAGCATCTGCAGGACATGACCGGCCTGGATCCTTTGAAGGTGCCTTTGAAGGATCCAAAAGTGACGGGCATATTCAACGGGATCGAAGGGCTGGACATAAAGGATCCGGACTATAAATACACTCACGGCAGTTATGGCATACCGGAATTCGGGACAAAATTCGTAAGGCAGATGCTGGATGACACTCATCCGGACAGGTTCGCGGACCTTGTGCGCATATCCGGATTTTCCCATGGAACGGATGTGTGGCTGAACAACGCCCAGGAATTCATAAGGAGCGGACAGGCTACCATGAAGGAAGCCATATCCACCCGAGATGACATCATGAATTATCTAATACTGAAGGGACTGCCCAAGGGGGAAGCTTTTCAGATAATGGAGAAAGTCAGGAAGGGGAAGGGCGTTACGGAAGAACGAGTGGCTCTGATGAAGGAAAACGACGTTCCCGACTGGTACATCGAATCCTGCAGAAGGATCAAGTACATGTTCCCGAGGGCCCATGCTGTGGCTTATGTGATGATGTCATACAGGATAGCTTACTATAAAGTGTACTATCCGGCAGAGTTCTACGCCGTATATCTGACCACCAAAATCGCCGACTTCAACTGGGATGTGATCCAAAAGGGAGCGAAGGCGTGTCTGGACAGGATCGATGTGATAGACATGAAAGGAAAGGAAGCTACAGCCAAAGAAAAGGACGAAGTGACCGTCCTTGAGATATGCTATGAAATGTTTTCGAGAGGATACGATTTCATGGAGCCGTCTCTGGAAGGTTCAAAGGCTATGAACTTTACTGTGAAGGACGGCAGAGTAGTTGTGCCGCTGTGCGGGCTTTCCGGAGTGGGAGAGACTGTAGGCCGCGCAATAGAGCGGGAGCAGGCTGTGCGGGCTTTCGCAACCATAGAAGATATGCAGACGAGAGCAAAGGTGAACAAGACAGCTGTGGAATCCCTGAAGAACGCAGGGGTCATCAGCGACATGCCCGAATCGGACCAGATGTGCCTGTTTTGATCAGTTAGAAAAACAGGGTTTGTCTTAATACGGCATGAGGAATATAATAGAGGAACCGATAAGGAGAGACAAGGAGAACTATGCACGAATATCCCATAACGGAACAGATAGTAAAAATGGCAGAAAAGCATTGCCGGGAAGCCGGAGCAGAAAGAGTCGTAAAGATAAATCTGGTATGCGGAGACTATTCCGGTTTTGTTCCCGAATCCATACACATGTATTTCGATCTGATAGCAGAAGGAACCATGTGCGACGGCGCGGAGATCGACATTGAGAGGATAAAACCTAAGATGAAATGTCCGTCCTGCGGAAAACTGTTTGTGAGAAAGCCTCTTTCATTTGCCTGCCCGGACTGCGGCACTGACGGAGAGCCTACGGATATCGGAAAAGAATTCTATATAGAAAGCGTGGAGGTCGAGTAACGATGCATGATGTAAAAAAAGTTGATGTAATGGAAGGTATAATGGATGAGAACGATCACATAGCAGAACATGTCAGTGAACACATGGCGGCTCACGGTATTCTTGTGGTCAATGAGATGGGGGCGCCCGGCGTAGGGAAGACCACCACTTTGAAAAACATATTCAAAAGACTGGACGGAGTAAAGCCTTACGTTATCGAAGGCGATATCGAATCCGATCTGGATACACAGGATCTGAAGGAGATGGGGATCGATACCCATCAGATAAATACTTTTGGATCGTGCCATCTGGATGCGCCTATGATAGATCATATGGTGGACCACATGGAATTCGACGGCAAAGGCATACTGTTCATCGAGAACATCGGCAACCTGGTGTGTCCTGCGGAATTTTCCATAGGAGAGCATGTGAAGATGCTGATCTCTACAGTGACAGAGGGCAGCGACAAACCGTATAAATATCCGCTGGCCTTTGAGAAGGCGGATATAATAATACTGAACAAGACAGACCTGATCCCGTATCTGGACTTCGATGAAGATTTTTTCATGAAGGGAGTCCGGGCGCTGAACAGTGATGTACCGGTGTTCAAAGTCAGCGGCAAGACAGGCGAAGGATTCGACGAGGTTGCTGATTGGCTGAAGAAAAAGGCGGCGGCCCTGGAGGTAAAAGAACACCATCATGGCTGAGCGAGCTGGCGAAAAGGTCACGGAAAAAATCAGGATATGGGGCATAGTCCAGGGGGTCGGATTCCGCCCCTTTGTGGCTAAAACGGCAGAGCGGTTCAACATGAAAGGCGAAGTCCTGAACATAGGCGGACTGGTCGAGATCGTTTTGACCGACACCGAAGAAAGGATATCCGTATTCCTGGAAGAACTGAGATCGAAAAAACCGGGACCTGCGGAGATAGTCCATATCAGCAGGGATCGGATCGACAAGAGAGAGTTCGACAGATTCATGATACTCAACAGCGATGACGGCGACAGAGAGGCTGCCATGATACCGGCGGATCTTTCAATATGTCCCCACTGTCTGGAGGAGATGCTGGATCCGAAGGATCCAAGATACATGCATCCTTTCATCAGCTGTATGGAATGCGGTCCCAGATATACGATCATAGACAGGTTCCCCTATGACAGAGAAAACACTTCCATGGTCGATTTTCCCATGTGCGGTTTCTGCAGGGAGCAGTATGAAAATATAGATGACAGAAGATATCATGCTCAGACTATATCATGTCACGACTGCGGCCCGCAGATGAATATAGAACTGGAAAAGGCGGCGGAACTGCTGAAGGAAGGAAAGGTGATAGCTTTCAAGAGCGTTGGCGGTTACAATCTGGTGGCCGATCCTTTCAACGGAGGAGCAGTCAGGGATCTTCGTCAAATAAAAAAGAGGGAACAGAAACCTTTTGCAGTAATGTTCAAGACTCTTGATGAAGTGAAGAAGTACTGCCGGGTCAACAGCGTCGAAGGGGAGCTGCTAGCTTCCTCGGCAAAGCCGATCATTCTTCTTGAGAAAAAGCCGGAAGAGGAGATGACTATTGGATCGGGAGCCGACTTCACCGAGATCCGGAAAAGCCGGTTCATTGGATCCTATCTTCCCAGCATGGGAGCTCAGTATATCCTGCTTGCGCTTTTCGGAGGACCGCTGATATTTACCAGTGCGAATCTTTCAAATATGCCTATGATCAGGGAAGATGAAGAAATGCAGGCGATGATGGAAAGAGAAGACCTTATTTCGGAGATGTTTTATAACGAAAGAAAGATAAGAGTCAGCGCAGACGATTCTGTGGTCAGGGTCATAGACGGACAGCCTCAGATGATAAGAAGGTCGAAAGGCTATGCGCCGGTGCCCTTGTATATGGAAGGCGCCAAAGGGGAAATACTGGCGGCGGGCGGCCAGTTGAAGAATTCGTTTTCCCTCAGCAAGGGACCTTTCGCATACGTAAGTCAGTATTTCGGAGATATGGATACAGAAGAAAACCGATATATATACGAGACCAATGTGGATCGGATGGCTGATCTGTTCAGAGTTGAACCGGACAGAGTCGTGTGTGATATGCATCCGGGGTACTACACCACCGGATTTGCAGAGAAATATGCGGATGACCGTGGGCTGACACTGATCAAAGTACAGCATCACCACGCTCACGTTGCATCTGTCATGGCGGAGCACGGCATCACCGGCCCAGTCATCGGAGTCAGCTTTGACGGCACCGGGTACGGCACCGACGGAGCTATATGGGGCGGCGAATTTCTGTACTGCCGCGGAGCCGGCTTTCAGAGAAAAGCACACCTAAAATATGTAGATATGATCGGCGGCGACAGTTCGATGAAAGACGGAAGGAAAACTGCACTCTGTTATATCCACGACAGAAAAGACGGTCGGCCGGCAGTCGGCAGGGATGAGATATATCCGGACATAGACGGGATCATCGAATATGCGGAGGAAAACGGCACCCTTGACGGAAGGGACAGGACGATCATAATGAAGGCAGTCGACGCCCGGGTGAATACGATCAGGAGCTCCAGCATGGGAAGGCTGTTCGATGCAGTATCTGCAATGCTGGGCATATGCGGATACAACAGTTATGAAGGACAGTGTGCTATAATGCTGGAAGACAAAGCTGCGGCGTACATGAACAGAACAGATACAGGAAAGGATGCGGAGCTGGCTTACAGATTCCATATACACATTGCAGACATGATACTGGAACAGTGTGAAAAGATCCGCAGTGAAACGGGATGCTACGAGGCGGCACTGACCGGCGGAGTGTTCCAGAACAAATTGCTTATGGAAGAAACACTGAAGAGACTGAGAGAAAAGGGTTTTAGGCCCTATTACAATATATCGGTCAGTCCCAATGACGGCGGCATAGCCCTGGGACAGACATATCTGGCAGCATTGAAGGAGGAGAATTGAATGTGCATAGCAATACCCGGTAAAGTGATCGAGATCAGCGGTACTACCGCGAAGACGGATTTTTCGGGAAACATAGTAGAGGTAAATACCGGACTGGTGGAGCCGAAGGTGGGACAGTACGTTCTGGTCCACGCAGGATGCGCCATCGAAGTGATGGAAAAGGACAAGGCTGAAGAGCTGATAGATCTGTTCGGAGAACTGGAGGAAATGGTATGAATGTCCGTGAGATAATAGATTATCTGAAAGCATATGACGGACCTGAAATAAAACTGATGGAGGTGTGCGGCACTCATACTGCGGCCATATTCAAGAACGGCATCAGAGAACTGATATCGCCGAAGATCAAGCTGATATCCGGGCCGGGATGTCCGGTGTGCGTGACTCCGACGGCTTATATAGACAAGGTGGCCGAGTACGCCATGATGGACAGTCATGTGGTGCTGACCTTCGGAGACATGATGAAAGTGCCGGGGACAGGAGGCAGCCTTTCTCAGCTGAAGGGAAAGGGCGCAAAGGTGGAGCTGATGTATTCGCCTTTCGAAGCGGTGGAAAAAGCCAAAGCCGATCCGGATACGACTTATGTGATCGCGGCGGTGGGGTTCGAGACCACTGCTCCGGCATATGCTCTCATGATAGATGAAGCGAAGAAACAGGGACTGAAGAATATCAAACTAGTGACTGCATTGAAAACAGTCATTCCTGCTCTCACATGGATATGCGAGAACCAGACGGATATCGACGGATTCATATGTCCGGGACATGTGAGCGTAATAATCGGCAGCAGACCTTACGAACAGCTGGCGGAAAAATACGGAAAGCCCTTTGTGGTAGCCGGATTCGAGGCTGAACACATACTGGCTGTTATATATGATATAGTAAAGCAGCTGGAGAGCGGCAAAGGAAAAGTTGATAATCTTTACACCAATGCGGTGAAGGATGAAGGTAATAAAAAGGCGCTGGCCATACTGGAAAAGTGCTTTGAACCGGGAGAAGCCATGTGGCGGGGCCTGGGGATCATCCCCGGATCCGGGCTGTATCTTACAGGCGGTTATGAAGAATATGACGGCGGCAGCAGAGGACTGGACAGCGATATGGAGCTGCCGAAGGAGTGCGCCTGCGGACAGGTCATAACAGGCAGGATAAACCCGGATCAGTGTAAAATGTTTGGAACAGGCTGTACGCCTATGGAGCCCTACGGACCGTGTATGGTCAGTGCAGAGGGCGCCTGCGGGATCTGGTACAGGAACAGATAAAGGAGTTTGAAAATGAAGATCACTATGGCTCACGGAAGCGGCGGGAAAGCCGGAGAAGAACTGATGAGCAATATTTTCGGAAAGTATTTCAAGAACGAGATACTGGACAAGATGGAAGATGCGGCAGTGCTGCGGATAAACGGAAAGGTCGCTTTCAGCACGGATTCTTTTGTGGTAACGCCCATCGAATTCAAAGGCGGCGACATAGGCAAGCTGTGTGTATGCGGCACCGTCAACGATCTGCTCATGATGGGAGCGGAACCGGCTTATATAACATGCGGGTTTATTCTGGAGGAAGGTTTGGATATAGATGTCCTTGACAGAGTGACGGCCAGCATGGCTGCTCAGGCAGAGAAGGCCGGCGTCAAGATAGTTGCCGGCGACACCAAGGTGGTGGAAGGCAGCGGCGGTATGTTCATCAACACATCCGGCATAGGGATCATACCGGAAGAGCGGGATGTGAGTGCGGCCAACTGCAGGCCGGGAGACAGGATAATACTGTCGGGCAACCTGGGAGATCATCATGCGTGCATCCTCAGTGCCAGAATGGAAATAGAAAATGATATAAAGAGCGACTGCGGATGTCTGGGAGATATCACGAAAGCACTCTTTGACGCCGGCATAAATGTGAAGACCATGAGGGATGTGACCCGGGGAGGACTGGGCACTATACTAAATGAGATCGCAGACACATCGGGATGCAGGATAGAGGTGACAGAGGAAGATATACCTGTCAGTGAAGAGGTCCGCGGATTTGCGGACATCCTCGGGCTGGATCCGCTGTATATGGGAAATGAAGGCAAGATGATAGCCGTAGTAAGCGGCGACAGAGCCGATGAAGCACTGAAGGCGATCCGTGCCACCGAGCACGGCAAAGACGCTGCTTTTATCGGTGAAGTAAAAGAGGGAAAAGGAACGTATATCATAACGCCTCTGGGGGCTTCCAGAGTGCTCGATGTGCTGTACGGAGAGGGGCTTCCACGGATTTGTTAAAGTTTGACAGTGGGGGGATGATACTGTTATAATGTCTAGAGGTATTTAATAAAGAAGTGGAGATAATATGCGTATAATTATTTGCGATGACGATCAGTCATTGATAGATGAGTACAAAGAGGGTATAGGCAGGATCGCTGCTAAAAACGGTATTGATGTAAGGGTAGAGGGACTGATCAGCGGTGAACGTCTGCTGTTCGAATTATCTGATGATCCAAATGATGTGGACCTGATATATATGGACATAAATTTCCAGGAAAAAATGGACGGTATCATTGCTACAAAGCAGCTGCGCGACATAGGCTACAAAAATGAAATCGTATTTCTTACCAAGGACAAGTCCAGGGTATTTGAAGCTTTTGATGTGGAGCCGCTGCATTATATAGTCAAAGATGTAACAGATGCGAAGAAATTTGAAGAGATCCTGATGACTGCTGCAGAAAGGGTGGACGCTAAAAACAGCGAAGTAATAGCTCTCTCATGTGCAGGAGACAACAGGAACATACCGATAAAGAGTATTTTATACTTTGAAGTAGTGCGACGTGTGATAGAAGTGCACTATGACGATGAAGTGTTTGAATTCTATTCAACTATAGGGAAACTTGAAAATCTTCTTTTCGATAAGGGATTCATACGTGTACATCGGGCTTATCTGGTCTCGATGGATCATATCAAATCCGTAAAGAGCACTGAATTGGTGCTGGACAGCGGCGAGAGCATACCTGTCGGAAGAACACACGCCAAAGAACTGAAAGAACGAATGAATGAGAACAATGCAGTCTGAGCATGCCAAAACTGCATTTTGTACAATCATTTGTGCTGTTTATACTATTTTTGAAGGATAAGGCCGCTTATGTGGTATATTATAATCACAAGATAAAGTTAAGGCACCGGGGCGGTGCTTATTGAAAGAAGTGTTGGATATGAAAACTACTATTAAAAAGGGGATAGGGGTATTAGCGATTATGATATTCGCTGTTATATTGACACTTAGTATGGCCAGTTTTTCCTTTGCAGCCGATGACATCGAGGAGGCAAATGCGCCTGCGGTGAGCCAGTACCATTACGATCCGATAGCAGAGGGAGACAGTGTTTTCGAGAATTACTGCTGTTTCACTCATGACGCCAAGTTCAATACTATCGACAGAGACAAATATGTAAAGAAAGGCACACTGGAAAAGGCGGTAATAAAGGATACAAAAACTACATTTGCAAAGTTTGGGGATCATACAGCAGTAAAGAACATTACAGTGACCGGAGTTTCAGGACTGAGCAAAGTGAAAAAGGCTCAGCTGACGGGCAGCTACAAAGTCATACCGATAAAGCTGGAACTGAAAGACGACAACGGGAACAAGTCTTCAGTAAAAAGTACAGTGATACTGGTCTATGCGAAGGCTGTCAGCAGTAACAACAACAACAATAACAATAATAACAGCAGCAATAACAACAGCAGTATTACAGACAATGGATCGACGACCGGCTCTGCAGTATCTTCTGCAAAAAACGCAAAGAAGAATACGACAGACAATACAAAAAAGAGCACAGGTAAAATAGAAAAGAAAAACGACAGCGACAATAATCAGACCCTCGTCGGAGGAACAGATGAAAACGGCGGCGGACAGGGCGGCAGCGGATCGGATCCTCTGGCTATCGGATTGTTTGCGGCAGCAGGTCTGGCTGCATTGATATTTGCCATCAGCATCATACCGGACATAGGCGTGATACGATGGTTCAATCAGAAAAAAGCACTGAGAACAAAGTTATAAGGAGCGGGTAAAATGAGTACGATGGCAGTAATAGGTTTGATAGTACTGATAGCAGTCGTGGCAGCAGGCACGTTGATCAAGATGTATACAAAGCGTACGCTGAAAGATATGGACGGCGTAGGAAATGCGGCTGTCGTTCCGAGAGAAAAAGCCGATCATCTTATCAGGAAAGAAAACATCAATTGAAAAAACAGAGATAAAAACATATCCGGTATGGCTTGCCATGCCGGATGTTTTGTATTATATGAAGTATCGTTTTAAACAGCACATATGGTTAATATAATGCTCAAAATAGTTCGAAATTGAACTATTTCAAGCAAAAATCCGTAATAATGATTTGCGATTACAAAGAAAAAATGTTACAATGGTTAAAAATAAGTGTAAACTGGTTCAAATATAAACTAATTTAAGGAGGATTGAAGGAAATGGACTTATACTTTGAACTGATGCAATACCCGGTATTCTCAATTGGTACTTTAAAAAAATATTATGACAATGAAGAAAGTGCGCGTACTGCTTTGAAGCGGCTTATAAAAAGGAAGCGTGTTCAGCGAATAAGAAATAATATGTATACGTGTACCAGCGGAGAGTATGCATCTCCAATAGCTGATCGTTTTCAAATTGCAAGCGTTATTACAAAGACATCAGTTGTTTCACATCATACGGCGCTGGAGTATTATGGCGCTATTAATCAAGTGTTTTATGAGGTGTATGTCTCATCTGAAACGAAATTTAATGATTTTTCTTTTGATGGATACACATATGAATGCGTACCGACTAAAATATCAGAGGGAATAGAAAAAATAGGCCTCAGTGGCGGAGTTAGAATTACAGATAAAGAAAGGACTATAGTAGACAGCATTAAGGATATGGGTAAAATATCCGGAATTGAGGAAGTTGATTCTGCTATACCATTGATGACAGGAATAGATGAAACTAAAGTATTGAAATATTTAAAGGCATATAAAAACAAGTCTCTATACCAAAAAGTCGGCTTTATGCTGTTTCAGTATAGGAAAATCCTGCACTTGTCGGAATACTTCTTTGACGAATGCAGATTTAACATAGGAAAAAATAAAGCATATCTATCTGTTGACAGTCATGAGAATGTTTACAGTAATGAATGGAGACTTATGGTCCCCAAAGAAATGTTTGATATAAAGAGTGGAGGCGAGATCACTAATGATAGAGTATAACAAAGCACAGCTTAGCCGTCTGGCAAGAGAAAATGGTTTTATGAGAGATACTCTTGAAAAAGTACTGAGGTTGAAAGCTGTTTTGGAGTTTATTAATGGCGATGTTTTTTTGAGCAGGCATTTGGTGTTAAAGGGGGGAACCGCCATAAACATGACTATATTCGATCTCCCCAGATTGTCAGTGGATATAGATTTAGATTATATACCTAATGATACACTTGAGGATATGAAGGAAACAAGGAAAAGGATTACTGATATTATCAAAGAATATATGCAGGGGGAAGGATATATATTATCTGCGTCTTCACGATACAGTTTCCGTTTGGATGCACTGTATTTGCAATATACAAATGCCGGTGGTAACAAAGATATATTGAAAATTGAAATAAACTATTCGTTGAGGGCACATTTATTTGAACCTGTAGAAAGGGTAATATTGACCGATATATTTAGTGAGCAGCTTACAGTGTTGACACTTGATCCGATGGAGATATTTGCAGCAAAGGCAAATGCTTTGACAGAGCAGCAGCACGTGATTTATATGACTTTAATAATATGGAATATTATGGTTTGTTTGATGAATCTGAAGGGAATCTTTTACGTAAATGTATTATTTTCTACAATACAATATCACAGGAGACCATCAATTTAGATTTTGACACATCGGCTATAGACAGGTTGACGTTTAATAAAATAAGGCGAGATTTATTTCCTGTGCTGAAAAAGAAAGCTAACTTTGATTTGAGAGATCGAAAGTCAAAAGCAAAAATGTATATTGAGAAATTGATGACAATGACAAATTCAGAGAAAGAATATATGATGGCTTTCAAAGACAAACAATACAAACCGGAGTTGCTGTTTGATGACAAGAAAATAGTGGACAGAATCAAAACGCATCCGATGGCAATTTGGAAATGTATGGATGAATAAAGAGATCCGGACAGCTGTGTGCTGAAGGATCTCTTTTGTGTTATCTGTATAGTTCTATTGCATTATGATGTTTATTTTCTGAGCCCTCTTTTGTCTCTGACGATTTCTTTCCTGGCATCTATCGGGATATAATCTTTATGCTCCTGAACGTTTTTGTAAGCAGGACGCATCAGTTTTTTGCCTGCGATCAGTTCTTCCAGACGATGGGCGGACCATCCTGAAAGTCTTGCCGTGGCGAAGAGCGGAGTGGCTATGTCGACCGGTATATTCAATGCGTTGTAGACGAAGCCTGAATAAAGGTCCACGTTGGCACACATAGGCTTTTCAACGCCGGTAACCTGTGCATACAGTTGAGGCGCTCTCCGTTCGATGTGGTCGCACAGTATGAAATCCTCCTGGAGCCCTTTGGCGTCTGCCAGTTTTTTTGCCATGCCCTTCAACAGGACAGCACGGGGATCGGACAGAGTGTAGATCGCATGACCTACGCCGTATATCAGACCGCTGCCATCGTTGGCAGTCTTGTGGAGCACATCCAGAAGATATTTATCTACTTCTTTCTCATTGGTTATATCTTTTACGTTTTTCTTCAGATCTGTGATCATATTGATGACAGCAATATTTGCACCGCCGTGCCGCGGGCCCTTGAGTGATCCTACTGCTGCTGCGATAGTCGAATATGTGTCCGTGCCCGAAGATGAAACCAGATGAGTGGTAAAGGACGAGTTGTTTCCGCCGCCGTGTTCGGCGTGGAGTATGAGACACAGGTCCAGGACCTTCGCTTCCAGGTCGATATATTCGCCTGTAGGTCTGAGCATCCTCAGTATATTTTCTGCAGTGGACAGTTCCGGGATCGGATAGTGCATGTGCATGCTTTCCTTTTCAAAGAAAGACTGTTTTGCCTGATATGCATAAGCTATGAGAGCAGGGAAGCATCCGATAAGATCCATCGATTGTCTCAGCACATTTGCAACTGAAGTATCATCCGGATTTTCATCGTAGGAATAAAGAGCCAGAACGCTTCGCGCCAGCTTGTTCATGATGCTGCGGGAAGGCGCTGTCAGGATCATGTCCCTGGCAAACCCTATAGGCAGTTCACGTTTCGATGCGATCAGCTGCTTGAATTCATCCAGCTGGCTTTTCGTCGGAAGGACGCCGAAGATAAGAAGGTATGTCACTTCTTCGAATCCGAACCGGTCCTCTTTTATATAACTGTCGACAAGATCCTGTATTTCGTATCCGCGATAATACAGCTTACCTTCAACGGGTATTTTGTTTTTATCTTTATCGGCAGTGTAGCCGGTTACTTCACCTATCCTTGTCAGCCCGACTACTACGCCGGTGCCGTTGGCATTTCGAAGACCTCTTTTGACTTTGTATTTTGGGTAAAGAGCGCTGTCTATTTCATCGCTCTTTATCATTTCATCGGCCTTTTTCTGAAGGTATGTGTCCGGGATGCTGACAGCATCGTCTTTTCCGTGGTCTTGTTTTTTCTTGAAATTGAACATAATCAATCCTCCACAAATATCTAGTTTGTTGCAATCAAATTATTATAACATGGGGAAAGACACTAAGGCAATCATTATGTTTTCTATTAATTTTTGCCAGAGAAAGGGATATTTGATATAATGACAGTATTATGAGCGAATTCAAAATAGTATCGGATTACAAAATGACCGGAGATCAGCCGGAGGCAGTGGAAAAGCTGGCTAAAGGGGTAATGGACGGACAGCGTGCACAGACACTCATGGGAGTGACCGGCAGCGGGAAGACATTCACCATGGCAAATCTCATTGAAAAAGTGCAGAAACCTACTCTGGTCATTTCTCACAACAAGACGCTGGCAGCTCAGCTTCACGGCGAGTTCAAAGAGTTCTTTCCTGAGAACGCGGTGGAATATTTTGTAAGTTATTATGATTATTACCAGCCGGAGGCTTACGTCGCCAGTACGGATACCTATATAGAAAAAGATTCAGATATAAACGATGAAATAGAAAAACTGCGCCACTCGGCTACTGCAGCTCTTTCTGAACGGAAAGACGTGATCATAGTAGCCAGTGTTTCCTGTATATACGGACTGGGATCGCCGGTGGATTATGAGAATCAGGTCCTGTCTCTCCGACCAGGCATGGAAAAAGAACGGGACGAGATATTGAGAAAACTGGTAAGCATCCAGTATGACAGGAACGACATAGCATTTGACCGGGGCAATTTCAGAGTCAGAGGCGATATAATCGATATATATCCGGCCGGATCGGAGAGCGCGGTAAGAGTGGAACTGTTCGGAGATGAGATCGAATCCATAAAGGAAATGAACCCTGTCACAGGAGAGATACTGGGAGTCAGGGAACATATATCTGTATTTCCGGCTTCTCACTACGTCACTTCGCCGGAAAAGATGGAAAACGCCATCGTGACTATTGAGGAAGAACTGAATGAAAGAGTTACCTGGTTCAAAGACCGGGGCAAACTGCTGGAAGCTCAGCGTATAGAGCAGCGTACAAGGTACGATCTTGAAATGCTGCGTGAGATAGGCAGGTGCAAGGGGATAGAAAACTATTCCAGACATTTGAACGGACTGTCGCCGGGCACGAGACCCTACACTCTTATAGATTATTTCCCTGATGATTTTCTTGTGATCATGGATGAATCCCACGCCATGCTGCCCCAGCTGAGGGCAATGTATGCGGGAGACAGATCCAGGAAACAGTCGCTGGTGGACTACGGTTTCAGACTGCCGTCGGCACTGGACAACAGACCGCTGAAATTCGATGAATGGAACAATCTTGTAAAACAGATAGTCTTTGTCAGCGCAACGCCTGCAGATTATGAAAAAGAGCAGAGCGGAGGCATCAGCGCAGAACAGATAATAAGACCTACCGGATTGCTGGATCCGCCGATAGAAGTGGTCCCCAGCGAGGGACAGATAGACCATCTGATCGGAGAAATCGACAAAGTTACAAAGGCCGGAAAACGGACTCTTGTGACGACTCTCACAAAGAAAATGGCAGAGAGCCTTACCGATTATTTCAAAAATGCAGGCATCAAGGTAAATTACCTCCATTCAGAGGTGGATACTCTGGAGAGGATGGAGATAATCAGAGATCTGAGGATGGGTGTATATGACGTCCTTGTGGGTATAAATCTTCTGAGAGAAGGGCTGGACCTTCCCGAAGTCTCCCTGGTAGCTATACTGGATGCAGACAAAGAGGGCTTTCTCAGGACAGAGACGTCCCTCATACAGACAATCGGCAGAGCGGCGAGAAATGTGGACAGCAAGGTCATAATGTATGCGGATCGCATCAGTCCGGCCATGAAAAAAGCAATGGACGAGACTGACAGAAGACGAACCATACAGGCAGAATACAACAAGGAGCATAACATTACGCCGAAGACAGTGGAAAAATCTGTACGATCAGTGATCGAGGCGACCAGAGCGGCGGAGGACGAAGAAGAATACAAGGGAAAGAGTCCTCTGGAACTGACGAAAAAAGAACTGAACGATTATGTAAAAAAACTGGAAAAGGAAATGAAGCAGGCGGCAGCTGATCTGCAGTTCGAACGGGCTGCAATGCTGCGTGACCGGGTATTTGAATATAAGACGAGGATATGAAATGGCAAAAGACATAGTAGTTAAAGGAGCAGCGGAAAACAATTTAAAGAATTTGGATGTAACTATCCCAAGGGACAGTCTGGTGGTCCTGACAGGTCTGTCAGGAAGCGGCAAATCATCGCTGGCTTTCGATACCATATATGCGGAAGGGCAGAGAAGATATATGGAAAGCCTGTCTTCCTATGCAAGACAGTTCCTGGGACAGATGGAAAAGCCAAATGTGGAATACATAGAAGGTCTGTCTCCTGCAATATCCATAGATCAGAAGACCACCAGCAAGAATCCAAGATCCACGGTAGGGACAGTAACCGAGATATATGATTATCTCAGGCTGATGTTCGCCAGGATCGGTATCCCTCACTGCCCTGTATGCGGCAGGGAGATCAGTTCCCAGAGCGTGGACCAGATCGCCGACAGCTTGATGGATCTTGGTGAAGGCACGAAGATAACCATGCTGGCCCCTGTTATACGAAGCAAAAAAGGCACTCATGAAAAGATACTGGAGAGGATACGTAAAGAAGGCTTCTCCCGTGTCAGGGTAGACGGTAAAATTTATCAGGTCAACGAAGATGAAATAAAGCTGGAAAAGACTTTCAAGCATACGATAGAGATAGTAGTGGACAGGATCAAGGTGAGAGAAGGCGCAGAAGGCCGTCTTTCAGAGGCCTGCGAACTGGCCGTGGAACACGGGAACGGGCTGGTCACAGCGCTGATCGGATCCGGGGAGAAAGCTGAAGAAAAGGTATTCAGCACATCTCTTGCCTGCCCGGAACATGGAGTCAGCATAGAAGAACTGGAACCGCGTATGTTTTCATTCAACAGTCCTTTCGGAGCATGTCCCGAGTGCAACGGGCTGGGATTCACCGAAAGGATGGATCCTGATCTGATAATAGAAGATCAGGACAAGAGCATCCTTCAGGGATGTCTTGCAAATGTTTTTGCCAGTATGGACATGGCCGGCAGTTTTTACAGACAGATGATCGAGGCTCTGGCGGAATACCACGGAGTCAGCCTTTCAACGCCTTATAAAAAACTGCCTGCGAAATTCAAGAAGGAGCTTCTCTACGGAACAGGCACCAGGCATCTTCAGTATTACTACACCAGCAAAAGGAACGGTTCTGAATCATATAGAGACCATCCATTTGAAGGGGTCATCAATAATCTGGAGAGGCGATACAGGGAGACCCATTCGGATTATATAAAAGAAAAAATGCGCAAGTACATGAATATAAAGACATGCGAGGCATGCGGAGGCAGACGTCTCAAGCCGGAGGTGCTGGCGGTGACTGTTGGAGGGATGAACATCTCCCAGTTCTGCGACATGTCGGTGGGGGAAGCTCTGGAATTCGTAGACACACATACTCTTTCGGAAAAAGACACGATGATAGCTCATCAGATAATGAAGGAAATCGAAGCCAGGCTCAGCTTTTTGGCAAATGTGGGACTGGATTACCTGACTCTCTCCCGGGCGGCGGGGACTCTTTCCGGCGGCGAATCACAGAGGATCAGGCTGGCTACACAGATCGGGTCCGGACTGGTAGGCGTGCTGTATATCCTGGACGAGCCCAGCATCGGGCTCCATCAGAAGGACAACGACAAGCTGCTGGAGGCGCTGAGAAATCTTACGGATATGGGCAACACTCTTATTGTAGTTGAACACGACGAGGATACTATGTATGCGGCGGATCACATTATCGATATCGGTCCCGGTGCCGGTATCCACGGAGGAGAACTGATAGCTCAGGGAACTGTGGAAGACATCAAGAAATGCAAAAGATCCATAACAGGTCAGTATCTGTCGGGAGAAAAGAGGATCGAGGTGCCTGCTGAGAGGCGAAAGGGCAGCGGGAAAACCATCGAGGTAAAAGGCGCAGAGGAAAACAATCTTCAGAAGATCGATGTGAAATTCCCTCTGGGAAAAATGATATGCGTGACGGGAGTGTCCGGATCGGGCAAGAGCAGTCTGGTCAATGAGATACTGTACAAAGGGCTGGCTGCTAAGATAAACAGATCCAAGGTCAGACCGGGAAAGCACAAATCCATAAAGGGCATTGAAAACATAGACAAGATAATAGATATAAACCAGTCGCCCATAGGCAGGACCCCAAGATCCAATCCGGCTACGTATACCGGAGTGTTCGATCATATCAGGAATCTGTTCGCGGAGCTGCCGGAGGCGAAGATCAGAGGATACAAGAAAGGCAGATTCAGTTTCAATGTGAAAGGCGGACGATGTGAAGCCTGCAGCGGAGACGGGATCATCAAGATAGAGATGCATTTTCTTCCTGATGTATATGTTCCATGTGAAGTATGCAAGGGGAAGAGATACAATAGAGAGACGCTGGAAGTCAAGTACAAGGGAAAGAGCATTTTCGATGTACTGGATATGAATGTTACAGAGGCTCTTGGGTTCTTCAAACATATACCGCAGATCGAAAGACAGCTGCAGACTTTGGAGGATGTGGGCCTTGGCTATATCAAGCTGGGCCAGCCGTCCACTCAGCTTTCCGGGGGCGAGGCTCAGCGGATAAAGCTGGCAACGGAGCTGTCGAAGAGAGGCACGGGCAAGACCATGTATATACTGGATGAGCCGACGACCGGTCTGCATTTTGCCGATGTGGACAGGCTGCTGCAGGTCCTTGACCGGCTTACGGACGGCGGTAACACGGTAGTGGTAATAGAGCACAACCTGGATGTGATAAAGAGGGCCGATCACATTATAGATCTGGGCCCGGACGGCGGTTTTCGAGGCGGCATGATAGTCACAGAAGGGACGCCTGAAGAGGTTGCAAAAGTGAGGAAATCGTACACAGGCATGTACCTGAAAAAGGTGCTGGAATAGGGGCGGTATGAACGGAAACAGGAAACTGGCCCATATAATGATGGTCATAACAGTGATCATATGGGGCCTTGAATATGTGTGCGCCAAGACGGCTCTGGAAGAACTGTCGCCGCTGGTGCTGATCAATTTCAAATATGTGGTGGCTTTCTTTTTTATGCTTGTCATCAAGATAAAGATGGATCCTCATCACTGGATAAAAAAGAAAGATATAGGACTGTTCATACTGTGTTCCGTTACAGGCGAGATCCTGTACTACTACTGTGAATACAGCGCAATGGACTATCTTACCGTATCGGTAATAACCATAATCCTGGCTTTTGTGCCGGCTCTCTCTGTGATCACTGAAAGAGTCATATTCAAAAAGCACCCTAACAAAGCGATGATCGCAGCTATGCTGGTCTGCATTGCGGGGGTCGGACTGGTCATAGGCGTGGATTTCGGACAGCTTGTCCACGGGAAAGCCATAGGATATATATTCTGTTTTGGAGCCGTGTTCTTCTGGAATATGTACAATTTTATCACAAGTGGTCTGGGCGATAGATACAAGAGCGTTACCTTGACCTTTAATCAATTGACGTGTACACTTCTTTTGACGGCACCTTACACTTTGATGAATCTGCCGTCTTTGTCGGTAATGACGCAGCCGTCTATGATAACCTCAATACTATATCTGGGAGTTGTCAGCGGCGGGATCGGTTTCCTGTTCCTGGTATATTCTCTGTCAGTGCTGGGGCCGACGCCGAATGCAGTGTATTCAAATTTCCTGCCGGTGACATCCACTCTGTTTGCGTGGCTGTTTCTGGGAGAATCGATCAGCTGGTTACAGATATTAGGTGGGATCATCGTAATATCTGCCGGATATATAGTTATCAGAGAAAAAGGAAAACTGGAGGAACAGTACAGTGATTGAAAAGCTAAACCTGACAATGCTCACAGATTTTTATGAGATAACCATGGCAAATGGTTATTATGAGTCGGAGATGTCAGACGACGTCGCATATTTTGATATGTTTTTCAGACGGATACCCGATAATGGCGGATTTGCCATTATGGCCGGCGTCGAGCAGATGGTAAACTATTTGAATAATATGAAATTCACAGATGAAGATATCGAGTTTCTTCGCAGCAAGAATGCTTTTTGCGAAGAATTCCTGGAGTATCTGAAGAATTTCAAGTTCACATGCGATGTGTGGGCTATACCGGAGGGGACGCCTGTGTTTCCGGGCGAACCTATCGTAACGGTGCGCGGGCCTCTGATGCAGGCTCAGTTCCTTGAGACTATGGTGCTGCTGCTGATAAATCATCAGAGCCTTATAGCGACCAAGGCCAACAGGATCGTAAGAGCAGCCAAGGGAAGACCGGTAATGGAATTCGGGACCAGGAGGGCTCATGGGATATCGGCGGCAGTATACGGTGCAAGGGCGGCTTATATAGCGGGATGCGCAGGCACGGCGTGCGCCATCGCGGATAGGGACTACGGCGTTGCGGCGCTGGGGACTATGGCTCACAGCTGGGTGCAGATGTTCGACAGCGAGTACGAAGCTTTCAAGAAATATGCTGAGATCTATCCGGATAACTGCGTTCTTCTCGTGGATACATATAACGTATTGAAGTCGGGAGTGCCGGCTGCGATCAAAGCTTTCAAGGAGATCAAACCGAAAAAAATGGGCATCCGCATCGACAGCGGCGACATCAGTTACCTGACAAAGCAGGCGAGAAAGATGCTGGACGAAGCAGGCCTTAAGGACTGCAGCATCGTGGTCAGCAACTCTCTGGACGAGTATCTGATCGAGGATATCATCAATGAGGGAGCATGCATAGATTCATTCGGCGTGGGCGAAAGGCTGATAACTGCCAGCAGCGAACCGGTGTTTGGCGGAGTCTATAAGTTGTCAGCTCTCGAAAAAAATGGTAAAATGATACCGAAGATGAAAATCAGCGAAAATGTGGGCAAGATAACCAATCCGGGTTTCAAGACTCTGTACAGGCTCTTCGACAAGGATACAAACCACGCAGTCGCCGATGTTATCACTTTAGACGATGAAAAGATCCCGGCTGGAGACGATTATGAAATATTCGATCCGCAGGTGATCTGGAAAAAGAAGAAGATCAGCAATTTTTACGCAAAGAATCTTCGCGTACAGATTTTTGACAAGGGTGAATGTGTCTATGACCTGCCCGATATCGATGATATCAGGGAATTTTGCAAGGAGCAGGTCGCGGCGCTGTGGGATGAGATGTTAAGGTTTGAAAACCCACAGACTTACTATGTCGATCTTTCACACAAACTCTGGAATATGAAACAGGAGCTTATAGAAGAATATAACGGGTAGGTTTTGGGTCCTTTTACAAGGGGGAAAAGGATTATGAATAAGAGAAAGATATTTTTGATTTTACTTACAATGGTACTGACTGTCGCAATGACAGCCGGTACCTTTGATGTTTTTGGCGAAACTGCGGCGACCGGTTCGAGTTCGGCGACAGCAACTGCGACAGATGCGGTCTCAGCTGTGAGTTCGACAAGTACTTCGACCGCATCAGGCAGTTTGGCGAGCAAAACAGCTGCCGCGAGTGATACGACCGGCACCGGCGATAAGATCGCAACAGTAGACAAAAACGATTCCTACAAGTCCGGCGAAGTCCTGGTGATATTCAAGGATACCGTTTCGGATAAGACTGCTGCAAAGGTGGCAGACTCAGCCGACGGCGATATTGCATCGACCACGGACATAGGATCGGGTTCCGATGAAAAGACGATGGCTGTTGTTGAGACCGGCAATGATCAGACTGTTGAAGAGGCAATGTCCGCCTGCGCGGAAAGCGGGAAAGTCGAATATGTGCAGCCGAACTATGTTTACGAAACAAACGATGGTGCAGAGACTAAAAGTGTCATTGACAATGATGACAGCACATTGTGGCATCTGGGAAAGATAAATACGGATGGTGCCTGGAATCTGCTGAGTAAAATCCATTCAAAAGTAAAAGTTGCAGTTTTGGATACTGGTGTAAATACCAGCCATGAAGATCTGCAGACGAATTTGGATAAAGATCTGTGCGTTGATGCGGCGGTGACAAATGCAGAAACACCATATACTGACTTGCCGAAAATCACCGAAGATCCCGATGGACATGGAACGCATGTGACCGGAATAATCGGAGCTACTGCAAATAATACTGCGAGTACTGCAGCGGGCGTTGCTTCGGGGGCGTCTAATGATGTTTTGGATCTGTTTACTGTGGATGTATTTGATGGAAATGAAGCATATACATCGGATATTATCAGAGGGATCCAATATTCGACATGGAAGGGTGCAAAAGTTATAAATATGAGTCTGGGATATGATGCCGGATCAGAAAAGGACAGTGATGATATTGCATTGGAAAATGCCATAAATGATGCGGTCAACGGAGGTACTGTTGTGACCTGTGCGGCAGGTAATGACGGGGATACTGAAATGGATTATCCGGCTGCTTTAGATTCATGTATAAGTGTGATCAATACTGTTGATTACAGCAATACTACGGATATTTGCAAGGCGGGAGGTGCTACATATGGTTCTACATGTGATATTTCTGCACCGGGGACCAGCATTTACAGTACATTACGAAATGGCAGTTATGGATCAAAAAGCGGCAGTTCAATGGCGTCACCGGTCGTTGCCGGTGTTGCTGCCATGTTGTTTTCTATCGATCCGGATCTTACGGTAGATGAAGTAAAAACTATCCTGTATTCAACGGCGACCGATCTTAATACCACCGGATTTGACGATGAAACTGCCAGTGGAAATGTGAATGCATACCGGGCAGTGAAGGCGGTGGCTGACCCTGCGAAAGGAAATGGAGTCGAAAATCTCACAGCAAATACTGACAGCAGTTTCGTAACAATCTTGAGCTGGGATTATGTGCCCGGAGCTCAGACTTACCAGATATATCGTTCCGTGACAGGTGAAGACGGCACATATGAAAAACTGGATGACGTCGCAGGGACTTCATTTACTGACAGCAGTACACAAAAAGGTGCAGCATATGCCTACAAGGTGAGAGCAAAGATGGACGAAGAAACATATGGAGAATGGTCTGATGTGATCAGTGTTTCTATACCTATGGAAAAGATGGGGACTTTGTCTGTGAAGAACTCGGGCAGTGATATATCGCTGGAATGGGGAACATCTCCGGATGCAGATGGATACTATATTTATATGTCGGAAGGAGCAGATGACAACTACAAAAAAATTGCGGAGATCTCAGGCGGCACCAGCACAACTTACGTATATAAAGAAGCTGTCGCAGGACAGACCTACTATTTCAAGGCTCTGCCATATACAGAAAAGGATGGGAATGTTGCCAGAGGTGATGAATCCAATAAGGTGGATATAAAGATGGCTTTTGCAGCTCCGACTGCATCGGCTTCTCCGTACACATACAATTCGACAAAGATAACATGGAACAGCGTCAGCGGTGCGGCCGGCTATCGGGTATACAGATATAATTCCTCAACGAAAAAATACGAACTGCGCGCCAGTACCGGGTCGACGGCTTATACAGATACCGGGCTGGCGACGGGGACCAAGTACTACTACAAGGTGCAGGCTTACAATAGTGTGGCAACATCCGGCGAGTCGGCAGTTGTGTCGGCCAGGCCGCGTCTTTCGGCGACGAAGCTGAAGCTGGCTGCCGGCAAGAAAAAGATGACTTTGAAGTGGAAGAAGGTCTCCGGCGCAAGCGGATACAAGATCTATCGCGCAGCGAAGAAGAAGGGCAAATACAAAAAAGTCGCCACGATCAAGAAGGGCAAAACGGTCAAGTGGACCAATAAAAAGTTGAAAAAAAAGAAGAAATATTACTATAAGATCAAGGCTTACAGGAAGGTAAGCGGCAAGTTGGTCTACAGTACGTATTCGTATGCATCCAGAAGAACAAGGTGATCAAAGGGCCGCTTGCTGAGAGATCCGGCCGTCGATGGCGGCGTTGATCCTGCGGCCGTCGATATTGCCTTTTTCGTCATCATATGTAACGATCAGATTCCGCCAGGGGACGATCCCATATTCCTCATACTGCTCCAGTTTGCGTTTGTGTTTGAACATATACGATGGGTCGCCGACCAGCCCGCAGTGCTCCCAGTAGAGGAGGCTGCCATTGGGTTCCATGATCGTAAAATCGGGATAAAACGCTTTGGTATTGATATAGACAGGCGCATCGTATCTGAAACGGATCGAGCGCCTTTTCAATTCCTCGGCGATGATGCATTCGGATTTGGACCGGACGTGCAGGCCGAAGCTGGTGATTTGAGTCTTGTTTTCCGTCTTGTAGGGATTCTGTGGGTAAGCCGAGTTCATCCACTGATCAGCCTTATCTGCCGACTCATATTTCGCCCCAAGAAAAAACTCCTCCGGCAGATCCGCATAAGCATTTTTCATCATCGGCAGGATATTGTTCGGTAACGGCGCCTCTGCCATATTCTCCAGATGATAGATATTTTTGTCTATGATATCCAAGGCAGTTTCTATGTATTTTCTCCGCGCCAGCGCCCGCTGCATCTTATGATCCTTAGTTATGCCGGTGCGTTTCCGCTTGCCGTTTTCCAGAAAAACCCAATTGTATCTGTTGCCTCATCGCACTAGAGTGCCCTCCGGCAAAGATTTGAGTTCGTTTTTCAGGTCATTACGGCAGGAAGAGTATTCTGCTATTAGTTTTTCAATGTAGGTATCTGAATATAACAATTGATTGATTCCTTTCTTACTTTTTCTTTCACATTTTTTCTGTCTTTCAGCTGTTCGCTTTTGTTCACATTTGTTCACGTGCAAATTCGAAAAAGGTGTCTTATATTTGACCATGCCTTTTTTAGACACCTTTTTTAGACATAAAATTAGTCTATATGAAAGCAAGATGGAAGTCAATGGAAAAATGGGAAAAAGTGGAAAATAGAAACGTCGAAAATTAGCCATTCTTAAATTTGTTAGATTTATACAGTTGACAAGGGTACGTGTATTAGTGATTCAATTTCGATAAATAGGTAAAAAATTACAAAAAAAGGTGTCTTATATTTGACCATGCCTTTTTTAGACACCTTTTGCCGACCAAAGAGCAATTTATGTCCGGATACGGAGCGAATTCGGTTCCGAATTCGTACTGATATGTGAAAAGATAATGAAAACCCCGGCGGATCGGTCCGCCGGGGTCCATCTTTAATTTCTATTTATTCAGGCTGCCCGAAGCGCCCAGTACGTTTTTGATCTTGTGGGCGACCATTCTGCGGATAGCATCGCGGGCAGGTCCAAGATATTTTCTCGGATCGAAGTCTCCCGGATTCTCAACAAAATGTTTTCTGATTTCTGCGGTCATTGCAAGGCGCAGGTCGGTGTCGATATTGACTTTGCATACGCCGTGTTTTGCAGCTTCGCGGATCATATCCTCGGGAACACCCTGAGCGCCCGGGATATCGCCGCCGTATTCGTTGCATTTCTTTACGAATTCAGGCAGTACAGTTGAAGCACCGTGAAGAACCAAAGGAGTATCCGGCATCAGTGAATGTATCTTTTTCAGTCTTTCGAAATCCAGATACGGAGTACCTTTGAATTTGTATGCTCCATGGCTGGTACCGATTGCAACGGCAAGAGAATCTACGCCGGTCCTTTCGACGAACTCGACGGCTTCCTCGGGGACTGTGAATGTGGCTTCACGGATATTCACATTTACGGAATCTTCGATTCCGGCCAGTTTGCCCAGTTCGGCCTCGACCACTACGCCGTGATCGTGGGCATAATCTACGACCTGTTTTGTCAGAGCTATATTTTCTTCAAAAGGATGTTTGGATCCGTCCACCATTACTGAAGTGAATCCGTCGTCTACACACTTCTTGCAGATGTCGAAGTCCTCGCCGTGATCCAGATGAAGACATATGTCTACGCCTGTGTCCAGGATCGCAGCCTCCACCAGTTTGATCAGGTAGGCAGGCTTTGCATATTTTCTTGCCCCGGCAGATACCTGTAGGATCAAAGCTGAATTTTCCTGCTGAGCCGCTTCGACGATACCCTGGATGATCTCCATATTGTTGACGTTGAAAGCTCCGATCGCATAGTCGCTGTTCAGGGCTTTTGCAAACATTTCTTTTGATGTAATTAATGACATTTTGACACCTCCGCTAATTGACTGTTTTGTTCTGTGTTGTCTGAGTCTGATTTTGTTCGGACATGAGCTGAGGATAATCCATTATGGCTTTTATCCGAAAGAAAATCACACATGCCGCGATGACCAGAATAATCAGAGCGATGATGATATCATTTTTGTTGTAGATAAAGTCTTTGAATCTGTTCATTTAATCCCTCCGTCCGATACTACTATATTATCACAAAAGTGTTGAAATCTCTACTGTATTTCGGTATAAAAGTGGTGTATAATGTATCTTATGGTGCAGATAAAAATAGATAAAAATGATGAAAATCAAAGACTGGACAGATTCCTGAAAAAATATTTCGGCAAAGCTCCGCTCAGTCTTATATACAAGCTGATCCGGAAAGACATAAAAATCAACGGCAAAAGAGGAAAACCGGATACGGTTTTATCAGAAGGCGACGAGCTGGTCCTGTACATGGACGAAGAGCGTGCGCAGAGTCTGCGGGAAGAAAAACGAAGGATCAATGTGACGAAACAGTTCAACGTGGCTTTTGAAGATGACGAGATGATCGTCGTGGAAAAACCGTACGGACTGCTGACCCACGGGGACAGCTATGAAAAGAAAAATACTCTTGCCAATCAGGTGACCGGGTATCTTACAGCAAAGGGAGACTACGATCCGCGGCTGGAAAAAACATTCGTGCCTTCGCCGGTGAACCGGCTGGACAGAAATACTACCGGGCTGGTCATATTCGGCAAGACAGCCGATGCGCTGAGGTCTATGAATAAAATGATCAGAGAACGGGATGCGGTCAGCAAGTATTATTTGACTATAGTTGCAGGGACGATGAAAAAGCCGCTGATCCTGAAAGACAAGATGATCAAGGACGGAGATAAAAATACGGTCAGCATAGTCAGGCCGGAAGACGAAGGCAAGATGATGGAAACCATCGCAAGACCGGTCAAAACTCTTGGCGGTTATTCGCTGGTGGAAGTAGAACTGGTGACCGGAAGGACACATCAGATCCGAAGCCATCTGGCCAGTGCCGGGTTCCCGGTGATTGGAGATGTTAAATACGGGAAAAGCAATGTCAACAGACTCATGAAAAAAAAGTACGGTCTGACGACGCAGCTGCTGCATGCATGGAGGCTCACCTTCAACGAAGGACCCAGAGCAGGCCAGGTCATAACGGCTGAAAAGCCGGTGAAATTTGCAGAAATAGAGAAGGATATTTTTGGAGAATAGACAGAGGAGCAGACAGAAAAAATATGTCACAGAATAATTCGGGGTCATGGAGAGCCAGAAACAAACCATACATTTATGCAGTCGTATTTGCGATCCTGCTGACTTTTTTTATAGCGCCGGAAGTGATGGACGACAAATCGATGTCTCCGGAGATAGACAAAGGCTCGGTAATAATAATGACAAAGCAGTCCTACTCGGCAAAACGGGGCGCGCCGGATCTGGGGACAGTAGTCGTAATGGAAAAGAACTATGCGCCGAAGGTGTCCGACGACAATATAGTAGCAAGAGTAGTCGGCAAACCGAAGGACACGGTGGAGATAAAAGGCGGCAAGCTGTACCGCAATGGAAAAGAATATAAAGTAAAAGGCGCAAACGGAGATCTGGGGAAAAGCATGAAAGTCAAGGTGGATGAAGATTCAGTATTTCTCCTGTGCGACAACAGAGACTGCAAAACTGACAGCAGAAACAGCAAACTGGGGACTGTCAGTATGAAAGAAATAAAAGGCGATGCCAAAATGATCATCTGGCCGTTTTCGGATTTTGGGAAAGTAGGCAAGAATGAGTGATAAAACAAAAGGGACAATAAAAGAACTGGTCAAGGATGTAATAATTGCAGTGGTCATCGTTGCAGGGGTATCCATATTTATAAGACCAACTCTGGTAAAAGAGACTTCCATGGAGCCGTCGATAGAACCAAACGACTACCTTATAATGAGTAAACAGGCATATAAGTTCAGCGACTTGAAAAGAGGCGATGTAATAGTATTCAGATCGGATCTGAAACTGGAAAACGGGCATAAGAAACTGCTGATCAAAAGAGTCGTCGGCTTGCCGGGAGATGTGATAACCATTACCGGAGGAAATGTATGGCTGAACGGATCCAAGGTCAGCGAAAAATATATTGCGGACGGAGGAACACCGGGGGAAATATATAACATACAGGTGCCTAAAGGTCAGGTGTTCGTTATGGGCGATCACAGGGCTGTCAGCATCGACAGCAGAAAACTGGGGTGTATAGATCAGAACAGGATAGTGGGGAAAGCTGTGTTCAGGCTGTACCCGTTCAATGAGATAGGAGCAATATGAGCAACAACATCAAAAGTTTGATAAGAGACATAATCATAGTACTGGTCGTAGTACTGGTCGTAACATTTTTCATTAAACCAATAATCGTAAAGCAGACGTCAATGACGCCGACACTGCAGGAAAACAATTACTTGTTTGTTTCAAAGCAGGCTTATCGGTTCAGTGATCCAAAGAGAGGGCAGATCATCGTCTTCCCGACAGACGCCAATGGCGAGGAAGAGCTGTACATCAAGAGGATCATCGGGCTTCCCGGGGATACGATAGATATCAAAGACGGAGAAGTCTATGTGAACGGCGACAAAAAGAATCAGGACTACACCAGGGACGGATACACTCCGGGAGATGTGGACAGTTTCAAAGTGCCCGAGGGGCAGCTTTATGTCATGGGCGACAACCGGGTGGACAGCATAGACAGCAGGTATGAAGAAATAGGGACAGTGTCCATAGATGAAGTCACGGGAGTTGCATTCCTGAGGCTGTGGCCGCTGAACGAAATAGGGTTTTTAAAGGTGGAAAAATGAGCGGAAAAAAGATCATAGCGAATAACAAAAAAGCACGCCATGACTTTTTCATCGATGATACATATGAAGCGGGCATCGTACTGACGGGGACCGAGATCAAATCCATACGGCAGGGCAAGGTGAATATAAAAGAAAGCTACGCCCGGGTAGAGAACGGAGAGGTCATAATGTACGGTATGAACATCAGCCCATATGATCACGGGAATATATTCAATGTAGACCCGATCAGGCCGAGAAAGCTGCTGCTTCACAAAAAAGAGATAAGGAAGCTGATTGGATATACGACGCAGCAGGGCTTGACATTGATCCCGCTCAGGCTATATATCAACAGCGACGGCAGAGCAAAACTGGAACTGGCGGTGGCCAGGGGCAAAAAATTGTATGATAAAAGACATGATATCGCAAAAAGAGATGCTGACAGAAGAATGCAGCAGGCAAGGAGGAAATAGTAATGGGAGATTTTTTAGACAAAGCAAAAAAACTGGGTGCCATGGCGGCGGACAAAACAAGTGATGTAGCAGAGATCGGAAAGTACAAAGCGAAGATTGCTTCGCAGAAGGCTGAGATCAAGGATCTTGAAAAACAGATCGGCAAACGTGTCTATGATCAGTTCAAAGAACGCGATGAAGATGAGCCGATGGATGAAAACCTTCTGGATCTGTGCCAGAGCATAGACTCGGCCTACGACGAGATCACTATACTGGAAGACAAGATCGAGAACGTGAAAAACGACAAAGACTGAGACTGAAGGTCTGACACGATGCCGGGCGGCTGAACGAAACTGTCCGGCGTTTTTATTGTTGACAAATGTGGGAAATGCGACTAAAGCCGAATCAGAATCGGAATTAGTCGGAGCAAGTTGATACCGCCCTTTATTTATGTTATATTATAGATAGAGTTTCGGGGACGTAAAGGTTTCGACAGGGTCACTGAAGCGGAGTAAGCGAGCCGCAGTTTGCTCAGTCTGCGTTAAAAAGGGCACGTTAAAAATAAACGCTAAAAAAACAAACAACAATTTCGCATTTGCAGCATAGTTCTGCGCGAAGGTCAGCCTGAGTTCACCTGCAGGCACGGGGTCTGATCTAACAAATGCAGGAAACCTTATGTGAAAGCCCGGCAGCATAAGGGAACAACGGGATAACCGGTCGGATATTCTTCCTTTGGATAACCCGATAGGCGAAAATTCTTTACAAAGGATGCGCTCGGAGAAAGCTGCGTGGAACTGGTTTTGGACGCGAGTTCGACTCTCGCCGTCTCCACCAACAGTAAAAAAATATATACGGACAGCGTCCGTGTATTTTTTTTGCTGATAATGAATCGGGAGAGTCGGACTCGCGTAGCGAGTGAGACGAACGGCTGAGCACCCGGCACTGTGACCGGCGAGCGGGAGCGAGACAGAACAGATGCGGGCGCCATGCAAAGAGAGCAGCAGCTGTGCTGCGTGGCTCTCGACTGCGTCTCCACCAAACGATACTTTAGACGAACACTTGTCAACACTGCTTTGCAAGTGCTTTTTATTGTTATCATAATCAACTGGTTTTTCGTTTTGCACATTGTGTTATAGTTATTTGTTTTTATAGATGTAACAGCATAATTATGTTGACATTACTGCCGGCAAAAAGTTATCCTTCTCAATAGGATCAAGATGCATAGAGAAGATGCTTATTCAGGGATATTGCACGAAGTGTAATATCTTTTTTATGCGGGGAATTGACAATAGGAGGATAGGCTAATGAGCTGGACGATCCGTGTGAATTTCGGAGAGCTGTTTGAAATAGGCCGGCAATTTTATAAATATGGACAGGCGTTGGACCAAATGGAAAGCGCATTGGAAAATGCAGAGAAGATCCTGGCCGAAAACAGAGGCCTTGCTGCAGAAGCCATCATGATGGATACAAGCGGCATGAAAGAGAAAATCAGAAAATGCAAGAAGGAAGTCTCTGATGTACAGAATATAATAAAAGATTATGTGGGTGATATGGAAGAAATACTCCATCCCAAGAATGAAAATGCTGAGATGCTGGTGGACAAAGCCGATATATGCGCTAATATCGAATCTATGAAAAATGTGGTGGATCAATTGAATTTCACCACAATGAGCGTCGGTGGTCTATCAAGGCAGAGCAGCATGACCAGCCCAAGCGAAGTTGCGGCTATGGCAGCTAATGCTGAAAAGCTGTCAGAATTTATGGCAGAAGCGGCAAATACCCGATCCCGTATGGAGGGAAAAGGTCGCGACCTGGATGCAATATATAATAAAGTAAAACAGTTCGAAAACAAAGATGATGATTACGGCATGCGTGCAGGCCAGTTGTATGACAAGTATTCAAACGGTAAAGAGATAGCAAAAGACCAGTGGTCAGCCTTTTGGAGCAACATCAAAGGGTCAGGCAAAGGTGTGCTTGACCTGGCAAAAGATACCGTGGTCGGTCTATGCAAACTGGTATATAATATAGGAAAAGCAGGCGTGGCTACGCAGATGGTGGCCATATGCGGACTGACAGGAACGAAGCCCCCGGACTGGGTTTACAAAGAACTGGAAGGGATCGACCGGACAGCAAAGACATTATTGTATGACCCGATGCTTGCAGTCGAAGGAATGGCTCAGTCATCGAAAGATACCTATCAGAAGGAGGGCCTGGCCTACTGTATTGGGTATGTTGGTGGAGACGTAGCACTCAGTATCTTAGCTACCAAGGGTGTAAACAAGATTGGTAGCATAGGGAAAGTCGGGGCCAAACTGGAGGATATTGGAGATATCGGGAAAGCCGGCAGAGAAATCGACAAAGCTAATTATGTTCCGGGAATAGGAAAATGGGAAGAAAGAGCAAATAAGCCCCTATATAACAAATACAAAGAAATATTTGACGACCCTAAGTTTTATAGACAAAAAGATGGAAATATCATATGGCCGCCAAATGATGGATTCAAATCAAAGCATTTGACCATAGCTAAGAAAGGCGATATCTATATCAGACGTGGGAGTAAAGACGGGAAATTCATGTCTTCTGAAGGAACATTGCCGGAGGAACTATCATTAGCGCCGCATACATTAGAAGAACCGGTTATATCATATAAAGTAGTTGAGCCGTTTGACAGGGTAAGTGGTAAGGCAGAAAGTTGGTTCAATCAGCCGGGAAATGGAGAGCAATTCTACGGAATAGATGAAAATGGCATTAAAAGAAATGTTCAATGGCTGATAAAAGAGAAGTATTTAAAAAGGATAAGATAGGAGAACAAGAATATGAAATACAAGAATAAATTCAAAAAAATGATAGCCGCAAAAGATAAACTCGTATTCAGACCGTTAAATCAAAATCAGTGTAATATATATTTCACAAATGACGACTTAATGGGTATAGAGCAGGAAGTGTATTATGAATTTGATGATTTTGGAAATCACTTTGATGTATATACAGTAGAGAGAGGAAATAAAGAAATAACAGCAAGTTTCCAGAAAAGCAAATACGCATATCTCTATATGGGTTTAATGATCAACGATGCTCTTGAGAGCGAGACGAATCCAATACCTGAGGAGATAGAAGAATTGGATGACGAAAACGAAAGTAATTATGAGGAATTGGAACTATTGATTTCAAAGTACATAGATCCATCATTGTTTTCCGTTTTTGAATTAAAGAACAATTCCATCTGCCTGACTAAAGAGAATGGCCGATATTCTATATCTTTTGTGGATTGGAGAGGAAATAAAAATATAATGAGTCGTAACAGGGAATGCTTTGGTATTGGATTACAGGTCGTTTGTAATTATGCGTGGACGTATCAATATGTATTGGAACAGGTCAAAGGTTGGCATGTGAATCCGGATGATGATGAATATTTGTTTATCATAAAAAAACTATTAGGGCTTTAGAAATGAATGGCATTAGTTGGAAGAAAAATATAATTAAAATCAACAATGAAGAAATGCCCTTGATGGCAGACGTTATTGAAGCACGAGAAATTAAAGGCATTGTGCTTGTTGTCACTACGCCGGAAGACAAAGTGTTGGACAATCTCTTTGGCATTTCAATCGAAACCGGGGATATCTGGAGAGTTCAAAAGTTACATGAAGTGTATCCTGGCTTTTCCCAGACACCGTATGTGGGAGTGAGTATTAAAGATAATGAAGTTCTTGTGACAGATTTTTGTGGATGCCGATTCGTTGTTGATCTTATGGATGGAAAAATACTGAAACAGGCAAGGGAGACAAGGTGAGCATAGAGGGGGATTGATCCTTGAATAAGGGGGAATTTGATTGATGCTCTTGTAGATTATAGCAAAAAAATAGGCTCTATAATAAATGCTTTGGGTAGGAGGAATGAAAGTAGTTCAATACAGAACAACTTGGTATGGTAAAGCGAAATATACAGGGAAGAGTAAATCAACAACTACGTACAGATGTACAGTCGTAAATTAAAAGAAGGCTTAACAAATGAAAAAAGAAATGAAATCATATGCTATTACAAACATCATAATAGCAATTGCTTTGTTCGTTTACTGTATAATAAAATTATACAGCGATACTATTGTGTTATATGGTGGCACATTGATTATTGCAATGATATCAATCAGACAATTATATTTGTTAATGAAAACGAAATAATAAATTTGTATTGTGAGAAAGATCACTTTACGGCGGTCTTTTTCTTGTATGTGAGAGCGTTTCAAAGATTGTGTAAACCCCCAAACTGATGTAGAATCACTACACAGTTCCAATAAGTCTTTTTAAATAATTATTGATTTCGGTAGTGATAATTTCCATAATAAACGGTATAATGTTATTCATAAGGGATACGCTGGAACACGGAAAAACCATCATCACACAGAATGATGTAAAACTTAAACCGGCAAGCATGATCATGCCGGATATCCTGATAGAATACCGGAAGATGAGTATATTTCTCTTGTCGCCAAAACTATACGTGGATCCATGGCAGAACTTGGGCAGGATGAATCAATAATAAGATAATATGAACATATATAGGAGGCACCATGATATTTGAACAGAATTTTAGAGTCGGCATACAGGATGTAGGAAAAGACAACGAAATAACAAACAAAGCAATACTGGAAATGCTTACAAACATAACAAATTACCATGGCTACAGCATAGGACAGGGCACCGGGCATCTTTCCGAAAATCCTCTCGCATGGGTGGTGCTCAACTGGAAGCTGGAAGTATACAGCAGGCCGAAGGTATGCGAAGCCGTACTGATCAAAACCTGGGCGCGGGATTATTCAAGGGTCCATGCAGACCGGGATTTCGAAATGTGGACAGAAGGAGGGGAGCTTGCTTTGAAAGCCACTTCCAGATGGGCCGCATTGAACCTGAAGACCGGAAGGATGGAAAGACTGACCGAGGAAATAATGGCACCCTACGGACCGGAGCCTGACCGGAGGAACTTCAACGATTTTCGCTTTAGAAAAATGAATGATAAGAAAACAGATGTCCTGGGCAGGGCGGAAGTCAAAGCAAATAAATCTATGATCGATATCAACGATCATGTGCGCAATCCGGTGTACTTCGATATTGCGAGAGAAGTGATACCCGATGGGAATGACGAGATCCATTTCAATGATGTAGAAGTGGCATACAAGACCGGGATCAGGCAGTATGAAACAGTGACGGTGGAATACAGCGAGCCCGAGGATAATAAATACCTGGTGCAGATCAAAGATGATGAAGGGCATCTTTATGCAGGCATAGTTGTGGGAGACAGTTACTGAGGATTCGTATGGACAGTTTCAAACCTTGCAATGACTGGAAAAGTGTGCTATTATAAAAAAAGTTGATTAAAGTAAGTTATTTCAGAGAGTGGACACAAGTCCACTCTTCTGTTTTGAGGAGAATGAAATGGCAAAGAAAAAAATAAAAGATATCGTTGCCGATATCCTCGGAGATTTTCTGGATGAGAACGGATACGAGCTGTACAATGTCGAGTTCGTAAAAGAGTCAAAAGACTGGTTTTTGAGGGTCTATATCGATAGATCCAATGGACATGGATCTGACTTTATAGGAACTGAAGACTGCGAAAAGGTCAGCAGATATCTCAGTGAAAAACTGGATGAGAAAGACCCGATCGAACAGAACTATTATCTGGAAGTGTCATCGCCGGGGATGGACCGGGAACTGTTCACACCGGAGCATTATAAGAAATATGCAGGTCGCCCGGTGGATGTGAAACTGTACAGGGCGATAGACGGAAATAAAGAATTGAGCGGTATCCTGACAGGTATAGAAAATGATGAGATACTAATAGAGGATTCAGAGGGAAGAGTTATAAAACTGCCGATAAACCAAGTTGCAAAGACAAAACTGGCAGTGATCATATAAAAGGAGAAATCTAAAATGAACAAAGAGTTTATTCAAGCAATAGACCAGCTTGAAAAAGAAAAAGGTATTTCAAAAGATCTGCTTTTTGAAGCGATCGAATCCGCACTGATTTCGGCGTACAAGAAGAACTATGGTTCGGAAGGAAATGTCGAGGTGAGGTTTGACAGAGAAGACGGGGACATCGATGTCATCACGAAACTGACAGTTGTCGATCCAGACGAGATCGAAGATGAGGGCAGAGAGATCACGATTGCAGATGCTCAGGATATAGATCCGGAATATGAGATCGGCGACACCGTTGAGTTTCAGGTAACGCCGAAGGATTTCGGACGTATTGCCGCGCAGACTGCAAAACAGGTAGTTGTGCAGAGGATACGGGAAGCTGAACGGGGCATGATCTTCGATGATTTCATAGACAAGATCGGAGATGTCCTCAACGGAACAATACAGAGAAAAAGCGGCGACACCATATTCGTAAATATGGGAAAAACCGAAGGTATTCTGTCTGTTAAAGAACAGGTACACGGTGAACACTACAGTATAAATGACAGGATCAAAGTATATGTCATGGATGTAAAAAATACGACCAAAGGGCCACAGGTATTTCTTTCCAGATCTCATCCGGGGCTGGTAAAAAGACTGTTTGAACTGGAAGTGCCTGAGATCGAAGACGGCATCGTTGAAATAAAGAGTATAGCCAGAGAAGCCGGGTCGAGGACTAAGATGGCTGTGTATACCGAAGATGAAAACGTAGATCCGGTAGGAGCATGCGTAGGTGCAAGAGGAAACAGAGTGCAGAGCATCGTGGATGAGCTTTTCAATGAAAAGATAGACATCATCACATGGAGCGACGATCCTGTTGAACTGATCAGCAACGTGCTTTCACCGGCAAAGGTGGAACAGGTCAATATAGATGAAGAAGAAATGATCGCAACAGTGATCGTACCGGATTATCAGCTGTCTCTGGCAATCGGAAAATCAGGACAGAATGTAAGGTTAGCCGCAAAACTCTGCGGATGGAAAATAGATATAAAGAGTCACAGTCAGTATTTCGGAGATGACGAGGACGACGGCGAAGAGATACCGGACGAGGCAGAAGACATGATCGAAGATATCGAAGTCGAGGAAGAAGCCGGAGCCGAAGCTGCCGAGGAAGAAGTCGAAGCAGAAGTCGAAGAGATCGAATCCGAAGCGGAGACAGATGCCGAAACGGCTGATGAAGCAGAGGACGAAACAGAGGAAGAATTTGTAGAAACAGCTGAAGAACCTGAGGAAGACGGCGAAGAGATCCCGGAAAAAGCTGAAGAGATGATCGAAGCAGAAGTCGAGGAAGAGATCGCAGACAGCGAAGAGGAAAAGGAAAAAAGTGAAGAGCAGTGAAAAAAAGATCCCGATGCGCCGATGTGCAGGCTGTATGGAATCAAAGCCTAAAGGGGAGCTGATCAGAATAGCATATCATGAAGGAGAACTGACACTGGATCTGACCGGAAAAGCCAAGGGCAGAGGAGTATATCTGTGTCCCGACCCAAAATGCCTTGAAAAAGCGAAAAAGAAAAATGCTCTTTCAAGAGGGCTGAGGGCAGATATCTCAAAAGAACAGACAGAAAAACTCTTTGAGGAAATAGAGGCATATGAAGAAAAAAACAGATAGTTATCTGGGATTTGCCAAAAAGTCAGGAAATCTGGTGTCCGGCACAGGGACATGTAAAGTTATGGCCGACAGAGGTAAATTGAAACTATTGATAATAGCAGAAGATATTGCTGAGGGCAGCATGGAAAAAATGAAAAAACTTGCTGCATCAGGAGATATTCCGTATCGCATATATGGACTTTCCGATCATCTGTCACAAGTGACAGGCATGCCCGGAAGAAGTGTATTCGGAATAACAGATAAACAATTCGCAGATATCGTTACGAAACAGATCGATACGGAACAGTCAAGTGAGAAGGAGGTGTTCTAATGACAGTTGATAAAAAGGATCAGGAAACTAAGATTGTCAAAGCTCCGCCCAAGAAATCAGAAGAAGGCAGAGATAAAGAACCAAAAGTACAGGTAAAAGAAGCAAAGGTAAAACCGGCAGCGGCAAAGAGTAAAACAGTAAAGCCGGCGCCGGCTGCAAAGGCAGCAGCAGGTGAAAAAGGCGGGAGAAAGATCCCGGGAAGACCTATGCCTAAAAATTCGGGACGTCCGCCGATAGATAAAGCACGTGCAAAAAAAGAAGTAGAAGCTGAACTGGCTCAGGAAGCTGAAGAAGCCAAGAAATCGGTAGCCGCAGAGACTGCAGGAAACGAACCGCAGGTGCAGGAAACAGGCAGCACAGACAAAGCAGAACCAAAAAAGACCGAAAAGAAAACAACCGGCGAAAAGAAAACAGCAGAAGAAAAACCTGCTGAGAAAAAACAGCATGCCGGAAAGCAGTCGGAGAAAAAGACTGCAGAAAAACCGAAGAGACATAACGGTTCAAGACCTGTGAGAAGGCAGGAAATCAAAATAATCAAAACTGCGGAACAGCAGAGAGCTGAAGCAAAAGAAGAGAAGGAAAAACGAGCTGCAAGAGCGGCAAAGGCAGAAAAAGCCGAGAAGACTGAAAAGAGGAACAAGCCTGCAGGCAAGAGAGTCGAAAGAAAACCGGCTTCTTCAGGCACCCAGTCATCAGATTCGAAGCCTGCTGCATCGAAGAGAACTCCTTCCAAAAAGCGCAGCGACAAGGACAAAGACAAAGACAGGTTTGGCAGAATGGAAAAGAAGCATTCACGTCGTGAAGTGAAGTCTCTTGAAAAGAAAGCAAGGAAGAAACATGTGAAACAGAAACCGGATCCGGTACCGGAGGTGGAGGCAGAACCGCTGCCGGTAGGAACAAAGGTAGTGAATGTTCCTATTACCATCGCGGGATTCTGCGAACAGGTAGGCGTTTCCGTACCGAGTGTTATAATGACTCTTTTGAAACTGGGAGTCGTAGCAAATCAGAATCAGAACATCGACGATGCTACTGTAGAAATGATCGCTGAAGAAATGGGAATCAAAGTTGTCATTGGACAGGTGGAAGAAGAAGTTGAAGAAGAAGGACTGGATCTTGAAGAAGACAGAGAGGGAGATCTGAAATCAAGACCGCCTATCATTACGGTAATGGGTCATGTCGATCACGGTAAAACATCACTGCTGGATGCTATAAGAAAAACGAATGTAACGGCTTCAGAGTCGGGTGGCATCACACAGCATATCGGTGCCAGCGAGGTCGAGATAAACGGTCAGAAGATCGTATTTCTGGACACGCCGGGCCATGAAGCGTTTACCGCGATGCGAGCCAGAGGAGCAGACATCACGGACATAGCTGTACTGGTCGTTGCGGCTGATGACAGTGTAAAACCGCAGACTATAGAATCTATCAGCCATGCAAAGGCTGCAGGAGTACCTATAATAGTAGCAATAAATAAAATGGATAAACCGGGAGCAAATCCTGATGTAGTCAAAAAAGACCTGACAGAACACGGGATAGTTGTTGAAGACTGGGGCGGAGACGTTATCAGTGTGCCGGTATCGGCCAAGACAGGAGACGGGATCGTCAACCTGCTCGAAATGATACTGCTGCAGGCAGAGGTGTTGGAACTGAAAGCCAATCCGGACAGACTGGCAATGGGAACAGTACTGGAAGCAAGGCTCGACAAGGCGAAGGGCCCTGTAGCCAGCCTGCTGGTAACAAACGGAACATTGAAGGCCGGACAGAGTCTTGTAGCAGGGACCTGTGCGGGAAGAATAAGACTGATGACGAATCATCAGGGAGAGACGATCAGAAAAGCCGGACCGGCGACTGCAGTGGAGGTGCTGGGGCTCACAGATGTGCCGGCTGCCGGAGATACATTCAATGCGGTCAGCGAAGACAGGACTGCCAAGGAAATCGCCGAAAAGAGAAAGCTGAAGCAGCGTGAAGAAGTTATGGCAAGAACGTCAAGCTCGACTCTTGAAGAACTGTTCAGTCAGATACAGGAAGGCGAAGTCAAGGAACTGAACCTGGTAGTAAAGGCCGATGTACGAGGATCGGTAGGCGCTGTAATAAGCTCGCTGGAAAAGCTTTCAAACGAAAATGTAAAAGTGAAAGTAGTACATTCGGGAGTAGGTGCAATAACCGAATCGGATGTCGCGCTGGCAGGAACTTCCGATGCTATAGTTATCGGATTCAATGTCAGACCTTCATCGGCTGTTTCATCTACGGCCGAAAGAGAAGGCGTTCAGATAAGAACATACAGAGTTATATACAACATTATCGATGATGTGGAAAATGCTATGAAGGGCATGCTGGATCCGGAATTCAAGGAAGAAGTCCTGGGTCAGTGCGAAGTGAGAGAAACTTTCAAGGTGCCGGGAGCAGGAATAATAGCCGGAGGATATGTGACCGACGGCAAGATCGTGAGAAATGCAGAGATCAGACTTGTGCGTGACGGTATCGTGATACACGAAGGAGTGATATCTTCATTGAAGAGATTCAAGGACGACGCTAAAGAAGTAGCACAGGGTTATGAATGCGGCATAGGCATTGAAAATTACAACGACTTGAAAGAGGGCGATGTGATCGAGTGCTTCCACATGGTCGAAGTTGAAAGGAAGTAAAAAATAAATGGGCAAAGGATACAGACAGGGACGGCTTGGCGAAGAGATCAGAAAAGTCATCAGCGAAATGCTGCTGCGAGAATTGAAGGATCCCAGGCTGTCGGAAGGTATGGTCAGCATAACTTCTGTCAATGTTTCGCCTGACGGCAGTTATGCGACTGTATATCTCAGTATTTTTACTGAGAATGACGACAACAGGGAAAAGACAGAAGAGGATATCATGGCAGCGATGCAGAGCTGCAAGGGCCTGATAAAAAGAGAAATAGGACATCATGTAAAAGTAAGACATCTGCCCGAACTGTCGTTCAAAATAGACACGTCTCTTGAATACGGGCGACATATGGATGAACTTATTGAAGAAGTGGTGAAAAAAGATGGAAAAGAATAATACTCTTAAAGAGATAGGGCAGGAATTGATCAAGGCGGACAGCGTCTTGATCTTTCCGCATATCCTTATGGACGGAGATGCACTGGGAAGCGCAGTGGCGATGTGCATTGCCATGAGGCAGAGAGGCAAGACTGCGTATGTGGTCACGGAAGACAAAACAGCAGATTATCTGAAATTCATGACTGGGGATCATTGTATGCCGGTGGAAAAATGCAATCTGGAACCGGATGTTTCAATGTGCATAGACTGCGGAGATGAAGGCAGATTTCCAAGACGTGCAGGATTGTTCAACAGCGGAAAGAAAACAATATGCATCGATCATCACTCGACATCGGAAGGCATTGCAGACTTGAACTATATCAATGAAAAGGCCTCAGCCACGGGAGAGATCGTTTACGATCTGCTGACTGAAAATGAAATGGAGATCAGCACAGAGATGGCAGAGTGCCTGTTTGCAGCAATAGCAACAGACACCGGCAATTACATGTATTCAAATACGACAAGGCGTTCCCATGAGATCACAATGGCATTGATGGATATCGGGGTGGACTGCAATAAGATAAGCGTAGCCATCTATGAAAACGAGTCTGTTGAAAAGATGCTTCTCCAGAGCAACGTGCTTGCCGGCATGAAAAGATTCGCAGACGGAAAAGGCGTCATCGCATCGGTGACCGAAGAAATGCTGAAGGAAAACAATGCGTTGATGGAAGACACTGAAGGACTGGTAGGGAAACTGCGCAGTCTGAAAGGCGTTGAAATATCCGTGCTGCTGAAGGAAAACAGAAAGAAAAACATAAAGGTCGCGATGCGGGTCAAACAGCAGGGCGATGTTGCGGCGATAGCGAAGAAATATAACGGCGGCGGACATGTAAAATCTGCAGGATGTACTATAGATGATACAATTGAAAATGCGGAGTCGCTGATGATAAAAGAAGTGACAGAGGCTTTGAGGAAAGAATGAAGGGCATAATCAATATTTACAAACCTCAGGATTATACGTCGCATGACTGCGTCGCGGTAATGCGACGGCTTACCGGGGTCAAAAGGATAGGACACACCGGCACGCTGGATCCTATGGCGACCGGGGTCCTTCCTGTATGCATAGGAAACGCAGCGAGGATCATGGAGTATCTGGACAATGATATCAAGGAATACAGATGCACCATGAAGCTGGGTGTCGAGACCGAAACATATGACATCTGGGGCAATGTGCTGGAGGAGAAAGATATCGGCGAAATCGGCAGAGAAGAAATAGAAAAAGTGCTGTCGGGTTTTCGTGGAGAGATATCTCAGTATCCGCCCAAATATTCGGCATTGAAGGTAAACGGCAAAAAACTGTACCAGTACGCGCGTGCAGGCGAAGACGTTGAAATAAAGCCCAGGTCTGTGACGATTTACGGTTTGGACATCTGCAGCATCGACGGCGATATGGTCGAGTTTACAGTCAGATGTTCAAAGGGAACATACATCAGATCCATATGTCACGATGCCGGCGAAAAGCTGGGATGCGGCGGAACAATGGCGGCGCTGGAGAGGACTGCCAGCGGTGTGTTCGGCATAGACACAGCTGTAGATATTGAAAAGCTGAAATCTATGGACAAAGAAGAAATAGAAAGCCTGCTCTACAGCACGGATCATCCTCTTGGGGAATTTGGAAAGATACAGCTGGAACGACAGAGCGGGATAGATTTTATCAACGGCAAGCGGATCGATTTCGACAACGCTGCTATCAAAGAGAAAACACAAAGAGGAAATCGATACAGAATATATTTTGAAGATACATTCATCGGCATTGGAGACATAGCCGATGACGAAAAACTTAAAGCAGATAAAGTGTTCAATACGGAGATTTGATATGAAAATTTTTAATTCACTGGATGAGATCAATGATATAAAACCGACCATAGTGGCGGTGGGCAATTTTGACGGTGTGCACAAGGGCCATCAGGAAATAATAAAGCGTACTGTCAGCGGTGCCAAGATCGCGGGAATAAAAAGCGCAGTCTTTACTTTTTCCAATCATCCAAGGAATACCCTGGGAATGGGGATCGCTGTGAAAAAGATATTATACAGCGAAGACAAGTTCAGGATACTGAAGGAGATGGGCATCGACTATCTTTTTTCAATACCATTTGACGACAGGATCAGATATATGAAGCCAAGAGACTACATTGAGAGGCTGCTGATCAACAAGCTGAACATGCAGGAAATATACTGCGGTTTCAATTACAGATACGGCCATGAAGCCGGCGGAGACGTAAATATGCTGCTGAAGGTAGGGCTCGAAAGAGAATATGGTATCCACATAATGAAACCGTTCAAGATAGACGATCATGTTGTCAGTTCAACTATGATCAGAGAACTGATAGAGAATGGTGAAGTGGATAAATGTCATGATTATCTGGGCAGACATTACAGTATCGGCGGAGAGGTGATCGTTGGAAACAAACTGGGGAAAAAAATCGGATTTCCAACATCCAACCTGGCGATCGATGAGGAAATGGTAACACCACCCAACGGAGTTTATGTGACTTACTGCATATACAACGGCAGGCGATATCAGAGCGTAACGAATGTGGGGGTAAAACCTACCATAGGAGAATATAAAAAAAATGTGGAGACTCATATATTTGATTTCGACAAAGAATTGTACGGAAAAAATATAAGGGTGGAATTCCTGAAGAAGACAAGACCGGAGATGAAATTTGACAGCATCGAAGATCTGTCGGCTCAGATGACAAGGGATTGCATAAATGCAAAGGCTTTCCACAGACAGCACAGGGGCGAACATGACATCGAAGATTAAACAGCAGGTGATAACGGCCGGACGGGTTCTGGCAGAGACCGGGCTGATCGTGCGCACCTGGGGCAATGTCAGCGCCAGAGTGGACGATGATACATTCTGTGTAACAGCCAGCGGGCGTAATTATATGAAGTTGACAGAGGAAGAGGTGATCGATGTAAAGATCTCGGATCTTTCTTGGTCCGGTGATTTCAAGCCGTCTTCCGAGATGCTGATGCATAGAGAAATATATCGGGTGCGGCCGGAGACGAAGTTCATTATACATACTCATCAGAAATATGCCAGTGCGATGGGCTGCAGCGGAGTATCGGATCCGGACAAAGGAATCGTCATTTCTGAATACGGAGTGTCCGGCAGCAGGCAGCTGGCCGTAAACGTGGCGAAGGCCGCCGACAAAACTTCCGGGAAAGCCATAATAATGAAGAATCACGGCGTAGTGACTTTCGGAAGATCATATAAAGAAGCATTCAGGGCTGCCATGGATCTGGAAGAAAAATGCCGGATCTTGATACAGAAAATGGGAGTGACAGAAGAGTGCAGAAAAGAAAAACCATATCTGGACGACTATGCAATGCTGATAGGCAGCGGGGATATACCTGATGAAGACCGAGAAGCGGCAAGACTGCTGACCGTTAAAAATGCTGTGGCAGCAGCCGTCGCAAAGCAGTACGGAGCAGCGCCGCTGGATGAGAAAAATGTGGAGTATCTCAGGAAGAAATACATAGAAAGCTATTCAAAGCTGGAGAATGCGTAAAAAATCCGTAATAAGGAAAGCAAAAAACCGGTATGATACCGGTTTTTATTATGTGATGATATTACTCTTTGGATCTTTAAAAATATCGGAATACTCCTTTGACTTTGCCCAGGACTTTGACATCTTTTACGATGATGGGGCTCATGGAAGAGTTCTCCGGCTGGAGGCGGATATGTCCGTCTTCTTTATAGAAAGTCTTTACAGTGGCTTCGCTCTCAAAGCCGTCGACCATGGCAACTACGATGTCTCCGTTGGCTGCATCGTTCTGCTGTTCGACCAGGATGTAGTCACCGTCCATTATGCCGGCCTCTACCATGCTCTCGCCCCTGACGGTAAGCATGAAGTTGGTATTTCCCGATATGAATCTTTCAGGGACCGGAAAGGAATCCTGGACGTTTTCTTCAGCAAGTATAGGAGTGCCTGCGGCGATCTGTCCGATGACCGGGATGTCTACAACATCGGCTCGTTCGACTCCGCCGGAAGGGGAATACTCTTTTAAAGCCGGATCTTCGTCATGTTCGTCGACGACCATAAGGGCTCTCGGTTTCGAGGGATCCTTTTTTATATATCCTTCCTGTACAAGGATCTCAAGATCTTTGTGGACAGTGGAAGTGGATTTTATATCCAGAGCATTGCAGATCTCTCTTACTGTAGGAGGATATCCTTTTTCGCGGATCTCCTGCTTCATATACTGCAAGATCTTCTGTTCGCGTTCTTTCATCTTTTTCATTGAAAACTCCTGCCTTTCTTATAATAAATATTACCATAAGAAGAACAAAAAGTAAACACATGTTCATAAAAACTATTGATCTGCGAACAGAAAAAGTTTCTCGAACAGGCGGACGCCGTGCTCCAGCACATCTTCATCAAAAGTGTATGTGTCGCTGTGGAGCGGTATACCGCTGCCGGTGCCCAGAAAGAAAAATACTCCCGGACGCTTTCGCTGAAAGAAAGAGAAGTCTTCGGCGATCATGACAGGCTCTTCCATTTCCAGATAATCCAGTTTCATTAGTGCGGGCCGGATTTTTTGATATAGTTTTTCATCGTTCATTACTGACTGATGACCTTTGCTGAAATCAACGCTGACATGGACGCCAAGATCGGTTTTCAGGGAGTTGCCGATATCGAGCATTTTATCTGTCATTGCTTTCCAGGTACGTTCATAGAACGTTCTCATGCTGCCTTCTATACGTGTGGCAGGCGAAATCGCGTTCCTCACATTGCCGCTGTGCATTTTGCCGAAGCTGATCAGGCCCGGGTCGGATATTTCGTTTTCACGGAAAGAATAGATATCGTTTACAAAGCGACATCCTGCCAGCAGTGCGTCGCGGCCCTTTTCCGGCTGTCCGCAGTGGGCGCTGAGTCCTTCTATATCTACGTTGACTTCGGTGGATCTGGCCATCATAGGTCCCGGCCTTGAGGACACTGCGCCTTTTTCCAGCATGGGCCACAGATGAAGGCCGTATACATTCTTTACATTATATCTGTCCAGAAGATCTGTTTCACAAACGCTTCTGGCACCGTCGATTATTTCTTCCGCCGGCTGAAAGATCAGAAGCCCGTTGAAAGGCACATGGGCACCGCTTTGCAGAAGTTCATCAAGGACATGTGCAAATCCGAGAAGATTGGCCATGTGGCCGTCGTGTCCGCAGGCATGCATGACGCCGTCGTGTTTAGACGCAAAGGGCAGTCCGGTAGCTTCCTGTATGGGAAGGGCGTCCATGTCGCCTCTGAAAGCCAGAGTTTTTTCTTGGCCAAAATCGAAGAAAGCGGCAAGACCTGTTTCTATGACAGGTTCAATGGTGCAGTTGAGCTGCGACAGGATATTCCTTATATATTTTCCGGTTTCATTTTCATGAAAGCCCAGCTCAGGGATGCTGTGAAGATCCCGTCTGTATTTCGTGGTAAGTTCTGATATCGTATTGTTGTCCATATTTAATCTCCTTGCTGATTATGATAAACGAAAAAAAGGGGGATGTCTACTTTTTGATTTAAGGCTTGAAATATAGCCGGCAATGTTATACACTATTAAAAGAAATCAATAGTTGATAGAGGAGCGGAGCAGAAGAAAGTGCATGAGCCGGCGGGCATCGACGGCACCGGAGGCAAACTTCGCCGAATCGGGAGGGCAGGCGTGTTCACTCGGTGGGTCTGTGGTAAACAGCTACAGGACTGTCTACGTCAGTAGTTGCGCTATCTGTTCAGAATGATATTCTGTTTGAGGAGTTTGTGCAATGTACACAGACTTTTTTTGATGAAAGTCGACAGCGGAAAGGCAAAATAAATGAGTATACTGAAAATCGCAGGAGTGCCGGTGACAGAGCTGGCGGATACATATGGGACGCCGGTCATCGTATATGATGAAAAGATGATAGAAGACAGGCTGAAGGAGTACACGGAAAGTTTTGTGTCGGACAGGTTCGATACAGAAATAGTGTATGCCAGCAAGGCGTTCACGTGCAGGGCTATGATAGAAAAAATCAGTGCGGCCGGAGCAAGTCTGGATGTGGTCAGCAGCGGCGAGATGTTGATCGCAAAGGAAAGCGGCATGGATATGAAAAACGTTTATTTCCACGGCAACAACAAGACCGCGGAGGAACTGGAAATATGCATGGAGACCGGATGCGGCAATATCGTTCTGGACAACAGAGATGAAGTCAGAGAACTGATCGCAGCGGCAGAGAAAAGCGGCAGATCGATAAATGCAATGCTGAGGATAAACCCATGCGTCGAGGCGCATACTCATGAGTTCATAGTGACGGCAGCCGAAGATTCAAAATTCGGGATCGCCATCGATGACAGGGAAGCGGTAAGGCATCTGATAGAACTGGCACAGAGCAGTAAGAATATAAACTTTATGGGATTCCATTGTCATATCGGATCCCAGATATTCGGCAGCGATGCATTTGAAAAGGCAGCGGAAAAACTCTTCGCATTCATGAGTGAAATGAAGGAACTGTGCGGATACGAAGGGAAGTGGCTCAGTCTGGGCGGAGGTTTTGGCATCAGATATACACAAGACGACAGGCCGATCCCTGTATCAGAAATGTGCGGCAGACTGATAGACAAGTGCACCGGATCAGGATATCCTCTGGAAAAGGTTATGATCGAGCCGGGCAGATCCGTAGCCGGAGAAGCGGGAACCACACTGTACCGCACCGGTTATGAAAAGATGGCCGGAGACAAAAGGTATATTTTTGTAGATGGAGGAATGGGAGACAATATCAGACCGGCCCTATATGGTGCGGAATACGATGCAGACATAGCAAACCGGATGGATTCGCCGCGGGATACAGAGTACTGTGTTGCGGGAAAATACTGTGAGTCGGGAGACGTTCTGATCAAGGAGATAAACCTGCAGAAGGCGGAAGAAGGCGATATACTGGCCGTATATGCAACAGGAGCATATGGGTATTCAATGGCCAGCTGCTACAACGGCATCGGAAAACCGGCAGTGGTTTTCGTTAAGGACGGCAGGGCAAGGCAGATAATAAGAAGAGAAACCTACAGAGATCTGATGAGACTTGGCGACAGCGGAGATACTGTAAAGTTTTCAAAGTACCATGGATGCGGCAACAGTTTTGTGATCGTCACTGAAGAAGAAGCGGGCGGCAGAGATCACAGCGAGCTGGCAAAGGCTATGTGCTCGGAGCCGACAGGCATCGGAGCCGACGGCCTGATAATCGTACGGAGAAGACCGGAACTGGAAATGATATTCTATAACAGAGACGGCAGCCGTGCTCCTATGTGCGGAAACGGGATCAGATGTTTTGCTCGATACTGCCGTGATGAAAGAATATGCAGAGAAAAGACGTTCTCTGTCAAGACGCTTGCGGGGACTATGATCGTAGATGTGATTTCCGAAGAACCGTACCTGGTGGAGATCGATATGGGCAAACCGGATTTCAATCCTGCAGCCTGCAGCATCAACAGCGACAAACCGTTCCTTGATGTTCAGCTGGAATTGGAACAGGGAAGCCGTCAGGTAAGTACATTCTTTATGGGAACGGTGCATACAGTACTGTTTGTCGATGATTTCGAAAGCATAGATGCAGAGAAACTGGGACGTGAAATATGCCATCATGAGGCTTATCCGGAGAATACGAATGTCAACATGGCGAAAGTGCTGGATGACCACACTATAGAACTGAAGACATATGAACGCGGTGTGGGCATGACCTGCGCCTGCGGTACAGGCGCCTGCGCCAGCGTAGTGTGGGCGATCCATGAAGGCAGATGCGGCAACGAGGCGGACGTACTGCTGCCGTACGGAACACTTCATATAAAGCAAAAGGAAAATGGTGAAGTAATGATGACGGGCCCGGCTTCCTTTGCAGCAGACGGAGAATACAGGATATAATATATAACATTTACAGGCGAGGAGGAGTGTAAAATGAAAATAGCAGTCGTAGGAACAGACGGACACATGGGTGGTCTGCTGGTATCCATAATAGAAGAAAGAGAAGGCATGGAGGTCGTGGGTCTTGATGACGGATTCGATGTGATCATAGATTTCAGTCATCCGAACAATCTTTCGGATATAATAAGGAGAGCAGAAGAGGAAAACAAACCGGCTGTCATAGCAACTACCGGTTTCATTCCGGAACAGGAAGAAATGATCGAAAAATTAGCGAAGAAGGTACCGGTGGTATTTGCTGCAAATTTCTCATTGGGAGTTACTGTTATGAAAAAGATACTCTCGAGCATAACGCCGATACTGAAGGAATCATTCGATATGGAAATGGTGGAAAAGCATCACAGAAGAAAATTGGATGCACCAAGCGGAACAGCAAAAATGCTGGTGAGAGCTATGGATCCCGACGAGGAATATGAAGAGATCGACGGAAGATCCGGCATGCGGAAAAGAGGAAAAGAAATAGGAGTGCACGCTGTAAGAGGCGGAACTATTGCAGGTGAACATGCTGCAATATATGCAGGTGATGACGAGATACTGGAGATAAAACATACGGCAGGATCAAGAAAAATATTTGCCAACGGCAGTCTGAAAGCAGCGGAATTTGCTGTGGACGCAGCGCCGGGGCTGTATGATATGGAAGATGTACTGTTTGGAAAGGAACAATAAATGAACGCACAGGAAATAATAAAATACATTGGTGAAGCAGAAAAGAAAACGCCGGTAAAGGTAACTGTAAAATGCAGCGGCGATCTGGAGATCGAAGGATGCAAAGTATTCGACATGGGAAAGACGAAGGTGATATTCGGTGACTGGAAAGATGTCGAAGACGTTTTGAAGAACTATGATGAAGAGGACTATGCGATCGAAAACGACTGCAGGAATTCGGCTATCCCAATGGTGGACATGAAGCAGTTCAATGCCAGGATAGAACCGGGCGCATTCATTAGAGATCAGGTTGAGATCGGAAACAATGCCGTAATAATGATGGGAGCTATAATCAACATTGGCTCTGTCATCGGCGACGGCACTATGATAGACATGGGCGCTGTCCTGGGCGGACGTGCCACAGTGGGAAAGAACTGCCACATCGGAGCAGGCACAGTGCTGGCAGGAGTAATAGAACCGCCAAGTGCGGATCCTGTCACTGTTGAAGACGACGTGGTCATAGGAGCCAATGCAGTCGTGCTGGAAGGCGTGCGCATCGGACAGGGATCTATCGTCGCGGCAGGAGCTGTAGTAGTAGAAGATGTTCCTGCAGGCGTAGTGGTCGGCGGTATCCCGGCAAGAGTACTGAAGAAAAAGGACGCGAAGACTGAGACAAAGACCGGCCTGGTAGAAGCTCTCAGACAGCTGTAATACAGGAAAAACCGCCCGATGCGACTGGCGCACCGGGCGGTTTTGATTTTTTGTGTTTATAAGGTCATTCCCTGACGTAACTCTTTGCCACATCGTGAAGGAAAGTCAGAGGCTTTCTTGCAGGACATACGAATGAGCATCTCCCACAGGAAGAGCATTTCTCTATATCCAGCTTTTTCAGAGTGGCGATGTCTTTGTTTTCAAACGCTTCATACAGTTTGTGAGGCAGCAGACCTTCAGGACAGACGTGCTGGCAGCGTTTGCAGTCCTCGCAGTCGATTTCTTCCCTCAGGCCCGGGTGGTCTTCCAGATAAGCCAGGATCAGATTGTTGTTTTTTTCCAGTGGGTATTTATCGCTGTCGATATGTCTGCCCAGCATGGCGCCGCCCAGATACATTTTCTGAGGCTTTGACGTATATCCGCCGCAGAAATCGGAAATATCGGCAATGGATGCACCCAGAGGCGCAATGATCTCCTTCTCTTTTCTATAGGCGCTTCCCTTTACGACCAGTCGCTTTGAGACAAGGGGCATCCCCGTTCTCAAGTACTCTCCGATGTAGTACATGGAATTGATGTTGGTAACGGCTACGCCAAGATCTTCCACCAGGCTGCTGGGCGGAGCTATCTCGCCGGTAGTCTCATAGAGTATGACGCGGTCCGATCCGGGCGGGCAGTTATCTGCCAGTGTAACGACATCTACATTGTAAAGATCATTGTGTCTGGTTTCATATTTCATCTTTGCTGCTGCGTCTTTTTCAGAACTGTCGAGACAGATGTAATATTTTTTGATATCCAGGAAGCGGTCCATACAGGAAATAGTTTTGATTATGTTATCGCTGTTTTCCAGTATCATATGACGCTCAAGATCGCTGTAACGATTGTATTCTGTACCGTTTATGATCAGAGTATCTATTTTGCCGCTGAGAAGGTCATCCATGTTCACATGGTTGAGAAAAGCTGCTCCGGCGGTCCCTATAGTGCCGCTTTTTCGGATAGCTTTTACAAGGTCTTCCTTCGATGATATTTTCGGCGTTCCCAGATCCGGTGAAGGCTCCTGTTTGCCGTCTGTATCGATAAGAACAGTATTTGATGTGAGACCGGAAGCCATCTGATAGTTTTCGATGGCGGCAACTGTGCCCGATACACTGGAATATATCGGCATGTCGGGGAATTTCTTGTCCAGACCGATATCCTGTCCGACTCTGACATGATCCCCGACCTTTACAAGAGGCTCACAGTCGTCAATAATGTTTTGTGACATTGAGATACGCACCTGTGCAGGTACAGGCATTGTTTCTTTGAAGTTAAAAGTTTCCATTCTACCTTCCTCCTTTATATTATTTTCTTTCTTAATTGGATTATAACACTCTGAAAACAAAGGAGATATGTAAAAGGAAGATAGAAGTATTGCTGAAATCACATGGTTTGGAGGGCCTGATACCGGCTCGGTGCAAATTAATGCGTCCGGCACAATAATTATGCATAAATATGCAAAATTATTATTAAATAGTACAAAAATCTATTGACATACAGCCGTATAAAGCGTATTATTTTTTATGTAGTATTATTTTATATGGAGGCGTAATAACTTATGAAATACAAGGTATTTGTAGACGGAGGATCGGGGACGACAGGTCTGAAGATCCATGACAGATTGAATAAAAGAGATGATATAGAAATTATAAATATACAGGAAGATAAGAGAAAAAACATCGACGACAGGCTGGAGAAAATCAAAGAGGCGGATATCACATTCCTCTGTCTGCCCGATGCTGCGGCAATAGAGATAGCTTCTCTGGCACCGAAGGGATCCAAGATCCTGGACACCAGTACAGCTCACAGAACAGATCCGGACTGGGTCTACGGTATGCCGGAACTCAATGCCGGTCAGAGAGACAGGATAAAGGATTCATCAAGAGTGGCTGTTCCCGGATGTCATGCCAGCGGGTTCATTTTTGCAGCTGCACCGCTGATCGCAGAAGGTGTGATAGATGCAGACTGTCCTTTGGATGTGACGTCGATCACAGGATACAGCGGCGGCGGCAAGAAGATGATAGCTGCTCATGAAGATGAAAACAGACCGGGATATCTGGGGAGCGCGGGACAGTATGCGCTGACGCAGATGCATAAACATCTGCCTGAAATGACAGCCATGACCGGACTCAGAGAAAAGCCGGCGTTCATCCCCATAGTTGTGGATCATTACAGCGGTATGGTAGTAACTGTGCCACTGCATAAAAATACAATGAAAAGAAAGCTTACACCCGATCAGCTGCGTCAGGTATTCAGAGAATACTACAAAGGCGAAAAGATGGTCAAGGTGAATGACAGCTGGCCTGATGACGGCTTTATACACAGTCTTGTCAAATCGGGCGATAACGATCTGGAGATATTTGTCTATGGCAATGAAGATACACCTGTTATCAGCACCCGGTTCGACAATCTGGGAAAAGGCGCCAGCGGCGCAGCGGTACAGAATATGAATATCATGCTTGGCATAGATGAAACCAAAGGTTTGATTTGAAGGGAGAACAAATATGGAATATATAAAAGGCGGCGTATGTGCTCCAAAGGGCTTCAGAGCAGGAGGCGTGCACTGTGGGATAAGAAACAACAAGGGCAAAAACGATCTGGCTATGATCGTCAGCGATGAGATGTGTACGGCAGCAGGCGTGTATACTACCAACAAGGTCAAAGGCGCACCTATTGCAGTGACTAAAAAGCATATCAAAGACGGTCACGCAAAGGCGATCATCTGCAACAGCGGCAATGCAAATACATGCGCGCCCAACGGAGAAGATATAGCAGTCGAGACATGCAGGATCACAGCGGCAGAGCTGGGAGCGGATCCGAGAGATATAGTTGTGTCCAGCACCGGAGTCATCGGCGAAGAGATGAGCATCGAACCTTTTGAAAAGGGCATACCGGAATTGATGAAAAAGCTCAGCTATGACGGTTCCGGAGAAGCAGCCAGAGGCATCATGACTACTGACACTATAGAAAAAGAAACCGCGGTCACATTCACAGCCGGAGGGAAGACATGTGTCATAGGAGGCATAGCAAAGGGCAGTGGGATGATACATCCCAACATGGCTACTATGCTGTCATTTATCACCAGCGATGCCGCCATATCATCTGAAATGCTCGATCGGGTACTGAAGGAAGATATAAAAGATACATATAACCAGATCAGTATTGACGGCGATACATCTACAAACGATATGGTAGTTGTTCTTGCCAACGGCATGGCGGGAAATGAGGAAATAAGGTCGGAGGGCGAAGACTACGAAGCATTCGCAGCGGCTTTCCGCAAGGTCACCTCTTATCTTTCAAGAAAGCTGGCCGAAGACGGAGAAGGTGCAGGCAAACTGATAGTATGCCGGGTGAAGGGAGCAAAAGACGCGGAGCAGGCGAGGGCAATATCAAAATCGGTAGTGTCGTCCAATCTGCTCAAGGCGGCAATATTCGGAGAAGACGCCAACTGGGGAAGAGTGCTGTGCGCAATAGGATACGCACCGGGAGATTTTGCGGCAGACAATATCGATGTCAGCATGGGATCCGAAAACGGAAAAATAATCGTATGCAAAGGATCGGGATATTACGATCACAGTGAAGAGAAAGCAGCGGAGATACTTTCTGCAGATGAAATAGACATAGATGTAGATATGCATTCGGGCAGCGGCAGCGCTGTTGCGTGGGGATGCGATCTGACTTATGATTATGTAAAAATCAATGGAGATTATCGTTCGTAGGAGGAGTATCGGAGGTATGAAAATGGCAAATAAAACAACTATTGAACAGGCTCTGGGTAAAGCCGAGACTCTTATCGAGGCGCTGCCCTATATACAGAGATTCAATAGAAAGATCATAGTGGTAAAATACGGCGGAGCGGCTATGATGGATGAAAGTCTGAAACAAAAGGTGATCCAGGACGTTGTCCTGCTGAAGCTGGTCGGATTCAAGCCCATCATCGTACACGGCGGAGGCAAAGAAATCAGCAAGTGGGTCGATAAGGTAGGAATGGATACTACATTCAAGAACGGACTGCGGGTGACAGATGAGGAAACACTGGAACTGGCGGAAATGGTCCTTGCAAAGGTGAACCAGGATCTGGTCACTCTGATCGCAAAACTGGGAGTGAAACCAGTAGGGATCAGCGGCAAGGACGGCAAGCTTCTAACGGCCGAGAAAATAATGCCGGGCGGCGAGGATATCGGATTCGTCGGCGATGTGACGGAAGTGAATGCTGAGGTGCTCTACGATCTTCTGGATGATGATTTCCTGCCGGTGATATTCCCTATCGGGATAGATGAGGCCGGACAGGGCTACAATATCAACGCAGATGCTGCAGCCAGTGCGATAGCAGAAGCTGTAGGTGCGGAAAAGCTGGCTTTCCTGACTGATATAGAAGGCGTGTACAAGGACAAAGACGATCCGGATACATTGATCTCGGAACTGTATGAGACAGAGGCGAGAGATCTGATAGATTCGGGGCTGATCGAGGGAGGCATGCTGCCGAAACTGAAGAACTGCATACAGGCCATAGAAAACGGAGTCTCAAGAGTGCATATCCTGGACGGCCGCATACCTCACTGCCTGCTGCTGGAGATATTCACCGACAAGGGTGTCGGAACAGCTGTATTACATAACAAGGAGGATAAATTCTACAATGAGCGATCTTAAAACTACAGATAAAGAGTGTATAGTAAATTCATACGGCAGATTTGATATAGCCATAGTGAAGGGCAAGGGAGCAAAGTGCTGGGATCCGGATGGTAACGAAATGATCGATTTCACATCGGGCATCGGAGTGAACTGTCTTGGATTCTGCGATGACGAGTGGGCCAAAGCAATAGCGGACCAGGCGGCAACACTGCAGCATACGTCTAACCTGTTCTATACAGAGCCTATGATCAAGCTGGCGGAGTCGCTGACAAAGAGAGCCGGGATGTCGAAGGTGTTCTTTGCTAATTCCGGGGCGGAAGCCAACGAATGCGCTATAAAAGCAGCCAGAAAATACGGAAATACAAGGTCGGACAATAAAAAGAATAAAATAATCACACTGGACAATGCTTTTCACGGCAGGACCATGGCGACTATTACAGCTACGGGACAGGAAAAATACCACAAAGATTTCTACCCTTTTGTAAGCGGTTTCGATTACTGCAAGGCTAATGATATCGAGCAGCTGAAGAGCATGGTGGACGACGAGACATGCGCGATCATGATCGAACTGATACAGGGAGAAGGCGGACTGCTGGTAATAGACAAAGAATTTGCAGAGACTGCTCAGCAGTTGTGCCGCGACAGAGACATGCTGTTCATCGTAGACGAAGTGCAGACAGGCATCGGAAGGACAGGATCATTCTTTGCTTTCCAGCAGTACGGACTGGATCCGGACATCGTATCATTTGCAAAGGGAATAGGCGGCGGCCTGCCGCTGGGCGGAGCTCTCTTCAATAAGAAGACCGATTCCGTACTGACGGCCGGAGATCACGGCACCACATACGGTGGAAATCCTGTGGCCTGCGCCGGAGCCAATGTTGTGATGGAGAGGATGACTGCCGGATTCCTGGATGAAGTAAAGGAAAAGGGAAAACATATCGTGGATATTCTTTCCAAGCTGCCTGGAGTGTATGATATATCAGGTCTGGGAATGATGCTGGGATTCAAAGTAAAAGGAAAAGAATCTATCGATGTAGTGAAGGCTGCAATGGCAGACGGACTGCTGATGTTGACGGCAAAGGATAAAGTAAGACTGCTGCCGCCTCTGGCCATTTCATATGAAGAACTGGATAAAGGCCTTGAGATACTGAAGAAACATATATAGAAAAAACATCCGATCATAAAAAATGATTATATAAAAAGTACCGAATGGATCATGCCATTCGGTACTTTTTATTTCGATCGGTAAGATCAGGGTTTAGATCATCTTGTCTACTGAATCCAATACCTTGTCCATGATCTTCATAGCGTCTCTCATTTCCTGTTCAGTTATGATGAGAGGAGGGCAGACAACTACCATGTTTTCATGGGAGTAAGTCCAGAATCCTTCTTTCTTGAGCATTCCTATGATCTTCGGCATAATGCCGTCAGGATCTTCATTGAATGCAACCAGAGGAGTTCCCTTGTCGTCTTTTACCAGTTCCATTGCTGAGAACAGACCGATGTGACGTACCTGGCCTACGCATGCATGTTTCTTTGCAAAGTCGTCTTCTATGTCAGCGAGGACTTTTCCGACTTTAGCTACATTGGCTTCAACGCCCAGTTTGTCATACTCTTTCAGAGTTGCAACAGCTGCTGCGCATCCAACCGGATGAGCTGAATAAGTCAGTCCGCACATCATCTTGTGATCGTTGAAGTAGTTTGCGATTTTTTCGTTTACAATAACGCCGCCGAGAGGAACATATCCGCATGTGCAGCCTTTTGCAAATGAAATCATGTCAGGTTCGATTCCAAAGTTCTGGAATGCGAAAGTCTTTCCTGTTCTGTACCAGCCTGCCATTACTTCGTCGCATACCATCATGATGCCGTACTTGGTGCACAGGTCTCTTACGCCCTTTACCCATTTTACAGGAGGGATCAGAACGCCGTTGGATCCAACTACTGATTCCATGAATATTGCTGCGATGCTTTCAGGTCCTTCATATTTCACCTGATTAGTGAGCAGTTCCAGATAGAAGTCTGCAACGTCGTCTTCGTTTTTGAAGTTTACCTGAGCCGGTGCTCTGTACGGATATGGTCCGTCATATTTTACAAAGCCTGCAGGGCCCGGTTCGTTTGCAAAATGTCTTGGTTCGCCTGTCAGCATGCCGGAGCCTGCCGAAGAACCGTGGTAGCATCTGTACATTGAGAAGATCTTCCATCTGCCTGTGTACTGTTTTGCCATTTTGATAGCATTTTCATTTGATTCAGCACCTGCATTAGTGAAGAATACTTTTGCGCCCTTCATGCCGGAAGCTTTTACTACTGCTTCTGCAGCGTCCGATCTTGCGTCGATGGCAAATCCCGGTCCTATGAAAGCCAGCTTTTCAGCCTGTGCTTTGATAGCGTCTATAACAGCTTTGTTTCCGTGCCCCAGGTTGGAGTTTACCAGCTGAGCCGACATATCATAATACTTGTTGCCGTCTTCGTCCCAGAAGTATATTCCTTCTGCCTTGGTAACTACCATAGGATCGATAGCACCCTGCGCACTCCATGAATGGAGGTTATACTTTAAACTTTTATCTTTTATTGCTGACATTGTAATTCTCCTTTATTTTTATGCGGAAGGGCAGGCATGCTGCCGTCCCGCACATTCTGTAAGATTTGGTTTATAAACTATTTGTCAACTTTTTCTCTGACTGCTGCGTCAAACAAAACTTCGTCTTTCGGCATCCAGTTAGGGATTTTTCTTGAAGTGTAAGTGAAGTTGAGAAGGTCTTTCCATGTAGCATTGTGTGATACGCTGTTTCCGCCCCAAGTTCCGCATCCCAGTGACATTGTTACAGGGAATCCGTTGTCCCAGCCGCCGGAGTTGGTCAGGCACTGAGGCTGATTTACAACTACCTTTGTTACAGGAACGTTTGCTGACAGAACGTCAACATTTTCTCTCTTTGTTGTGTGGATACCGCAGCTGTGGCCTTTGCCCATGTAGTCCAGGCATCCGTTTACCTTAGCCAGTGCATCATAGATATCGTTCTTGCATTTGATGATACCGGATACAGGTGAAAGCTTTTCGCCTGTGAACGGGTGATCAAGACCGAATCCGTTAGGTTCTTCGGCAGCCAGCACTTTTGTTCCTGCAGGCACTTTCAGATCAGCCAGTTTTGCGATAGTTTCAGCATTCTGAGCTACGATAGCTCTGTTGATAGTGTTTGCTTCAGGCAGGCTTGGCCAGATAGTCTTCTGCAGCTTTGCCTTTTCTTCCGATCCTTCTTTGCAGACATATGCTCCCTGCTTTTCAAATTCTTTTATGAATTCATCGTAGCAGTTTTCGAATACGACGATGTTGTTTTCAGTTGAGCATGAAGTTGCGTTGTCGAATATCTTTGATTTTACGATATCAGCAACAGCATCTTTTATAGGTCTTGTTCCATCGATAACGCATACGCAGTTGCCGACGCCAACGCCTATAGCAGGTGTTCCGGATGAGTAAGCAGCCTTTACCAGACCGGCACCGCCTGTAGCCAGGATGAAGTCCACCTGAGCCATCAGTTCACCGGAAGTTTCGAATGTAACCATTTCAGGTTCGATAGCCTGTACCAGATCTTCAGGATATCCCAGCTTTTTGATGATGTTTCTGATTTCGCTTACGATAGCTACTGTAGTTTTCTTTGCTCTTGGATGAGGAGCAAGAATGATAGCGTTTCTTGTTTTAAGAGCCATCATTGATTTAACTATAGGAGTTGCTTCGCCGTTTGTTACAGGCATGATACCGCCTACAACGCCCATTGGCTTAGCCCATTTTTCCATTCCTGTATCTTCGTTCTTTTCCAGAAGACCAACTGACTGGTGGCCCTTCATCTGTTTGTAAGAACCCTTTACTTTACCGTAGATCTTGCCGATCTTGTCATCTACGATTCCCATTTTTCCTTCTTCAACGAGAAGTTCAGCCCATTTCTTAGCCAGGTCAGGCTTGGTCATATGATAAGCCACTGCTCCTGTCAGTAATTCACAGTCCTCCTGTGTGAAATCATTAGCGACAGCCTGTGCCTTTCTGGCGTTTTCTACCAGTTTTGCAACATAATCATGTGCATTCATTGCCATTTTAATGTCCTCCTTTGAGTTTAATTGGTTATAATTGTTTACTTATTAAACGGATTTTACGCCCGCAGTTAAATAACAAGCAATCTGCATGCCAAACACGAAAAAAATGGATCCGGAAGTAAAGAAAGCGGCAAAGACGGCAAATAAAGTCAGAAAAGTCAACACATTTGTCAGTATTAAGTTTAGGTTAAATTTTATAAAGATTCTGCTGAAAAAGAGTGGGAAAGAATGGTTTTGATACATAAATGTATCGTATAAAAGTATAATTGTATACAAACAGACGCACCGCTTGAAATAGCATGGATGCAAGCGTTGATGCAAAAGTGCATCAATGATGCAGATGTGTATCACTTCAAAGATATCCCATATTTGTGCAGTTTGCGTACAATAGTGGGTTGACTGGTTTTCAGTGCTTTTGCCATTGCTCTGGTGGTTGGATAGCGGCCGGAAGCTTTTTCAAGAAACTTTTTTTCTGTTTTTTCCATTACCTCGGAAAGGGATGCATCAGGATCGTCAGTAAGATTGTCGCCGGAGGAAGCTTCGATTATGAATTCAGGGATGCTGTCCACATCGATAAGATCTCCGGCACTGGTAAGTATGAGCCGTTCGACTATATTCTGCAGCTCTCGTATGTTTCCTGGCCACTGGAATCCGGCAAGCACATCCATTGCTTTCTTTGTTATGCTTTTGTTCTGGCTGTACTTTTTATTGTATCTCTTCAGGAACAGCTGCAGCAGCGGGATCATATCCTCCTGTCTTTTTCTCAGAGGAGGAACATTAAGGGGAACGACATTCAGTCGATAGTACAGATCTTCACGGAACAGTCCTTTGTCCACCTGATCTTTAAGTTTTCTGTTGGTAGCAGAGATGATCCTGACATTGACAGGTATCCTGTCAGTGCCGCCGACTCTGGTAATGAATCTTTCTTGTATGACTTGCAGCAGCTTCACCTGCAGATCCAAAGGCAGTTCGGATATTTCGTCGAGAAATATGGTCCCGTTCTGCGCAACTTCAAAGAATCCTTTTTTTCCCTCGGCTCTTGCACCGGTAAAGGCTCCTTTTTCATATCCGAACAGTTCGGATTCTATCAGATTGGCAGGGATGGCGCCGCAGTTCACAGTGACCATGGGCTCATCTTTTCTGTTACCATTCATATGAAGAAAAGATGCAATGACGCCTTTTCCAACACCGGACTCTCCGGTGATGAGAACAGTTGAATCGACAGTGGCCAGCCTCTGAGCCAGTCTCAGGACATCGACCATGGAATCGCTGCGCGCAATTATGCTGCGGTCGTTAAGATCCTCATCCTGCATGTCTGCAGCGGGAGGATCGTATGTCTGCAGACGGTCCTGCAGCAGTGACAATTCACTTATATCTCTCGAAGTGGTTATTATTTTTGTTATGTTGCCTTTTTCATCCAGAATGGGCATGCCTGTCGAAAGCAGCTTTCTTCCGGAACGGTTTTCATGAATGATAGTGGCTTCTCGCTTTTCGGCCAGCACTATGGTGGCGACTGAAGGAGAAAAAATCCCTTCTCTTTCCAGCTCGGAAACATGCATTCCATTGACATCATCATTAGAGATCTCATAGAGGGATTCGCAGGCTTTGTTGCACCAGATAGCGTAACCATTGCTGTCATCTATGAATACAGCATCGCTGATACTGTCCAGTATAGAGCGGAATTCCCATGCAGAAAGACTGCTGAGCAGATTGTTTTCCATAATATCCACCTTTCTGATCTAAAGTGTTTTACTTATTTCATTATATGGTATAATATCTCTAGACACAAGTTAAATGATACGATTTTGTATCGATAAAACAAGGAGGTAACCTTATGAGAAAATTTTTAAAATGCATGCATTGCGGAAACATTGTTGGAATGATCGAAGACAAGGGCGTTCCCGTAGTCTGCTGCGGAGACAACATGACGGAACTGGTCCCGAACACTGTTGACGCGGCGGTCGAAAAACACGTTCCTGTTGCTACTGTAGACAATAATGAAATTTCTGTAAAGGTCGGAGACGTTGAACATCCAATGACTGATGATCATTACATCCAGTGGATATATATAGAAACTCAGCAGGGCGGCCAGAAAAAGACTTTGAAACCGGGTCAGAAACCTGCAGCTCAATTCACACTGGCAGGCGGCGACAAGGCTGTTGCAGCATATGCATACTGTAATCTTCACGGATTATGGAAAAAGGAACTGTAAGGATCCAAAATACAGTCAAGAGAATATAGCCTGCACCATTACCATGTAGCAGACAGTGCCTCCTCCGATCGAGAGGAGGTTATTCTTTTTCCAAATATGGAGAGCAGCTGTGATGACGATGGCTATGAACATAGGCATCCAGTCGGCAGCGTGGTAAAAACTGATGTTGCGTAAACAGTATACCACCAGGACTGCGATCACTGCTGCAGGCAGGACTTTTCCCAGGTACATGACTGAGTCGGGAGGATCTTTTCTCCCAAAAAGAGCGAAGGGGGCCAGACGTGTGAGAAAAGTGCAGACGGCAACTACTGCTATTGTGATCAGCGCATTCAAAACAGTCATCAGGCGGCATCCTCCTTTTTTTCGATGGGCTTGCGGCATATCATAATGATCGCTACAGCGGCCAGCATGGCAGGGATGATGAAATTGGCAGGACCGATGATCAGCAGCGAAGCAGCGCCGCATGCAGCGCCGATGACGGCCGGTATGTGGGTCCTGGCTTCCCGCCACTGATCAACGCATATAACAACAAAAAGCGCAGTCATTGCAAAGTCTACACCTGTTATATCGAAGGTTATCAGTTGACCGAAAACAGCTCCCAGGGTGCATCCGATCACCCAGTATGAATGGTTCAGCGCAGCCATGCACAGCATGGTTTTGTTCTCGTTCAGGGTGGACGGTATGCGTGTGCCGCATAAAAGGGCGTAGGTCTCGTCGGTGAGAGAGAATATCATGTATGGATATGCTTTACCCATTTCGCGGAATTTAGTCAGAAAAGACAGACCGTAAAACACATGCCTGCTGTTTATGGAAAATGTCATTATGATTGTTGTCAGTATATTCGCTCCTCCGGTCAGTATGCTCACAAGGACAAACTGCATCGTTCCGGCAAATACGAAGAGTGCTGTAAAAAAAGCCCATACAAAATTATAGCCGATCTCTTCCAGCATGAGACCAAAAGCTATACCCATCGTTATATATCCCAGCATTACCGGTATGTCGCGCATAAAAGCAAATCTCAATTCATTTTTCATAAGCATATATAATGATAGGGGGATAACAGTTTTTTTGCAAGAGAATATTTTTCAAATCAGCTCTTGACAGACCGTGAAATGAGATGATATAGTTATCAGGTACAAAAAGAAGAAGTTATCCGCTTCTCACCTTGCGCAGCGCAGGCTGTCGGGTTGGAAATGTAATCAAACACAATGTGTTTCAGGGCGGATGATTTCATCCGCTTATTTTATTAACAGGGAGGTGTAATACCATTAGTAAGGAAAATTTGATCAATAACGAGATCCGGGACAAGGAACTGAGGGTCATTTCCAGTGACGGGGAACAGCTTGGCATCATGAGCAGACACGATGCGCTGGCAGCCGCAGAGGAAAAGAATCTGGACCTGGTATGCGTTTCGCCAAATGCGAAACCGCCGGTAGCAAAGATACTTGATTACGGGAAATATCGTTACGAGCTTCAGAAAAAAGAAAAGGAAGCAAGAAAAAAGCAGAAGACTACGCAGATAAAAGAAATCAGATTGTCCACATTTATTGAGGAACACGACATCAATGTAAAGGCCAGGACTGCTTCGAAATTTCTGAAGGACGGAGATAAGGTCAAGGTAAGCCTGAGATTCAGAGGCAGAGAAAGAGATTATACTGCCAAGGGATATGAGGTTATGGAAAAGTTTGCAGATGCTGTTTCAGACATTGCGGACATTGAGAAAAAACCTAAATTCGAGGGCAGGAGCCTTACGATGTTTATAGCGCCAAAATCGGATAAATAAGATAAACAAATCATACTCAGGAGGAATACATCATGGCAAAGAACAAGATGAAGTCCCATAGAGGGGCAATGAAGCGATTCAAAACTACAGGATCGGGAAAAATCAAAAGGAACAAGGCTTATAAGAGTCATATCCTTACAAAAAAAAATCAGAAGAGAAAGAGAGGCCTTCGAAAGGCAACTACTCTCACGAGCGCAGATCTTAAGAGAATCAAGAGAGCAATGGGTCAATAAGGAGGAAACAACATGGCAAGAGTTAAAAAAGGATTGAATGCACACAAGAGACATAAGAAAATTCTCAAGCAGGCAAAGGGTTTTTACGGACAGAAGAGCAAGGTCTACAGAGCTGCAAAACCGGCTGTAATGAGATCTATGCGCAGTGCATATGCAGGAAGAAAACTGAAAAAAAGAGAATACAGAAGAATGTGGATCGCAAGAATAAATGCGGGTGCAAGAATGAACGGTATTTCCTACAGCAGGCTGATGAACGGACTGAAGGTTTCCGGAATCGAGATCAACAGAAAAATGCTTGCTGAGATGGCGATCTATGATGAGCAGGCATTTGCAAAGCTTTGCGAAACTGCGAAGAACGTTCAATAGAACAGCGATGTGTTTTGCAGAGGACAGTAAATCGATTTTTCTATGACCGAATGGGGGAAAGAATGAAAAAGACAAAGATAGCTTTAATGTTGGCAGTCTGTGTGGGAATAGTGATGACTTTCAGTGCCTGTGGGAGACCGTACAGCAGTTACGATCTGTCCGACTACATAAAGGTAGGCGAATACAAGGGACTGGAAGTTGCAAAGTATACGATAAACGTTACAAACAAAGAAATCAATTCCGAGATCAAGAGCAGACGTGAAGCCAAGACGGAAACCAAAGAAGTGAAGACCGGCAAGGTAAAGAACAAGAATACAGTAGTGATCACTTACAAAGGTACCATCAACGGCAAGGACTTTGACGGAAACTCAGGCGAGGGCGTAAACCTTACCATAGGATCCGGACAGTTCATCGATGGATTTGAAGACAAGCTGATAGGCGCAGAAGTAGGCGAAACGATAAAATTCACATTGTCGTTCCCTAAAGACTACAGCAACTCGGATGTAGCCGGCAAAAAAGCTAAATGGACTGTTACAATCGATGCAAAGCAGGAAGAAGTAACGCCTGAACTGGACGCAGCATTCATAAAAGAAGATACTGACGGAAAGTGCAAGACGGTAGCAGCATACAAAGAATACATCAAGAAAGACCTGGAAAAGGATGAAAAGGCAAGCGGCATACAGACACAGAAAGATTATCTGTGGAACAAGGTCCTTGAGTCTTCCGAGGTGAAGAAAGACAGCGACGGAAAAGAAAAATATCCGGGCGACGAAGTGGATAAAACTTATGAAGAACTGAAGGATTACTATACAAAGCAGGCTGAAAATTACAGCATGAGCTATTCGGACTTCATCAAGCAGTATATGGGATCCACAAAGAAAGACTTCAACAAGCAGCTGAAGTCACTGGCCAAGACTCAAGTAAAACAGAACGAAGTAGTATATTATATTGCTGAAAAAGAGGACATAAAGGTAAGCAAGAAAGAATACAAAGCTTTCATAAAGAAAACTCTGAAGCAGTACGGATATACTGAAAAATCATTCGAGAAGGCCAACAATGAATCATATGAAGAGATGCAGGGCGAAGACAGTATCTGGAATGCAGTGTATCTTGACAAAGTCGAAGATCTGCTTTTGGATAAAGCAAAAGTAGTAGATAAAGTAAAATCATAAAACACAAGTTGCGGGGTGCGGCTGAGATAGCCGCACCTTTTTGATTGACTACATACGTCGGGAGGTGACGATGGAACATTTCATGGAGATATTGACAAAGATAGACGATACTGTCTGGGGAATACCCATGATAATACTCATAATGGGAACAGGAATATTCCTTACAGTGAGACTGGGAGTGGTGCAGTTCAGAAGGCTGGGCAAGGCGTTGAACTACATGGTGCACAATGAACAAGGGGGCAAGGGAGAGGTATCCAGTTTTGGAGCCCTCTGCACGGCACTGGCGGCGACTATAGGTACCGGCAATATCGTAGGCGTGGCTACTGCAGTCGTAACGGGAGGACCGGGAGCATTGTTCTGGATGGTCCTTGCAGCATGCTTCGGCATGGCGACAAAATATTCGGAAGGCCTGCTGGCAGTCAAGTTCAGAACGGTAGATGAAGACGGTCATGCGCTGGGAGGCCCTTTCATGTATATCGAAAAAGGAATGGGCAGCGGATGGAAGTGGCTGGCAAAGCTGTTCGCTATATTCGGCATCGGAGCCGGACTGCTGGGCATAGGCACTATCACACAGGTCAACGGTATAGCAAGTGCGGCCAAGACTTTCTTCGACCCGAACAACAGGCATATGGTAACTCTTTTCGGAAGAGAGTATTCCTGGGCGATAGTGATATCGGCGATAGTTGTTGCAGTGCTTGCGGCACTTGTAATAATCGGCGGCATCAGGAGGATCTCTGCTGTGACCATGGTCATAGTGCCATTTATGGCTATAGCATATGTACTGATATGCATTCTGATACTACTATTCAATATAAAAGAAATACCTTCAGCTGTCGGCACAGTGATCAGCAGTGCCTTTGGTTTGAAAGCCGCTGCGGGAGGAGCTCTGGGAGCTCTTATGATAGCCATGCAGAAGGGCGTGGCCAGGGGGATATTCTCCAATGAAGCCGGACTGGGGTCGGCGCCCATCGCAGCAGCTGCAGCGCAGACACATGAACCTGCAAGGCAGGGTCTGGTATCCATGACAGGAACTTTTATTGATACTATCGTGATATGTACTATGACAGGGCTTTCTATCATGGTCACCGGATCCTGGAACAAGGGACTGGAGGGCGTGGATGTCACAATAAATGCTTTTCAGAACGGCCTGCCGTGGAACGACCAGGCAGGGGCTTTCGTGCTGATGATGTGCCTGGCTTTTTTCGCATTCACAACTATTCTGGGATGGGATTACTACAGCGAAAGATGTCTGGAATATCTTTCGGGAGGAAGACCGGGACTGATGCTTGCATACAGATGGCTGTATATACTGGCAGTATTTGCAGGACCGTTCATAACCCTGGAAGCTGTATGGACTGTTGCAGATATATTCAACGGTCTTATGGCAATACCTAATCTCATAGCGCTGCTGGCGCTAAACGGCATCATAGTTGCCGAAACAAGGAGCTATTTTACAAGACTTCAGCGGGGCGAAGTCTATGATGGACGATTAAGATAGACATATACATCAGGCAGATATATACACAAGTGCGGCAGCCGGCTGAGTACGGCTGCCGTTTTATAATTGCAGAGAGTGACAATATTTATATCAAGGAGGACCTTGTTGAAAACCACAATATGTAGTAAAATTGACATGTTAGATTATTCTTATAGTGTATTATTGATGGAGGTGACGTCATGAGATGTCCATTTTGTGAAAACGAGGATACCAAGGTGATCGACTCTCGGCATACTGAAGAAGGCCACGCCATAAGACGGAGACGTGAATGCGAGAAATGCGGAAAGCGGTTCACCACATATGAGAAGATCGAAGAAATGGTTTTGGTAGTGATCAAAAAAGACGGAAGCAGGCAGGCTTTCGACCGCAGCAAGATACTCAACGGCATCGTCAAAGCCTGTGAAAAAAGACCGGTATCCCTGGCTGAAATGGAACGGGTAGTCGATGAGATAGAACGTGGGCTCAACAACACTATGGAAAAAGAAATAAAGAGCACTTTCATAGGCGAGCTTATCATGGATAAATTAAAAGACCTGGATGAAGTTGCATATGTACGATTTGCCTCTGTGTACAGACAGTTTACAGACATAAATACTTTTGTTAAGGAAATAGAAAAACTGCTGGGCAACAAAGAGGAAAGACAGAAAGGAAAAGAATGATAAGGATAGCAATAGACGGACCGGGAGGAGCGGGCAAGAGCACCATAGCAAAAGCTGTTGCCGCAAAACTGGGCATAGACTATATCGACACAGGCGCGATGTACAGAGCTGTAGGCTACAAAGCCGCAAAAGAAGAAATCGATGTCCGGGATGAAAATGCTTTGAAGCAGATGCTGGATAAAACTGAGATAGATTTCAGCCGGGGGAACATCATACTGGATGGAAAAACAGTCAATGAAGAGATACGTACTCCGGCGATGTCCTCCATGGCTTCCCGGGTTTCGTCCATGGGCGTAGTCAGGGAAAAGCTGGTATCGCTGCAGAAAAAAATGGGACAGACAAAAAGTGTGATCATGGACGGACGCGATATAGGAACGAACGTGATGCCGGATGCAGAATACAAATTCTACATGACTGCAAGTCCGGAGGAGAGAGCGAAGAGGCGATACGATGAAATGTTCCTCAAGGGACGGGATGTCAGGTACGAAGATGTGCTGGCAGATATAAACAAGAGAGACCATGCTGACATGACAAGAAAAATCAACCCGCTGAGGCAGGCCGACGATGCCGTCCTGCTGGATACTACAGGGATGACGATAGAACAAGTTGTTGATACAATAATAAAGGAGATCGATAATGGCAGTTGTTAGACCATTCAAGGCGATAAGACCGAATCGCAAGGTAGCGGACAAAGTATGTTCCCTGCCGTATGATGTAATGAACAGAGAAGAAGCGGCAAAGATGGCGGAGGGAAACCCATACAGTTTTCTTCATGTGTGTCGTGCAGAAATAGATATGCCGGGGCAGGCGGATCCGTATGACAGATCCGTATATGAAAAAGCTGCTTCCAACATAGATAAATTCCTGGAGCAGGGGATTTTCATGGAGGCTGCAAAACCTATGCTGTATGTGTACAGGCAGACCATGGGAGACAATGTTCAGACGGGCATAGTCGGATGTGTATCCGTGGACGATTACCTGAACAATGTAATAAAAAAGCATGAATTCACGAGAGTGGAAAAAGAAAAAGACAGGATCAATCATTTTGATATATGCAATGCGAATACCGAGCCGGTGTTCCTTACATACAGGGATGATATGAAAATAAAGACCCTGGTGGAAGGCGTTGTAACAGGCAGCAGACCGGAGTACGATTTTGTGACTGATGACGGTGTGGGGCACACTTTATGGGTGATCACCGATGCCAATGTGATCTCAGGGCTTACAGGACTGTTTGCGGCGGTTCCGGAACTGTATATAGCAGATGGACATCATCGAAGCGCTTCGGCGTGCAAGGTGGGCCTGAAGAGAAGAGAAGAAAATCCGGACTATACAGGAGATGAGGAATTCAACTATTTCATGGCAGTGATATTCCCTGAAACTGACTTGAAGGTATTCGATTATAACAGAGCAGTGAAAGATCTCAACGGAAACAGCCCGGAAGGATTCATACAGAAGGTGAAAGATGCCGGGTTCGATGTGGAAGAAAAAGGGACGGAAGAATACAGACCGGAAGCAAAACATGATTTCGGTATGTTTCTGGACGGCAGGTGGTACAAGCTGACCGCTAAGGACAAAATCGTGCCTGACCATATCATCAACTCTCTTGATGTGGCAATATTGCAGAACAATGTTCTGGGACCGCTGCTGGGGATCGAAGATCCCAGGACTGATCCTAGGATAGATTTTATCGGCGGCATCCGAGGACTTGGAGAACTGGAAAGAAGAGTAAATGATGATATGAAGGTTGCTTTTGCTGTTCACCCTGTAGAGATCAGCGATCTTATGAACGTTTCGGATCATAATGAGGTGATGCCTCCGAAATCCACATGGTTCGAACCTAAACTGGGAAGCGGCCTGTTTATTCACAGATTATAGAAAAAGATTGTAAGAAATAGCCAAAAATGATACAATATAAGCCGACTTTCATTGAAAAGTCAGCTACGAGGCATGCGGACCGGCCTGTGATCGACAGATCGTGAAACAGGAGGAAAAACAATGATAATGCGAGACATGCCCGCAAGTGAACGTCCGAGAGAAAAAATGGCAAACTGCGGCAGTGAAGCCCTGTCAAACGGGGAACTGCTGGCCATACTCATAAGGACGGGAACAAAAGAAAAAACAGCAGTGAGGCTGGCAGATGATCTGCTGGCAATGGACCGTGACGGAATAATATACCTTGCAGAGTGTTCTTTGGAGGAACTGTCTGCGGTAAAGGGGATCGGCCCGGCCAAGGCCTGTCAGATAAAAGCCGCTGTTGAACTCGGGAGACGGATCGCCACCGTTCCGAGGCGTGAAAGGGAAAAAGTGGCAAGCACTGAAGATGTAGTGAGTATTTATATGGAAAAAATGCGGTATTACAAAAAGGAATTCTTCAATACACTGCTGCTTTCTGCGAAAGGCGAAATAATATCGGAGGAAAACATCGCAATAGGCGACCTGTGCTCCAGCATAGTTCATCCGCGTGAGTCCTTCACGTCAGCTGTAAAAAAAAGTGCAGCGGCAGTGATATTCATTCACAATCATCCCAGCGGGGACCCTGCTCCCAGCAGCGAGGATGTAGAAGTAACAAAACGCCTCTGCGAGGCGGGAGAAATATTAGGAATAAGAGTCCTTGATCACATCATTATCGGCGATGGCAGATATACCAGTTTCAAGGCAAAAGGATTGATTTAATTTACGGAGGGAAAAATAGTGTTAGGTTTTTCATCAAAAGATATGGGTATAGATCTGGGTACTGCGAATACCCTGATCTATATCAAAGATAAAGGAATGGTGCTCAACGAGGCTTCATGTATAGCTTATGACAAGAGAACGGCTGAGGTGATCGCGACGGGCACAAGGGCAAAGGCGATGTACGGAAAAGCTCCGAAGGATATCATCGTAGTAAAACCGCTTCAGGACGGAGTCATATCCGACTTTGATATGACGGCGGAAATGCTTCAGAGATTCATCAGGATCGCTCTGGGAGAGAAAAAGCCTTCCGGAATGCGTGTTGTCATAGGTGTGCCCAGCGGCGTCACCGAAGTTGAAAAGCGCGCAGTGGAAGAGGTCATAAGGCTTATGGGCGCCAAAGAAGTATTTATTATGGATGAACCGACAGCTGCGGCAATAGGCGCAGATCTTGACATAGATGAGTCTGATGCATGCATGGTAACAGACATTGGAGGCGGGACTTCTGATGTTGCCATTCTGTCCCTGGGCGGAATAGTAGTCAGCACATCCCTTCGCTATGCGGGAGACAAATTCAATGAAGCTGTGATACAGTACATACGAAAGAAAAAGGGCGTACTGATCGGCGAAAAGACTGCCGAAGAACTGAAAATGAGAGTGGGAAGCGCTCTGATAGAAACAGACAGCGACGGCAAAGAAATCGTAAAGACAATGAATGCCAGAGGAAGGGATCTTATATCCGGGCTACCGAAGACATTCAAGGTCAACAGTAAAGATATGGAAGCGGCTCTTCATGAATCTATGGAGATGATAATAGATGCAGTCAAGGGTACTGTAGAAAAGGCTCCGCCTGAAATAGCGGCGGATATCGCAGAGAGAGGAATGGTGCTCACCGGAGGCGGCGGCATGCTGGAGAATCTTGACAAACTGATCTCACAGAGAACGGGGATGGAAGTTACAATGGCTCCGGATCCTTATGAGGCAGTGGCACTCGGTGCAGGAAAGAGTCTTGACAATATTGAAAGACTCAGAGTATACGCAAGTGATAAAAAAAGATAGGATATACAGAATATGAAATGGCTCAGCGAACACAAACTGTTTACGGTTATCACGGGCATAGTTGTTGTGCTATGTCTTGTGATAGTTATATCATTCCTGACTGCAGGCGGCAGCACAGGAGCAGGCAGAGGATTCCAGGCAGGAATGGCAGCTGTACAAAAACCGATAGCAAGTTTTACTGCGGCTGTGAAAGAAAACGTGAGCGGAATATTCAGCTACAAAAAGCTGCAGAAAGAAAACAAAGAACTCAGGGCGAAGAATGAAAGTTTGGAGAAAGAAAACCAAGATCTGAAATTGAAGAAGGATGAATTGAACCAGCTGAAAAAGCTGTCAAAAAGCTTTGACTTCGCACCGTTCAGCGGAACAGGCAAAGCGAAGGCGGGACACATCATTGAGCTGGATAATTCTAACCCATATGTTGTGTTCACTATCGATATAGGTTCCGATGATGGTATAAAAAAGAACAATATAGTTGTTGACGGCAGCGGCCTTGTCGGGCGCGTACAGGAAGTCGGCAAGGGATACAGCAAAGTCGTATCCGTATTGTCCAGCAGCAACAGCATCAGTTTCAAAGTACTGAGAAAGACATCCCTGACAGGCGTTTTGAAGGGGAATGGAAACGGAAAGCTTTCCGGATATATGATGAAGGACAATGCTGCAGTGCTGAAAGGAGACGTACTGATCACTTCGGGAGTGGGAATATATCCTGAAGGGATAAAGATCGGCACAGTATCTTCTGTTGACTATGACGAAGACAGCCAGCTGAAGGTCGTTAAAGTAAAACCTACTGTAGATTTTGATGGATTGCAGAAGGTGGCGGTTTACTATGAGTATTAAAAGAGTAACTCTGTTATATGTGATCGCTTTCATTATGCAGCTGTCATTTATAAACCTGATTTCGATCGGGGGCATCGGACCTAATCTGATCCTTTGTCTGACGGTAGTAATAATATTCAAATATGAGAATGGATTCAGATGTATTCCTTTTGGTATAGCAGCCTGCCTTTTGCTTGATATATGCGTCGGATCATATGTAGGACCCGCATCGCTGGCTATTTTTGCAACAGGTATTGCAGTCACGTGGGTCAGGATATACCTGAACACAGATCTGTACAAGACTATGGCATCGGTAGGTGCTGCAGCTACGCTGCTGTACGGTATTGTCAGCTGGATCATACTTGCGATTTTACAGACGAATTACAGCTTTATCTACATGCTTAGGTATCAGATATTCTTCATGATATACAATGTGCTGATAATGGCTGCGATATTCTTCTTTATGAGCGACAGATTTGCAAGATGGAGAAACAGCCATAGGAGAAACAAGGAAGAAGAAATATGAAGGAGTTCTTTTCAACAAGATATAAACAGCTGCTGGCAGTGTTTTTGGTGCTGGCAATTATTTTGATTGTAAGGCTGTTTGCGGTAACGGTATTTGAACATGACACATGGAAAACTACAGCGGAAGATATTTCCACAAAGACGGTGTATACGACTGCTCCAAGAGGAGAAATATACGACAGGAACGGGAAACTGCTGGCCGGCAACAAGCAGTCATTTACAGTAAAAATCAGTTCTGAAAGTCAGGACGATGAGCAGCTGAACACGACTGTAAGCAATCTGCTGAAGGTATTGAACAAAAACAACGACAAACTTGAAGATGAGTTCCCAATCAAAATCAAAAACGGGAAATATTATTATACATATGACCGGGAGATAACCAAGTGGCTGAAGAAAAACGATCTCAAGACTGATCTGAATGCAGAGGAGGCTTTCAATGCACTGCGTCAGAAACTGGGGATCGATTCTTCTCTTGACAGATATACTGCTCAGCAGGAGATGCAGGAGAAACACAGCACATATCCGCCGATTTCAGTGAATACAATGAAATATACATATGAGGAAGAAAAAGACAGCTTTCTTGAACAGTATTTCAGTAATAAAAAAGAGTCCGAACGGAGCAGCATGACAGCAAAAGAGGCTTTCGAAGGGATCCGAAAGGATATGAAAATAGACGAAGGGCTGTCGGATGCAAAAGCAAGGAAGATCATGGTGGTGAGGTATGCATTGGACTCTCTGGGATACAGCCAGTACAAACCTGCAACGGTGGCAAAGAATGTTTCGAAAAAAACAGTAATGCTCATTGAAGAAGGATCAGACGATCTGAAGGGCGTGCAGGTGGTGTCGGAGACAAAACGGTATTATCCTCACAAGAATACAGCGGCGCATATACTGGGATATCTGGGAAAGATAAACGACAGCGAAAAAACGACTTATGAAAAAAAAGGCTATTCCAGCGATGAGCTGATAGGACAGGATGGCATAGAAGAAAAATATGAAAGCACCCTGAAAGGCAAGAATGGTACAAAGAAAGTACAGGTCAATGCATCGGGGCACACTGAGAAAGTTCTCAGCCAGACAAGTCCTGAAAAGGGAAAGGACGTTTATCTGACTATCGACCTGGACCTGCAGGAAGCTGCGGAAGAAGGGCTTTCCAAGACTATAAATGCAATGCAGTACGGAGGCACGGTATCCAGTGAATACGGATCCTCAAATACTTCGGAGGCGGCTCCCAACGCAAAGAGCGGATCGGTAGTGGCTGTAGATGTTAAAACAGGAGACGTGCTGGCTCTGGCAAACTATCCGGACTACGATCCTAATCTATTTGCTGAGGGGATCAGTTCATCCGACTGGGATTCTCTCCAGAGCGACAATCCGAGAGACCCGCTGGCGGCTACGCCTCTTTACAATATGGCAACTATGAGTACTGTACAGCCGGGATCCACATTCAAGCCGGTCACTGCAACTGCAGGACTGGAATGCGGCCTGAATCCGGATGAGTACAGGACCGATGCCGGCGTTATCAGTCTGGGAGGCAGAAACTTTGCGTGCGTATCATGGAACCTGAGTAACGGAAAAACGACCCACGGTTCATTGAACATGTACAGAGCTCTGGGAGTATCCTGCAACTACTATTTCTTTGATGTTGCTACGGGAAAAGACTGGGCCAGCGGCGGCAGTATGGGATATAAGAAAAAAATAACATATAAGACTATAACAGACTATGCGGAGCAGTATGGCCTGGGAAAATCTACAGGTATACAGCTGGATGAAGCCGTTGCCGGCGTACCGTCGGAAAAGAAAAAGAAATCATCTATAAGGACACAGCTTTCAAACGAACTGTATGCTGCTGCGGAGGAATACTACAGGGCGGACGTTGTAAAAAACAGCGACCTGCTGAAAAAGAACATAGAACTGACAGTGGATCTTCTGGATTCGAAGAAACTGGACTGGGATACTCTGTACAACACTACTCTGACTCAGTACGGAATCAAGAAGAGCAAACGTAAAAAGGTCGGAATGCTGGTAATGTACGAGTATTATCCGCAGATGAAATGGACCACGGGAGATACATTCAACCTGGCAATAGGACAGGGAGACAACTCATATACTCCGCTGCAGATGGCAAACTACATAGCCACACTGGCTAATAAAGGAAAACATAATAATGTCAGCATAGTCAGCAGTGTACAGAGTGAAGGAAAGACAAAAAAGAAAGCTGCGACACAGGTAAAGGTATCGAGCAAAAAATATTTCAGTGAGATCATAGACGGTATGCAGTATGTTGCCGACAGTTCGGAGAGTACCGTATCCAAAACATTCAAGAGCCTGAAAGTTTCCGTTGAGGCAAAGACCGGTACGGCTGAGCGAGCGGGCAAGGTCAACCCGAAGTCGGAAGTTTCATATATCAAACAGCATTTGAGCTCGATCGCCCCAAGTCTTTCATGGAAGCAGGTCAAAAAGGAAATGAACCGATTGCTGAAGGAGTATCCGGACACATACCAGAGCGAGGATACGGCAGTCAGAAGAGCTGTGATAAACTTGACTAACGGGAAAGTTACGACAAAGAAGCTGGATGCATACAAGAGTGATTACGACAACTTCGCATGGGTGGTTGCAATGGCGCCTGCGGACGATCCGCAGATAGCAGTCTGCGCAATGGTTCCGCAGGGCGGCACAGCTGCAAATGCGGCACCTATAGTAAAAGAAGTCATAGGCAAGTACTTTGATACTTCAAAACAATATACTAAATACAGCAATGATACCACTGTTCAGTAGAAAGGATCGTTATGATGGGGAAGGTAATAGTGATCGTATCCGGCAAGGGCGGGACCGGGAAAACTATGTTTGCGGCCAATATGGGAGCTCTTCTTGCGATGCGGGGGAAAAAGGTAGTGCTGCTGGATATGGATATGGGTCTGCGTAATCTGGACCTTCATCTTGGACTTGAAAATCGTGTAGTGTACAACGTTATGGATGTCCTTTCAGGCATGTGCAGGATAAAACAGGCTTTGATACGGGACAAGAGATTCAAGGAACTATATTTGATAGCGGCTTCTCCCAACAGAGATGAAAGAGATATCACGCCTCTCCATATGGAGATACTCTGTGAAAAGCTGAAAAAGGAGTTCGACTATATACTGATCGATTCGCCTGCCGGGATCGGTGACGGTCTGGCACTGGCGGCGGCCGCTGCCGACAAGGCTGTGGTCGTTACTGAGGCTGAACTGACATCCGTAAGAGATGCAGATGCCATAGACAGGGAACTGATAAAGATGGGTATACTGGACAGGTGCTGCGTGTTCAATAAAGTCAAAGGCGAACTGATGTCTCTGGGCGCGATGCCGGGACTGAGCAGTATCTCAAGAAGCCTGCGTCTGCGTATGGCGGGGGCGATACAGTATGACGACAATATTTATATTTCAACAAACAGAGGCGTTCCCATCGTTCTGAAGCCGGGAACATACATAGAAAAGAATTTCAATAAAATACTGGACAGGATACTGGAAGAAGGGAGCTAGAATAGATAAGAATATCGTTTTAGTGTAATAGTACAGGGAAGAATTAATACTTGACAACAATAGAATGGGGGGGGGGTATATTATTATATGTAGGGTATAGGCGACTGTTTGAGACAGGCGCCTTATTTTTTTGAAAACAGTTCGAGTATTATTCACATTGAAATGGCATTTATAATCGAAACAAGGAGGTCAAAATGTATAAAAGATATTTTCAATCAAAGAAAAACTTATGTTTATTCGTGATATTATTTTTGGTTTTATTGTTATGCGCATCGACAGTGAGCGCATATGCATATACCACAAATTCTGTATCGCAAAAAGTAGATATTAGTTATAAAGTGTATGGAGGAATAGGGCAGTCAAACGGTAAAAAGAACGGTGTATACCATAAATTAAAAAAGGGAACCGCTTATTTGCATGTCAGTTCAACTAATGGCAATTCAAAAGTACCGATGACGGTTTATTTATATAGAGACAGAACAGGCCCTGATAAAGACTGCGGCCATGTAAGAGTAAAAAAAGCCACAAGATATTCATTTACTGTGGATTCCAACAGCAGTAAGTATTACATTGTAGCAACAGGGGGGCAATACGAGACAATGAATTTGAAAGGTAAAATCAATAACAGTAAGTAAACAAGCAGTTATTATATATTGTGAGTAATAATTCAACAAAGAAAATGTGCTTTCATTATTCAGAAAGCACATTTTCTTTATGAAGATATAAATGCTGTTACTGTATCAAATAGAATTAGAATTTCATGCCTCTGTTTCTGATTGCAACATTTACAATCAAACCTACGGCAATCATATTTGCGAGGACAGATGAACCGCCGTAGCTGATAAACGGAAGTGTAATACCCGTTACAGGCATGATTCCCATAGTCATGCCGATATTCTCAAATATTTGAAAGGTAAACATAGCAACGAATCCTATGACCATGAAAGAACCATATGTCTCTTTACAGTCATGTACTACTTTCATTATGGTGTGGATGAACCAAACGTAGATAGCTATCAGCACTGCTCCGCCCAGAAAACCCAGCTCTTCGATGAGAACCGAAAATACAAAGTCTGAATTTCTGACAGGAAGAAAGTCCAATCCCTTTTGTGTTCCGTTGAATAATCCTTTTCCCCAGAATCCTCCGGAACCAATAGCGATCTTAGATTGCCAAACATTATAGTTACTGCCAATATTCAAGTTAGAAGGATGCAGAAAAGCATCGATCCTCTGTCGCTGGTAAGGCGCCAGGAATTGGTAAGCGACAGGTATACACAATGCAACTAAAGCGGCGCATTTTGCAAAAAGAGAAGCTTCGATGCCTGCGTAAAAGACCATCACTATCCACACGACTATAAATACAAGGGCGCTGCCCAGGTCCTGGATCAGGACTACGCCTATGAAAGGCGCGCTGTACAGAAGCGCTTTCATTACTTCCTTGAATGAATACAGGTCGTTTTTATGCCTTTTAAGATAATTCGCCAGCAGCAGTATGAATGTGATCTTCACTATTTCAGACGGCTGAAAAGTAGTGAAACCCAGGTTGATCCATGATCTGGCACCGTTGAGTTCCACTCCGAATCCGGGTATGTACACTGTGAGCAGGAACACCAGCGATCCGATATACAGTTTTTTCTCTATGTCCTGGAATACCTGGTAGTCCATATTTGCTATCACGACGATGGCTATGAACCCCAGTATGTAGGCTGCCGTCTGTATCAGGACCGTGCTGTCTGTAAGGTGGATGCCGTCATCATAGGACGTGGATATCATAAGCGTTATGCTGATTACAGCCAGCGCAAGCGGCAGAAACAGCAGCGGTTTATATATTCCTTTAAAAAGATTACTAAAATACTTCATTCTTTCCCTTTCATCTTCTTGACATAACGTCAATAGAACTATTATAATATTGGAGTATGATTATATCAAGTTTTAATTATATGTAATACACAGGATATCTTTTCTTTCAATCGATCAAGAAAGACGTAATATCAAAAACGAAGATTGGAAGGAGGTGTTGTTATATATGCCGGATACTATTTTAGTTGTAATTGTTGCAGTCATTGCATTGGTGATAGGGATTTTAGCGGGGTACATTATCAGAAAGTCCCTGGGAGAGAAAGCCATAGGCAGTGCTGAAACAAAGGCAAGAAATATCGTCCTCGATGCCGAAAATCAGGCAGAGACAATAAAAAAAGAAATTGCCGTAGAGGCAAAAGAGGATGCTATAAAATATAAAAACGATGCTGAGAAGGAAATCAAAGAACGAAGGAATGAAATATCAAAGTCAGAGCGACGCCTGAATCAAAAAGAGGAGTCGATCGACAAGAAACTGGACAATGTCGAAAGAAAAGAACAGAGTATTACTGCCAAGGAACAAAATATCAACAACAAGCTGAAGGCGCTGGATGAGATGCACCAAAAGCAGGTGGAGGAATTGGAGAAGATCTCCGGTTACACGAGGGATGAGGCAAAAGATATACTTTTGCAGCAGCTGGAAAGCGAGATAAGAACAGATGCTTCCCAGATGATACGAGACATCGAAACGAAGGCAAAAGACGAGGCCGATAAAAAGGCCAAGGAAATCATTGTGGGGGCCATACAGAGATGTGCGGCTGACCATGTGGCGGAGAGCACTGTATCGGTGGTGAATCTGCCCAATGACGAGATGAAGGGAAGAATAATAGGAAGAGAAGGCCGGAACATCAGAGCCATAGAGACTCTGACCGGAATCGAATTGATCATTGATGATACGCCGGAGGCAGTCATACTGTCAGGCTTCGATCCTGTAAGGAGAGAAGTGGCAAGACTGGCACTGGAAAAACTGATCGTAGACGGAAGGATACATCCGGCAAGGATCGAAGAGATGATCAAAAAAGCCGAAAAAGAAGTTAACCAGACCATAAAAGAGGCAGGCGAGCAGTCTACATTCGATGTAGGCATACACAATCTGCATCCGGAACTGATAAAGCTGTTGGGAAGGTTGAAATACAGAACTTCATATGGACAAAATGTTCTCAAACATTCCGAAGAGGTCGCTTATCTTGCAGGCCTCATGGCTGGAGAACTGGGGCTGGATCCTAAACTTGCAAAGAGAGCAGGCCTGCTCCATGATATAGGAAAGGCCATAGATCATGACAGAGAGGGAACTCATGTAGACCTGGGAATGGAAGTGCTGAAAAAGTACAAAGAATCTCAGGCGGTGATTGATGCAATGGCGGCTCATCACGGCGATTATGAACCGAAAAGTCTTGAAGCTGTACTCATCGCAGCGGCAGATGCACTTTCTGCAGCAAGGCCGGGTGCAAGAAGAGAAACTCTAGAAACGTATATCAAGAGGCTCCAGGAACTGGAGGATATTGCAAATACTACGGATGGAGTAGAAAGATCATATGCTATTCAGGCAGGTCGTGAGATCAGGATCATTGCTCAGCCGGACAAGATCAGAGATGATGAAATGCCTATGCTGGCAAGAGAGATCGCAAAGAAAGTAGAAGATGGACTGGATTATCCGGGCCAGATCAAAGTCAACATTGTAAGAGAGACAAGAGCGATCGACTACGCAAAATAAAGTGAAAGAGAGGGCGGCGATGCTGCCCTCTTTTATCTGAAATATCAGGAGTAAAAAGTGGAAATATATCTGGACAACAGCGCAACAACGAGACAGTATGATGAAGTTACTGAATTGATGACGGAAGTGATGAAAAACAAATACGGAAATCCATCTTCGCTGCACAGGAGAGGTCTGGAGGCAGAGAAGCTGGTCAAAGAGGCCAGGCGGAAAACTGCAGCAGCTATAGGCGTAAATGCGGATGATATCGTTTTTACATCAGGAGGCACGGAGTCGGACAATATGGCGGTCACCGGAGCATGCCGTGCCGGCAAAAGACGGGGCAGGAAGATCATCACTTCAAAAATCGAACACCCTGCTGTTCTTGAGACATTCAAAAGAATGGAGGAAGAAGGATTCGAACCGGTATATCTGGATGTGGACAACAGGGGTGTCATCGATCTTGAACAGCTTAAAAATGAAGTGGATGACAACACTGTGCTGATATCAATAATGCATGTGAACAATGAACTGGGAACAGTACAGCCCATAGAAGAGGCAGCTTCCCTGAAAAAGAACGCGGTGTTTCACAGCGACTGCGTCCAGAGTTTCGGCAAGATACCCATTCCTGTTTCAAACCTGGATCTTATATCGGTCAGCGGGCACAAGATACACGGCCCCAAAGGATCGGGAGCCCTGTGGATAAAAAAAGGAATCAACATCATTCCCCATACCGCGGGAGGCGGACAGGAAAAGGGATACAGGTCCGGAACAGAAAATACGCCGGCAATAGCCGGGCTGGGTCTGGCGGCTCATATGGCTTGCTCAGAGCTTGACAAAGCGGGACGTGAAACGGCCCGCGTAAGGGATCATCTTCGCAGAGGAATTGAAGAACGCATCAAGGACGTAAGATTCAATTCACCGGAGGAACTCTGCACGCCCGGGATACTGAACGTATCGTTTCTCGGGACGCGAGGAGAAGTGATACTTCATTCCCTGGAACAGGACGAGATATATGTGTCGACAGGCTCGGCCTGTTCATCCAACAAGACCGGAAAGAGTCATGTGCTGGCGGCGGCCGGACTGACGGACAGAGAAATCGAAGGTGCGGTCAGGTTCAGCCTGAGCAGCTTCAACACAATAGATGAGATGGACCGCGTTCTGGATAAGCTGAAGGCGGCGGTGGATAAATTCCGCAGACTGGGTAGTTTTAGATGATCGGAGAATAACATTGAACGAAAGAAACATATTTATAGTAAGATTCGGCGAAGTTGCACTGAAGGGACAGAACAAACCTTATTTTGAAAGGATGCTGGTCGATCGGATCAAAAAACTGGTAAAAAAACTGGGAGACATCGAGGTCAAAAGACACGAAGGCCTTATATTTGTGAGAGCAGACAAATCTATAGATCAGAATGCCATAATCAAGGAGATAGGCAAGGTGTTCGGCATAGCCTCCATAAGTCCGGCGGTTGAAACAGAATCCCATATGGAGGCTATAGGACGGGCGGCAGTGGAATACATGGATAGTCTTATCGAGACTAAAGGCGTAAAGACATTCAAGGTGGAAGCTAAGAGAGCAGACAAGAGTTTCCCTGTAAAATCGCCCGACATGGCGCGTCAGGTGGGCGCCAGTGTACTGAAGGGGTGCAAAGTGTTGAAGGTGGATGTACACGATCCCGATGTGCATCTTTTCGTTGATCTGCGAAGAGATGTGACATACCTGTATCAGCAGAAAATACCCGGATACGGCGGATTGCCGCTGGGAAGCAACGGAAAGGGCCTTGTGCTGCTTTCCGGAGGGATCGACAGCCCGGTCGCAGCATGGATGATGGCCAAAAGAGGCATGCAGATCGAAGCTGTGCATTTTCATTCTTATCCGTATACAAGTGAAAGAGCACAGGAAAAGGTGGAGGAACTGGCAGGGATACTGGCGGTGTACTGCAGTCGTTTCAAAATGCATGTGATCAATATGCTGCCTATACAGGAACAAATCGTGCAGCATTGTCCGGAAGAAGAAACTACAGTACTTCTCAGACGGTTCATGATGCGTGTCGGTGAGAAAATAGCTCAGAAGTACGGATGCGATATGCTGATAACAGGAGAGAGCCTGGGGCAGGTAGCCAGCCAGACTTCAGATGCGCTGGTGGTGACCGATGCTTCTGTTGAGATGCCGGTAATGCGTCCTCTTATCGCCCTGGACAAGGTGGACATAATGGATATCGCAAAGGATATCGGAACTTATGAAAAATCTATAGAACCATATGAAGACTGCTGTACGGTGTTCCTGCCAAAGCATCCTTCGACAAAACCGAAACCGGCAAAGATCGAGAGATCGGAAAGCAGGCTGGAAGTGGAGCAGCTGATTGAAGCAGCTGTGGAGTCGGAAGAAATAGTTGATATATATCCGAAGATCGATTAGAGAAAAGAGGAAAAAAGATGACTGACCGTCTTGAAGAAGCAAAAAAAATATTTTCAAATGATTTGTTTGCAACAGAGACAACAGGTATAGAGATACAGGCTGCAGATGTGAATTATGCAAAGTGCACTCTGAAACTGGAGAAAAAGCACATAAACGCAATAGGCACGCCAATGGGAGGCGCAATATATACGCTGGCAGATTTCATATTCGCTATTGCCAGCAACACGGGAAATGTGCCTACAGTAACAATGACCAGCGAGATATCTTTTCTCAAGGTAGCCGAGGGCAGCATACTTACAGGAGAATCCGATTATATGGGAGAAAAGGGACGAGACTGTTTCTATAATATCGACATTACGGACGACAGAGGGACCAAAGTCGCAGCGGTAAAAATAAAAGGAAGAAGAATCAAGAAAAACAAATGACGAAAAAGGAGCGAATTTTTGTTAAAAAAGAGACATAGTTTTAGATGAACGAGTAGTCAGAAATTTCAGTATAAAACTCACAGGGCGGGGAAGCCGCAATGTCAGTTTTTGTAACATATCCGGGGTTTTTATACATATTCGCTATTTGTATAGGCAAAAGCAAAAAAAGGGTTGCAAATTGTATCAAAAAATGGTTTACTTTATTTATGTGCCGTTATAGATGTAAGAACGTTATATTTATAACAAACATGAATTTAATAAGATTGCGGACGATTTTAAAAATATAAAAAAGTACCGTTATTAATTTTTTTAAGGAGGCATTTACATGAACTTTGAACTGACAAAGGAACAAGAATTTGTAAGAAAAATGGTAAGAGAGTTTGCTGAAACCGAAGTTGAACCAATCGCAGCAGATATCGATGCCGAACACAGATTCCCAGAAGAGACTGTAGAAAAAATGGCTAAGTACGGTCTGCTGGGTGTTCCATTCCCAACAGAATACGGTGGCGCTGGCGGAGATCACATCTCGTATGCTATCACTGTAGAAGAATTATCAAGAGTTTGCGGATCCACAGGCGTTATCTGCTCAGCTCACACTTCACTGTGCTGCTGGCCGATCTTCAACTGGGGAGATGAAGACCAGAAGAAAAAATATCTTCCGGACCTGCTCTCAGGAAAGCATCTCGGCGCATTTGGACTGACTGAACCTAACGCAGGAACAGATGCAAGCGGACAGCAGACAAGAGCCGTCAAAGACGGTGACAGCTACGTTCTCAACGGAGCAAAGGTATTTATCACAAACGGCGGTTATGCCGATGTATTCGTTGTTATGGCTATGACTGATAAGAAAAAGGGAAACCATGGTATCAGTGCATTCATCGTAGAAAAAGGCGACGAAGGATTCTCAATAGGAAAAACTGAAGATAAGATGGGTATTTGCGCATCTTCAACAACTGAGCTCATATTCCAGAACTGCAGGATCCCTGCAGACAGAATGCTCGGTGGTGAAGGCGACGGATTCAAAGTTGCAATGTCAACACTGGACGGCGGCCGTATCGGTATCGCTTCACAGGCTCTGGGAATAGCTCAGGGCGCATTTGACGTTACAGTAGATTATATGAAGGCAAGAAAGCAGTTCGGAAAGAGACTGTCACAGATGGAAGCTCTCCAGTTCGAGATCGCTAACATGAAGACTCAGATCGAAGCTGCAAGACTGCTGATATACCAGGCAGCAGATTATAAGGACAAGCATCTTGCTTACGGTCCTAAATCAGCAATGGCAAAACTCTTTGCTGCTGAAACTGCAATGTATGTTACTACCAAGGCTGTACAGCTCCACGGTGGTTACGGATACACCAAGGACTACCCGGTTGAAAGAATGATGCGAGAGGCCAAGATCACTGAGATCTATGAAGGTACTTCAGAAGTTCAGAAAATCGTTATCGCTGCATCAGTATTTGGTAAACAGAAGTAGGAGGAAACGAAAATGGCATTTAAAATTATCGTATGTGCAAAACAGGTTCCTGATACAAATGAAATCAGAATCAATCCTGAAACAGGCACACTTATGAGAGACGGCGTTCCAAGCATCCTGAACCATGACGATGCAAACGCACTGGAAGAATCACTGAAGATCAAGGACAAGTATCCTGATACTCATATTACAGTTGTTACTATGGGACCTCCACAGGCAAAAGATCTTCTGATGGAATGTCTGGCAATGGGCGCTGACGAAGGCGTACTGATATCCGACAGAGCTGTCGGCGGTTCGGATACATGGGCTACTTCCAACGCACTGGCTGCTACAGTAAGAAAGATCGGCGACTTCGATCTTATCTTTGCAGGAAGACAGGCTATCGACGGAGACACTGCACAGGTAGGACCTCAGCTGGCTGAAAAGCTGGACCTCCCGCAGGTAACTTACGTACAGAAGTTCGACATGGCAGACGACATGAAGACTATTACAGTTGAAAGAGCTCTGGAAGCCGGACACGAAGTAATCGAAATCAAAACTCCTTGCATGCTGACTGCTATCAAAGAACTGAACACTCCAAGATACATGAGCATCCACGGTATTTACGGTGCAAAAGACAAGCCAACGACAGTATTCAGTGCTGCAGATGTAAATGTAGACCTGGCAACAGTTGGTCTTGACGCATCACCTACAAACGTATTCCGTTCGTTCACTCCTGCTCCAAAGGGCAAGGGCGTTGTCATCGCTGGTGACACTGAAAAAGAACAGGCAGACAATCTGCTCATTGGCCTTAAGGGCAAACACGTAATCTAAATAAAGGAGGAGGAACTACAAAATGGCAATTCAAGTAATCAAAGATAAATGTAAAGGCTGTAAGCTTTGTATAAAAGCATGTCCTTTCGACGCGATCGATATGGAAGGCAAGCTTGCTGTTATCAACAGCAAGTGTACAGCTTGTAACCAGTGTATCGCTGCCTGCAAATTCGATGCTATCGAAAAGACCGGCGACGATGGTCCGGTAGATCTCAGCGCTTACAAGCACGTTTGGGTTTATGCTGAACAGAGAGAAGGCAAATTCATGAACGTGGCTCTGGAACTGATCGGTGAAGGACACAGACTGGCAAAGGAAATCAGCGAAGATACAAAAGTATATGCTGTTATCATCGGCGACGGTGTGGATCACCTGGCTGAAGAAGCATATGCATACGGAGCTGAAGGCGTTATCATGATCCAGGATCCGCTTCTCAAGCAGTACACTACAGATGCATACACAAAGGTCATCGTAGACGCTGTTCATGAAATGAAGCCTGAACTGGTTATATACGGAGCAACTCACATCGGACGTGACCTGGCTCCAAGAGTAGCTGCAAGACTGAACACAGGTCTGACTGCAGACTGTACTCATCTGGACATCAGAGTATCGAGCTACATCGACTATGCTAAGAAGAACACTACTCTTGATACTTCCACGCTGGACCCTAACGATCCAAGCACAGGGATCAAACAGACTCGTCCTGCATTCGGCGGTAACCTGATGGCTACCATCATATGCCCTAAGACAAGACCTCAGATGTCAACTGTACGTCCGGGCGTAATGCAGAAGATGGAAAAGAAGGAAGGCGCTACAGGTGAGATGATCACTTACAAGCCGCAGCTTTCGGCAAGCGACATCCACATCAAGATCAAGGAAGTTGTTAAATCAACTAAAGAACTGGTATCACTGACTGATGCAGATATCATCTGCTCAGGCGGAAGAGGACTGGGCGACCCTAGCGGATTTGAACTGATCAAGAAATTCGCAGATAAGGTCGGCGGAGTCGTAGGTTCATCCCGTGCTGCTGTTGATGCAGGCTGGATCGACCATTCACACCAGGTTGGACAGACAGGTACTACTGTAAAGCCTAAAATATACTTTGCATGCGGTATCTCCGGAGCTATCCAGCACTTGGCAGGAATGCAGACATCAGACATCATTGTTGCTATCAACAAGGATGCCGATGCTCCTATATTCGAAGTTGCAGACTTTGGTATCGTAGGCGACCTGTACAAGGTTATCCCTGAAATCATTGCTGAGTGGGATAAAGCTGAAGAAATGTACGACGCTTCAACAAAATAAACTGATATTCAGTAAATATGACTGCGGTCCCTTCGGGGGCCGCATTTCTATTTTCTGACAATTAACTGAAAAAAACAAATAAACTGACTATTGAACGATCACCATCATTGAATGGTGTTGAATGGGAGATGAAACAATTGAATAATAACAGTGCCAAGGACAAAGCACTTCTTATAATTACACTGATCATATGTGTAGTTGCAGGCATACTGCTGTGTGCTTCAGTCAATCCCAATGTTGCTGAAAGCATGAAAGAACTGGCGGGGTCTTCTTTTGATGCGACTGCACTGACAGGAGAATCACATACTATTTTCGAGACACTTCAGTATAACAGGTCGATACATGTACTGGCCATGCTGCTGCTGGGATTCGGATTTTTGATGGTATGTGTGAGAGGTCACGGATTCAGTTCCTTGACTGCAACGTTGCTGGTTACCAGCATTTCTATACCGGTATATCTGATCATAAAAAGTTTTGTCGGGGAAGAAGCCATCATCAGTGTGGAGTCGCTTCTCTGGGCAGAATTTTGCGGAGCCAGCATACTGATAGCCATCGGCGCGCCTTTGGGAAGACTCAAAATGAGTCAGTATGTCTTGATGGCATTCCTGTTTACCATAGTATACTTCGTCAACGAGTGGCTGATAGTAGAAAGCGGGGTATTTGCAGGCTTCCAGGATACAGGCGGCAGTGTAGTGATACATGCATTCGGAGCTTACTTCGGTCTGGGCGTGATAACCAAAACTCAGAAGAACTTTGAAGGTCTGGAAGCGACCGGCAGCAAGATGAGCAATCAGTTCAGCATGCTGGGAAGTCTGGTATTGTGGGTGTTCTGGCCTTCATTTACCAGCGCTATAGTAGCACCGGACAGAGTAACTCTGACAGCGATAAATACAGTACTGGCTCTGGCCGGCGCAACACTGGCTACATATGTAGTTTCAAAACTGGTGGGCAAAGGCAAGCTGGATATTGAACATATTGCAAATGCTGCACTGGCAGGCGGAGTAGCAATAGGTTCCACATGCGATATCGCAAGTCCGGGAATGTCGCTTCTGATCGGACTGTGTGCAGGCACACTGTCTACGATCGGGTACAGCTTTATTGCTCCGAGAGTATGCAGATTCATCGGCGGGACCGATACATGCGGAGTGCATAATCTCCATGGGATGCCGGGACTGCTGGGCGGACTTTCAGCGATCATAATAACAGGCAACTGGCAGATACAGCTGTTGGGAATGGTAGTCACAGTGGCTATCGCCTATGTTGGCGGCGGCATCACAGGTCTGATCCTTAGATGCTTTGGCAGGATCGAGAAACCGTACAGTGACGAAAGCCAGTTCCACATGGAAGAGATCACTGAGGAAAAATAAAGAGACTCGAATAGACAGACAATATAAAAATCATCAAAAGCGGACAGTACGGTCCGCTTTTGTGATATAATTAACAGAAATAAATTCAAAGGAACATAGGGAGGTTGTATGAGAAAATTTGATTCGTATGTCCAGGAACTGAAATACAAGGTGCTTCGCGAGGTAGCTCGCCATACGTGGATGGGCAATGAATCCTTTGCAGTATTCGATGATATTGCAAATCAGGTAGTCAGGAAGGATGAAATACCGCGACGCTGCTGCATATACAAAGACAGAGCCATAGTGGCCGAGCGCATCAAGATCGCCCTTGGCGGAGATAAAGAGAATCCGAATGTGATCGAAGTAATAGATATAGCATGCGACGAATGTCCGGAGGCCGGGCACGTGGTCACCGATATGTGCAGAGGATGCATCGCGCATAAATGTGAAGATGCATGCAAACTAGGCGCCATATCATTCGATGAAGAACTGGTAGCTCATATAGATAAAAAGAAATGCGTCGAGTGCGGGAAATGCGCCAAGGTATGTCCGTACAGCGCTATAATGAATTTTACAAGGCCCTGTGAAAATGCATGCAAGGCCGGAGCCATACACATGGCAGAAGAAGGAGAGGCCGAGATAGACAATGAAAAGTGCACATCCTGCGGGGCGTGCGTGTTTACATGTCCATTCGGTGCAACAGTGGACAAATCATATATCACAGATATAATCCATCTGATAAAAGACAGCGACAATAACAAGAAATACAAGGTACATGCGGTCGTTGCCCCTGCAATTGCCAGCCAGTTTGAATACGCCACGCTGGGCCAGATGGTCGCAGCCATAAAAAAGCTGGGATTCTGCGATGTGACCGAGGTGGCTCTGGGAGCCGATATGGTGGCTTACGGAGAAGCGGAAGAGCTGGCGGAAAAAGGTTTTCTCACTACCTCATGCTGCCCGGCATTCGTATCATATATAAAGGCCAATTTCCCCGACATGGAACAGCATATATCACATAACCTTTCTCCGATGGCAACACTGGCGAAACACATGAAAGAAAAAGATCCGGATGGAAAGATCGTATTCATAGGACCGTGTACAGCTAAAAAGGCAGAAGTAAACCTGGACAGCGTCAAAGACTACGTGGACTATGCAATGACATTTGAAGAATTGCAGGCGATGATAGACAGCCGGGACATCGAAGCTGAAAAGCTGGAAGAAGAATCCTTCGAAGATGCTTCTTATTACGGCAGGATATTCGCCAGGACCGGCGGAGTTGCAGAGGCAGTGACAGAAGCTTTGAAGGAGCAGGGTTCGGACTTTGAGATAAAGGCCGGGACGTGCGCCGGACTGGACAAGTGCAAGACAGCTCTGATGCGTGCTTCCAAGGGGGCATCGCCATACAATCTGATCGAAGGAATGGCATGTGAAGGCGGATGCGTCGGCGGCGCAGGATGTCTTACGCACAGTGAGGCCAACAGAAAAGCCATAGACAAATATGGAAAAGATGCCGGAGACAAGACAATAGAGGATGCTATAAAAGAATAATATACAGCAATTAAAATACCCTGTGAAATGACGCGGGGTATTTTTAACTGTGATCGATGTGAGTTTGGGAAAATGCAGGGGAAAATGACATGGTACGATGTACAGTATGCTATAATATATATAGCAAAGGGGGGACAGCAGCATGAAGAAACATTTGAAAGGGATCATGATCACGGTATACCTTGTTATGTGGAGTGTTTCGGTTGCAGCATTCTATCTGACTCCGGACGATTCCGGTATGGGATACGCTTTTATTTACATGTGGATAATAATGCCTGTGACTACATTTGCAGCTTCTCTTGTGATCGGCAAAATGAATTACTGGGGAAAGTTCAAATGGCTTTCGCCAATAGCATTCGGCATAATGTATATGCTGATAGAGTATTGTACATTCAGCCTGGCCAATATGCTGGCTTTCAATAAGATCAACGTGCCTGATTTCAGTACGATCCCGTTAGGGATAATATTTTCACTGGCAGGATTGATCCCGGGGCATATTCTTTCACTTGAGCCGGGGACCCGGAAGAAAGCGCAGATCAAAGCAGAGCCTATTGAAGAAGATAAGGAGCATAAATGAAATACCTGGAATTGAAAATAAAAGCGGATCATGAAGAAATAGAAATAATAACATCGAAACTGATGGAGCTGGGGATCACGTCGACGGAAGTGAGGGACAATACAGTAGTGGATGAACTGATGGACAGTCAGAACAAATATGACTGGGATTACATCGATCCTTCTCTTGTCCACCTGGACAGAAATGAAAAACCGGAGCTGCATATATATTTTGAAGACGACAGCGTCGGAAGAAAAAAACTGGAGGAAGTAAAACAGGCTTATAGAGATCACCTGATAGAGGAAGTGACGGTGGACGACGAAGACTGGGTGAATTCCTACAAAGAACATTTCAAATCACTGCGGCTGACAGAGACTGTCATGGTAAAGCCCAGCTGGGAAGAAACGGCGGACATTCCTGGAGTCAGCGTCGTAGATCTGGATCCGGGGATGGCTTTCGGTACGGGGGACCACGAAACAACGTCTATGTGCGCACGGCTCATGGAAGAGGCAGGCTGCTTCGGTAAAAAGGTGCTGGATGTTGGGACAGGCTCGGGGATCCTGGCCATTGCGGCGGCTGTCATGGGCAGCGAAGATGTTCTGGGAGTCGACATAGATCCGGTGGCGGTAAAGGTAGCCGGCAAAAACGTGGACCGGAACCACTGTAAAAAAAAGGTGAAAATAAAAGAAGGAGATCTGACCAGGGGACTGGATTACAAGGCGGATATCGTGGTGGCCAACCTGATGGCGGAAATGGTCTGTATGCTGACAAAGCATATAAAGGAGCACATGATGCCCGGCGCTGTATATATTTCTTCAGGCATACTTACGGAAAAAAAGCAGATGGTCATAGATGCCGTCGAAAAGGAAGGCATGACGGTGGTAAAGACTATGGACGAGGGAGAATGGAGCGCTGTAGAGGCAAAACTGTGATATAATAACAGGACAGATAATTACAGACGAAAGGCGGCGATCATATGAGCAGATTTTTTGTAGATCCGGCAGCGGTCGGAGAAAATACTATATTGATAGACGGAGAAGATGTAAGACATATAACGAAGGTCCTTCGCCTGAAGGAGGGCGATCGTATTGAGGTATCCGATTCGGGCGAATGGGAATATTCGTGTGAGATCGTATCTATGAGCAGCAGTATGATCGGAGCAAAAATAATCGACAAACAGAGATTTGCAAGAGAACCTGAAATAAAGGTCACCCTGTTCCAGGGAGTACCCAAGGGAAGCAAGATGGAACAGGTGGTGCAGAAATGTACCGAACTGGGAGTCCATGAGATCGTGCCCGTATTCATGACAAGGAGCGTTGTGACAGACAACGGGAAGTACGGCAGGAAGATAATAAGATACAACTCCATTGCCATGGAAGCGGCAAAGCAGTGCAGGAGGGGGATAGTTCCTCTTGTTCAGGAAGCCATATACTCGGAGGATGTTCCGCCTCTGCTGGACGACTACGATCTGGTTTTGTTCCCTTATGAAAATGAAAATGAACTGACCATAAAGGATGCGCTTCATGATCTGAAAGAAAAACCAAAGAGCATAGCTGTGATAATAGGACCGGAAGGCGGATTTTCGGAAGAGGAAGCCGGAAGATTCACTTTTTCGGGGGCGGTCAGCGTTTCTCTGGGAGAGACCATACTGCGTACAGAGACGGCAGGGCCGGCGGCTGTAGCAATGTGTATGTATGAATTGGAGCTGTAAAGGATATTGACATAATATGTAAATAATGGTATATTAAACTAACAGTCAGAGACTGGTTTCGTGTGAGGGAAATCCGGTCTCTTTTTGTAAAAACGATTTCTCAGTATGAAAGGAGAGAAAGAATTGAAAAAAATAATCGCAATATCACTGTGCTGCTGTTTTTGTCTATGCAGTCTGATGATACCTCACGATACAGCTTTTGGGGCGGAAAAGGGGAAAACAGTCAAGACGACTGCAACCATATCCGAGTATAATATACTGATGTCTATGAGCGGGAAGAGCATGTCGTCTTTGAGATCCATGGGATTTTCCAGGACTCAGGCAAAAATGATAAAGGCAAAAGCTGTTCCAAAAGCAAAGTGCGGGGACGTGACATATACGATCTCATACACTAAAAGCAAATTCAGATATAAGAAGGGAAATACATATCTTCAGACCAAAATGACCTGGTCCTGGAAAAAACTGCCCCATTTTCTTGCCAGCGATATAGCGGCAATGACTACCAGCGAGCATTTTGCCATGACCAGCGGCAGCGCTTCCATAAATTATTATAAAGGAGGGAAGAAGAGCAGCAATAAAAAAACTGTAAAGAAACGTGCATTCACAAAGAATTCAGGAAAAGGCGCTTACTGTAAATTCCCTATGGCACAGCTGATGAAATACAAGAAGAAATATTATTATTATGACGCTCTGTCAGGGTCGATGACTGTGAACTGGAGAGTCAGCGGCAATGTCAAAAGCGTTGGGATATCATCTAATTACGGACATACAACAGTAAGCTGTGTGCCCAGCGTGTCATTTGGAGCCGGCGGCGGCAGCATTTCATTTTCGCCGGTGGCATGTGTCAAAAAAGGCGTGGAGGCCTATAGAAATATAAGGAGGTAGGAAAAACCATGAATATAGGAAAAATGATCATGATACTGATATTGTCTGCGATAACCGGATTTGCCGGAGCCTGTATAGGAGGTGCAGTGTTCGGCACAGATGAAGGACTGACTATGCTGGCAGTGATCGGATTCATGATCCCCGCCGTATGTCTTATTGCAGACATGCACAGTAAAAAGTAAGATGTGACCGGCTGAAAAAATTACGGTTTATAAAATCTATACGGTGTGGTAAAATATCACTATGGATTTTAGAGCAGCAATAGCAGTTACGGCCTGCAAAATGAGCCGTAGATTGATCAGGATACTTGGCGGAGGCGCCACCGATTTTCCCGGAAAGATCGCATTGAAGATCTGTCCGGGACTTTTGGGATATCTTGCAAAGGATGTAAAAACGATAATCGTAACGGGTACCAACGGTAAAACGACGACTTCACGAATGATAGAGCAGAGTCTGAAGGATAATGGTATATCCTTTTTCTGCAACAAGTCAGGGGCAAATCTGATGAACGGGATCACGGCGGAATTCTGTGCGAATTCTACTTTGGGAGGAAAGAACAAGTGTGACTACGCCCTGATAGAGAGTGATGAAGCCGCTTTTAAGACAGTCAGCAGATATGTGGATGCGAAATGTGTGCTGGTGACCAACGTGTTCCGCGATCAGCTGGACAGATACGGCGAGATAACTCATACTTTGAACAACATCAGGATCGGGATCGAGAATTCAAAGAATGCAGTCGTCTGTCTGAATGCGGACTGTTCGCTGACGGCATCTCTTCGTGAAGACATCAGCAACAAGATCATTCTGTACGGCGTCAACGGGCCTATATACAAAGAGAGGGTAAAGGAGGCCAGTGATGCGCCTTACTGCATCCACTGCAAGAATGAATATACATATGATTACATCACGTTCGGGCATCTGGGAAAATATCACTGCGATAAATGCGGATATTCAAGGCCGGATCCGGATGTGTCAGTCAGCCGTGTATTTGTCAGCGACGCTTCTCACAGTGAGATAGAAATAGACACAGGCAGTAAAAAATTCCGGGCAAATATAGACCTGCCGGGAGGATACAACATTTATAACGGAGTGTCTGCAGTTACGGTTGCTCATGCTCTGGGACTGAACGAGGAGAAAGCGGTCAATGCTCTCTCTACGTTTGAATGCGGATTTGGCCGCATGGAGAAATTCATGCTGGAGGAAACGGAAACCAGGATGATACTGATCAAGAACCCTGCAGGGTGCAATCAGGTGCTGAACTTTCTCTCCAACATCAGTGAAAAATCACTGTTTGTAGTATGCCTCAACGATAATTATGCGGACGGGACCGATATTTCATGGATATGGGATGTGGATTTTGAAACGCTGCAGAAAATAGACGATAAACTGGACGGGATACTGGTATCGGGAGTCCGCGCAGACGATATGGCTATGCGTTTCAAGTATGCGGGAGTCAAAGAAGAAAAGATAAAAGTGATCAAGGATTACGAACAGCTGATAGAAGAATTCACCGGCCGTGATGTCCCGGTATACATAATGCCGACATATACGGCAATGATGGATCTGCGGGCTATCGTCAGCAAAAAATACGGCTACAAGAATTTCTGGGAGTAAACAATGGGAGAATATAAACTGAACATATGTCATCTGTATCCGGATATACTGAATCTGTACGGAGATACAGGCAATATAATATGCATGGAACAGCGGCTGAAATGGCGAGGTATCGACTGCAGCGTCACAGGCCTTTCTGTCGGAGAAAAAATGGACGCCGCCGACTATGATGTGTTTTTCATCGGCGGAGGGCAGGACTTCGAACAGGATGTTCTTCTGGCGGATGCGGAGGCAAATAAAAAAGCAGATATTATTTCTGCTATCGATGATGAAAAGGTTTTTCTGGCGATCTGCGGAGGATATCAGATACTGGGCAATTACTACAGGACCTGGGACGGACAGCAGATGGATTTTATGGGAGCGCTGGACGTATATACAGTCGGCCATGAAAAAAGAATGATAGGAAATTACATGTTCACGTGCGATGAACTTTCAGACAGGATCGTAGGCTTTGAAAACCATTCGGGTAAGACATATCTGGGAGACGGCGTAAAGCCTATAGGCAGCGTGCTGGCCGGTTACGGCAACAATGGTGAGGACGGAACGGAAGGCGCACATTTCAAAAATGTGTATGCGTCATACAGTCACGGACCTATGCTGCCGAAAAATCCCAAGTTCTGCGATTTCCTTTTGGGGACGGCTCTGGAGCGAAAGTACGGCAAAAACGTGCTGGAAGAAATGCCTTGTATGGATGACGTGCTGGAGAACAATGCACATAAGTATATGGAAGAAAGACTGAGTAAATAGAAATGATCCATAGAACATATCAGTCGGAAAGCAGACGGTCGAGAGTATCCCGGAATCTTTTCCAGGGAAAGCCGATGATGTTGTCCCGGTCGCCTTCGATGTGATCTATATATTTTGAAAAAGTTTCCTGAACAGCATATCCGCCGGCCTTGTCATAGGGCTCGGCGGTTTTTACGTACTGGAGTATCTCTTCTTCCGGCATCTCTTTGAAATATACTTTGGAAGTTTCACAGAAACAAAAAGTAAGAGCCCGGTCAGTAAAGGAAATGGCCACGCCGGTCATTACCCGGTGGCTTTTCCCGGACATGGGCACCAGCATGGCCAGAGCATCCGCCCGGTCTTTCGGTTTGCCCAGTATTTGGTCTTCGAATACAACGACAGTATCGGCTGCTGTGATCACAGGATTGTCATCGCCATATCTGTCGGCATCCAGTCTGTTTTTTACATCCATTGCCTTTGACATGGCCAGGAACATCACCGCTTCTTCGGGAGTCAGGAAATCGGGGATATGCTCTTCAATGTCGGAAGGCATGACTAAAACGGGGAAACTGTTTTCCTCCATCATTTCTATTCTTCTGGGTGAGCCGCTGGCAAGTATAAATTTATGATCCATATCTATGCTCCTTCGATAATGCAGAGTTGTTTTTACTGAGTGATCTACTGAGTTATGGTGACCGTATAACCGGGAGGGATAGGGTACTTGTCCGGATCCTGGTTATGGACCGGACAGTAGTACAGCGCATGCTCGTCGCCGGAGTCCATAATCTTTTCTGTACGGTCTTTGCACCACGGCGTTGCGATGTAGCCGGATGAGCTGCATGTTTCCACGCTGACCTGCTGCGTCGTAGATGCTTTCTCATCGGAAGCAGAGGAAGCCGCCTTTTGTGTCCCGTCGATATAGTACTCGCCGCCCCATCTGATAACAGACGACGGTTTTGAAGAAAACGATCCGGTCTCGCCTGCAGTGGCGGCAGTCATGATCTTGCTCCACATCTTTGCTGCAGCCGAAGAGCCCTGGTCCAGTTCAATGTTTATATCATTTCCAAGCCAGCAGGCGGCAGAATACTGCGGCGTGAATCCGCAGAACCAGGCATCGTAGTTGTCGGTGGTGGTACCTGTTTTGCCGGCCGTAGGCTGCTGTGTCTTTGCGTCTTTGGCCACTCCGTTTGTGACTGTAGTGCGAAGAATATCTGTCATGATAAAGGACACTCCTTCGCTCATGACCTTTGTTTTCTTATTGGCGTTGTCCAAGATGACGTTACCGTCTTTGTCGGTGATCTTTGTATATGATGTATAGTCGACATGCTGTCCGCCGTTGGGGAACGTGCCGTAGGCGGAGGCCATTTCGATAGGAGAGATGCCTTTTGCCATGCCTCCCAGAGCGAGAGCAGCTGCATTTTTATCATTGGCAGTGCCTGTTTCGACAAGGCTTGTAATACCGAATTTTTTCAGCTGATCTATCGAAGCTGAAGGACCGATCTGCTGGAACACTCTGACTGCATTTACATTGACAGACTGTTCTACAGATTTTCGAAGAGTCATGATACCACGGTACCCGTTGTACCAGTTTTTAGGCCAGACCTTGCCGTTGATGGTCAGAGGCGCATCATTGATCTTGGAAGCGGCAGTCCAGTAGCTTCCGTAAAGAGATGTATTCTGGTTCTTATCGTACTCGGTAAATTTCATGCCTGTACCGGCCTTGGCTGCATCTTCGCCTTCCTGCAGCGCTGTTGAATAAACGGAGAGGGGCTTTATGGATGAGCCGGGCTGCCGTGTGCTGTCGGCACGGTCATAGAGAAGCTTGCCGGTGGTTTCCCGTCCTCCTGAAAGCCCTTTTATTTCTCCCGTCTTATAGTCTATTATGACCATCGAACCCTGTGGCTGTTTTACTTCCTGTCCCAGATTGTAGCTGTCTTCATCTATGATGAAGGAGTCGCCGTATTTTACGAAAAAATCCGGATGATCCGCAATAAAAGTCTTGTCGATGACGATATCGCCGTCGCTGTTTTTGGATTTATATTTTTGCGGTATCAGCAGAGTAGAGGATTCGATGCTGTATAGAGTTCCCTCTTTCATCATATACATATCCTTCATTTCAATGCTGTAGTCTTTTTTCCCGTCGGAGACAGTATCATAAAAATTTAGACGATTACCTGATTTCAGGATGATATCTCCGGAAGGATCCGTCGTGTATTCATCGGAGGAAAGTATGAACTGACCATCGTCGTTTATCATATTGCTGTATTTGTACAGCAGTATGTTTTTCTTATCGTTGATTATGTTCCCGCTGCTGTCATATTTCAGATTCGCGACAGAAGGAAAGTTGGAATTTTCTTTGAAAGCTTCATCTATGGCTCCCTGCACTTTGCTGCTAAGGGATGTATATATTTTTAGCCCGCCGGTATATACCATTTTTTTTGCGGCATCTTTGGAGTATCCCGTTTCTGTCAGATCGGAGATTATCTCGTCTATGGCAAAATCGGTAAAATACGAGGCTTTGGAACTGTAGGCATTGTCGTCAAGGTCCAGCTGCTTTTTCAGAGATGTCCCCTTAATCGCATCGGCCTGCTCAGCGGTAAGATAGCCCTGATCCTGCATATTCTGAACGGCAAGAAGACGCCTGCCTTTGGCTGCATCACCGTTGTAGACGATGGTGTAATTCGGCGACTTGTACAGGATATCTTTCTTTTTCAGCTCAAGGGCCTCGGATTCAATCGTATTGTTGTCGATGGTTTTGACCAGTGCATAATCGTTGGGAGATTTAGGGATGGCGGCCAGAGCTATGCACTGGGTGGCGTTCAGATCTTCTACATCCTTGGAATAGTATGCCTGGCTGGCAGCCTGGATCCCATATGAGTTATATCCGAAATATATGGTGTTGAGGTAAGCTTCCATTATTTGTTCTTTTGTGAGAGTACGTTCCAGGAGAACAGCATACCAGGCCTCTGCCACCTTTCTGTTGAGTGAGCGTATGCTTTTGCTCTCAGGAAGGTAGACATTGCGGGCAAGCTGCTGGGTTATGGTTGAAGTGCCGCTGACCTCGCCGCCTGATGTAAGACTGTCTTTGATCGCACCGAATATGCGTATCACGTTAAAGCCGTGATGACTCCAGAAAGTCTTGTCTTCAATGGAAACTACTGCGTTTATCAGGTCATCCGGGATCTGATCATAGTCGACGTTGATCCGGTTGCCGTCTCCCTGATATATGTTTTCAAGCACGTTGCCCTTGTCATCGTATAGGATCGAACTTTCGGACAGGTTGGAATATATATTGTCAGGATCGATCTTTGGTGAATTTGCAATAACAGTTACAGAATACAGTATCAGGAATACAGCAAAGGCAACGATCATCACCAGTGCTGTTTTTAGTATTTTTGTCTTTCTGCTTTTTCCTTTTGCTCTTGTCATACAGAACCCCTTATTCTTTATCTCACACAAATAAAATTATAGCATACGAAAGTGAAGATTCAAAGAAAAAGAGGTGCGAAGAGATATTGTAATATTATCCCAATTGGTATAATATATAGTAATGCGGATCGGCTTTGCATCAGTCTATGGAGGAACTGTGATGCGGAGACCGACAGTGATGGCTGCATGTGCCTTTGCTCTGGGCATTGCGGCAGCTTATCAGTTGAAATTCAACAGTATAGTTTTACTTGCGGCATGTGCGGCAGTTGTTTTCATGTGGTTCATGAAGGCGCCTCGTATTGCTGTGCTGTTTTTATGTTTTCTTACGGCCGGGAGCGGTATATTCGTTTTCGCGGACAGCCGCACAGAGCCACTGGAAAAATACTGCGGCGGCAGCACGGAGATATCGGGGACCATAAGACATATGACAGAAAAAGAGGATTGTGTGCGGCTGGAGATAGCTGAGAAGAGGGGCAGCCGGGTGCTGCTGTCAGTATACGGAAAGGATATACCTGAATTTGAGGAGGGACAGAACGTAACAGCTTTCTGTGAGATTTCTCTGCCATCGCCTGCAAGGAACCCGGGATGCTTCGACTACCGGATGTACTTAAAGACGCGAAAAGTGAATATTACAGCGACAGCATCCGATTATCAGATACGGACCGGCAGGATCACATCAAAACTGCGGAATCGTATCTGGAGCATCAGGCAGGGGTTTCATCAGAGGCTGGAGGATCATATGTCGAAGGACGATCTGGCCATGGTGGAAGCTATGATGTTCGGAGACAAATCCGGGCTGGATGAGGAACTGTACGAGAGCTTTCAGAAGAACGGCACAGCCCATATACTGGCGGTAAGCGGGCTGCATATCGGGATGATATATGCACTGATCAGCTCTGTCATAGGCGGAAGAAGGAGGGTGTTCCCCAATATAGTCATACTTGTGCTGCTGATAATATACGCCGCTATGGCAGGATTCGCTCCATCGGTAGTCAGGGCTGTCATCATGATAGCTCTTCATATAATTTCCCGGCTGATCCATTACAGATATGACCTAATGTCCGCCGGCTGTTTTACAGCAATGACGATCCTGGCAGCAAACCCGTATCAGCTATTCGGCCTGGGGTTTCAGCTGTCATTCCTGGCGATATTTACAATGGCTGTCTTTCTGCCGGTATTCGAGTATATCCCGCTCCATCCTGTATTCAAAAATGTTTTTCTGCCTGTGCTGGTGATACAGGCGGGAATGGCTCCTTACAGCGCATACGTGTTCAATTATTTTTCCCTGGGGGCTTTCATTGCCAATATCCCGGTGATCTTTCTGGCCGGGATAGTTGTGCCGGCAGGGGTGGCAGCCATAGCTGCAACCGGGTCAATACCGGAGCTTTCGGGAATTTTTTCCGGTTTTTTGGAGATAGGGATCAAAGGGATATCGGTTTGCAATAATATATTTTGCGCAAATGGAGCGACATCATTTGAAGTCACTTCGCCGTCGCTGATCCTGATACTGATTTACTACGGACTTTTCTTTTTCCTGCTGTCCGAGATGGCTCGTATATGGATCATCAGAGGGGATCGGGAGAAAGTCATATGCGGTTTGGTCGCTGTAGGCCTTCTTGTCTGCTTTTTCTACAGCGGATGGGCCAACGAGTTCAAAAAGGCGGAGATAGTTTTCCTGGATGTGGGTCAGGGCTCGGCCATACATCTCAGGTCGCCTTCAGGTTATAATATTTTCATAGACGGAGGAGGAAAAAAGGACTTCAATACAGGCAAAAAGATTTTAAAGCCCTACTGCCTTAAAAACGGAGTGAAAAAAGTGGACCTGGCTCTCGCGACCCATAAAGATACAGATCACTACAAGGGACTGACGGAGCTGGAAGAACTGGGCATGATAGAGAAAATGATAACCAACGATGACGGGTACAAGGCCGGAGACGTGATATTCAGCGAAGACGGCTTTAGGATAGAAGCCGCAGCCCCTTTGGAGGAAGCCGGAGCCGAGGCATCGGCAGCGGTTTCTGAAACAGCTGCAGATGAAAGTGAAAATGAAAGATCTCTTGTTTTTAAAGTGACCGTAGGCGACTATTCCATCCTGGCAACAGGAGATATAGGGGAAGAGACTGAGAAAGCTGTGGCCGGTCACTGGGAAGGCAGTGGATTTCTTGAGACGGACATCCTTCTGGCACCTCATCACGGCAGCAGATTCAGCTCCTCGAAGGAGCTTATTGCGGCCGCTTCCCCGGGGATCACAGTTATACAGGTGGGGAAAAACAACTACGGACACCCGTCGGAAGAGGCACTTGACAGATACAGGAAGGCCGGGATACCGGTGTACCGGAACGACCGGCAGGGCGCAGTGGGGATATTCAGGGGATGCAGGGTCAGGACCATGCTGCAGAAACCTTCCGGCACTGCCAAATGAGAAGGATATGTGATATAATCAGGGGAAAGATCCGAAAAGGAGGATATGGATATGTCAAAATATGCAGTAATAGTTGTAGATATGCTGAATGATTTCGTTACAGGTGCACTGGGATGCGACCGGGGACGGGCCATAGTGCCGCACCTTGAAAAGCTGATAAAAGCAGCAAGAGAAAAGAAAATACCGGTGATCTATTCCAATGATTCTCACTTGAAGGGCATCGATCATGAATTGAAACTGTGGGGCGACCATGCCATACGAGGCACTGAAGGCGCAGAGGTCATACCTGAGCTGAAACCGGAAGAAACGGACTACATTGTGCCAAAGAGACGATACAGCGGGTTTTATCAGACGGATATGGGGCTACTCCTGAAGGAACTGGGAGCAGATACAGTCATAATAACCGGGCTCCACGCACATATGTGCTGCAGGCACACGGCGGCAGACGCCTACTATCTGGGATATGATATCGTTGTACCAAAAGAGACGACTGATTCATTCACTAAAGAGGATTACGAAAGCGGCCTGAAATACTTTGAAGAAGTATACGGAGCGGAGATATGCGGACTGGATGATCTTATCGGAAGCTTTTGAGCAGAGATCCCGTGTAAATATTTAGGGAGAATGTAAATACCAGTTAAAATATCGTTAAATAATTATCAAAATAATACTGAGGTGAGAATGGCTTACAATACCAGACATGCATTTGAAACAATAGGCGAGGATATAAAAAACGGCAAAACAGGCAATCTGTTTTTCCTGCGGGGAAAAGAACAGTACCTGGTTGAATGGGCCTGCGATACTATCATAAAGAAATACGTCAATGAAGCTACACGGACATTGGATCTGGTAAGATTCGAGCCCGGAGCTTTTGATATGGATGCAGTGATAGAAGCATGCGAGACCATACCTCTGTTTTCTGAAAAAAAAGTTGTGATCCTGGATAATTTCTATTTGCTTTGGGGCAAAGACAGAGACAAGCAGTTCGATGAGGAGAAACGAGACATATTCAAAGATTACATCAGGGAGATCCCAGATACGGCAATACTGGTAGTTGCCGTGCCGGCTGCGCCCACATATAAGCTGGAGAAATACGGCAACAGCACATCAAAGGCCCTTGCCGCAGCCGGGAAAGAATATGATTTCGGTCCTCTCTCCGGACGGCAGCTGCTTGGATTCATGAAAAAAAGACTGGTGGCAGGGGGGAAAACGGCCAGCCGCGCCACTATGGAGATGCTCATTGCGGAAAGCGGATACCTGAACGAAGAGATCGATTACGGCCTCTTTCAACTGGACAATGATCTGAAAAAAATCATGGCACTGGCGGAAGGCGATGAAATAAGACCTGAAGATGTAATGAAAGGCATCTCCGACAATCTGGAGCACAATACTTTCAAATTGCTGGACAGCATATGCAGCAACAGAAAGGCCGAAGGCTTCCGCCTCATAAGAGAGCTGCTTTTGAGCGGACACAGTACATTTGAACTGCTGGGCGGCATAATCAATCAGCTGGAGCTGATGCAGGAAGTAAAAGAAATGAAAAATCTTGGCAGCGGTGTGCCTCAGATGGCAAAGATCCTGGGCAAACATCAGTATCCTATAAAAAAAGCCATCGGTTTTTCCGAAAAATATTCCGAAGCCCAGGTGAAGTCCATGCTGCAGAAAGCATTTGAAGTTGAGAAGAATATAAAGAGGGGAATATTGAAAGAAGAGATGGCGTTGGAGATGTTTGTTGCAAGAATATAGCCAACATCCACTTTGACACAAAAATGTCAATCTTGTATACATGAGCCAAAATCATTGAATTTTCTAAATTCGTTTGTTATACTTTCACTACATGTAAAAGATACTGCTAACTTACAAAAGGAGATATTAGCATGAGTGAAAAATGCAGTTGCGGAAACGGCAACAGGCAAGAGCGATTCAAAGAACTGGCGCCTACGCTGAAAAAATATGCGGCGGTACCGGGCAGTCTGATCACTATCCTGCAGAAAACTCAGGAGATCTACGGGTATCTTTCCCCGGATGCGATCAATTACATAGCGGATGAAACAGGGATAAAGCCGGCCAAAATATATGGCGTGGCTACTTTCTATGCGCAGTTCCGTATGGAGCCGATAGGAAAATATCTTATCATGCTGTGCAAGGGCACTGCATGTCATGTGAACGGAGCAGATGTAATAGAAGAGTCTATCTGCGAGCATCTTGGTATAGGAGACGGGGAGACAACGGAAGACGGAATTTTTACGTTGAACAATGTGGCATGTCTCGGATGTTGCTCACTGGCCCCGGTAATGATGGTAAAAAGTGCTGAGGAAGATGAAACTTTCGGAAATCTGACAAAAGATTCCGTCAAGGATATCCTCGACAGCATCAAAGAGAGAGCATAGGGAGGTGCAGACAATGAAAATCATCGTAGGGCAGGGGAGCTGCGGTATAGCCACCGGAGCGAGAAAAACTGCCGCTGAATTCGAAAAACAGCTTCGTGCGGAAAAAATAGATATCAATGTCGGTATCGCCGGATGTGTCGGAACGTGTTATCTGGAACCTATCGTGGACATCTATGAAGATGACGGAAAAATGACCAGATATGTCAAAGTCCAGCCGGAAAACGTAAGGACAATAGTCGACGGCCATATAAAAGGAGGAAGACCTGTTGAGGAAATGAGCATTTCCGATGAAGACAAACAATTCCTTGGAAAACAGAAGAGGATTGTTCTTGAAAATGCAGGAATAATAGATCCTGAAAATATAGAAGAATATATATCGGTCGAAGGATACAGCGCTGCGGAAAAAATGTTGAAAAGCATGCATCCCGAGCAGGTGATCGATGAGGTAAAATCATCGGGACTGAGGGGACGCGGAGGTGCAGGTTTTCCGACATGGTTCAAGTGGAACGCTACAAGAAGAGCAGCCGGGAGACCGAAATACATCGTCTGCAATGCCGACGAGGGAGATCCGGGAGCTTTCATGGACAGATCTGTACTGGAAGGAGACCCTCATGCGCTTTTAGAAGGCATGATAATATGCGGATATGCGATCGGCGCTGTCCAGGGCATAATATACTGCCGTGCCGAATATCCTCTTGCCATAAAGCGCCTTGAGATAGCAATGGAACAGGCGAGGAAAAAGGGATTCCTCGGGAAAAACATCTTCGGGTCCGGAGTTGATTTCGATGTAATGATAAAAGAAGGTGCAGGAGCTTTCGTATGCGGCGAGGAAACTGCAATGATCGCTTCTCTGGAGGGAGAGCGTGGTATGCCTCGTGTAAAATTCCCGTTCCCGGCAGAAAAAGGATACTGGCAGAAACCTACTAACATAAACAATGTTGAGACATATGCAAACCTTCCGTGGATATTGAGGAACGGAGGCAAAGCTTTCAGTGCTATGGGCACGGACAAGAGCAAAGGAACAAAAGTGTTCGCTCTTGCCGGAAAGATTAAAAAAGGCGGACTTGCAGAGGTGCCGATGGGTCTTCCTCTGAAAGAAGTCATATTCGGCATAGGCGGCGGCATCAAGAAAGACAAGAAGTTCAAAGCTGTCCAGATGGGCGGGCCGTCCGGCGGATGTGTGCCGGCAAGGCTGATAGATACGCCGGTAACATATGAAGACATAACCAAGACCGGTGCAATAGTAGGCTCCGGCGGCATGATCGTAATGGATGAAGATACATGCATGGTAGACATGGCAAGATATTTCCTGGATTTCACACGAAAAGAAAGCTGCGGCAAATGCACGTACTGCAGACTGGGAACAAAGCGGATGCTGGAGATACTGGAGCGTATAACTCAGGGCAAAGGAAAAGACGGAGATATAGAGCTGCTGGAAGAACTGGCTGTAAAAATAAAGGAAGGGTCCCTCTGTGGACTTGGGCAGACAGCACCGAACCCGGTACTGACAACGATCAAGTATTTCAGAAACGAATATGAAGATCATATATACAAGAAAAAATGTACGGCAAAATCATGTAAGGCCCTCATCAAATTTGAAATAACAGATGAGTGCAGGGGCTGTACTCTGTGCGCTAAAAAGTGTCCGGTGGATGCTATATCAGGGCAGGCAAAAGGTATGCACGTGATAGATCAGAGTAAATGCGTCAAATGCGGAAGATGTTTGGAAAACTGCAAATTCAACGCAATAACAGTAGAGTAACAGGAGGACTGACATGAATATAAAACAGTACAGACTTAATATCGACGGCACGGAGGTGCTGGGTCTTCCGGGGCAGACTATCCTGGAAGTCGCGGTCGAAAACGAAATATACATACCGACTCTCTGCTATGATGAGAGAGTTAAGCTATACGGTTCGTGCGGCATGTGTGTTTGCGAGGTCGAGGGAAATCCAAAACTTGTAAAATCATGCGCAACAGAAATACAGCCGAACATGGTGATCAAGACGAATACCAAAAGAGTGCAGGAATCCAGAAAGACCAATCTGGAACTGATGCTGTCGAACCACAAGGGCGACTGCAGACCGCCGTGTGTTCTGGCCTGCCCGGCGCAGACGGACTGCCAGGGATATGTCGGACTGATAGCCAATGGGGAATACGGCGAGGCATTGAAGCTGGTAAAGGATAAGATACCTCTCCCGGCTTCTCTGGGAAGAGTATGTCCGCATCCCTGCGAGGATGAATGCAGGAGAGGCCTGGTGGATGAACCGATATCCATACAGATGCTGAAGAGATTCGCGGCAGATCACGATCTGACCGGAGAAGACGGCGATATATTTATTCCAGAGTGTGAAAAATCAACGGGAAAGACAGTTGCAGTAATCGGCGGCGGACCTTTGGGACTTTCAGCGGCCTACTTTCTGAAACAGAAGGGACATGATGTCACGATCTATGAGGGAATGCCAAAGGCCGGCGGGATGCTCAGATACGGCATACCTGAATACAGACTGCCAAAAGAAGTGGTAGATGCCGAGGTCGATACTATTGCAGCAATGGGCGTTGACATAATAACCAATACAAGGATAGGCACAGACATTCCTTTCAAAACCATAAAAGAAGACCACGATGCAGTGCTGCTGGGTATAGGCGCATGGGTATCCACAGGCGTAGGATGCAAAGGCGAAGATACAGACGGCGTGATGGGCGGAATTGATTTTCTCAGAAAAACGGTAAGAAATGAACCGGTTTCTCTGGGCAAAAAAGTCGCTGTAGTCGGAGGCGGAAACACTGCGATGGATGCATGCCGTACTGCAGTAAGATTGGGAGCAGAAAAAGTCTATAACGTATATAGAAGAACTAAGGATGAAATGCCGGCAGATATGCTGGAGATAACCGAAGCGGAAGAGGAAGGCGTTGTTTTCAAAAACCTGACCAATCCGATGGAGATCAAGGCAGGGAAAGACGGCCGTGTAAACAAGATGAAGCTGCAGGTCATGGAACTGGGAGAGCCGGATGAATCCGGAAGGAGAAGGCCTGTGCCTGTAAAGGGCAAGACTGAGACCATTGATGTGGACACAGTTATTCTGGCCATAGGTCAGGCAGTGGATGCAGGAATGGTCAAAAATATAGAAAAGACCAAAAAAGGCGCTATTGCTTACGATACAGAGACATATATGACAAGTATGCAGGGTGTATTTGCAGGAGGAGACTGCGGCAATGACAAGATATCTATCGCCGTAGAAGCAATTGCAGATGCAAAAAAGGTCAGCAGCGTTATAGATGCTTACCTGAAGGGCGAGCAGGTCAAATATGAACAGCCGTATCTGGTTACACGCGAGGATATAACGGAAAAAACCTTCGAAGACAGAGAGCGGATGTGCAGACCGGACATCGACCAGCTTTCTCCGGCGGAAAGAAAAGATAATTTCACAGAGGTCATTCCCGACGGATTCGATGAAGAGTCGGCGGCCATCGAGGCAGAAAGATGTCTGGAGTGCGGATGTCATGACTATTTCGAATGTGAACTGATCGCACTGGCAAAACAGTATGATGTCCACCCGGAAAGATTCGGCGGCGATATGAATATGATCGAATACAATGATGAACATCCATTCATTGTGAGGGATCCGAACAAATGCATACTCTGCGGATTATGCGTCAGGTCATGCGATCAGCTGATGGGAATAGAGGCTCTCGGCCTGGTCAACAGAGGATTCGATACGGTGGTAATGCCGAACATGGAAAAACCTCTTGCCGAATCAGGATGCGTATCATGCGGACAATGCGTCAGTCTTTGCCCGTGCGGCGCTCTTCAGGAAAGACAGAGCATCACAAAGGAACTGCCTGTCAAGACAGAATGCGTGGAGACCACATGTGCATACTGTTCGGTGGGATGTACTCTGCAGCTTGAATACAAAGGAGATCTTCTGATAAAAGCCAACCCTGATATGGACGGTTACGTCAACGACGGCCTGGCCTGCGGAAAGGGCAAATTCGGATTTGACTGTTCGGTGCTGGAAGGCAAGATCGAGGAGCCGATGATGAAGGACGGCGACGGATTCAGGTTTGCGGACTATCATGAAGCGCTGATGACAGTTGCCAAAAAGGCGGAAGCTGTGGCAATGCGATATGGAAAAGATGCGGTAGCAGTTTCTATTTCGGACAGATATACAAACGAAGAAGCATATACGATCAAAAAGCTGGCAGGCATAATGGGAGCGCGAACTCTCTGCTTTAACAGCAGAAAGAGCGGACTGGCGCCGGTAGTCGGATTTGACTCATCGCCGAACACGATCGATGAGATCTGTTCCACAGATCTGGTGCTGGCCATAGGATTCAATGCCGTAGACAATCCGGTGATACAGCTGAAGATGAAAAGAGCTGCTCAGAACGGAGCGAAGGTAATAATGGTGAATCCGAGATCTGCCAAACAGCATATGGATTTTGCGGAAAAGACATGGTACACCAAGAATGATGTTTCTGTTATCAAGGAGATAGCAAAAGCTCTCATAGACAACGGGGCAAAACCGGAAGGCATAAAAGGATTTGCGGCTCTTAAAAAGGACTTGGCTGATATTACTGTCAGCAAAGATGCTGCGGAGATCGCAGAGGCCTATGCGGGAGCAAAGAAGGCGATGATAGTATTCGCACAGAATTTTGTGACCGAAGAAGCGGCTTCAATGATCGGCAACATTGCACTCCTGTCAGGACACATCGGAACTCCGAGAGACGGGATACTGCAGGTAAAGGCAAAGAACAATTCTCAGGGTCTGGTAGACATGGGGATCACTGAAGGAGCATCAGCAATGGAAGGCATAAAAGCTCTGCTGTGCTTCGGAGAGGATCCGCTTCCGGGCGATATCAAAGGACTTGAATTCCTGATGGTATCTGATACACACATCACCGAAACCTGTGAAAAGGCAGATGTGATAATACCGGGGACCGGTTTTGCAGGGACTGACGGTACGTACATCAATACAGAAAGAAGAATGATGCCTGTTGAACCGGCTATCGACGAGGGAATAGTGCTTTCAAACTGGGAGATCGCAGCAGAACTGGCAGCCATATACGAATGTGATTTCGGATTCAATGACCCGGATGACATCTCGGATGAAATGGATGCAGAGATCCCGGCTTATAGATACGGAACTATCGGAGAAATACTGGGAGGCGTGAAAAAACCGGTCGATCCGAAGTTCGCAGTTGTAGGAAAAGCTAAATTTGCAGCACCTATGCCGTGCACCGACAATCTGATGAATATGATAGCATCAAGACTTCCGGCAATGGCGGATATGACAGAATAGTATAAGGCAGTACAGTAATCAATAATATTTTAAGAACAGCAGGATGTACAAAAATACATCCTGTTTTCTTGAACAAATATGGACAATTGTTTAAAAATGTGGTAATATAACACAAATGTTTTATACAAAACGAAGAGGATGACGTAAAATGACTAAAGGTGATATCACAAAAAAACAGATCGCAGATGCTTTCAAAAAGCTTATGGAAGTAAAGAGTTTTGAGAACATAACGGTGACCGACATTACGGAAGCCTGCGATCTCAACAGACTGACTTTTTATTATCATTTCGACGACAAATATGCTCTGCTGAACTGGATATACTACAACGAGATAATACTCAGTTTCAAAAACAACCTGAATCAGGTTTCATGGACTGATAATCTGAAAACAGCATTGAAAACTATAAAAAAGGACGGACTTTATTATCGAAACGCACTGGCGTATGACAACAATGAATTCAGACGATATATGCACGAGGCGGTCATAGAATTGTTCATGGGCATAGTCAATGAATGGGCAGATGATAAATATATCGACGAGGAAGACAACAAATTCATTTCGACTTTCTTTGCATACGGCATTGTGGGAATGGTCATAGACTGGGTCGAAAAAGATATGGTCGAATCACCGGAAAGCATGATAGAGCATCTGCAGAACCTGGTGGAGGATATAAAATTGATGGCTATCAGCAGATATTTAAGGAGTACTTTTGAACAAAAGTAAGGAAATGTACTAAAATACAACAATAGGTACCCGGTGTAGGATTGCACCGGGATTTTTTTTGTGTTAGTCTTTTTTTTAGTTAGGAGCGTGAATGAAATGAAAATAAGTCCGATGAGGAAACGGATAATGAAGGTAACAGTCGTTATAGGAGCGGTCGTAATACCGCTGTTGTACAGCTTTTTCTATCTGGGAGCTTTTTGGGATCCATATGCAAATATGCAGGATGTGCCTGTAGCCATTGTAAACGAAGATACAGGTGCGGAAATAAACGGAGAAATCAGAAATGTGGGCAATGAAGTCTGTGACAAACTGAGGGAAGACGGCAGTCTGAAATTCGATTTTACTACTGCGGAAAAGGCAAAAAAAGGCGTTGACGGCAATAAGTATTATGCTTCACTGACTATGCCGGAAGACTTTTCAAAGGAAGTGGCATCCGTCAGCAGCACGGATAAAAAAGTATCGGTCATCGAATATTCGGTAAACGAAAAGAGGAATTACCTGGCTTCTCAGATACTGAATACTGCGGTAAATAAAATAGAAAAAGAGGTGGTATCCAGTATAGACAGGGAGATCACTCTTACTTTGGCTAATAAGATAAGGGAGGTCCCGAAATCTCTGGGCACATTGTCAACTGGACTGAATACCATGTATTCCGGCTCGCAGCAGCTGGTGACAGGAGCAAAGAAACTGGACAGCGGCGCATCTTCGCTGGACAGCGGTGCGAAGAAGCTGGATCAGGGAGCACAGTCTTTGAAGACGGGAACGACCAGTCTGAAGAGCGGAACGGCTTCTCTGAAATCGGGAGCCGACTCTCTGGACAACGGGCTGGGAGATATAAAGAAAGGCGTAAGCAAGATCAACTCTCAGGTGCCGGCTTTGAAAAGCGGCGTGAATGAGCTGGATGCAGGCATGAACGGCGATAAAGGACTGAAAGCCGGAGTGAAAAGCTATACAGCAGGAGCTTCATCGGCTGCAGCGGGGCTGAATACATACTACTCAAGTCTGGCGTCTTTCTCTAAAAAGCACCTTTCGGATGCAGGGGTAACGCTGAATGCTGATCAAGTGAAGACCCTTAAAGGGCTGATAAACGGCGACGGAACAGCAGAAAATCCCGGCCTTGCAGGGGTAAACAGCGGGATGCAGACTTTGGTCGGCAAAAATGAGGCTTTGAACGCAGGCGCAGCTGAAGTGGCTGCCGGGACATCCAGTCTCAACAGCAAAGTGCCTGCGCTGACATCGGGACTGAAACAACTGCAGTCGGGAGTGGATTCGGCAAAAACAGGCAGCGGACAGCTGGCTGACGGAGCTTCATCGGTGGACAGCGGAGCCGGGCAGCTGCAGGCAGGCAGTTCTAATCTTAAATCCGGGACATCTTCACTGGTCAGCGGCACCGGTACTTTGAAATCAGGGACGGGAAGCCTTGCTTCCGGGATGAACTCTCTGGATTCCGGGATAAAATCCGGGAAAGACGGTGTAGACAGTTCATTGAAATCTGTCAAAGGACAGCTGCCGGCATTGAACGGAGTGGAGGATTATGCGGCTTCCCCGGTAAAGGTGAAGAAGAATGAAGTTGATTATGTGCCGAATTACGGTACTGCATTCGCACCATACTTTTTGTCCCTGTCACTGTGGGTAGGCGGGTTGATAATCTTCTTCGGCATATATCTCGATGTTGACAAGAGATACAAGTATCTGTGCAGAGATTCAGCCAATCCGGTGATCAGGAGCATTGCATACATTCTGCTGGGAGTGGCCCAGGCGCTCATACTGGCCGTTGTAGTCAAATTTGCGCTGGGGCTCCACGTTGAACATATGTATTCATATATCCTGTCCTGCGTGCTGGTATCGGCAGTATTCATATCAATAATACAGTTCTGCCTTGTCCACTTGAAGGATTTCGGGAAATTCATAGCGCTGCTGCTGCTCATACTGCAGCTGACATCATGCGGAGGGACTTTCCCTATGGAAACAGTGCCGAAACTGTTCAATGTCCTTTATCCGTACATGCCTATGACATATTCGGTAGGACTTTTCAAGGAAACGATCAGCGGAGCTACAGGCAGCAGCATGATGATGAATATTTCTGTGCTGGTGACTTTGCTGATAGTATTCACCGCAGCGACAATACTGATGTCGGTGATGAAAAAGGGTGCAAGACATTTGAGGAAGATGAAACGCGCTTCCAAGATGGCAAAGAGCCTTCAGGCATAAAAGATCTCATTGATCTGAGCGGGTCGAACCGACATTTCGGCCCGCTTTTTTGATGCAGAGCATTGACAATTGTTTATTAACACCGTATTATAATCTAGTAAATAATATTTGCTAGGGGAGCTAACGCTGAGATATGGCTAAAGTCATTACCCTCAACACCTGATCCGGATCATGCCGGCGTAGGGAAGCACAGCAGGATACTTCGTGTATCCATCCCCTCCTGTAGACAAACAAGGAGGTTTTTTATGTCAGCAGAAAAATTACAGGGATTCTTCGAATCCACCGCAGGACAGATCACTGTGGTTGCAGTTATTGTCATCATTTTCATCTTGATACTTATTTCAGGGAAAAACAAAAAAACAGATACAAAAGCGCTTGTTACATGCGCGGTGCTTACAGCTCTGGCAGTGGCGCTGGGCGCGATCACTCTGTTCAGAATGCCTCAGGGCGGTTCTATTACGCCGTTTTCAATGGTGCCCATAGTACTGGCCGGATATTTTTACGGAGTACGCAGAGGAGTCATGGTCGGAATGGTCGTAGGACTGATCAATCTGATATTCAATCCTTATGTCATTCATCCAATGCAGCTGCTTTTGGATTACCCTATAGCTTTTGGAGCGCTGGGTCTGGGGGCAATATTCAGGAACAGAGAAAAGATCGGCCTGGCCGCAGCATATCTGTTCGGTCTTCTGTGCAGATACATATGTGCAGTATTGTCGGGCGTGATCTTTTTCGGAGCTTACGCACCGGAAGGCTTTTCGGCTCTCACCTGGTCTCTGTGGTACAATCTGACGTATCTGGCGGTGGAAGGCGCAGCTTCTGTCATCATCCTTTCGATCCCGGTCGTACACACTACATTTGACCGGCTGAAACTCCAGACAGTGTGACTTTATCATTGAACAGAAGGCTTTCTGATGATATTATAAATATATCAAAGAGAAAGGAAAGGTCGAAAAAATGTACAATACAATAAAATACGAAGTCAAAGAAGGAATAGCATATGTAACGGTAAACAGGCCAAAGGCAATGAATGCTCTCAATGAGGAAGTCCTTGGCGAACTGTATGCAGCTTTTTCAGAATTCCAGAAAGATGAGGCTGCAAGGGCGGCGATCGTAACAGGCGAAGGAAAAGCGTTCGTTGCAGGTGCGGACATTGCTCAGATGAGCAAACTTACACCGGTAGAAGGCAGGAAGATGATGCTGGACGGTCACGCTGTGATGAATCTGATCGAAGCCATCGAAAAGCCGATAATAGCGGCGGTGAACGGATTTGCCCTGGGCGGCGGATGTGAGCTTTCCATGGCGTGCGACATAAGGTTCGCCAGCGAAAAGGCAAAGTTCGGTCAGCCGGAAGTAGGCCTGGGACTGATCCCCGGATTCGGCGGTACTCAGAGACTGTCAAGACTGGTCGGAAAAGGAATGGCCAAGTATCTTATCATGACAGCCGAGATAATAGACGCACAGGAAGCTATGAGGATCGGCTTGGTTGAAAAGGTAGTGCCTGCAGATAAACTGATGGACGAGGCTGAAAAAACAGCAAGAGTCATCATGTCAAAGGCTCCGCTGGCCGTAGGTTCGGCAAAGAAGGCCATAAACACAGGATTCGATCTGGATATGGCGGCTGCCAGTATATTGGAAATAGAGGCTTTCACAGGTCCGTTCAGTTCCGAAGACAAGAAAGAAGGAACGACGGCTTTCCTGGAAAAGAGAAAAGCTGAATTCAATAACAAATAAAACATCAAAAAATCGAGCCGTTCAGGGTGCATCCAGTACCGGTACGGCTCTTTTATTGTACATTTTTCAGTCCCTGGACATAATGATCAGCAGCTGTCCCTTGTCGACTTTGATATATGCATCGTTGTCGATGAATTCATTGCTGACGCCCAGGGGATAATCCGAGGTCAGGGTATGATCGTGAAGGGGATATTCGACACCTGTGACAGTAACCCCTTCGCACCGGGCCGAATGGGCCAGGAGGGAAAGTTTGTATCCGGGTCTCGAAGGCAGGTATATCTCATCATCGATGAGAGCCATGATCATATTCTGCTCATCTATCATAATGACCGAGATGTCTTTTTCTGCCGCCGCAACAATGTTCTGTATGTTTGCAACAGTGTGATCGGCTCTGCCGCCTATGCCGCCTAAAATCATTATGCTGCGATAGCCCTTTTCCACTGCATGATCTATGCAGAGAGATGTATCGGTAATATCCTTATGTGAAGGCACTTGTATGATCTCTGTATCATCGGGCAGAGGTGATCTGACTGAATCAAAGTCGCCGATCACCGCGTCGGGGGAGATGTTCTCTGCCGCTGCACGGTCATATCCGCCGTCTGCACATACAATATATGAATCCGATATATCAATTAAGTCATTGATTTTTCCGTTAAGGAATGATGTAATAATAATGCATTTATCCATAGCACCAGTATACATCATTTTCAGAATAATGCAAAGACTAACAATCCCTTGAAAAGGCACCCGCAGTAGAGTATAATCAATGTAACGGACAGATTCTAAGGAGAATGAAATAATAATCATGGAACAGAAAATCACAAAGATCCTGAAAGAAAAAGTAGACCCTGTTTTAGCAGAACATTACGGCGGAGCCATGCTCACCGGATTTGAGGACGGCGTCGTTTATGTAAAGCTCACAGGCGCATGTGCAACATGCCCATCGGCCCAGTCTACTATCGAAGATGTAGTAAAAGATATCGTTACGAAAGAATGCAAAGAAGTAAAGGATGTCAAACTAGATACATCTGTCAGCGAAGATATTCTGGATATGGCAAGAAAGATATTGAATAAGGAAGCATAAAAACTGTGATCGCATCTGCGCGGATCGCAGGTTCGATATGCGGTAGTATAATATAGTCAATACTGGATATACCGTTCAATTAAGTGCTCGGCATGATCCAAGGAAAATAAAGGAGTGATTTTATGACATTAATGACAGGAGCTCAGTATATCGAGAGCTTGAGAAAACTGAAGACAAGAGTTTACATGTTCGGTGAGAAAATCGACAATTGGGTAGACCATCCAATCATCAAACCATCGATCAACTGCGTAGCAGTAACTTATGACCTGGCACAGGATCCTCAGTATGCAGACCTGATGACTACTAAGTCGAATCTTACAGGTGAGACGATCAACAGATTTGCAAACCTGCACCAGAGCACAGACGACTTGAGAAAAAAGGTCAAGATGCAGAGACTTTGTGGACAGAAGACAGCTTCATGTTTCCAGAGATGCGTAGGAATGGATGCGTTCAACGCAGTATTCTCCACAACTTTTGAAATCGACAAGAAGCACGGAACAAAATATCACGAAAACTTTGTAAACTACCTGAAGATGGTACAGGAAAATGATATCATCGTTGACGGAGCAATGACTGACCCTAAGGGCGACAGAGGATTGACTCCTTCAAAACAGAAGGATCCTGATCTCTATCTGAGAATCAAGGAAAGAAGAGATGACGGTATCGTCGTAAGAGGCGCAAAATGCCACCAGACAGGTTCCATCAACTCACATGAGCACATCATCATGCCTACTATCGCAATGGGCGAAGATGACAAAGACTATGCAGTATCATTTGCATGTCCTTCAGACGCAGACGGCCTGTTCATGGTATATGGCAGACAGTCATGCGACACAAGAAAACTGGAGAAGGGCGCAGACGTTGACCTGGGTAACAGCCAGTTCGGCGGACAGGAAGCTCTCGTAGTATTCGACGACGTATTCATCCCTAATGACAGGATCTTCCTTTGCGGAGAAACTGAATTCGCAGGAATGATGGTTGAAAGATTTGCAGGATACCACAGACAGTCATACGGCGGATGCAAAGTCGGCGTTGGCGATGTTATTATCGGTGCTGCTGCTCTGGCTGCAGAATACAATGGTGCAGCTAAGGCTTCACACGTTAAGGACAAGCTCATCGAAATGACTCACCTGAACGAAACACTGTACTGCTGCGGTATTGCATGCTCAGCTGAAGGTTATCCTACAGAAGCAGGAAACTATCAGATCGATCTGCTGCTTGCAAACGTATGTAAACAGAATGTAACCAGATTCCCTTACGAAATCGTAAGACTTGCAGAAGACATCGCAGGCGGACTTATGGTTACAATGCCTTCAGAAGCTGACTTCAATTCAGACATGAAGGTTGGAAGAAACGGAGAAACAATAGGCGAATGGTGCAACAAGTTCTTTGCTGCTTCACCGGCTTGCACAACAGAAGAGAGAATGAGAGTTCTCAGATTCCTCGAGAATATCTGTCTGGGTGCTTCAGCTGTTGGATACAGAACAGAATCGATGCACGGTGCCGGTTCACCACAGGCTCAGAGAATCATGATCAGCCGTCAGGGCAACATCAATGGAAAGAAAGAGCTTGCTAAGGCAATTGCTAAAATAAAATAGCATGATTATTTTTAATAAGCCGCCCGGCATAATGGCTTGGCGGCTTGTTATTTAATGAACGGAGTATAGCATAGATGAAATGCGGAGTTAGATTTTGCGGAGGATGCAATCCCAGGTATGACAGGGGAGCAGCCCTGAAAGAACTTGAGAAACAGGAGCCGGACGTAGATTTTCAGATCGCCGAAGAAGGTGTAGACTACGATTATCTGCTGGTTATCGGCGGATGTACCAACTGCTGCGCTTCACACTGCCAGTTTTCAACGAAGGAAGGCGTGGTAAAGATGTGGGACGAACAGCACATAGACAAAGTGATAAAGAACATCAATAAAGTAGCAAATAATATCAAGTAGATAAATATATATATATCAACAAATAAATCAATTTTAATGAAAGGTCAGGTAATTTAAAAATGGACTGGAAAAAAACTTATGAAGAGAGAAAATGTTCAGCTGACGATGCTGTAAGAAAAGGCATCAAATCAGGAGACAGAGTTGTGTTCGCACACTGCGTTGGAGAACCGCCTGTTCTCGTAGATGCTATGGTCAAGAACAAGGACGCTTATAAAGACGTTACGGTTTCTCACATGGTTACCCTGGGAAAAGGTGAATACTCACTGCCGGAAAATCATGATTCATTTACATTTGAAGGCTGGTTCCTCAGCCCGACTACCAGAAAATCCACTTCGCAGGGACACGGAGAATTCGTTCCTGTATTCTTTCATGAGATACCAAAGCTGATCAGACAGGATATCTTCCACGAAGACGTTCTGCTGGTTTCAGTTTCAAAACCGGATGAACATGGATTCTGCTGTACAGGCGTATCATCAGACTACACGATGCAGGCTGCAAAATCATGCAAAACTGTCATTGCAGAAGTCAACGATCAGATGCCTACAGTATTCGGAGATACTTTTATACACGTAAATGATATCGACTATTTCGTTGAAACATCACATCCGCTTTACGAGATAACACCTCCTACTATCGGACCGGTAGAAGAAGCAATAGGCAAGAACTGTGCATCACTGATCAAAGACGGAGACACACTGCAGCTGGGAATAGGAGCTATTCCTGATGCCGTTCTTTCACAGCTGGGAGACAAAAAGCATCTGGGTATCCACTCGGAAATGATTTCTGACGGAGTTGTAGACCTGTATGAAAAGGGAGCTATCGACTGTTCGATGAATCCTGTTGACAACGGCAAGATGGTCATCACATTCCTGATGGGAACAAAGAGACTGTATGATTTCTGCGACAAGAACCCTATGGTTGAACTGAGACCGGTAGATTACGTAAACCATCCGGAAGTAGTCGCACAGTGTTCAAACATCATATGCATAAATTCATGCGTACAGGTAGACTTCATGGGACAGATCGTTTCAGAGTGCATAGGAACAAATCAGATTTCTGCAGTAGGCGGACAGGTCGACTTCGTAAGAGGCGCTGCAATGTCACATGACGGAAACGGAAAAGCAATCATAGCTATGCCGTCAGTAACTGTTAAAAAAGATGGAACAAAGATCTCAAAGATCGTACCTTTCATAGATCACGGTGCAGCTGTAACAACTTCAAGATGTGACGCTGACTATGTCATCACTGAATATGGAATTGCTGAAATGAAGGGAAAGACTCTTCACGACAGAGCAAGACAGCTTATCAACATTGCTCATCCTGATGTAAGGGAAGAGCTTAAAAAGCAGTTCGTAGAAAGATTCAACTGCGAATTTTAATTATCACTACGGACGCCGCACTGCGGCAACAATAGGAGGAAAAACAATGCAAGCATTAAGAGTAGTACCAACAATCCATTATTTTGACACATTCAAAGAGTTCAACGATGAATTCAAACTTGGAAAGGGCGATATCCTGGTAACTAACCAGTGGATGTATGACCCGTATGTAAAACCGCTGGGAATCGATATCCCTGTTATCTATCAGGAAAAATACGGACAGGGCGAACCTACCGATGAAATGATGGATGCATTGAAGAAGGATATGGACAAATACACATTTGACAGAATCATCGCATTTGGCGGCGGCACTATCGTCGACATCTGTAAAGTACTGTCATGCGATATCCCGGGAAAGGTTGCAGACCTTTACACAGGAAAGGTAGCTCCGAAGAGAATAAAGGAACTGGTAGTAGTTCCTACAACTTGCGGAACAGGATCGGAAGTAACTAATGTAGCAGTAGCTTCTATTCCTTCAATGAACCTGAAGAAAGGTATTGCAGACGAGCAGACTTATGCTGATACAGCAGTTCTTATTCCTGAATCACTTCAGGGACTGCCCGACAAAGTATTCGCAACAAGTTCGGTAGACGCTTTGATCCACGCTGTTGAATCATTCCTGTCGCCAAAGGCTTCACCTTTTACTGAGATCTTCTCACTGGATGCTATCAAGATCATCATGAACGGATATAAGGAAATCATCGCCAAGGGTGGCAACACTGCAGAAAACAGAAAGCCTTATCTGAAGGATTTCTGCCTGGCAGCAAACTATGCAGGTATTGCATTCGGAAACGCAGGATGCGGAGCAGTTCACGCACTGTCATATGCACATGGCGGAGCATTCCACATCGCACACGGCGAAGCAAACTTCATATGCTTTACAGAAGTCTTCAAGATGTACATGAGAAAGCAGCCTAAGGGCAAGATCGAGATCGCCAACAAGATATTTGCAGATGTTCTTGGATGCGATGAAGCTAATGTATATGACGAACTGGACAAGTTCCTCGGAAAAATCATTGAGAAAAAACCTTTGAACGAATTCGGCATGAAGAAAGAACAGGCAGCTGAATTTGCTAAGTCAACAATAGAGAATCAGCAGAGACTGCTGGGCAACAACTATGTTGAACTGACAGAAGCAGAAGTCAAAGAAATATTTGACAACCTGTACTAAAAATATACCGCAAGGTTATTGGAAACGGCATAGCTTCGGCTTTGCCGTTTTCCTTGTATTTAAAGGTGTTTTAAGGTAAAATCATATACATGTAGGATACTTGCAGCGGAGAAGGAGAATAATATATGACAAACAGTGTAATAGTGATGGAAAGCAGCAGCAATCTGCGTGCTCTTGGGAGAGATGCTCTGAAAGACAAATGGATGGAAGCTGTTCTGGTGGTAATGATTTTTTGCGTGCTGACGGAAATACCGGTGATAATACTGGATTCAGTATTTGGCGGGTCCATGTTCGATACAGTGACCAACGGATACAATCCAGCCTACGGAGGTTATACAGATGTAAGCGATGCAGGGGGATACTCAATGGTGTCATCGATATACCTGCTTGTAGTGTCAGGGCCGCTGACATACGGCATATCCCTGTTTTTCCTAAACCTGTTCAGAAATTCAGGCACAGAAATATCAACAATAATGGTTGGATTTGAAAAATTCGGAAAAACATTTCTTCTGGCTTTATATATGTCGGTATTTATCTTTCTCTGGGCATTGCTTTTCCTGATTCCCGGAGTGATCGCAGCTATAAAGTACAGTCAGTCATTTTTCATACTGGCAGATAACCCGGAGATGAGCATCCCGGAAATTGTAAATGAATCTAAAAGACTGATGGCAGGAAACAAAGGAAAGTATTTTTGCTATAATCTGTCATTTATAGGATGGATCATTCTGGCAGCAATACCGGCAGGAACGATCGGAGCTCTTGCCGCAGTATATATCAATAGCTATTTTGTAACTCAGATATGCACATTTATCGGAGGCGTAGGATTATTTTGGGTATTTGCTTATCTCAGATCGACGGGAGTTGCGTTCTACCAGATACTGACAGGACGGCTGAGAGCGGATACATATGATCCCGGAGAGTATTGATATGAGACCGGATACAGAAAAATATATTGAAACACTGGAGGCTGCCGGCCTGGTGGAAAAAGTACATGTTCCGGCAGAAATAAAGAAAAAAGAAGTGGAATATATATCATATGACTCACAAGATATAAAAGAAGGCACGCTTTTCGTTTGTAAAGGAGCTCATTTTTCATCGAAGTATCTGGCGGAAGCATTGAAAAAAGGAGCTTTCATATACATCAGTGAAACAGAATACGAAGAGAATGAAGTGGACGCGTCGTATATTATTGTAAACGATATAAGAAAGACTATGGCTCTTATAGCAGATCTGTATTACGACCGTATCTGGCAGAGAATAACTACTGTTGGGATCACCGGCACCAAGGGGAAGTCAACAACGGCTTACTTTATGCGGTCGATCCTGGACGATCACCTGAAAAGCAGAGGGAAACCTTTCAGTGCAATAATATCGGGCATAGACAACTATGATGGAGTTATTACAGAAGAGTCTCATCTGACTACTCCCGAGGCTATGATGCTGCACAGACATTTTGACAACGCAGTCAAAAGCGGCATCGAATATGTCTCGATGGAGGTATCGTCCCAGGCACTGAAATATGACAGGACAATGGGCATAACATTCGACATCGGCTGCTTTCTAAACTTGGGTGAAGATCATATTAGCCCTGTGGAGCATCCCAGTGTGGAAGACTACATGGCCAGCAAGATGATCCTGATGCATCAGTGTAAAACTGCAGTGATAAATATAGACAGCAGGTACGGCAGACAGGCTGCCGATGAAGCGGAAGATTTGGCAGAAAAAGTGGTGACTTTCGGAGAACAGCCTTCAGCAGATATTTATGGCTACGATGTGGAGCCGGGCAGGAGAGGCACTGCTTTCCGCGCAAGAGGAAAGGATTTTGACGAAGGATTCAAAATCGGACTGACAGGTCTGTTCAATGTGAGCAATGCTCTTGCAGCTATTGCTATGAGTCATGAACTGGGCATTCCGATAGATAATATCAAAAGAGGACTGGAAAAGGCAAGAGTCAGCGGAAGAATGGAGATATTCACCGACCATGATGAGACCATGACAGTCATAGTGGATTATGCTCACAACAAGATGAGTTTCGAAGCTTTGTTTGAAAGTGTGAAGAAGGAGTACCCGGGCAAAAAGATCATGATAGTCTTCGGATGTCCGGGAAAGAAAGCCCAGAGACGAAGAAAAGAACTGGGACAGGCCGCGGGCAAATACTGCAGCAAAGTATTCATAACAGAAGAGGATGCAGGAGAGGAACCTGTGCTCAGCATCAGCAATGAGATCGCTGTTCATGTGAAAGAGCAGGGCTGCCCCTATGAAATAATAGAGGACAGAGGCGAGGCGATACGAAAAGCCATCGAAGAAGCCGATGCGAATACTGTCCTGCTGTTGACCGGAAAAGGACGTGAAACCAGACAGAAGAGAGGTATAGAGTATATAGACACGCCTTCTGATGTTGAATATGTGGAGAGGTATCTTGGTGAAAAATAAGATAAAGAATACAGCGCTTTTTGTTATTTTTGCTTTCATACTGGGTGCCGCAGCAGGCGCCATAGTATGGGTCGTGCTGAAGATCATTTCTGTCGGCATAGATTTTATCTGGACGTGGATCCCGGAAAGGACCGGGCATGAAACACTGTATACTATTGGCGTTTGTCTTGTCGGAGGTCTGATCATAGGGCTGTATCAGAAGAAATTCGGGATACTGCCCGAGACGCTGGAAACAGTAATGGCGCGTCTGAAAAAAGAAGGGACATATGATTATTCCCGCCTCCACATCCTGACAATAGCGGCTATACTGCCGCTGATATTCGGAGGCAGTCTGGGGCCGGAAGCCGGTCTGACAGGTCTGATCGTAGGTCTGTGCTGCTGGATAGGAGACAGATTCAAATATAAGATAGCTGAAATAAGAGAACTGGCAATGGCCGGGATGGCGGCGACCCTGGGTATTATTTTCAATGCGCCTCTTTTTGGACTGATCAACAATTTCGAAGGAAATGACGACGAGGAAGAACCGCCGGATAGAGAACCTGTGTTTTCTGAAAAAACAAGAAAGGTTTTGAAACCGGTCATATATGCCATCTGCATCGCAGGTGGATTTCTTACCTTGAGCATATTGAAACACTTTATGGGCGGAGGCCTGGGGATACCGCGTTTCGAGACAGTAAACGACAGTCTGAGCATCAGAGACTGGATATGGATGGCAGTATTCATAGCTGCCGGCATCATAGCCGGGTGTTTTTATGTACTGATCGACAAAATAACAAAAGATCTGGCGGCCTGTATAGAAAAAAAGAGAATACTCAGTTGTCTCATTGCAGGAGGATGCCTGGCGGCATTCGGCCTGATCCTTCCAATGACAATGTTCAGCGGAGAAGAACAGATGGGCGACCTGATGGACACATGGATGAGTCTGTCTGCAGTGACTCTGTTGTGTACGGCAGTCGGAAAAATCGTTCTGATAAATCTGTGCATAAATTTCGGCTGGCGGGGAGGAAACATATTCCCTCTGGTTTTTGTGGGAGTATCACTGGGATACGGAATGGTCGCTCTTACCGGGATCAGCCCGGTACTCGGCATTGCGCTGACCACCAGCGCCCTCTGCGGCTATGTGATGAAAAAACCGCTGGCAGTAGTAGGGATACTGCTTCTCTGCTTTCCGGTTGTATTTGTCATACCTATGACAGCAAGCGCTTATATCGCATCACTTGTGCCCACGCCGTGGAAGAAAAACAGGGGCAAAAATTGTCCAAACCGGGTTGATAATGAAGAAAAATAACAGTATAATAGATTTTGTATCTGAAATAATACAAAACACTTTATTTATATAATATTTTGGAGGAGAAAATGAGCAAAGTCAAATTTACAGAGACCGTTTTGAGAGACGGACATCAGTCGCTGATCGCAACGCGAATGACTACGGAAGAAATGCTCCCGATACTTGAGACCATGGATGAGGTAGGTTATCATTCACTGGAGATGTGGGGCGGCGCCACCTATGATGCATGTCTGAGATTCCTGGATGAAGATCCATGGGACAGACTGAGGACTATCAGAAAGCATATCAAAAAAACAAACCTTCAGATGCTCCTGAGAGGGCAGAATCTGCTGGGGTATAAACACTACGCAGATGATGTAGTCGATGAATTCGTTGACAAGGCCATCAGCAACGGCATGGACATCATCAGGATATTTGATGCACTCAACGATACAAGAAATCTGGAGGCTGCGGTAAAGGCCACTAAAAAATTCGGAGGACATGCTCAGGGATGCGTATCGTATACGATCAGTCCTGTACATACCAATGATACATTCGTACAGCTGGGCAAAGAGATAGAACAGATGGGATGCGATTCATTCTGCATCAAGGACATGGCAGGTCTGCTGGATCCGTACAATACGTACAATCTGGTACAGGACCTGAAAAAGAACTTGTCTATTCCTGTTGAGCTTCACACACATGCAACCAGCGGACTTGGTTCCATGACATATATGAAGGCCATCGAGGCAGGCGTTGATATAATAGACACAGCTATATCGCCGTTTTCCGGAGGAACATCACAGCCGCCGACAGAACCGATGGCTGCAGCTTTCAAGGGAACGGAATTCGATCCGGAACTGGATATGGATCTTCTGAACAAGGTCGCTGAACACTTCAGACCGATCAGAGAAAAATACATTGCCAGCGGACTGCTGGATCCAAAGCTGATGGGCGTAGATATAAACACTCTCATATATCAGGTGCCGGGCGGAATGCTTTCCAATCTGGTATCTCAGCTGAAGGAAGCTAACGCAATGGACAAATACGAAGAGGTGCTGAAGGAAGTTCCAAGAGTAAGAGAAGACTTCGGATTTCCTCCACTCGTTACACCTTCCAGCCAGATCGTCGGGACTCAGGCCGTGCTCAATGTAGTAATGGGCGAAAGATACAAGATGGTTCCAAACGAAGCAAGACAGCTGGTAAAGGGCATGTACGGAAGAACAACTCTTCCGATCAAAGAAGAGATAGTCAAAAAGATACTCGGAGACGAAGAACAGGTTACCTGCAGACCGGCAGATCTGATAAAACCGGAACTGGATGCAGCGAAGAAAGAATGCGCGGTATTCATGCAGCAGGAGGAAGATGTACTGACACAGGCATTCTTCCCGAAAGTTGCTCAGGACTTTTTCAAACGCAGAATAGAAAAGGAATACAAACTGGATCTGAATCTGCTCGATGAAGAAAACTCGGTTTATCCTGTATAATTGAATAAGAAAGAACCTCTATATGGATCTTTTATAGGACCGGCTCCCGTCAAAGGGGGCCGGTCTTGCGATATACGGGACACAGGTGGTATAATTTGGAACGGGCAGATAAAGACAAGGCATATCAATAAAGAAGGTAATCTACAAATGATAAAATTCGAAAAAAACATCCTGATCAGAACGGTCATAGTGATCGTATGCGGCGTCATACTATTTCTGATGGTATACAACAATTACGATTCATATCAGCGCTCGGTGGCAAAGATCGAAGATGTGAACGGTTCCGGATCTGTGCAGAATATCACTGCTGTTATAAAAAACGGCGACAGTGCAGGACAGACTGTACACATAAAGAACAAATATGACAGGTCGCTGGTATACGACGAGAAATATCACAGTGGCGATCAGGTGTTCCTCAATGAGACAAATGACGGGATCACGGGAGTGAAAAGAGACTATCTTATAGCAGGAGCTGTACTTGTTCTGTTTGGGATACTTGTAATATTCGGAGGAGGGCAGGGCGGACTGACTGTGATCTGTCTGATCATGAATGTACTGCTGTTTTCTCTGATGATGAAGCTGTATCTCAAAGGCCGGGACATACTGGGACTGTCCGCTGCAGCCTGCGTCATATTTGCTTTTCTGGTCCTTCTTTTCATAAACGGACCGGGCAGGAAAATGCTGATATCTTTTTCTGCCACACTGGCATCGGTGGCCATAGTGGGCCTCATTTCGCTGATACTGATATGGAGTACAAAAGACATGGGGTATGAATTCCTTGATTTTCTCCCCGAGCCATACACCACGGCCGAGGCAGATCATTTCTTTCTGGCTCAGATACTCATAGGATGCATCGGTGCTGTCATGGATGTAGCCGTGACGATCACAGCATGCTCCACGGAGATAATAAACAGGACGCCGGGCATGACCGTCAAGCCGCTGATGGTATCTGTCAGAGAAGTCGCAGATGATATAACAGGGCCTATGATCAACGTTATATTTTTCACCAATGTTGCAGCAGTGATACCCATATTCATGATCTCCATGAACAACGACATCAGGTTCACTACAGTAATAAGATATGATGCATTCTTTGAGCTGGCGCGGTTCCTCACCGGCGCCGCTGCAGTATTCATAGCCATACCCATGTCTGTTTTTGCAGCATCCTTATTTTTGAAGGGAGGCAGATCCAAATGATGATAGCAGTACTGATTGTTTTAGTTATACTGCTGGCTCTCTTTACAGGAGGAGACAGGACTGCAAAATCTCTTGTAACACTGGGAGCCAATGCAGTGATACTTTTTGTAAGCATCGGGATAATGTATGCAGGCGCCGATCCGCTGATCGTCTCCGTCATTACCTGCGTGCTGGTTTCTGCTGTGACGATTTTCTTTCAGAACGAATTCAATGACAAAACACGGACAGCATTCATTTCAGTAATGGGCATACTGGCATTGATGCTCATACTGATATATCTGTTTGTATATGAAGGACATCTGCAGGGATTCCCGGTCACAGGGCAGAATCATATCAGAGAGTCCAACGGATATGACGGAAAAATCGGGATGGATATGGCGATGGTGGAAATGGCCGTGATACTGATGACCATGGTAGGTGCAGTTATCGATACAGCAGTTGCTGTGACATCCGGTACGTATGAAGTGGCAAGGAACGATCCGGAACTAAAGGGGAGAGAGCTGTTTTGTTCGGGAATGAAAATAGGCAGAGACATCCTCAGCTCAACTGTGAATACACTTTTTTTCATCTTTGCGGGGGAATTTCTCATAATGTTCATTAATTTTATGATGTATTATTCATTTTCTGTTATGATAAACTCAAAGGAATTTGCACAGGGAACTATTACTATTGTGATCAGTGCCATCGGCTGCGTTCTGGCTATACCTGCAGCAGCTGCCATGGCAGGATACAGATACGGCAAAAAGAGGAAACATGAAAAAAGAAAAGACGAAAGAAAAGACCAATGTGATGAGGCTGCTGGAGCAGAAAAAAATACCTTATAGATCGTGGTCATATGCAGACACGGATGCAGTAAGCGGGACAGATGTTGCAAAGGTAATGGGGCAGGATCCGGATCGGGTATTCAAGACCCTGGTCACAGTCGGAGGAAGATCAAAGGATAATTTTGTGTTTGTTGTTCCGGTGTCACGAGAACTGGACCTTAAAAAAGCTGCGGCTGCAGTCAACGAAAAATCCATAAGAATGATAAAGTCCAAAGAACTGCTCTCGCTGACAGGCTACATCCATGGAGGGTGTTCGCCCATAGGCATGAAAAAAACATTTGTTACAGTGCTGGACAGCAGTGCTGAAAAATATGAAACTATTATTTTCAGCGCAGGAAAGATCGGATATCAGGCAGAAGTCAGACCGGAAGAATTGAAGAAGATAATACGTTTCAGCTTTGCGGATATAGTTGAGTAATGTTATTGGACAGAGGGAGGTACCAATGAAGAGAGTAAGGATACTTAAAAATATCATGAAAAGGACTAATGTCGACAAGATACTGCTGGCATACGTTATAGTCCTTTTTGCAGCGGCATTGATCATAATGCTGAGAGAACCGGGAATAACGAATTTCAGCGACAGTCTCTGGTACTGTTATACAATGGCCGTTACCATCGGGTTCGGAGATATAGTAGTCACAACACTGCTGGGAAAATTCATCAGCGTAGTTCTTTCACTGTACAGTCTTCTCCTTATAGGCCTGATACCGGGGATAGTAGTGAATTACTATATGGCCATAGTAAAAGTCAAGGAAGAAACCGTAATGGAGAATTTCCTTGACAAGCTTGAAAACCTTGAAGAGCTATCACATGATGAACTTGCAGACCTTTCATCAAAGGTGCGCGCCAGAACAAAAAAGGCGTAATGCGAAGATGATCATTTTAGGTGCCGGATAAGCTGTATCATATCATCGGGCAATGGTGCCTCCAGATCAAGATGTTTTTTAGTAACAGGGTGATCGAAGGACAGCTTTTCCGCGTGGAGCGCCTGCCTAGATATGAAGTCTGACTGCTTGCCGTACAGTCGGTCGCCGACAACAGGGTGTCCAATGAAGGCCATGTGGACTCTTATCTGATGGGTCCTTCCGGTTTCTAGTTTTAATCGTACAAGAGTATATCCGGGATCGAATCGCTCAACTACTTTATAGTGAGTCACAGAAGGGCGGCCTCCTTCTACGACGCCTCTTTTTACAGGTTCGTTTACCGGGCGGCCCAAAGGAGCATCTACCGTTCCTTCTTCTTCATCGATGATGCCGTCGACCACTGCGATATATCCTTTGTGTACATTGTCGCGTTTAGACTGCTTTACAAAGTCGTCCTGGGCATGAGAGTTTTTTCCCAGAGCCAGGATGCCGCTGGTATCCATGTCCAGTCTGTTGATGAACCGTATCTTGAAACTCTGATGAGTATCCAGCATATACTGTGCAACGCCGTTGGCTATGGTGTGATCCGGCCGGCCGTTGGTAGGATGTACAGTGTACCCGGCCTGTTTGTTGATGATGAGAAGATCCTCATCTTCGTATACGGGATCTATGGGGATGTCCTCGGGTGGGAACCAGCTGGTCTCCTCGGGTATGCATACCGTGATCTCATCTCCCGTCTTCGGAGCTATCCAGACAGGGGTCTGATCCCCGTTCAGATATACTGTCTTGTTTTTTTTGATCTTGGTCCTCAGCCGTGATGAAAAAGAAAACCTGCGACGAAGAAGCTCTCTGACTGAGAGCTCCTGTTCATGATCTTCTTTTGTTACTGTGTATTTAAATTCTCTTTTCATTTTATATAAATTTGGTTTTTACCTTGTTCCAGAAATCGTAATTTTCAAAACGCATCAGTTTGACTATAGTGTCCGAGTATTCGACGATGATCTGTTCTACGTCTCTGTATCCGGTCTCGCTGCCGTCCGACAGGATGTATGTTTCATCACTCTTGGTGTACTCCGGCGTGATGCCCATTTTCATATCGCTGGGAAGCAGAAGACTGGATGTGAACGACCGGTAAGCCGTTGTGTTCATCGGCGCGATCGGAGTGACCTGGAGCAGATCGATACGCGGATCCACGATGGAGCCGCCCAGTGAATAGTTGTAAGCTGTCGAACCGGAAGGAGTGGCTATCAGAATACCGTCGCCGCTGAACTTTTCAATAAAGCTGCCGCCGATGGAAATGTTCAGATGAGTCGAGTAGGAGTGGTTGCCCTTGATGATGATCTCATTTAGACCCTTGTGGACGATCTCCTTCCCGTCTACAGTAACGATAGCCTGTACAGTAGAAAGATTTTGCAGTGAATACTTTTCATTCTTATAATTGAAAATAAATTCATCCAGATCGTTGGGATGTATCTCCTGGAAGAATCCCAGATGCCCGGTGTTGATCCCTATGATGGGAACATCGGGGAAGTCATACTTGTGTATGGCCTGCAGCAGGGTGCCGTCTCCGCCGATAACTATCAGCAGTTCAGCCTGTCTGATATATCCGTCGCGGACACAAAAACCGCTGCCTTCCAGTTTGGCTCTCAGCATAGTGTATGTCTCTTCGGACATCGCAGTGTTGTTTTTATGAATACTGATAATACGTTTTTCCATAAATAGATTTTACACTAACCTTTCAAATTCTTCAACAAGATCCGAAAAAGCGTTCATGGCTTTTTCTACAGGCCCTGCAGTACCCATATCCACGCCGGCTATCTTGAGCAGGTCGATAGGGTAATTGCTTTCGCCGGTCTTCAGAAATTCTATATAGTCTTTGGATCCGTCCTTCAATATGATGTCCGATATGGCCGCAGCTGCGGAGTAACCGGTAGCATATTTGTAAACATAGAATGCATTGTAGAAATGAGGTATCCTGGCCCACTCATACCGGATCATATCATCTTCCGAAAGAGACGGTCCAAAGTATTTGGCGTTCAGTTCATTGTATTTTTCGCACATCCGGCCGGCAGTCAGCGTCTCTCCTCTTTCAACGGCGGCGTGAGTCATGTTTTCGAATTCCGCAAACATAGTCTGTCTGAACAGTGTAGTCCTGAATTCCTCGATATGCATATTCAAAAGATATTTTTTCATTTCAGGATCCTTCTCTTTTGCAATAAGGTGCTTCATGAGAAGATTCTCATTCACTGTGCTGGCCACCTCTGCTGTAAAGATGGAATGACCGCCGTATATGAACGGCTGACTTTCACGGGTATAGGATGAGTGCATGGAATGGCCCATTTCGTGTACGACTGTAAAGACATCCTGAAGAGTATTCGTGTAATTGAGCAGGATGTACGGCTTGCTGTCGTAGCTTCCAAAGCTGTAAGCGCCGCTGGTCTTGCCCTCATTTTCATATACGTCCACCCATCCGGATGCAAACCCCTTTTTCATCCTGTCCAGGTATTCATCTCCCAGAGGCGCAAGGCCTTCCTCGATGATATCAAGAGCCTGTTCATAAGGTATCTCTTTTTTTGGCATTTCGATGAGAGGCACATATACATCGTGCATCTTAAGTTCATCCACGCCCAGCAGTTTTTTTCGTATGTCGATATATCTGTGCAGAACAGGAAGGTTCCTGTTTACTGTATCGACAAGGTTGTCATATACATCTGCAGGGATATTGTCTCCGGACAGTGCTGCCGCTCTTGCCGAATCATATTTTCTGATCCGTGCAGTCACGACATCTGTCTTTGTATTGTAGCTGTATGCAGTGGCAATAGTGTTGATCAGTTTTTTGAAGGCACCGTACATTGCTTCGTAAGCCGATTTTCGTACATTGCGGTCATGACTCTGCATGAAAGTGATATAGTTGCCGTGAGTCAGCTGCACATCTTCACCATCTTCGTTTTTGACAGTGCCGAAATCCATCTCGGCATTGTTTAGCATAGTAAAGATTTCATTGGTTGCGGGAAGGACTTCGCCCATCTGCGCCAGAATGTTTTCTTCGTCATGGCTAAGTACATGATCTTTTTCCCTCAGAAGATCTTCGATGGCAAACCTGTACATTTCCAGTCCCGGTTCCTCGTCTATATATCCCAAAAGAGTTTTTTCGTCTGATGAAAGCAGCTCCGGCGTGGAGAATGAAGTGAGGGCGCTGACTTTTGCGATCATCGCACCGGCTTTGTCGTTCATCGACTGAGAAGCCTCCACACGGTTGTCTTCATCCTTTTTCATGTGTGCATACACATATACTCTTTCCAGTTTCAGCCACAGTTCGTCTTTCAGCTTGAAAGCTGCCAGCAGAGTGCCGCTGCTTTCAGTCAGCCTGCCGCGGTAGGAAGCATATTCTTTTGCCAGTGTCTCGCTTTCAGCAAGATCTTTCTCCCATTGAGACGAAGAGGAATACATATCCTCGATATCCCACATATATTTTTTGTCAAGTTCATTTCTCTGTTTCAATTTCTTCACAGAATGGTCCTCCTTATTTACAATATTCCTGCCTTGTTGTAGAATATATTATAACATGAAAAAAGAAAGGACAACACTTAATGGATAACAGACCTATAGGTTTTTTCGATTCCGGGTTGGGAGGTCTTACCAGCATACCGTATCTGGTCGACAGGATGCCGGAGGAGAAGATAATATATTTCGGGGACACGGCAAGGACGCCGTACGGTTCCAAGGCAACATCGACAATACAGAAATTCTCGGTGCAGATCGCAGATTTTCTTGTAAAACATGATGTGAAGATGATCGTGATCGCATGCAACACTGTCAGTGCCACATGTCTGGAAATGCTGCAGAAAAAATACCCGGCAGTGCCGGTGCTGGGAATAATACAGCCGGCAGCTCAGAAGATCATAAACACCAGGGGAACGGACAATCACATCGGAGTGATCGGAACGAAGGTCACTATAAACAGTCACGCTTACAGTGATATAATCAAAACATTCAATCCGGGACTCAATGTATTTGAAAAGGCAACGCCGGCGTTTGTCCCTCTTATCGAAGAAGGGATAATAACCAGCGACATCATGGATCTGACGATCAAATACTATCTGGATGATTTTGTTCTGGAAAACAGGTTGGATACTCTGGTGCTGGGATGCACTCATTATCCTCTCATCAGAGAAAACATAAAGAGACTGTATCCTGAACTGAAGATAATAGATCCGTCGGAAGAGGTGGCGGGAAATATAAAATATGTGCTGGATGAAAAGAACATGGCTGCGGAGAAGTCAAATGTAACAAATACATTTTATGCGAGCGACCTGTCGGAGAATTTCAGAAATATGATAGACAGGATATTCAGTGATACAGATGTTAAGGTAAAATTCAAAAATCTCGATATGGAGATATAGGACAGGAGGTATTGGAATGGAACTTCAGGAATTACTTGAAATGCTGGAACTCGACGAGCCGGAGGAATTTGAATACTTTGAAAACTTCGCAGATCTGATCGAGTGCGATGAAGACATCCCGGAGGAGACGCTGTATCTTTTGTTTTCGCAGACGGAGCCGGAGACGATAGCAGATATAATCAACAGTTATTTTGATGAACTTCAGGAAGCAGTGCCGGACGAAGGGGTCGATATCTATACTTTGCTGGAAAGTATAAAGATGGCTCTTATCGGATTGATGAGATCCGGAGACGAGGATAATGCTATGGTCCATTTTGCCGAAGAACTGGCAAAATTCAAAAACTGGTATTCATTCGAATCGGCTGTGACGTGCAGGAATCTGTCTACAGATGAGGAAAAGGTCCTGTCGCTGAGAGACGCTTTGACACTTGCCCGTCTTGAAAAGATGAATGATGAAGAGTACAGTTATGATTTTACTGATTGTCTTGATTATGAACTGGAAGATTATATAATGGGATTTGCGGACATGGCCCAAAATGAAAATGTCGGCGAGGAAAACGAAGATATCATGTCCAGCGGATATGTATATGACGATGAAATGAAAAAACAGTAAACAGAAAGTGAGAACTATAGATGACAATTGAAAAAACGGATTTTCTGCCGGTCCTGCTGGCCAGCGACATAAATGTTTACAGCATGGGGAGAGCTTTCCACGAGGCTTACGGGATCAGATCTCTGATGGTTGCAAGGCAGCTGTCAGGCGCTGTGCTGCACACTCAGATACTTGACTACATAGAGGAACCGAAGCTAGATGAAAACGAAGTGTTCCTGAAGACCATGGATCGGATATATGAAGAATACGGCGGAGACAGAAAGCTGCTGCTGATAGGATGCGCAGATCACTACGTGCGTCTTGTTGTGGGCAACAGAGAATATTTGGAAGATAAATTCATTCTTCCGTATACCGATATGAAAACTCTTGACAATATCGTCCTGAAGGAAACTTTCTATGGACTGTGTTCACAGTACGGACTGGATTATGCGGATACATTCATACACACCCCCGAGACAGGATATGACTATGAGCTGTCTTTTGGTTTTCCTGTGGTACTCAAGGCATCGGACAGTGTAAAGTATCATAAAAACAAATTCGACGGCTTTCATAAGGTGTTTTTCATCAACAACAGAGAAGAACTGGACGCGACACTGAAAAAAGTATACGCCGCCGGTTATGACGACCATATGATAATACAGGACATGATCCCCGGTGAAGACGCATGCATATATGATCTTCACGTATATACCGGCAGCGATCACAAGGTGAAACTGATGAATTTCGGCAATGTGGTCCTGGAAGAGCATACTCCGACAGCGATCGGGAACAATGCGGCTACCATAGTAGATTACAACGAAGACGTAATGAAAAAAATACAGGCATTCCTGGAAGGGATCGGATACGAGGGGATGTGCGACTGCGACCTGAAATATGACGCCAGAGACGGAAAATACAAGATGCTGGAGATCAACATCAGACAGGGACGCAGCCATTACAGGGTCACCGGAGGCGGAGACAATATTGCAAAGCTGATCGCTGACGACTATGTATATCATAAGGAGATCCCGGGCCCAAAGTATGTAAAAGATAAATTCTTTTGGCACGCGGTGCCTTTGGGAGTCATATACAAATATGTGGCAGACAGATCCAGAGTGGAAGAAATCAAAAAACTGGTAAAAGCCGGGAAATCGTGCAATTCTCTGTATTACAGCAAAGACATGTCTATGAAACGAAGGATATATCTTAAACTGAGAGATATCAATATGTACAGGAAATACAAGAAATATATGACCAAATGATTTCTATGTGTTACAATGAGCAGGTAATGAATTATCTGGCGGTGAAGAAATGATAAAAACTAAAAAATTGAAATGCGGAATAACTGTGGCTATGGAAAAGATATCTCACGTAGAGTCGGTTTCTACCGGCATATGGGTGAGGGCAGGCGCTGCAAATGAAACCGGTGAAAATGCAGGCATCTCGCATTTTATCGAACATATGATGTTCAAGGGGACTGACAGCAGAAGTGCAAGACAGATAGCCGAAGATGTGGACAATATAGGCGGGCAGATCAATGCCTTTACAGGCAAAGAAGCAACATGTTATTATATCAAAACCATAGCGTCGAATCTGGATACTTCTCTGGAGATACTGATGGACATGTTTACATCATCTCTTTTTGATCCAAAGGAGATAGGCAGAGAAAGAAAAGTCATAAAAGAAGAACTGAAAATGATAAAGGACACTCCGGACGAAGACGCCCACGACACGATATGCGAGATGGTATTCAAGGACAATCCGCTGGGCAACTCCATAATTGGGACTGCAGGGTCCCGCGACCGTATAAATCACGACAAAATAAAAGAATATATAAAGAATCAATATACAAAAGACAGCATAGTAGTTTCTGTCGCAGGGAATTTCAGCGAAGCAAAGGTATGCAGCATAATAGAAGGCAGACTGGCCGGACTCAAAGCAAGAAAACCAAAGCTGAAATATCCAAAGGATGTATATGCGCCGTCATTCAAGGTGAAAACCAAGGATATAGAACAGTCGCATATTTGTCTGGGGACCAGGACGATCCCTCTGGATGACGACAGATACTGTGCTTTTTCATTGCTCAGCAATATCATGGGCGGGAGCATGAGTTCCAGATTCTTTCAGAATATCCGAGAACAGAAGGGACTGGCTTACTCGGTATTTTCTATGAACAGTTCCTTCTCAAAATACGGATACTACAATATATATGCAGGAGTGGCCCACGACAGGATAAAAGAGACTATCGATGCAATAAAAGAAGAACTGGAGATACTGAAGAAAGACGGGATAACCAGGGAAGAACTGAACAAGGCAAAGGAACAGCTGAAGAGCAGCTATATCTTTGGTCAGGAGAATATCAACGGAAGGATGTTTTCCATGGGCAAGAGCATGACGCTGCTGGGTAAGATCAGAACGCCGGAGGAGATCATAGAAGAGATCAACAGTGTCACACTGGAAGATGTGGACAAAGCCAAACAATATATATGCGATATAGAAACATACAGCGGAGTTCTTATAACGGACAAGAAAGTCCCGCTGAAGAAATACATACTGGGGAAATAAATGGAAACAAAAATCAGGATCACGAGCAGATCGGGAAAGGTACCCCGATACGAAACGGAAGGCTCCGCCGGCATGGATATAAGAGCGTATATCGATGAAGATATCGTCATTGAGCCCGGCAGGAGAGCCCTGGTGCCGACAGGGCTGGCTATAGAGCTGCCTGCAGGTACCGAAGCGCAGATACGCGCCCGCAGCGGACTGGCGGTAAAAAAGGGCATAGCCCTGATCAACGGTGTAGGAACTATCGACAGCGATTACAGGGGAGAAATAAAGATAGCACTGATAAATCTGGGAGACGGATCCTTCACAGTAAAAGACGGCGATAGGATAGCTCAAATGATCATAGCAAAATATGAACAGGTAAAATTGGAAACCGTCGATGCTCTTGACGATACAGAAAGAGGATCGGGAGGATTCGGGCATACCGGGATATAGAAAACAGGAAGGTGGTAAAATGGTAGGAATCAAGAAAAAAGAAGATGTTTTTTATGGGATGTTCACAGACTTCTGTGAAAAGATACTGGAGGCGGCCGAAGCTTTTGCTGATATCGTCCATAACTTTGAAGATGTGGACAATAAAGTGGCAAATATGAAGGTGCTGGAAACAGAATGCGACATGGAAGCACATAAAATACTCCAGGCTCTCCACGGATCTTTCATCACTCCATTCGACAGGGAGGATATATATTCCATAACCAGAGAAATGGATGAGATCGTAGACTGCATGGAAGAAGTGGCAAACAGATTTTCTGTTTTCGACATCAGGGAAATCAAACCTGAAGCTGTCGTCATGGCAGATATGACAGTACAGTCGATCAAAGAACTGAAAAAAATGTTTGAACATTTGCCGGAGCTGAAGAAAAATTCCATGGTGATGGAACAGATCATAGAAGTCAACAGGATCGAAAACGAAGGCGATGTAATATTCAGAAGAGCGCTTTCGACTTTGTTCAGAGAAGAAAAAGATCCAATAGAACTGATCAAATGGAAGCATCTGTTCGAACAGATGGAAGAAAGTTTGGATTCATGTGAAACCGTTGCAAATATTCTTGAAGGAGTAGTGATGAAGTATGCTTAGCAGCGTGCTGATAGGCGTTATCGTAATAGCGTTCATATTTGAATTCATAAACGGATTCCATGATACTGCAAATGCTATTGCAACATCGGTATATACAAAGGCCCTCACGCCGAGGAGAGCCATAATGCTGGCGGCGGCGATGAATTTTCTCGGTGCTCTGGTCAGCGAAAAAGTTGCGATGACCATATCTCAGGGGCTGATCGATATTGCGCTGGAGCAGTACGTTATTATGGCGGCGCTCGTAGGCGCTATATTATGGAACCTTTTCACATGGTGGAGAGGGATACCCAGCAGTTCGTCGCATGCTCTCATAGGCAGCCTTGTCGGCGCCACAATGGTTTATACCATGAGTACGGAACACATAATGTGGAGCGGCGTAGTGGAAAAGGTAGTTGTGCCTCTCGTCACGTCGCCTTTCATAGGTCTGCTGGTAGGCTTCGGATGTATGAAGCTGATATACAGACTATTTGTAAACTGGTCACAGGGCAGTGTGAACAAGCTGTTCCTGAAACTGCAGATCTTCTCGTCTGCATTCGTGGCTTATTCACACGGAAACAATGATGCCCAGAAGACAATGGGAATTATTACTTTGGCGCTGATCACAGGCGGAGTCCTGGACAGCGGCAGCGGAGTCCCTCTTTGGGTAAAAATATGCTGTGCCTGCACTATGGCGCTGGGAACATCCATAGGCGGATGGAAGATAATGAAGACTATGGGCGGCGGAGTGACTAAACTGGAGCCGGCCAGCGGTTTTGCCGCACAGACGGCAAGCGCCGTAGTGATCGAAAGCATGACTTTCTTCGGAGCCCCTGTCAGCACGACACAGGTAATAACCACGTCCATAATGGGAGCAGGCAGCGCAAAGAGAGTTTCATCGGTAAAATGGGGGATCGCACGCAGCATAGTGGCTGCATGGGTATTCACTCTGCCGGTGGCAATGATACTGGGCGGAGCATCGGCTTATGTTATAGGACTGTTCGTATGATAACGGGAAGAGAACTGGAGCAGAGAGAATACAAAATCCTTTCGAAATATGCAACAAAGTCTGCAGATTCGGCGGGAAGAGATATGCCTGAAGAAAAATGCGCCATGAGGACGGATTTTCAGAGGGACAGAGATCGGATCGTCCATTCCAAAGCATTCAGAAGGCTGATGCATAAGACACAGGTCTTTCTTGCACCGGAAGGAGATCATTTCAGGACCAGACTTACTCATACGCTGGAGGTGTCGCAGATAGCAAGGACTATTGCGAGGAACCTGATGCTCAACGAAGATCTTACTGAGGCAATATCCCTGGGGCATGATCTTGGTCATACGCCATTTGGACATAACGGCGAAAAAGTACTGGATGAAATATATCCGGGCGGCTTTTCCCATAACAGACAGAGCCTGAGAGTGGTCGAAGTGCTGGAGGAGACTCACGGCAGGCGGGGGATGAATCTTACCGCAGAGGTGCGGGACGGCATACTCAATCATACAGGTCCCGACAGACCATACACGCCGGAAGGGCAGATAGTAAAACTAAGCGACAGGATAGCTTATATAAATCACGATATCGATGATGCTGTACGAAGCGGAGTGATCACAGGAGATCAGCTCCCGGCAGAGTGCATAAAATACCTGGGCGGAGATCACAGGACCAGGATAGATACTCTGGTCAGAGATACAGTAGTCAGCAGCGACGGCAGCAGTACCATACTGATGAGTGACGAAGCTCGAAAATATATGGATCGGCTCAGGGAATACATGTTTGAAAACGTATATTACAATGAAGATGTGAAAAAAGCATCGGATCTGGACAAGGTCGAACATATGATCAAAGGACTCTATTCCTACTATATGGAACATCCGGAAGAACTGCCGGGGGAGCTTCGAAAGATGGAAAGTGAATTTACCGTTGAAGAACTGGTCAAGGATCACATTGCCGGAATGACGGACAGATACGCCATAAACATGTATGAAAAACTCATATTGAAATAGAAAACAATAAGCAAGATACATACCAGATTTTTTTTGTATTTCAAAAGGAATCCGGTTTTTATTGTCGTATATTAAGTTATGTGGATAGTAGGGGGTATGATTTTTACAAATGAGAGAAAATACCATTGATGAAATAAAGAGCAGGTGCAACATTGTCGACGTGATCGGACGTGCTGTTACTTTGAAAAAGGCCGGCAGCAACTATAAGGGGATCTGTCCCTTTCATAGTGAAAAAACACCTTCTTTTGTTGTATCGGAGCAGAAACAGATATTTACATGTTTCGGATGCGGAGCCACAGGCGACGTAATAGAGTTCGTCAAAAGGTATTATAACCTGGACTTCGGACAGGCCATGGAAAAACTGGCCGACGAATGCGGAGTAGTCATCGAAAATGACTACAGGAAAAACGAACACAAGGAAGAATTATACGAGATAAACAGACAGGCAGCCAGGTTTTTCTACAAGACTATGAGAGAAAAACAAAATGAAGCATGGGAATATATGACGGGCAGAGGCATGGACAAAGAAACCATGCAGAAATTCGGGATAGGATATGCCGACGGAAATTGGAACAGCCTGCTGGATCATATGAGATCCATGGGATACAAAGAAGAGAAATTGATGGAACTGGGGTTGATATCCCATTCAAAGGGTAAATACTATGATAAATTCAGGAACAGAGTGATTTTTCCCATACAGAACACTTCGGGAAAGGTCATCGGCTTTGGCGGCCGGACACTGGAACCTGAAGGAATACCCAAATATCTGAATTCGCAGGAGTCATCGGTGTTCATGAAAAAGAACAATCTGTACGGCCTCAACATTACCAGACAGGACATCGGAAGAGAGGACTGCGCAGTGCTGGTCGAAGGATATATGGATGTGATATCGCTGTACCGGGGCGGAGTCAGGAATGTTGTAGCTTCACTGGGAACGGCGCTGACGGAGAACCAGGCCCGTATGCTGAAAAGATATACGAAAAACGTGGTACTGTCATACGATGCAGACACTGCGGGGCAGACAGCTGCCCTGAGAGGCATGGACATTCTCCACCATGAAGGCTGCAGAGTCAGAGTCCTTCACGTCAGCGACGGAAAGGACCCGGATGAATTCATAAAGAAGAGAGGCAAAGAGGCTTTTCAAAAACTGATAAACGATGCGCTGCCTTTTGCCGATTACAAGATAGAAATGCTGAAACAGGAACATGACCTGGATTCCATAGAGGAAAGAGCTGACTTCCTTGAGAAGACCGCCGGAGTGCTGAACAAGCTGAACCCGGTGGAAGCCGACCTGTACATCAACCGGATATCGGAAGAGTTCAATATCTCAGATGCAGCGATAAGGGCGCAGATGGGAAGAGAAAAAACCCATGAAGATACAGGGCACACAGTACACAAGCAGCCTGTGCCAAAGAGCCGGCTGATGCCGGCGGAAAAAAATATGCTGAAGATAATACTGACAGACAGTCACTATATAGAAAAAAATCAGGATGTGGACAAGGTGTTTACCAGCATTGAAGGAAGATCCATATTCGCCACCATAAAGAAGATCTATGTATCCGGTGAACAGCTTGATGCAAAAAAGCTGGCCGATGAACTGACTGCAGAAGAGGCGGCGGCACTGGATGACACGGAGAAAAATATAATGCTGGCCGGAAATACAGATGCGATCTATGACGACTGCATCGCGGCGGCGATAATGGATGAAATGAAGGAAAGGGAACAAATGATAATAGCCAGACTATCTATGGCGGATGAAATTGAAAACAAGGATAATATCAGGGAATTGACAGAAGAATTGATCGAGACCCAGAGGAAAATAAAGTTAGGGGGAAAATGATTTGGCAACTACAAAAAAGACAGCTGAAAAGAAACCTGCAGTGAAAAAAGCTGCAAAGAAGACAGCTGAAAAGAAACCTGCGGCAAAGAAGGCGGAAAAGGCCAAGAAAGCCACAGCAGAAAAGAAGACGACGGCAAAAAAACCTGCGGAAAAGAAACCTGCAGTGAAGAAGGCGGAAAAAACAACGAAGGCCGCAGCAGCAAAGAAGACAACGGCAAAAAAACCTGCGGCTAAAAAGACTGCAGCAGCAAAAAAACCTGCGGCATCAAAGAAGACAGAAACAAAAAATATCGAGACAAAGAAAAGCACAGTCAAAAAAACTTCCGCAAAGCAGGAAATCAAGACGGCGGACATTTTGATACAGACAAGAGACAAGGGATCCGACGGTGAAGAAATAGTAAAGACCATGGAAGAATACGTGGCCGAGCTTATTGCAAAGGCCGGCAGAAAAAAGAAGATCTCATACGATCAGGTGGGCAGGCATGTCGAGTCTGCAGAGATGGACAAGGATCAGATGGATCTGCTTTATGAAGAGCTGTTGAAAAAGGACATTGAAATAATTGAAGAAGAACAGCCCAACGACTTTGAACTTTCAGATATCGAAAATGACGATGAGGAAGAAGCAGTGCCGAAGGGCGATGTGGAGGTATCCAAAAAAGGCGAAAAAGAAGTCAACCTGGAGAGCACCCTTCCAAAGACCGTCGCTGTAGACGATCCGGTAAGGATGTATCTGAAGGAGATAGGCAAGGTGCCGCTATTGACGGCCGAAGAAGAGATCGACCTGGCGAAAAGAATGGAAAACGGCGACAATTACGCAAAGCAGAAACTCTGCGAGGCAAACTTGAGACTGGTAGTCAGCATCGCAAAAAGATATGTAGGAAGAGGTATGCTGTTCCTGGATCTGATACAGGAAGGCAATCTGGGACTGATCAAGGCCGTAGATAAATTCAACTGGAGGAAAGGCTTCAAATTTTCAACATATGCGACATGGTGGATAAGACAGGCCATAACAAGATCCATAGCCGACCAGGCAAGGACTATAAGGATACCTGTCCATATGGTGGAAACCATAAATAAACTGATGCGTATACAGAGGCAGCTTCTCCAGGAACTGGGCCGGGAACCGCTGCCTGAAGAAATCGCGAAAGAAATGGATCTGTCCGAGGAAAAGGTAAGAGAGATCCTGAAGATCGCACAGGAACCTGTATCGCTGGAAACTCCAATAGGTGAAGAAGAGGACAGTCATCTGGGCGACTTCATCCCGGACGACGATGTTCCTGCACCTGCAGAGGCAGCGGCTTTTTCCATGCTGAAGGAACAGCTGGTGGAGGTCCTGGATACGCTCACAGACAGAGAACAGAAAGTCCTCAAGCTGAGATTCGGTCTTGAAGACGGAAGAGCCAGGACTCTGGAAGAAGTGGGCAAGAGATTCGATGTCACCAGAGAGCGTATAAGACAGATCGAAGCCAAGGCTCTGAGAAAGCTGAGACATCCCAGCAGGAGCAAAAAACTGAAGGATTATCTGGAGTAAAAAAGTGATAAATATTTCGGACAGATTAAAAGCTATCGCACTGGAAATATTATCGGGAGAGACCATGGCCGACATAGGTACCGACCATGGTTTTTTGCCTGTATATCTTTGGGAAAGAAACATATGCCCTAAAGTGATACTGACAGATATCAGCAGCGGATCATTGAAAAAGGCAGAAGAATGCTGCCGGTCGAATTATCCAAAAGAGGATTTTGACCTGAGACAGGGCAGCGGTCTTGAGATCCTGGAACGGGCGGAGGTGGAGGATGTAGTTATTGCCGGCATGGGCGGACTGCTGATGATATCCATCCTTGAAAAAGATTTGGAGAAAAGCAGATCTTTCAAAAAGTACATACTCCAGCCGCGGAGTGCAGCGGGCCCGCTGCGGCACTGGCTTATACACAGCGGATTTTCCATAGAGGGAGAGACTCTCGTAAGAGAAGGCAAAAACATATGCGAAATACTGACAGTGGCCCCGGGAAGGGAGAAGATCGCTGATCTTGCGCTGATGCAGGAGCCGGCTGATTCCATCAAATGGGAAGTGCCGCTGTGGTACGGCGAAGCGGGGGACGAACTTACGGAAGAATATATATGCAGAAAGATAGCGAAAGAAAAGAATATCCTTTACGGCATGCGGAAAGGGACGGATGTAGATACAAAAATGGTGGAGAAAAATATTGAATATCTTGAAGAACTGTTGGAGGTGTAGATAATGGAACCGGAAAAAATGCGAAGACGGACAAGAGAAATAACAGATCGAAATGAGATCGAAGAGATACTGGCGGGAGAAAAGATATGCCATCTGAGCATGTGCGACGACGGACAGCCCTATGTGATCCCTATGCTGTATGTGTACAAAGACGGCTATTTCTATTTTCACTGTGCGGAAGTCGGCATGAAACTGGACATACTGGACAGAAATGAAAAGGTGTGCATCGAAGTCGAGAAAACCGATCCGGACGATATCGTAAAAAATGTCAACACGCCGTGTATGTGGGGGCTGCCCTATAAAAGTGTGGTGGCTTTCGGGACGGCGGAGGTGTCGGACGACAACGATATAAAGCCGGGCATCATGGATATGCTGGTGGAAAAGGTAAAGCCGGAAGGCTACGTACACAGCCGCGACAAGTACCTGGAAAAGAGAATGAAGGGATCCAGGCTGATCATTGCGAAGGTGACTTCCATGACCGGCAAAAAGTGGAACGGAGTAAAATAATGGAGTACAAAAAGCTGACCAATATCATAGAAGAGATCGCTCCGCCTCATTTGGCGGAAAGCTGGGACAACAGCGGCGTGCAGATATATACTGGGAAGAAGAATATATCCGCTGTACTGGTATGTCTGGAGATAAACAGAGATGTGATCGCAGAAGCAGAGAGAAGAGGAATGGATATGATCGTTTCACATCATCCCCTGATTTTCGGAGGGACAGACTGCATTGACGCAGGGGACGGCCAGACCGGCGAGTATATAACGAGACTGATAAGATCTGACATATGCGTGTATTCGGCCCATCTCTCCTTTGACAACGCACCTCTGGGCAATAATTATTATATGGCACAGCTGCTGCAGCTGACCAATACGGCAAGGCCCATGGACAATGAGGATGGCATACCCGGTCTGACAGGGGATCTGCCGCTGCCTATGGACCTGGATGAAGCATGTGCTCATGTGACAAAAGCATTGAAACTGCCGGACGGCTATATCAGAACAGTGGGGGATCCGGGAGCGATTTTAAAAAAGGTCGGACTCTGCACAGGAGGAGGCGGAGAGTTCCTGGACATTGCTATTAAAGAGGGATGCGATCTGTTCATCACCGGAGATGTGAAATTCCACGAAGCGCAGAAAGCCAAAGCCAAAGGGATCGCACTGATAGATGCGGGCCACTACGGCACAGAAAAAATTTTTGCTGAGAATTTCGCGGACCAGCTGAGAGCCAGAGCCTCAGACGGGATCATAATTGAAGAAACAAGTGCAAATACGAACCCATATGTGGTATAATCATTAAGGTTTCGGGCAGCTCAGATGATCGCGCGCTTTATGTGTGAGGAAAGTCCGGGCTCCGCAGGGCAAGGGTGCCGGATAACGTCCGGCGTAGGAAACTATAGGGAAAGTGCAACAGAAACATACCGCCGAAACGGGTAATGCCGTGGCAAGGGTGAAATGGCGAGTCAAGAGCTCACCGGCGTCATGGAGACATGGCGGCCGTGTAAACCCCACCCGGAGCAAGACCAAGCAGGGAATCCGGCCTGTAGCCCGCAGGCCCCCGGAAGGTAGGTCGCTGGAGGCAGTCAGCAATGGCTGTTCGAGATAGATGATCATCCGATACAGAACCCGGCTTATAGAGCTGCCCCGAAACTGTTATATCATAAGGACCATAGGAGAGAGATATAGATGAAAAAGGGAAAGATGGATCGACTGTGGGGAAATAAAGAACTGAAGGCATTGGGAAGACACAGCGTACGCCGAAATTACTGGGCGATAGTTGCTGTGTGTTTTTTGCTTGCACTGATAGCTTCCGAGTATACGATGACGACTACAGGCATGACACAGTACAGTGGAGATCAGGCAAATGTAGGTTCAGAGACCCAGGTAAAGAAACAGGCCAATATGGCTGATTCGCTGATGGAACTGTACGCCGGGATAACCGGCGGAAAGGCTGTGATGGAAACCCTTCCCGAGGCCAACAAGGGCGTGCTGGCCGGGGTAATAAACGGAGTTACCGGCGGTACGACTGTCATAAGATCCGCTCTGGATTCAGTAAACGAATTCCTGTTCGGACACAAGATACTAGACAGGGTCTTTTCGCTGATAGCTGTGCTGCTCAGTCTGCTGTTTCTCGTATTCGTACAGGGAATACTGAAAATAGGAGAACGAAGGTTTATCCTGGAAAACAGGCTCTATCACAGGACCCGGATCTACAGGATATTTTTCCTCTACAGGCAGAGAAATCTATGGCAGCCGGCAAAGGTAATGATACTCAGAGTCCTGTTTACAGGACTGTGGGCCCTGACTATAGTCGGCGGCTTCATAAAATACTATCAGTATAAAATGATACCGTACATTCTGGCAGAAAATCCGGACATACACTGGAAGGATGCATTCCGGCTCACGAAAGAAATGACTGACGGACAGAAATGGAGGATGTTCTGTCTGCAGATGTCATTCGCAGGCTGGTTTGCTCTGATGCTTTTGACAGGAGGCCTGGTCGGGGTGTTTTTCAGCAACCCCTACTACAGAGCCACGGAGGCGGAGCTGTATGTAAAGCTGCGTGAAAGAGTCATCGAAGTGTGCAGCGATGAGTCTATATTCTTTGAAGACAACTATCTCATATATCCGCCCGAAGGCGAGGCACCTGAGATTTATCCGGGACTGGCAGTCAGCAAGAAGCACGAGCCTAAGGTGGAATACAGGCGCGATTATACAATACCGAATCTTGCGCTGATGTTCATGGCCTTTGCCATAGTCGGCTGGATCTGGGAGGTCCTGTTTTATTTTGTGCAGGACGGTACATTCGTGAACCGTGGCACCATGCACGGACCGTGGCTGCCCATATACGGCACGGGCGGAGTCGTCGTCCTGATCGTTCTGAAAAAGCTGAGAGAAAAACCGATAGTGCTTTTCTTTTCGGGCATGGCTGTGTGCGGTACTATTGAGTATTTTACCAGCTGGTATCTTGAAGTTTTCAAGGGCGAAAAATACTGGGACTATACCGGATATTTTATGAATATAAACGGGCGTGTCTGTCTTGAAGGCCTGCTGGTGTTCGGGATCGCCTGTGTTGCGTGCGTATATCTCATAGCTCCGCGTGTAGATAAAGCTTTGAACAAAATGCCTCCGGGAGCCAGATATTCTCTTTTGGCCATACTGTGGGCGGCTTTTGGAGCCGATGCTGCATATTCGCATTTTCATCCGAACACAGGAAAGGGCATAACAGACGATCTGAAATAAATAAATGGGGAAAAAGGTATGTGGAAACGAAGAGAATTAAAAAAAGAAGCCCGCACCGGGCTGAAAAAAAATTACTGAGCATTTGTACTGGTATGTTTCATGATGGCTTTTCTGGTTGGAGAATACGTGGTCTCTATCAATGTGATCTCCAACTTTTCCAGCGTGAAAAATGAATTGCAGACAGAGACGGAAGCGGTCCATAAAGCTGAACCCGGCGGCATTGAAAGACTGGAAAAAACCAAGCTGGGCAACGGTATCACAAGCAAGGCGACAAAAGGTGTGATAGCCGGGATGGCTGACGGATTTACTAACGCCGGTTCTGTAATAAAATCATCAGTGGATTCGGCAAAGAAGATAATAGAGGGCAGAGAGGGGCTGAGCATATTCTTCACTCTGCTGGGACTGGTATTGAATATACTGTGGCTGTTATTCGGCAAATATATCCTGACAATAGGCGAGCGGAGATTCTTCATGGAAAATGTCCATTACAGCAAAACTCAGGTCAGGCGGGTGCTGCTGCTGTACAAAGAGAAGAAACTCTGGAATCCGGCGAAGGTCATGTTCATGAGGAGCCTGTTTCTGATATTGTGGGGATTTACTGTAATAGGCGGGATCATAAAACTGTATTCATATAAAATGGTTCCATACATACTGGCCGAGAATCCGAATATACGGTGGAAGGACGCCATAAAGCTCTCCAGAGACATGATGAACGGAAACAAACGGCGGGCTTTTCTGATCGACCTTTCATTCTGGTACTGGTATGCGCTGGCGGTGATGACACTGGGCATTCTGGCCATATTCTTTGTAAATCCCTACTACAGGAGCGTGGAGACAAGACTGTATTCTGCTCTGCGGGCCGAAGGAGCGGAGGCAAAGATACTGAATATAGACATGCTGAACGATGACGATCTTTACTGTCCGGAACAAGGCGGCAGCGATCTTTATCCGGGGCTGGTCACAAAAGTAAAAAAACCATTCATAATCAACTATAAAAGAAACTACTCCATAATGAATCTGATCCTCTTCTTCTTCACTTTCTCATTTGTCGGATGGATATGGGAAGTGAGCATACATCTGGTAAGAGGCGGAGTGTTCGTGGACAGAGGAACTATGTACGGCCCATGGCTGCCGATCTATGGAGCGGGAGGCCTGATCATCCTGGTAGGGCTGAAAAAATTCAGGGAAAAACCGTGGCTGAATTTCATTTTGACTATGGTGGTCTGCGGCATAGTTGAATACGTTACAAGTTATATACTTCAGGCCACAGCCGGTATGAGGTGGTGGGACTACAGCGGTTACTTCCTGAACATCAACGGCCGCATATGTCTTGAAGGTCTGCTGGTATTTGCCATCGGAGGCACAGTATTCGTGTATATTTTGGCTCCTCTGTTCGACGATCTTTACAACAGGATACCGAACGGAGTAAAGATACCTGTCATAGCAGTGCTGCTGGCAGCTTTCACAGTGGATTTCACATACTCGCATTTCCATCCGAATCATGGAAAAGGCATAACAGATTACGGGATAGAAGGGCTGCCGAAAGGAAAGACTGCGGATATACCGGAAGATATACAGATAAAGCACTTGAATTAAGTATCAAAAGATAATATAATAACATCTTGCGGCTATACGCCTGCGGGATGTTATTTTTAAAGGAATAGAATGTTATGAGTGAAATCACAGAAAAGAACAAAATGGGTGTGATGCCTGTGGGAAGACTGCTGATAGGCATGTCCTGGCCCGCTATAATATCGATGACGATCCAGGCCCTCTACAATGTGGTAGACAGTCTGTTCATCGCGCAGACAGGCGAGGAGGGACTGACTGCCATAACCTTGATATTTCCTGTGCAGATGCTGATGATCGCCTTGGGCGTCGGCACCGGAATAGGCGTCAATTCGCTGATATCCAGAAGGCTGGGAGCCAGAAGATACGAGGAAGCTGATAAAACAGCCAGCATAGGTTTCAAGATATCCTTTGTGAACTGGGTCATCTTTGCTGTATTCGGATTATTGTTTGCAAAGCCCTTTATAGCACTGTTCACGGAAAACCAGAGCATAATAACCGCAGGGGCCCATTATCTTAAGATCATAACTATTGGCTGCATATTCATGATGATACAGATGTCATGTGAGAAAATACTCCAGTCTACGGGAAACATGATAATACCAATGATGACCAACATGATCGGGGCAGTCACTAATATAATACTGGATCCAATACTGATATTCGGACTTTTGGGAGCGCCGAAGATGGGGATAATAGGAGCAGCTGTTGCGACAGTAATAGGTCAGGCCCTTTCCATGACGGTGGTCGTAATACTGCTGTTCAAAAAAAATCATGCGGTGAAAATAGATCTGAAACAGAAATTCGAAAAGCAAACACTGAAAGAAATATATGCAGTGGGCGGGCCGTCCATAGTCATGCAGGCCATTGCCAGTGTGCTGAACCTGGGCATGAACGGTATACTGTCCGGGTTTTCGGACACGGCAGTAGCCGTGATGGGAGTCTACGGAAGACTTCAGTCATTCATCTTCATGCCGGTATTCGGCATCAATCAGGGCGCCATGCCCATATTGGGTTTCAACTACGGAGCCAGGAACAGAAAACGGCTGATGAAGGCTTTCAAACTGGCCGTTATCATGGCAGCTGTCATAATGGGGATAGGACTTGTATTGTTCCAGTCCATACCCGGAATATTCCTCAGCTGGTTCAATGCATCGGAGGATATGATGAGACTGGGCATACCGGCTTTTCGTGCAATCAGTCTCTGCTTTATTCCGGCGGCTTTCGGCATCGTTACATCAGGACTGTTCGGCGCCACAGGTCACGGTTTCATCAGTCTTATGGGAGCACTGATAAGACAGCTCATAGGAGCCCTGCCTCTGGCATGGATATTTGCCAGGATAGGCGGAGCAACACTGGTGTGGTGGGCTTTTCCCGCAGCAGAAGTGCTGGGATTGGTGTACTGCATCATAATGGTGAGGTATATCTACAGGAAAGACATCATCAAACTGGATGATGCAGTCTGAGTTCCGAATCGAGTTTTACAAGATCGTAAATAAGAGGATCCTTGATAAGCCGCTTCCACACTGTGAAAGTGGCTTTTATGAATCTTGGGTCCAAAGAGATGCTTTCTGATATCAGCGGACATTCGTAGGGAGTCTCTGCAGTGGACAGTACCAGGGAAAAATTCCCGTCAAGATCGAGGTGAGGAGCCAGAGGATAGGTCCTGCATTGGAGGGGACGCATATCTCTTTTGCAGTGAGGGGGCGAGGTGCATCTTATGAAAAACACCTTGCCGTGCCATGAATCGGGGAAATCATAATCTTCCGCATTTTCATATGTCCATTTCAGCCAGCTTTCCCGGCGTGTAAACAGCTTTTCTTCACCGGGAAGAAGGTATATCCCCAGCTCAAAATCTCCGGCGTCGGGGGATGTCTCATCACCCTCCGGAGTGCAGCATGCGGCGCCGCACATGCGGCCGCAGTCGCCCTCTATTGGGGACACTCTGTCCAGCAGTCTGTAAATAGCTTTAAATGTACTTTTTTTGATTGAACTTTTCATAACATGTGTATTATACCATATGATATGTGATATAATAACCACGTATAATCGACAGGGAGCGTATAACATGAAATTAGGAATAGATGTTGGATCTACTACTGTAAAATTAGTGGTCCTGGATGATGAAAACAAAATAGTATACAGCAGATATGAAAGACACATGTCGAACGTTTTTGACAAGGTGGAAGAACTGCTGAAAGAGCTTCACAATGAGATAGGCGATGCGGATATCCGGGTAACTATTACCGGGTCCGGCGGCCTGTCTCTTTCAAAACTGCTGGGAGTGTATTTTGAGCAGGAAGTGGTCAGCTGCAGCAAGGCTGTAGAGACTCTGATACCCGAAACCGACGTTGCCATAGAACTGGGCGGCGAGGATGCCAAGATAACTTTTTACGGACAGACCATAGAGCAGAGGATGAACGGTACATGCGCAGGCGGTACCGGAGCTTTTATCGATCAGATGGCCGTTCTTCTGAATACGGATGCGGCCGGTCTCAACGAAGCTGCAAAGAAAGAAAAACTGATATATCCCATCGCTGCCAGATGCGGCGTATTTGCCAAGACTGACATACAGCCGCTGATAAACGACGGCGCTGCTGTGCCGGATCTTGCGGCTTCCATATTCCAGGCGGTGGTGAACCAGACCATCAGCGGTCTGGCATGCGGTCATACGATCAAAGGAAACGTGGCATTCCTGGGAGGACCTCTTTCCTTTCTGTCGGAATTGAGAAAACGGTTCATCGATACTTTGGAACTGAAGGACAGTCAGGTAATATTCCCCGAGGATTCGAAGTACTTCGTGGCCATAGGCGCAGCTATGCTGGCTGAAAAACAGCCGGTCATGAAAGTGGGAGACATAGTGAAGAAGATAGATGCTATGGATCCGAATATGCTCAATGAAACTAAACATATCGAGCCTCTGTTCAGGAACAGGGCCGATTATGATGAGTTCAAAGCCCGTCATGACAGAGACAAGATAAAGCGAAAAGAACTGAAAAAGGCTGTCGGAAAACTATTCCTGGGAATAGACGCCGGATCTACTACGACGAAGGCGGCGCTGATAGATGATGAGAAAAACCTTCTCTTTGAATTCTATCGAGGCAATGAAGGAAACCCTATCGAGGCCGTGATGGAAATGTTGAGAAAGCTGTATGACCAGCTTCCACAGGATGCTTTCATAGCCAACACTACTGTGACAGGCTACGGAGAAGGGCTGATCAAGGCGGCTTTCAAGGCCGACATGGGAGAGATAGAGACCATGGCCCATTACAAGGGAGCAGAGGAATTCCTGCCGGGAGTGGAATTTATTCTGGACATCGGCGGTCAGGACATGAAGTGCATGAAAATAAGGGATGGTGCCATATACAACATCATGCTCAATGAAGCGTGTTCATCAGGCTGCGGTTCATTCATCGAGACATATGCAAAATCTGTGAATATGGATACAGTTTCCTTTGCGAAGGAGGCGCTCTTTGCAAAGGCTCCGGTGGATCTGGGGACCAGATGTACAGTTTTCATGAATTCGAAGGTGAAACAGGCCCAGAAGGAAGGCGCCACCATCGGCGACATCAGTGCGGGACTGTCATATTCGGTTATCAAGAACGCGCTGTACAAAGTCATCAAACTGAGGAACGCCGACGAGGCCGGAGAAAAGATAGTGGTCCAGGGAGGCACATTCCTCAATGAGGCAGTACTGCGCAGCATTGAAAGGATAATCGGCAAGGATGTTGTCAGGCCGGACATCGCCGGCATCATGGGAGCATACGGCGCGGCGATAATAGCAAGAGAAAATTATGTAGAGGGAACGGAGTCGTCGTTGATCGGAGTCAGCGAAATGGATGATTTTTCCGTTGTCAATACCCATGCAAGATGTCAGAAGTGCGAGAACAAATGCCTTCTGACCATAAATAAATTCAACGACGGAACGAAATTCATCACAGGGAACCGATGTGAAAAGGGTGCGGGAAAGGAAAGCTCCGGGAACGGGCTGCCGGATCTTTACGAATACAAGTACAACAGACTCTTCTCGTACAGACCGCTCACTCTGGAGGAGAGCAAACGGGGAGTGGTAGGTATACCGCGGGTCCTGAACATGTATGAAAACTATCCTTTCTGGTTCACTTTCTTTACTAAACTGGGATTCAGCGTAAAGCTGTCGCCGGTATCCAGCAAAGAGATATACGAGAAGGGGATGGAGACCATATCATCGGATACGGCCTGTTACCCTGCAAAACTGGTACACGGCCATATCAAATGGCTGGTTCAGCATGATGTGAGCTGGATATTCTACCCCAGCATCAACTACGAGCGGGAGGAAGACACGACTTCTCCGAACCACTACAACTGTCCGATAGTTGCCACCTATCCGGAGGTCATCGGCAACAATATGGATGACATATTCGATGAGTACAATGTGAAATTCACTCATCCGTTCCTGCCTTACGACGACGATCAGAAAATGACCAGGGAACTGGCCCGGCTGCTGGGGCCCAACGGAGTGTCAAGATCCGAGGTAGAGGATGCTGTAAAGGCAGCCAGAAAAGAAGACAAGAGATTCCATGACGATATCAAAAAGCAGGGCGAATACGCTTTGAAATACGCCCGTCAGCACGGCAAGAAGGCTGTGGTCCTGGCGGGAAGACCGTATCATGTGGATCCGGAAATAAATCACGGCATGAACAAACTGATCAGTTCCTTCGACATGGTGGTACTGTCGGAGGATTCAGTGGCTCATATGGCGGAACTGCCAAGGCCGATCAGAGTGCTGGATCAGTGGGTATATCATTCAAGGATGTACAAAGCTGCCAATTTCACCGGCAGCACCGACGATGTGGAACTGATACAGCTGAATTCATTCGGGTGCGGCCTGGACGCTGTCACCACGGATCAGATAGAAGAGATAGCAAGAAACCACAACAAGCTTTATACCGTTCTGAAAATCGACGAGGGCAGCAATCTGGGCGCCGCTAAGATACGTATCAGATCCCTGAAGGCCGCAATGGAAGAAAGGGAAAAGAACGGCATCAAACATGTTGATGACAAAGACCCGTATGAAAGGGTAAATTTTACAAAGGAAATGAAAAAAGACTACACCATACTGGTACCGCAGATGTCTCCTATGCATTTTCAGTTCCTGGAAACAGCTCTTGCAAAAGAAGGATACAAGGCAAAACTGCTGCCTCCGGTGGATACCCACGCGGTGGACGAAGGATTGAAATACATAAACAACGACGCCTGCTATCCCACTATCGTTTCCCTGGGGCAGATAATATCGTTCCTGAAGAGCGGACAGCTGGATCTTGACAGAACTGCCATATTCATGTCACAGACCGGCGGAGGATGCAGAGCCAGCAATTATGTAGCGCTGCTGAGAAAGGCCCTCAGGGACCTGGAGATGGAACAAATACCGGTAGTATCGGTAAATATGGCGGGACTGGAGTCGAATCCGGGATTCAAGATCACTGTGGGACTGGCAAAGAGGATCTTGATGGGATTCGTCTACGGGGATGTTTTCATGAAGGTGGTCTACGGGACCAGACCGTACGAAAAAGAACCGGGATCGGCCAACGCCCTCTTTGAAAAGTACTCAAGGCTGGCCAGGATGAATATCAACGGCGGCAGTATGGTCAGGTTCCGCCGCATACTGAAACAGATAGTCAGAGCTTTTGACGAACTCCCTCTCAAGGAAGGCCTGAAAAAGCCCAAGGTCGGAGTGGTAGGAGAGATACTGGTAAAATATCATCCCACTGCAAACAACGACATCGTTGGAGTCATCGAAAAGGAAGGCGGAGAAGCCGTAGTGCTGGATCTGATAGATTTCTTCCTCTACGGTATGCACAGCAAAAAATTCAACTACGAGCATTTGTCCGGTACATACAAACAGATGCAGCTGAACAAGGCTGCCATAGGCTTTATGGAGTGGCTGAGAAAGCCTGCGAGAAAAGCTCTGGAAGAAAGCAAACGGTTCAAACCGCCTGCTTTCATAGCCCAGACTGCAGACAAGGCCAGGGAGATAATATCCGAAGGCAACCAGTGCGGAGAAGGCTGGCTGCTCACCGGAGAGATGGTGGAGCTGATCGACAGCGGAGTCGAAAATATAGTATGCCTGCAGCCTTTTGCATGTCTGCCCAACCATGTCACGGGAAAGGGCATGATGAAGGCTCTGCGAAAAAGGAATCCGAGAGCAAACATAGCCGCAATCGACTACGATCCGGGAGCCAGTGATGTAAATCAGCTGAACAGGATCAAGCTGATGATGGCCACCGCTTACAAGAATCTGGACAAAGAGAATTGAAATTACAGTCAATATGATATATAATGTTTACCGTTGCCCCATGAGGCAGCGGTAAATTTGCAGAAGGAGGTGTCTCAATGGGCAGACACGGTACAATAGCAGGCAGAAAAGATGCGCAGGACAAGAGAAGAGCGGCATTATTCACTAAATATGCAAGGGCGATCACAGTAGCCGCAAAGGATGGCGGAGATCCTGAATACAACGTATCATTGAAGCATGCAATAGAAAAAGCCAAGGGCATCAATATGCCCAACGACAACATCAACAGAGCAGTCAAAAAAGGAACTGGAGAACTGGCCGGCGAATCTTATGAAGAACTCAATTTTGAAGGATACGGTCCCAGCGGCGTAGCTGTAATGGTCGAAGCGCTGACGGACAACAAAAACAGAACAGCTTCTTCGGTGCGCAGCGCCTTTGATAAATACGGCGGCAATCTGGGGACTCCCGGATGCGTTTCATACATGTTTTCCAAGAAGGGCGTCATACTGATCGAAAAGACCGATGAGATCGACGAGGATGCGCTGATGGAAGCGGCTCTTGAGGCCGGTATGGAAGACATGCAGACATATGACGATTCCTTTGAGATCATGACGGAGCCGGACGACTTTACAGCCGTAAAAGATGCTCTGGCAGGTGCAGGATACAGCTTTGTAGAAGCCGATATAGAAAATGTACCGGCGACCGAATCCACGCCGAAGGATGAAGATATGACCAACCTGAAAAAAATGATCGAAGTCCTGGAGGACAATGATGATGTGCAGAAGGTATATCACAACTGTGCAGTGGACATAGAAGACTGAAAAAAACAGAATAAAAGGGCTCTATGTCAAATGTTGGGGTGGGGCCCATATACCAGAATAAAATTACATAGTATTTTTTTCGAGAGAGTATTTCAAATGCTCTCTCGTTTTTATCTATCATTATGCCATCATGTGCAGGATCCTGTTGCGGAATCTTGTGAAATTCCGTACCCTAAACGATACTCGCTTGAGAACTTTGATTTTGTTGTTAACACCTTCGGTATATCCATTGGTTATGTCATGGTCGAACGATTCTGTTATCTCGTCTGCCCATTTGATGAAGGTATTGCAGCATGTTTGGTATTCTTTGATGTCGCTGTTTTGAGCAAGCACTATCCATTTTTACAGTTCCTTTTTTGCCTCACCTTTGCTGCTGCTGTTTTCTGATAATAATAACTACTTTTAGAAAGCATCAATTTTTCGAATAACATCGGCAGTGAATATCTATCTTTCAAGGCGTCAATCATCATTGCCTTTTCCCTGTTCTTCAGGGTTGTCCAATCGGCGCCTGGGTCTTTTTTTAATACATTTATCGTTTCTTTAAGAATATCGACTTCAAGCTGCAGATCCAACATCTGCTTGCGGAGTTTTTCGATATCCTCTGTTTCACTGCCCGTCACATTTTCGGGCAAATCATTGATCTTTATATTCTTTTTATTGACCAAAGATGCAGCACCTCCTTGAAGATATTTCTTTCGCTAGGCATATATGCTGGCTCTGGTGTATCCTATTTCCTCTGATACTGATTTTACACTTTCCCCAAGTTCAAAGCAACGATGAAGTGCATCTTGTTTTACTTTTGCAGAAGGATTTCTGGGATGCTTTTCCGTGTTGATGAGTTCAAGCTGCTTTCTTGGGAGGGTGGGATCATTTTCTGCTCTTATCCAAGCATGAAGATGTTCTCTGCAAGGATACCCCAGTATGCGTGTAGTTTTTGTTACAGAGCCGCATCGATGGTATAGATTCAAGGCAGTCTCCCGCTGTTTTTTCGAATACATTTGATAGCTCCTTTCGGGGTCCTAATAGAGTTCAGATTTTTGTCCGCACCCCCGTTATACATGTCAAAAAAAATGGCGTTTTATGACAGTTTACAGTCATGCATAAATATATGTGTTATAAATAAACTGTTTCATATTGTATTATAAATGAAGGAGTTGACATGAGACCCCTTATTCTTATTAGAAAGCTATCGAAATATACTTTTGGCTACAGAGCCAAACTATTGTGTGTTGTGGTGATGGAAGCCTTGGATTTGGTTTTAGAATTAATTCAACCATTGGTGTGGGGGTATATTATAACAGATATATGCCAATTGCATTTCGATAACATCAAGATGTATTTGATTGTAGTGTTAAGCATATCTAGTGTTCAGATAGTAATTAAATTTGGTAAAGAGTATTTAGCAAAAATCATTAATGAGGGAATTGAAAAGGATGTTAGGGTTGATGTGTATTCAAAAGTATTGAATCTTCCAATGATTGCATTTGATGAAATGGGTGAGGGTGATGTCTTGGACAGGTTAGAAGGAGATGTAATTACAATATCATCAATCTTTACGAGCCAATTGCTTCAGGTTGTTGTTAATATCGTTAAGGCTATTTTGATAGGTGTCGTTGTGTTCAGAATTAATTGGATACTGGCAATTATTATAGTGGCTTTTCTCCCATTGACATATTTTGTTATGAAATCATTCGGAAAAATGATAAATAAGCAGGATGAAGGGTTAAGAGAAAACACTGATAAATACTATTCATATGTTCAAAATACAATTAAGAGTATACGAGATATAAAAAGTTTGGGTTTAAAAATAAGAAACGCGAAAGCGTTTGATTGTTTAATAGAGATGAATAAGAACATGCAAGTGCGTTTAGGAAAAATAATGGCAGCAATGAACGGTGCGGTTGGCATACTCAGTTTTATTTCACAGATTAGTATCTTGATTGCTGGTATAGTTTTGATTCAAGCCGGAATGCTTAAAGTTGAATTATTTATTGCCATTGTATCATATTCTGGAATGTTATCGGTAGCATTAATGACAATAGCACAAATTAATCCTGATTTGCAGGAGGCGGTTGTTTCGGGTAATCGCATATATCAAGTTCTTGATGAAATGGATTATGAACAAGAAAAATTTGGAAATGCAATGATAAGAAAGACTGATAATAGAATTGAATTTCGTAATGTTTCTTTTTCATATAAAGATGGCTTTGCTTTGAATAATATATCTTTTGTTTTAGACGGATATGGTAAATACGTTTTTTGTGGAGAAAGTGGGAGTGGAAAATCAACCATATTGAATCTTTTGTTAAAGTTATACAAACCGGATTTTGGGACAATAGAATTAAACGGGGAAAATATTGACAATCTCAGTGAAAAGGAATTGAGGAATTATATATCCATTGTATCACAAGAACCATTTTTATTTAATATAGATATATATTCGAATTTAATATTAAATAATACGAGGATATCTCTTGAGGAAGTAAAAGAAGTCTGCACGAAGGTTAATATAAATGATTTTATAGAATCTCTACCTAATGGATATAAAACGGTGCTTAATAATTCAGGAGAAGACTTTTCCGTTGGACAAAAACAGAGAATGGCAATAGCTAGATCAATTATAGCAAAAAGTAAAGTAATAGTTTTTGATGAATCAACAACTGGGCTTGATGGAGAATCAAAGGCTACTATTTTAGATGTCATTAATGAATTAAAGAAAGACCATATTCTAATTGTGGTAGATCATAGAATGACTGGTATTAAAGATGCGGATTGTATAGTCGTAATAAAAGATGGGGAAGTACAAATGTGTGGTAAACATGAAAAATTACTGTTGGATAGTAAGGAATATAGAAAAATGTTTAAGATTGAAACAAGTTTGCCAAAGAAGGATGTGGCTCTACGGTAAATGGAAAGGAAAATTCTTATAAAAAAATTGAACAAAATTGTCTATGGGACAAATCATACAATAGAAGGCTTTGCCAAATACTGCAGTTGCCTTTGTGGAAATTGCCCGTGTGTAGGGCCGGATAAATGGCATATTCACGATCAGATTAGTACAAATACTAGCAAAAATTCTAAGAAAAATAAGAAAAGAAAGTAAGTAACAGAATAGAATGAGCATAGAGCCATATCCTACTTTTTCATTAAAAGATAACCATAGTATTGGAGGTATTATTTTGGAAGAAATAGCGAATGTGCATATTTTTAGGTGCGGGAAATGGAATTTTTTCTTCGATGTAAATAAAAATGCAATAATTGAAATAACAAAGGAAGCATACAATCATCTACAACATAATTTGGAGATTAATTATATTAAAGAGAATAAGGAATTATTAGGAATGTATGATAAGGGTTTTTTATCTAGTAATAGACCTACGAAAATAGAACATCCATTTACCAATCATGTCAATGAGTTATTAAGAAGTAATATAATTAAAATTTGTTTGCAAGTCACACAAAAATGCAATTTTAGATGTAGTTATTGTGTCTATTCTGGGGGATATTATAATCGGACACATTCTGATAGAGAAATGACATGGGAAATTGCAAAAAAATCTATAGATTTCTTAATAGAGCATTCATTTGATACCGATTTAATAGATGTTGGCTTTTATGGCGGAGAACCTTTGCTACGATATGATTTTATTGAAAAATGTATCGATTATACAATGTCGCAAGCTGAAGGCAAGAAAGTCACATTTAGCATTACAACTAATGGTAGTCTATTAACAGAACATATGGTTGAAAAGTTTATGAAATCCAATGTCGATTTGGTGATAAGTTTAGATGGGCCCAAGGTAGTTCAAGACAGAAACAGATGCTTTATTAATGGAGAGGGAACCTTTGATACGGTGTATAATAACCTTACAAAACTTTTAAAAAAATACCCAAGACTCGAAAAATGTTTGAGCATTAATATGGTAATTGATCAAAGCCGCGATCCATCACCAATTATTGATTTTGTGAGTCAAAATAATTCCGCAATTGGGAGAATAGATATAAGTGCTGCAACTATTGCTGATGAGTGGCGAAAGGCTCCGATAAAAGAATGCAACGCTTTTGAGGAACAATGGGAATATGGTCATTTTCGATACATGCTGTATATGTTGGGGAGAATAAAAAAATGTGATAAAGATTTGAGATTATGGAAAGATCAATTTTTGAGGTTAAAAATATTTGCGGAAAACACAAAAAAAGATATTCGATCTCTGCAAAATATAGAACATCCAAGCGGGCCTTGTGTTCCTGGGCAGCTACGCTTGTTCATTAATGCGAAAGGTTTGTTTTTTCCGTGTGAACGTGTCAGCGAAAGTACAAAAGACATGATTATTGGTAGCGTTGAAGATGGGTTTCATTTTGACAAAGTTAAAAAACTGCTAAACGTAGGGAAACTTACAGAAGAAGAATGCAAGAATTGTTTTGCAATAAGAAATTGCACTATTTGCGCAACTGCAGTTGATGATGGAGGGAGCCTTTCACGAGAAAGGAAATTAAAAACTTGCCCGGATGTAAGATACTCTTTTGAAGAGATGTTACGTGATCTCTGTGTATTAAAAAAGTGTGGTTATAATCTTGCAAATGATTGATAGAATAGAAAGGACTAAAAATGAATTACAAAGAAAGAATTATGATATACCCATACGATTCCAATATGACAGATGTGTTGCGAAGTAATCGATTCTGTGATAAATACAAAGAAATCTATTTGTGCACAATGAAAGGATGGGGATTGGTAGGCAATAATCCAGGGATCGCGGATGGTGGCACTTTGATAAATGAGATGGAAGTAGAAGACTCGTTTGAAAACTGTTTGAAAAAAGTTGATACAGTAGTGTTTGTTGAAAGTGACAAGGAATTATTAAAGGGTAAATATGTATATCCTCAAATGTATACAGCGGCCTCGGCAAGGAAAAACATCATTGATTTATTGGAGAATAATGAAATACAGGAGGAAATAGAAAGATATTGCATAGAATGTGAAGTGAACTATTCTCCATTTAGGAGACATGATCTAAATATTGAGATGAATGATCACGTTAAAAAGGAGGGACTGATTGAATGCAATGTACCAATAGTTGTTGTTGCCGGGGAAACTGTAAATTCAAAGAAATTTGCGGTGGAATATGGAATAAAAGAAGAATTGGAGAATCAGGGATACAATCCTATCCTGGTGGGCAGTAAAGCCTATTGTGAATTTTTGGGGGACTTAAGTTTTCCTGATTTTATGCTAAGGCATAATATAAATGATATTGAGCAAGTATTAATGTTTAATCGCTTTATTAATAAAATTGGGAAAGATGCAGATGTAATAATCATAGGAATTCCAGGTGGAATAATTAGTTGTACAGATTATCTCTATGGAGATTTTGGGATTCTAGCATACAAAGTTTTTCAATCAATAAATGTTGATTTCTTTGTTTTCAATGTGTTGTATGAAGAGTATTATCCGAGTTTTTTTAATGAAATGCAAATGTTTATTAATAAGAGATTTTCTACAAATGTTGATGTTTTTAATATTTGCAATAAGCATATTGATTGGGAAAAAGTTGAAACCGCTAAACCGAGGCAAATTCCTTTTTTATCGCTAACCACTGAAAGCATTGAGAGTGAAATAAAATTGATGAACAGGGGAAATAACACTCCAATTGTATCTTCAGGCAACATTAGCGACATGAAAGAGATTGTTGAATTACTCGTTAAGAAACTTGAGGTAGAAGAAAAGAAAATCATTTTCTAATGTCAAAGAATAATTTTAGTTAAAGGAGAAAAAGTATAAGAAAAATGAAAACGCAAAAAAATGTATTACAAATAGAGGAATTGATTGATGTAATTAATAATGAGTTTTGTCCTGCAAGGAAAATAAACGAGCAAGATATAGATGTTCATTTGTTGGGAGAAGAAATTGATTTTGAACCACGAGATTTATTATTACTTGTTTACATGATAGAGAAAAGAGTTTCAATAAAGGTGACAGAAAAGATAATTAATGAGGTTGGATTTGGTACTATGGGGCAAATAATTGATGCAGTTAATAAAGCGGTAGTTGAATACAATGAGAATTGCACTTATAGACAATAGCGAAGATTTAAAAAATCAAACAAGGGACGAAGGATGCGTTTGCAGTGATTGTTATATAAAAAAAGGTTCGGTTTATGATAAGAAATTTTGTGTTTTAAATCATGCACTAATTTGCTCGAACATAATTAAGAAATATACATACGATAATGTGAATATTATTGCACGTAAAGTGTTTGAATCAGACAACTTGCAATGTAGCCTAAAAAAACTGATTAAAGAGCTTAAATGGTGCGAAAAAAATGACATTCAAATAATCAATTTGAGTTTAGGCAGTATTGTACCAAGAGATTTTGAACAATTAAATAGTATATGCAAAAAGTTGTATAATAAGGGAATAATAGTTGTGGCAGGCATTAGTAATAATAAACATATTACAATGCCTGCGTGTTCAAAATATTCAATAGGAGTGGAAGTAGATGAGTCTTTAAAAAATGATTCATATTACTGGAATAGGGACAGTAATGTATTTTCTGCAAGCGGGGTACACAATTTAAGGATAGATGAAAACTACAATTTTACTACGCCTGCATATAGCAGTTTCGCAGTGCCGATGATTACTGCCAAGGTTGTTAATATTGTAAAAGAGAATAGTGATACAGAAATGGCGACGGTGATAAATGAGCTGAGAAAAAGAACGAAGAGAAAACAAGAAAACAAAAATGTTTTAATAAGTCACTGTAAGATAGAGATCCCGATTATTAGAGTTGTAGGCAATAAGCAAATCGCAAAGAATCTTACGCGTTTATTTAGGAAAAAAAATTACAATGTGTTATATGATGGTGGCTCGATGGAAACCAAAAATATATTTAATATATACAATACTTATGGATGTGATATGATTATTATTTGCGGTAATGGAAATGGTATGACAATTAAAGAAGACATCTGTGTTGAAGTAGACAAAAATACAATAAAAATCATTGCCAAAGATGAGAAAAAAAGCAAGGCACTGTTTTTTTTCAAGAGTATCAGAGTATATATGTATTTAAAAAAATTTTAACAAGTTAGGAGAGCTATTATGAAAAGTCAAGATAAATTTCAAAAGAAATTAGAATAATGAACATCAGCAGAATTTGCGTACCACAAACAGGGCTCCGATAGGAAGCTAAAAAATGATCAAACCATCAGGTCTAATCCAGGTTAAATTCAACATCGTCCTTTAACATCTTAAAGATGATCCGGACGAGTTTGCCGGCACAATGCCCAAGTGCATTGTAATGGCCGCGACCTTCCGCACGCTTTGCGTCATAATATGTTTTAAATGTCGAATTGTTATTAACGACATTGTGAGCAGCGTTCATTAATGCGTAGCGAAGTGTTGATGATCCCCGTTTCGACATGCGAGTATGCCCGGCAGAGAAATTGCCGGACTGGTACACGGAAGGATCAAGGCCTGCAAAAGCAAGCAGTTTGCGAGGCTTGGAAAACCTATTGATGTCACCTATTTCTCCGAGGATCATTCCACCGTTGATCGGTCCGATCCCGGGGATAGTCATGATGACTGAATCAAGAGGATCGACTATGTCGGTGATCTCTGATTCGATCAAACTGATTTGGCTATCCAACAGCTCGATCTGAGCGATAGATTGAGTGATCTGAATAGATAGTGCTCTGTCGGAAATACCGACGGACTTCTGTGCCAGAACTCTTAATTCTAAGGCCATTTCCTTCTTGAAATGTCCGTGGGAATTAGACACAAGAAGGGCTTTGAGATGAGTCAGGTGCATGGAAGCAATAGCTGAAGCT